>JBMYYF010000003.1:0-378744 GCA_049609145.1 Alphaproteobacteria bacterium
AAGGCCCGCAATTCAATTTAGCCTGTTCTCGCCCGGCCCCATCAATTGCAGCTCAAGGCTATACTGACGGCCTTGCTGGTAATAAGGGTTGAAACGCAGCAAGGGCAGGTCCGATCCATCGGTATCATAGCTCAAATCCCGCTCATTATCTCTATAGCCGCCAATGGCTTTGAAATTGGCAAACCCTAAATCCCACCCCAATGTACCGGTGATCCCTGTCGTCTCCAGCTCTGCATAAGGGGGAAAGTCGTTGTAGATTTCATGCCCTTCAGGTGAATAACCACCGCCCGCCTGATCGACCAATGCGTCAAAAATTGGCTCCAAAGCAAAACCCAAATTGGCTTCCAATTGCGCGATTGTTACATCAAACGGCGCAAGCAGAGGTAACGCTGCTGAATCAGATAACGCCGTGCCAATCACCGGGGTCAGGCCATGCAAGGTGGGGCCGGTATCGACCTGTTCCTGCCGTTCCAAAGTGAGACCAATATTGATGTTGTCTGTCACATCACCCACAACAGCCAACCGACCAGAAAGCGCGCGATGCGCCTCCAGATCATCGCCCCCGGCCAGATTTTTGGTCCAGCCTTCGCGATCTTCGGCAAAGATGGAAAGCCGGGCACGCAGCCGATCGGAAAAGATTGGCCCTGTCAGGGACGCGCGGCCTTGAAATTGGTCATAGCCGCCATATTGAACCGCGCCCTCCGCCTCAAACTCCGCACTTGGTTGCTTGGTGATAAATTTGATCGCGCCGCCAGAGGTATTGCGGCCATATAAAGTGCCCTGCGGACCACGCAGAATTTCCACCCGCTCAAGCTCTACCATTGCTGCATGAGACATAAAGGTGCGCGCGATATACATGTCGTCCATGTAGATGGCGACGCCCGGTTCTGCCGCGACTGAATAAAGATCCGTTCCCACGCCGCGCATCGTGATCTGTGCCATACCCGTAACATGCGCATAAACCAGCCCCGGCGTTTGGCTTTGCAAATCCGCCACACCAGTAATTTCCCGACGGTCCAGCTCTTCCTGCCCCAAGGCGGTGATGGCAATCGGCACATCCTGCAAGCGCTCATCGCGACGTGAGGCGCTGACGACAATTTCATCCAATGAGCCGCGCTGCGCTGCCGGTTGGGCAGGCGCTCCCTGCTGCGCGGCAACCGAAGGCGCGATGCCCAGCAAGGCAAGCGCAGTGATTGGGCCGATCAATTTGTTCATCAGGCTTGATCCTCTTTTTCCGCGGCCGCCATGTCCTGCTCCACCAATATAATCACGGCGTCGATGTATCGAGCCGCTTTGTCTTTGATTTGCGTTAGCGAAAGCGCCTGCGTTTCCGCCCACCACAAGCCGGTTTCCAACGCCGCCCCATGCAGCAAATGCGCATAATATTCAGCAATGGGCTGGGCGCAGTTATCACTCAAATGTTTAGGGCGCATCATCAATAACGCCTCCAGCATCGCGCCTACGATTTCATCACGGTAGTGATCAAGCTGCTGCACAATCAAACTACCATAATTGGCGCCGCCAACAGCGCCTTGAAGTGCAGGCACCTGCCCATGAACACGTGCCATTTCATCCAGACAGGCATTGGCAACTTGCTTAAGGCGATTGGCGGGGTCCGGCTCGTGCAACACTTCTACCAACGCACTGGCCAAATCACGCGCCACTTCTTGCATGGCAGCAGCGAACAAACCCTCCTTAGAACCGAAATGTGAATACAGGATCGGTTTCGTCACCCCACAAGCCTCGGCAATATCGTTCATCGACACACCGTCAAAGCCTTGGGCAGCAAACATCTCCACCGCTTTATGCAGAATTTGCTTTTCCCGCTCTTCCTTTGGTAATCGCTTACGTCGCGCTTCCCCCAATCCTGTTTTACGCGCTGCAGAATGCCCCATACTACCCCTCGCCTTGCCCCGCCACGACCGCTGGTGAGCGCACCAAATAGCGGTCCGCTTGCGCCAGCGTGGCTTCATGATCGGGATGATAGCCGGGTTTCAGAAACCTGCCTATGGCACGCAGCATCAATCCAGCCTTCGGAAGCAAATTTTTTGCTTGCGCTTCGCTGATCTCCCGCCGGATCGAGCTTGGCTGAAACAACTCGTCCTGATCCAGCATAAATTTGGTCGCGTAGGTCATATGTTTACCCATAAACACAAGCGCCGAGCCCATATGCACATAGCGCCCGACAAGCGAACCGCCGCCCAAATGGCGCAACACATTATGCGCAACCGATCTATGCTCTATTTCCTCGGCCCCATGCCAGCGCAACAAATCTGCCATGACAGGATGCGCCTTCGCCTTGTCAAAACCATCTGTCTCCAGCATCCATTTACCCAACACACAGGTAAAATGTTCAATCGCGGCCACCACCCCCAGCCGATACAACAGCCATTGGCGTTTCGCCCAGCCGGATTTCAGCTCACGCCCCAAAAACCTGGGACCAAGGTTTTTGCGCCACCAATCTTCAATCCAGTTGATCACAGGTGCAACATCAATGCCTTGTGTTTGGTAGTAGGCGACAACTTCATTATGGGCGCGAGCATGATTGGCTTCCTGCTTTAAAAACAACGCCATGTCCCGCCTCAACACCGGATCGACCACAAAGGGCATCGCTTCTTGAAACACCCGGCAAAACCATTGCTCTCCCGCAGGCAATAACAAGTGGTTCATGTTGAAGGCGTGAGACGCAAAAGGCTCATCCGGCACCCAGTAAAACGGCAAATCCGACCAGTCGAATTCAACCGGGCGCGCAATCAGGCGGGCGGGCTCATATGATTTTGTCATAATAATTCCTCGGTAGTCATTGTATATGTTACCATGGGTAACTAATGTGTCAACACACCCTACCCGGCCAAATCTCTGTGGCAACACCCCGCATTGCGACCATTGCCCCTAAACGCCCACACTGCGCCAAATTTCGACGCCATTTATTGTAGCCAGTTGTGTCGATCCCTTAATCCCCGCAACGGCTGCATTCGGAACCAAGTATGACAACCGCACTCGAAGGCGTAAGCCCCCCGCTCCTGCAGGCCATGACCAATCGCGGTTATGACAAACTCACCGCCGTCCAAAGCGCGGTGATTGATCCTGATCTTATCCAAGCAGATATGCTGGTATCGGCACAAACCGGCTCCGGCAAAACATTGGCATTCGGCATGGCGATTGCGCCCACAGTATTGGACGAGGATCACAAGGCTGGCCGCGCCGGCGCGCCGCTGGCGCTGGTTATCGCCCCCACGCGCGAACTGGCCTTGCAGGTCGAACGCGAACTGACATGGCTTTACCAATTAACCGATGCGGTCATCACCCCTTGCGTTGGCGGCATGGACCCGCGCGCTGAACGACGGGCCTTGGAACGCGGCGCGCATTTTGTTGTCGGCACGCCGGGGCGCTTGCGCGATCACATTGAACGCGGCGCCCTTGATCTTTCCGGCTTGCGCGTCACCGTGTTGGACGAAGCCGATGAAATGCTGGACCTTGGCTTTCGCGATGATCTGGAATTTATTCTGGGCACCGCGCCCGAAAGCCGCCGTACTCTTCTGTTTTCGGCGACTGTTCCCGCCTCCATCGCGCGGCTGGCGCAAAAGTTTCAGCGCGACGCGGTGCGCCTCACAACGATCAATAAAGAAGAACAGCATCGCGATATCGCCTATCAGGCCATCACCGTGGCCCCGAAAGATCGCGAAAACGCCATTGTGAATCTGCTGCGCTACCACAGCCCTGAAACTACTCTAGTGTTCTGTTCCACCCGGGCAGAGGTAAACCACCTCGTCAGCCGCTTTACCAATCGCGGATTTGCGGTTGTCGCCATGTCGGGCGAGCTGAGTCAAAGTGAGCGCAACCACGCCATGCAAGCCTTGCGGGATGGCCGCGCCAAAATTTGCATCGCCACCGATGTGGCAGCCCGCGGCATTGATCTGCCCAATCTTGATCTGGTGATCCACGCCGATTTGCCCAACAACCCCGAAACATTGTTACATCGTTCAGGCCGTACCGGGCGCGCAGGCCGCAAGGGCATCAGTGCCTTGATCGTGCCGGGCGCCGCACGCAACAAGGCCGCCCGCTTGCTGAAATATGCAAAGATCGAGGCCGAATGGCAAAACGCCCCTTCCGCCGAAGACATTACCGCGCGGGACGAAGAACGTTTCATTGCGGAACTTGAAACAGCAGACAAACCAACCGAGGCGGAGTTGGCAAGCGCGCAAAAGATGCTGGAACAATTCGGACCGGAGCATGTGGCAACCATGTTGCTGCGCGCCAACGCCGACAAACTTTCGGCCCCGGAAGAAATTGATGATGTGTCATCGCAGGCCCCGCCTGCGCGGGGTGATCGTCGCGACCGGGGCGACCGGGGCGACCGCAGTGACCGGGGCCGTGATCGCCCACCGCGGGAACGGGCACCACGCATGGAAAACGGCGAATGGTTTGTGCTGTCTGTCGGGCGTCGCCAAAATGCAGAACCACGCTGGCTGGTGCCCATGTTGTGCAAAGCGGGCGGCCTGTCAAAATCAGACATTGGCAGCATCAAGATCGGCCCTTCTGAAACGCATGTTGAGATTTCGTCCAACTGCGTTGATGCGCTGATGCAAAATGCAGGCCCCGGCGGCATGTTGGAAAAATCGATCTATATCAAACCGCGTGAGGGCCGCGGCGATTTCAAATCAGAACCTAAAAGAGAACGCGACGACAAGCCCCGTGATCGCCGCGCGGATGATCGCGGCCACAGGCAAGATCGGCCAGCCAAACGCGACGCCAAAAAGTTTGAGGGCGAACGCAAACCTTACAAAAAGCGGGACGACCGTGATGATGCGCCGCGCCAATCCCGGTCAGACAGGCCAGCCCAATCTGGCAAGCCAGAGCGGACACCTTACAAAAAGGCCGACTCTGCCGATAAGCCAAACCGCAAAAAGTCCGACTTCAAAAAGCCCGGGTTCAAGAAAGACGATAAGAAAAAATCCGGCCCCTATAAGCCCGGCAAAAAATTCGGTCGTGCCAGTGTTGCCGAAAAACCGGCGCGCGGTGGCGCAGGGCGCAGCAAACCCAATCGCGGTGATCAACCCTTGAAAAGGCGCAAGCCCAAAGATTAATCCGGCACCCTCAAGCTTGGTGCTTAGGCAATAGCGGCAACAAACACCATTTCCTTGCCCGGTCGATCAGGTGCCTCTGTCACCGTTTCAACCACATAGCCCGCTTTTCGCAGACTGGTTTCAATCTCATCGCGGGGGCGAAACCTGATGGTGGATCGCGATGTAAGTTCGCGCGCAGTTTCCTCAAACCTATACGTCCATTGAAAAGTTACAAAACTGCCTTCAACCCCCAACACCTCGCACCAACAAGCCACAGCCCCTAATTCGGGATCAATTACCTCAACGCGCGTGTGCTCCCGTGTCCACCCTCGCCACGCCTGGTAGGCGGGATTACGGGTTTCAAATATCAACAAACCCTTGGGTTTTAGGGCCGCGCGGATCGCGACCAAATTCTCGTGCCACGCATCATCCTCTAAGAACACCTGCGCCACATTGCCGGTCATAAAGGCAAGATCAACCGCCATGACGGGCAGGCAGCTTGTGTCACCCTCTATCCAGTTCACCGCCTGCGCATGGGGTTTTTGCCGCGCTACTTGCAAAGATGCATGTGCCGGATCAACGCCTGTAACCGCAAAGCCTTCGGCAGCCAGCATGTCCGCGAAACATCCTGTGCCGCAGCCGATATCAAGCACAGATTTTGCATCAAGTGATTTTGCCAACGACAGATAGGAATCAAGATCATGCCGCCTGCCCTCAAACAGATCATACAGGCGCACAAGACGCGGATCGTTAAACTCTTCATCCATAGGCTATCATCTGTACTTTATGCTTAGAGTCTGCGTCTCATCTACGCTATGTTTGCGCCATAATATCGTATTTAGATTTGGGGGAACAGGAAATGGATGCATCAAAAACAGCCGCTCATTTCGACATGACGGGCAAGGTCTGCGTTGTCACCGGGGGCAGCCGCGGCTTGGGCAAACAAATGTGCCAAGCTTTTGCGGAAGCAGGCGCAAGCGTGATCGTATCTTCCCGCAAGGGCGATGCGTGCGAGGCCACGGCGCAAGAAATTGCCGAAAGCACCGGTGCCACCGTCATCGCAAAAGCCTGTCATGTGGCTGATTGGGATCAGTGCGATGCATTGCTTGACGTCGCCTATGCCAAGTTCGGCAAGGTAGATGTGTTGGTGAACAATGCTGGCATGTCACCCCTTTATGCGAAATTGAGTGATGTGAGCCGCGATCTTTGGGACAAGGTGATCGGCGTTAATCTGGCTGGGCCATTTCGTCTGTCTGCGATCGCTGCCGAACGCATGGCGGCTGGTGATGGCGGCTCTATCATCAATGTCAGTTCCATTGCTTCCATCGCCCCGGGCGCGGCGGAAATTCCCTATGGCACCGCCAAAGCGGGATTAAACAACCTCACTGAATCCATGGCGCACGCATATGGCCCTAAAGTGCGGGTGAACTGCATTTTGCCCGGACCTTTCTTGACCGACATCTCCAATGCGTGGGATGACAATGTGAAGGAACATTTCAAAAAAATTGCGCCGTTGCAACGGGCCGGCAACCCGGATGAGATTGTCGGGCTGGCGTTGTACCTTGCCAGTGATGCGTCAACCTACACGACAGGTGCGCTGATAAAGGTCGATGGTGGCATTGCCTACGGCTAGGCGTTGCCCCCAAGAATAGATGATTGGCGCAGCCGATAGGCCGCGCCAATACGCAAAGCTGCCTATTGCCCCAAAGGCCTAAACAAGCACATCCACATCAACACCGATCTGCACAAGCAAGCTGGCTTCACCGCTTTCATATAGATTGAATGTCAGCCCTTCCCGTCCTGTAATGCCGGTTGTGCCAGCAGTAAAGGCGGTCGAGATTTCCAGCGTATCGGAAGTGTCCCCAAAGATCACAAGTTGATTGCTGGTTGATGAGGCATTCAACACATCCAATGGATCAAACACGCGCAATGTATTGTCATCACCGCCGCGCATATCCAAGGCTTCGATATCTTCGATCAATGGCTCCATGTCATTGAAATTGAAGGTATCTCCAAATTTGGTAACAAGCCGATCAAAGCCGGACCCGCCATCAATCACCATTGCCAATGAATTGAAGTAGGCCAGGGTTGCCTCAATCTCATCGTCGCCCGCGCCTGCTTTCACAACCTCGGCGTTGGAAACGATTGGGTTAAGCCTTTCACCTGCGGCGGTCCCGAATAATGTATCGGTGGTTGGTTCGCTGCCAAATTGTTGACCAAAGATTACATAGGCCTGCCCCGCGTTGTTGCCACCAATATCTCCGTCATCGGCCCCGATTATCAGGTCATCATAGCCATCACCATTAATATCACCGGCGGCAGAGACACTTTCGGCGAAATCATCATATGTGTTTGAGGCTATTTCAAAGCCAACATCCCCTGTCAGGCGCGTCAGGTCTACCACGTTGCGGCCGCCCTCACGTTCCCCGAAACCATCGCCGGAACCGAATACTACAAAAGCGGAATAGGTATATATGTGTCCGGTGGAATCGCCTGAATATACGCCCAACAGAAGGTCATCAAAGCCATCACCGTTCACATCACCGGCGCTCGATACATCATAGAGCCCGCTATAGTCCGCTTGGGCCGTGCGCACGACAAACCCATTTGCGCTGGTCAGCGTTCCCGTATCAACCACACGTTTGGTGATACCATCTTCAACTACTTCTGTACCGAAGATACCATTGGCTTGGCCAAACACCACATAGGCCTCGATGCTGCCACGTCCATCGCTGCTATAGTGGGCATCCTGATTGGCGACAATTATATCATCAATGCCATCACCGTTTACGTCACCGGCGGATGCAACTGCATATCCGGTTTGAGTGCCTTCGATCGACCCACGGATAATAAATCCTTCATCCGCCCCAAGATCGTCCAGATTGACCACCCGACGGTCAACGCCATCATCGGTTGCTAATTCTCCGATGGGGTCGCTGGAACCAAACAGAACATAGGCTTCACCCCTGTCATCCTGTGCGTCCGGCGCGCCGATAATAATATCGGCATATCCATCGCCATTTACGTCACCCGCAGATGAGATCGCCTCACCCACATCCAAATCCTCAAACCCCTTCTCGCGCAAAACAACACCTTGGCCATCTTCAAGCGCCTCTACATCTGTCAACGCCAAAGGATCAGCTTGCCCAAAGACCAGATAAACCTTTTCATCGCCATCTGTGCCAATAAGGAAATCGCCAAAACCATCACCGTTCACATCACCGGCGGCGGCAACATCGTCTCCCAAAACGGTATCTCTGCCATTGTCCTCAACCCCTTCAATGGCCGTGCCTTCATTGGGTGCAAGCGCAGCTAGATCCACCACTTGTTGTTCAACACCCTCACCATTTGTGACCGCGCTGCCAAAGCCGCCTGCCTTGCCATAGAAAATATGAACCCGACCAACTTCTTTACCGGCACTATAATGCCCATTCGCCCCGATCAAAAGATCAGCAAAGCCATCGCCGTTCAAATCCCCGGCAGATGAAACCGCAGAGCCGGCATATTCATCCGCCGCCCCGCCAGCCAATATAAAGCCTTCTGCACCGGTCATCGCGGCCAAATCAAGCACTTGGCGCGAAACCCCATAATTGTCGACCGGCACCCCAAAGCCGTTGGCAGACCCAAACACCACATAGGCCGCCCCGGCATCATCATCGCCAGCGAAACGTGCGCCCACCAACAAATCATCAAAGCCATCGCCGTTTACGTCACCCGCATTGGAGACTGAGCGCCCGGCATCATCAAAAGCATCCTCCCCGGCAATGATAAAGCCTTGGTCGGCGCCCAATGTTTCCAAATCAACAAAGGCGGTACGCACATCGATCAAATCATTGATCTGCAGTTCGGCATTGTTGCTGACCCAGCGTTGATAAGGGACACCTTCAATCAACATGGCACCTGCATTCACCCAATCATTGCCGATCAAATTTACCGCATCATTGCCATTACCATTAATCCGCAATACGGCCACGCCGTCCTGCCGCACTTCAGTGGCGTTATAAACATCCAGCTCACTAATCGTGATCGTCATGTCTGTACTGCGCATCGCAATCGCTTCAATGCTGCGCACGGCATTGGGGGCCAGATCGGCAAAATCAAAAACGGGGCTGCCACCACCAATCAGCCCTAAAGTATCAAAACCGGTGCCGCCATCCACCTGCTTGAAGTGGAAATGCCCTTCACCGCCAAACCCTGTAATCTGAAGATAATCATCGCCTGCACCACCGCGAATAATATCGGCCCCACCTCCGCCGAAAAGCATATCTCCAGCGGCATCCCCGATGAGGATGTTGGCCCCGTCATTGCCTTGGATGACCTTGCCTTCTGCATCCAGCCCGGTGCGGCCGCCGTAGATGATATAGGCCTCACCCACATCATAGGCATAGTGTGCGCCAACAATCAGATCATCAAAGCCATCGCCATTTACGTCACCCGCGCCTGAAACCGCGCCACCCAAATGGCTATCTTCATGCGGTCCATAGATTGCCGTACCTATCCCCAACCCTTCAACATTCTCCAAGAACACATACTGACTACCATTATACGCGGAGCCGATAGGCTGATCGCTGCCAAACACCACATAGGCCGCGCCATAATCAGAATCCTCGCCGGTAAAGCCGTAACTGGCGCCAATAATTACATCGGCAAAACCATCACCATTTACATCACCGGCCGCCGAAACGCTGGACCCTATCTCTAGCGGCACGATAGCGCCAACGAAGGTTGCGATTGAAAGCAAGCCCACGCCATCTTCGGGAGCCATCTGTGTCAGGTCTACAATTTGGCGCAGCGCACCCGTACTGGTGTGCTCAACCGTTGTGCCAAAACCATCGGCACCGCCAAAGACGATAAAAGCAGCCCCGGTACCACCATAACTTTCTGAGGCACCAATCAGTAGATCATCAAAGCCATCGCCATTTACATCGCCCGCATTGGCGACACTGCTGCCAACAAGACTGCCTTCTTCCTGGCGTTGCAACACAAAGCCTTGGTCTGCGGTAAGTTCTGAAACATCAAAAACCGGCACGGACGAAAAGCCATCCACATCCTGCGTGTCGGTTGGGGTCGCGCCGCCAAAAATAACATAGGCATCGCCGCTTTTAACGCCGTCCCCATAGGCATTTTGCGCACCGACAATCAAATCATCCAGCCCATCGCCATTAATATCACCGGCGGAAGACACGCTTAAACCCAAATTGTCATAACCGCCGGCGCCGCGAATGATGAAGCCACCGCCATAGCTCAGATCATAAGGATCAAGCTCGCGCACTTTAGCGGCATTTTTACCGGAATAGGGACTATCCAACGATGCGCGGCCAAACAATACCATCGCATGGCCTTGGCTCTTGGCATTATATCCGGCGTAGGGCAGCCCGATAATCAAATCATCAAAGCCATCGCCGTTCACATCACCTGCGCCGGAAACACTGTAACCTATGGCATCGTCTGATCCTGCCTTGAAACTAAAGCCGCTAAAGGTTGCCCCGTCATACAAATCTATCGTCGCGCGCCCGTCTTCATCGATGGCACCAAAGCCATCTGCGCCGCCAAACACGACATAGGATCGACCCGGCCCATAGTCACCAAAATCATCATAGACCCCCGGCGCGCCAATAATAAGATCGGCAAAGCCATCACCATTTATGTCGCCCGCAGCCGCTACACTGTAGCCCACGCCGTGATAGACGAAATCTCTCCCTTCGCCAGAATCGTAATCAAAGAACCCGTTATTGATGATGCTGAATCCATCTTCGGCCAGCAAATCATCCAGATCAAACACAGAGCCTTCTTGCCCTTGTATCGCGCTGCCATACACAACATGGGTAAAACCGCGTGCATATTCATTGGCGGTGGGCGACCCAACTGCCACATCGGCTATGCCGTCGCCGTCAATATCACCAATGCCCGCAACGCTGAAACCCGTGCGCCCCAAATAATCAAACCCGGCAAGCACCAGCCCTTGATGGCTTTCCATTTCCGCCACATCAACGCTTTCAAAGCGATCTACGGTTTCGATCTCTATCGATTGCGTGAAGGATAAGTGCGGCCCGGTGCCACCGGGATTATCAATCGCCTGCACAAGAACGAAGAATGTGCCGTCGACCTCAAAATCAAGGCTTTCGTCATCCTTCAACTTCAGTTCGCCATTGGCGTTCACTTCAAAACGCTCATCATTGACGACGAAACTGTGCTGCCCAAAGGGCTGGGTTGCATCGTCAGGGTCGCTGGCCGTAAGTGTGCCAACAACCGCGCCTTCTACGTTTTCCACAACTTTGTTGTTATCTAGTGCAACCGCTGTCGGCGCCTCATTCACATCATTGATCGTGATCGTAAGTTCTTCGCTTGTGACGCCATTTTGCTTGCCATCATTCGCGGATATCACAACGGTTGTGACCCCACCGTCATTCTCTTCGTGATCCAAAACAACGCCCTGCGCCAGAGAAAGCGTATTGCCGTTGATCACAAAACGACCATCAGAGGTGGAAAAGAAGGGCATATCGCCATCCTGATCCATGGCAGACAATGTGCCGATTTCAGCGGACGGATCATTTTCATCCACACTTGCATTGCTTAGGGCGAATGAATGCGGTGCATCATTTTGATCTTGCACCGTCACCGTAATTTGGATGGGCGGCGCGATGGAAAGCCCGGCGCCGTTCATATCGGTCACATCTATTTGCAGATCGATAAATTGCCCATCCACCTCAAAATCAATGCTGGCATCGTCTTTCAACTTCAGTTGATGTGTCAGCAAACCGGCACTGGCCTGAATGGGCTCATCAAAGGCCACAATCTCAAACCGATCATCCACCTGCCCGTTGCTAGGATTGGTAATTTCAAAACTGTGCTGCCCAAAGGGATCGTTCAAATCATCCGGATCGTTTACCGCCAAGGCAAAGACAACATCGCCCGCCACATTTTCAGATATGGTTGGCGTGCCCGCCGTTAGCAAACTGGTCGGCGCTTCGTTGACATCATCTATTTCAACAGTCAGCGTGGTGCGCGTAACGCCGGGATTCACCGTATCGCCATCGGTCGCGATGATATCGACCTCTACGGTGTCGCTTTCTTCATGGTCGAAAGTTACCCCGGCCTTCACACGCAATTGGTTATTGCCCACAAGTTCGAAGCGGGTTTCACTTGCATCAAGCGAGAAGGTAATTGATCCCGGTGTTTCCTGATCATTCGCAGTGACAATCCCCACATAGGAATCATCTACATTTTCATCCAAATTTCCATCAACCGAGAATCGAATATTCTCGGGCGCATCGTTCACATTGTTCACTTGAATATTGAACGATTGGAAGATGGAAAACGGGGTCGCGCTGTTGTCTGTGCCGGTAATTGTCAGTGGCAGCATCGCTGCCCCGCCGCCGGGCGCAATGGCCTCATAATCCAGGCTTTCGCCCTCTTTCAGTTTCAACTGGCCTTGGTCGTTCACCTCGAACCGATCATCATTGACCGTGAAATCATAGGTGCCAAAATCGCTTGCAGGATCATCGGGGTCGCTCACCGTCAATTGACCGACAATGCCGCCTGCATCATTCTCATCAATCGTATTGGCGGAAAGCGCCATACCCGTTGGCGCTTCATTTACATCCAACACAGAAATCGTCAGGGTTTGATGGCCTTCCGCCCCCTCACTATCCCGCGCCAATATAACAACGTCTATTTCACCATCCTGCAGCGATTCATGATCCAGAGCCACACCGGCAATCAGCGAAAGCGCTGTGCCGTTCAACTCAAACGGACCGGGGCTCCCCAGGAAGAATTCAAAACTATCGCCATCTTGATCAATGGCAGACAAGTTGCCGATAAAGGCCCCGCTTTGGCCTTCATTCACTTCACTATTGGACAACGCAATGTTATGCGGTGCATCATTCAAGTCATTAATCGTGACAGTGAATGTGCGGGTATCTGTCGTGCTGCCCGCATTGCCGCTATTGTCTTCAACGGTCAGTTCAATGGAAAACGGCGTGTCTTCCTCAAAATCAAGGCTGGCGGCAGATTTAAGGCGCACCTCACCTGTTTCGCTGATCGTCAACCGCGGATCTGGCGTGCTGAATATATAAGAGCCGAACGAACCGTTCGCCAAATCTTCATCTTCGATATTGATTTGGCCAATTACGACGCCAACCGCGTTTTCATCCACACCGGATGATGTGAACGACGCGATCGACACGGGATCATTCGCATCAGTTACGGCAATCATGAACGTTGTGTTGGTTGATAGCTCGCCGCCATCTGTTGCCGTTACGTTAACCGAAACCGTGGGTTCGGTTTCAAAATCAAGGGTAATGCCCTGCTTGAGCTTAAGTTCGTTCAGCTCATTCACTTCAAAGCGATTGTCATTCACGATAAAGCCGTGCTGCCCGAAGGATGTATTTGCGCTATCAGGATCACTGACCGTAAGGGCACCAATAACGGTGCCAGCGCTGTTTTCAGCCACATTGGTGTTGCTCAGATTAACGGCAGTTGGTGCCTCATTCTCATCGGTGACGGTGACAAATACGCTGGAAATTTTTCCAACCTTGGTGTCAGATGCTTGCAACAACACATGATACTGATTGTCTTGCCCGCCGCCCAAATAATTTTCAAAATCCGGCGCTGCCTTAAACACCAGATCACCATTGGCATTCACCTCGAACAAATTGCCATCGGTGCCGCCAACAACGCTGATCTGCACATTGTCACCCACATCCTGATCGGAGGCTGTGGGCGTTTGAACAAAGGTTTGCCCCTCTGCCACCGTGGCCGTGCCGGGGGATGTAAATACCGGGGCGTCGTTCGCATCCGTTACACGAATGTTATAGACGCGGGATGTCGTGAACTCATTGTCGCTGGCCGTCACCTCAACGGTATAGACATTATCTCCATCACCATCCGTTGGGTTTTCAAAATCAGGTGCAGATACAAATTTCAACACACCGCCGGCGTTGATTGTAAAGGCGCTGGCATCACCGCTATTCGCTATACCGAAGGTTATGTTGTCGTTTTCCGGATCTGTCGCCGCCACGGCAAAAAGGCTTACCTCGTTTTCCGTGCGCTCAAATTGGCCCAGAATAACTGTGTTTATAAAGGGCGCTTCGTTGACGCCTGTCACCGCCACCACAATGTCCTGTGTGACTGTCGTCCCACCATCATTTATGGATACTGTAACCTCATAATCATTGCTCGTATCCAAATCAATTGGCGCTTCAAAGTCCGGCGCTGCGTTAAAGGAAAGCTCCCCTGTATTGGGGTTGATGAAAAAGAGGAAGCCATCATCCCCGCCCACAATGCCGAACTGCCTTGGATCGGCGGGTACGTCTTCATCGCTGATTTCCACCGTCATCACGGCCGTCTCGTTTTCCGCAACACTCACCGCATTGGGCGAGGTGAAAACAGGCGCATCATTAATATCGTTCACCGTGATGGTAAGCGTTTCGGTGAAGCTTAGGCCGGTATTGTTATTGTCCCGTGCGGTGACTTCTACCTGCACTGTGTTGGCCGCCTCAAAGTCAAGGCTCACACCGCTCGCAAGAGACAATTGCCCCGTTGGGCTAATATCAAACCGCGCATCATTGGTGCTGAACGTATGCTGCCCGAACAGTTCCCCTTGCGCGTCCACATCAGCCGCAGATAATTGGCCAATTACCGCGCCGGCGGTATTTTCGTTCACGCTGGCATTATCAAGTGAAATATCTGTCGGCGCTTCGTTCACATCATTGACAACAATTGTCAGCGTTTCACTGAAAGTTTCGCCTGCTTTGTCTGTTACCTTCACGTCAAGCTGGGTTTGACCGTTGGTCAAAGCTTCGTGATTGAACTCCGTTCCGGCGGTCAATTTCAGTTCATTGCCATTGACAATCTCGAAACGATTTTCGGACGAATCCAGCGTAAAGCTCAAGCTCTCGGTCGGGTCTTGGTCTGTCGCGCTCAACAATCCGACAATAGGCTCACCATCATCGTTTTCATTTACGCTATTATTGTCCAGCGCGATGCCTGTCGGTGCGTGGTTCAAGCCGTCGTCAAAAGCAATATGCAAACCGCCAGCCACATCTGCCACCGCAAACGGCACATTCAACCCAATCACAATCGTAGCGGTACCAATGGTGAGTGTTTGTCCATCATAGCTCACAGCATCGCCGGAAAGCGTCGTATCAACAAAAATGCGCTCGAACGCCGTTGCGCCTTGCACTGTCAATGTATCGCCCGATTGCGGCGTCCACCGTATGGCGTTGAAACTTTGCGGGCTGCCGGTGCCGTTGATGGTTGCATTATCCCCAACCACTTCAAAAATCGTATCCAGACCGGAAATCGTGCCGATGTCACCCGCGCCCAGTACAACCACTTGCGGCTCGCCCATGGTTTCGCTGGCACCATCAAACAAGGTAACTGCCGCCAGTTGGAAATCAACCGGATCACCATTTGCATCAACCAAACCTAAACGCTGATCAAGCATCAACGCCGCCACGGGGCTGGTATCGGATTGAATGTCCGTGGCCTGCAGCTTCACGGTGCCGGTGCCGGAAAAGCCGATCAGCGCACCATCAATTTGGGTGCTGTCCGCAATTACAAAGGTAACATTGTCTCCCAGCGTAACATCCCGAAACCCGGAAATAGGCGTATCGGTAATGTTGACTGTAACAGGGCCTGCACCACCATCAGTAATAACAAGACGGGAAGCGCCATTGCCAACCATGCTGCCCAGAGCCTTCAAATCAGCCGCAGAGATCGTCAAGGTGGAATTGACAATCACTTGATCAATAAATTGCAGATCAAGGCCGGTCAGATCAACATCGCCATAGATCACCAACGTGTCGAACCCGCCGCCGCCATCAATTTTTTCGCCCAACACCGCATCAGAAACGGTTCTGCCGTTTAGATCGCTAAGTGAAAGAATATCGGATAGATCAAGACCCGTACCGCCGGAATTCGTCAAATCCGATAGATCATATTCGCCTGCGGCAGTGGTACCGATCAAAATGAATATGTCGTTGCCAGAGCCGCCATCCATGGTGTCACGACCCGGCCCACCGATAATGATGTCATTGCCGAAGCCACCGCTCAGGTCATCAATGCCTTCATTGCCGAAGATAATATCATTGCCCGCGCCACCGGCGATCTGGTCATTGCCGGGGCCACCGCTAATGCGGTCATTGCCCGAACCGGTCAAGATCACATCGGTGCCATCCAGCCCATCAATGTTTTCATCCGTGGTGGAACTGCGGCGATCAATCGTATCATTGCCCGGCGTGCCTGTGGTTGTGCTGCCCGTCGGTGTTGGCGTTGTGCCGCCCCCTGTCGGCAACCCGCCCGAAAGCGCCTCGCCCAACCCACCATTGTTGGTGCTACATGCAGCCAAAGGCGCAAGTGTCAGCAACAACCCCAAAGACTTCCCGTTGCGTGCCTTCAACGCATTGGCGCGTAAAACGCCCATATCACGCTCAACAGCAAGCTTATTCAACAATTGTGCAAAATCACTCATGGAAGTCCCCGAAACCTTAACGATTAGATTCTTTTTCCTCAGCTTTCAGGGTACACGAGGAATATCTCTCCACCAAGCGCAGAAAGCCCTTAATTTGCATTCAGTTAGCGGAAAATTTGCCGTTCTGGCGAGTGGGGACTTTTCGCGCTGCCCCGACGCGCCTATCTTAACTTGCAACACATTCCGCAGCCGCACCGAAAGGCCCAGCCAATGAGCGACAAACTCCATCAACTTGCCGATAATTTCTGGAGCATTCGCGGCGCGTTCCGCATTGCGGGCGTCGTGAATATCGGCACCCACGCTTCCTTGATACGGCTTGGCACGGGCCGATTTGTGTTTCTGGATGCCTATACGCTGAAAGGCCGCGTGTGCAAGCAGGTCATGGCCCTTACCGAGGAAGGCACTTTGGTCGATGCCATCCTCAATCTGCACCCCTTCCACACCGTTCATTGCGAGCAGATGCACAAGGACTTTCCGGCCGCCAAGCTTTATGGCTCCACCCGGCACAAAAGCAAATTCCCCAACCTGCCATGGGACGCCACCAGCATTGATAACCCAGCCCTTGCGGAACTGTTTTCAGGTGATTTCGAATTCTCAATCCCTCAAGGCGTGGATTTTATTTCCGCGAATGAGAACATCCATTTCTCGTCTGTTTTAGCTTATCACACCCCTTCCCAGACCATTCACGCCGATGACACTTTCATGTTTGTGCCCCTGCCCAAGCCGATAAAAGGACCGCTTAAGATGCTGGGCGCGCCCAGCCGCATCGGCTTTCATCCCACACTCGCACAGGCGTTAGAAAAACGCCCCGGCGCAGCACAAGACTTCCGCGATTGGGCGCTGGCCTTGGCTGAAAATTGGGGCGACGCCACCAATCTTTGTGCCGCCCATATGGGCAATTACAAGGCCGCCAAGCCGGGAGAAATCGGCAACCAAATCAAAGGCGCGCTCAAACGGGTGGAACGCACCCTTGCATCTCATGAAAAAAAACATTGATACTTATCAATAAGTTATAGAAAACACTTAAAAGCCACTCGCAAGAAGTTCAAAGCGGGAAACAGCGGTAAGCAGCTCTGCGGGCTTGGCCGTGCCTTCTACCGCCATGGTGATCATCTCGTCTAAAACACCCAATAGCCGCTCTGTCCGTGACGCATCGCGCGCGGTCAATTTCGCGGCCAACGCCCCGGCCTCATTGCGGGCAATCCGGGTCAGCGCCGTGGCCCGCCGCAGGGCTGCGGCATCACCTGCCCCGCGCTTGCCCGCTTGATAATCCGTGCCCGCCTGCTTCAACACCTCAAGTGCCAATGCCAACGCAAAAACCGGATCGCGACGGGTCAAGGGTTCGATCCCGATAATATGCTCATCCACCTCATGCAGGCCATGTTCATAGAGATCACGCACATCAACCGCGCTCTCGGCCTCCTGCGTCACCATGATCAACCCACGAATTTCATCAGCCATGTGATCGCGCTCCAACCCCTCGTCTTCCATGGCGGTGCCTTGAGCGCCGCTCAACCGATCCAGCACGGCCTGAAAATGCGCCGCCGCTGCCGCCATGTCATCGGCATTGGCCGCCGCCCATCCGGCATTCAAATCAGCCTCTAAAAGCCGTAAACCAAGCGCAAAACTGACCGCCGCCTCATCGGCGATAGCTGCCCCGCCTTCGCCGGCCTCTCCCGCCTCTCCGGCTTCGCCCGCCATAACAGGCAGGTCCGGGCTGGCATAAGCGGGCGCGATCACGCCCGTCGCCAAAGCGACCGCGCTCACTCCGGCGGCCCACAGGGGGGATTTCTTGTTGTTTGTCATCATCTTGGCCTATGCTTAAAACTGAATTGCAGCGGGTCGTAGCATTCATGCGAATAACTCGCAATATCAAAAATACTGGTCCCGGCCACGCCTCTATAAGCGTGACCACGGATTTACTGCCGTAAAATCAGGAGATGACGATGCGGAAACTCACCCTTCACCTTGCCGGGCTATTGTTCATGGGCCTTTACCTGTTAAGCCCCGCCATGGCAGCCCAACACCATGAGGGTACCGTTGCCTCTGATCTAGTGCCGGGTGATCCCATGTGGCAGGCCATCACGCCCGATGGCCACACGGACGAGAGCAAACCGCTACCCATCATCTTCGCGCTGCATGGCGGCGGCGGCGGCGAAACAACATGGCCAACTCTCACCCCCTTGATTGAACAGGCATGGGCCGATGGCAGCCTGCCCCCTTCCGTTGTGGTGATGGTGAATGTAGGCCGCGGCTTCTATATGGATTTCAAGGACGGGTCGGAAAAGTGGGAGAGCTTCTACTTGCGCGAATTCATCCCCTTTGCCCGTGAAAAACTGAACGGCGCGCGCACAGCCGATCAAACCGTGCTGATGGGTGTTTCCATGGGCGGCATGGGATCGCTACGCATGGCATTCAAAAATCCTGAAATGTTCGCTGCCGTGGTCGCCCTTGAACCAGCGCTGGAATCCCGCACCGATTGGGATGATTTGACCGACCGCGATACCTTCTATCGCGCGGGCCAATATGAACGCATTTTCGGCGACCCGATCGACAAAGCCTTCTGGCAACGCAACCACCCCACTTGGCTGGCGCTCACTCACTATAAATCGCTGCGCGACAGCGGCATTCAGATTTACATCGAGGTGGGCGATCAAGACATGCTTTATCTGCAATATGGTACAGAGGCTCTGCACCGCGCCTTATGGGATAATCAAGTACCCCATGAATATCGGCTGGTACGCGGGGCCGATCATGTTGGCCCCTCCCTCACCCCTCGCATATTGGATGCGCTGGGTTTTGCAGGCAGGGCGTTGAACCCACCGGATTGGAATACGGGCAAGGTCAAGCGCACCCGCGCCATGTTCAAAGCCTTGATCCTGCGCAGTGGTAATTGGTCATTTGATCACAAAGACTAGGGCGGGAATTGGAACGGCCTAACCCGCCTCAAGATCAATATCGACCTGCAGGTCTGCCGCCAGCGCTGCCAACGCCTCGCCCAAGTCGGCTTGTGTTGTGTCGGCGGGCAGCAAGGCGTGAATTTCGGCAGCAAAAATCGGCTGGCCCGTCATCGCCGCCGCATGGGTGCCTGTTTCCATCTCTCTGATATTGATGTTACGGCGCACCAGCAAATCGGTTACCTCATGCACAATGCCGGGATGGTCGGCCCCATCTACCTTCAGCACAACCGCTTGCGCATCGCCGGGATCAACATCGTCCCCCGCTTGCACGGTCAACGCAATATCGTCACTGGCCAAGGCTTGCAGCGCTGCCAGCAAATCCGCGTGGCTGCTATCCGATACTTCAATCAAAATCACCCCGGCAAATTTGCCTGCCAATTGCGCCATGCGGCTTTCAAGCCAGTTGCCGCCGTGGGACACAACGCAGTCAGATACCGCACGCACAAGGCCCGGCCTGTCATCTGCCATCATGGTAAGTACGATTTTAGGCATGGGGTTTGTCCTCAAAAAAGAATTCAAATTGCGCTTGCGAGAGTTTGGCGGACCCCTAAACTCCCCGCAACAGAAATATTGATTTTTAAGGAACAGCCACATGAAAACACGCGCCGCCCTTGCCCTTGAAGCTGGCAAGCCCCTCGAAGTGACAGAGGTTAATCTGGATGGCCCCCGCGCAGGCGAAGTGCTGGTGGAAATTATGGCCACCGGCATTTGCCACACCGATGAATTCACACTGTCGGGCGCAGACCCCGAAGGCATCTTCCCCGCCATTTTGGGCCATGAAGGGGCAGGCATTGTGCGTGAGGTGGGCGCAGGCGTCACTTCGCTGAAAGTGGGTGATCACGTCATTCCCCTTTACACGCCGGAATGTCGGCAATGCGAATATTGCCTGAACCCCAAAACAAATCTTTGCCAATCCATTCGTGAAACGCAGGGCCAGGGCCTTATGCCCGATGGCACCAGCCGCTTTACGACTTTGGATGGTGATCCCATTTTTCACTATATGGGCACGTCCACCTTCTCCAACTTCACCATCATGCCGGAGATTGCGGCAGCAAAGATTAGGGAAGATGCTCCCTTCGACAAGGTCTGCTACATTGGGTGCGGTGTGACGACTGGCATTGGGGCGGTCATCAACACCGCCAAGGTGGAACAAGGCAGTCGCGCCATTGTGTTTGGGTTGGGCGGTATTGGCCTCAATGTCATTCAGGGTTTGCGTTTGGCCGGGGCCGACCAGATTGTCGGCGTTGATCTCAATGCCGACAAGATCCCCATGGCCACCCGCTTTGGTATGACAGATTTCGTGAACCCGAAAGAGGTTGAGGGTGACTTGGTGCCTTATCTCGTCTCGCTCACCAAAGGCGGCGCAGATTATACCTTTGATGCCACCGGCAATGTAGATGTGATGCGCACCGCGTTGGAAAGCGCCCATAAAGGTTGGGGCGAAAGCATCATCATCGGTGTGGCACCCGCCGGAGCTGAAATCTCCACCCGCCCCTTCCAGCTTGTTACCGGGCGTTCTTGGCGCGGCACGGCCTTTGGCGGCGCGCGCGGCCGCACCGATGTGCCCAAAATTGTTGATTGGTATATGGATGGCAAGATCGAGATTGACCCCATGATCACCCACACCATGCCGCTGGAAGACATCAATAAAGGCTTTGATTTGATGCATGCAGGCAAGTCCATCCGCTCTGTCGTACTGTACTAGCCCATGGAAACGATCAGCGAAAACAAATCATATGGCGGCGTGCAAGGTGTCTACACTCACGCCTCCGCCACGTGTCAGTGCGAGATGACTTTCGGGCTTTACCTGCCGCCACAGGCCGCGACGCAGAAAGTGCCCGTCATCTGGTATCTATCCGGTCTTACATGCACCCATGAAAACGCGATGGTGAAAGCAGGCGCACAAGCCCATGCCGCCAAGCACGGCGTGGCGGTGATCTTTCCCGACACGTCACCCAGAAACAGTGAGGGCGGCGAGAGTATCGCCGATGATGAAAGCTATGATCTGGGCCAAGGCGCAGGCTTTTATGTCGATGCCACGCAAGCGCCTTGGGCACCGCATTTTCAAATGTGGAGCTACATCACGCAGGAACTGCCTGCACTGGTGTTCGACAAATTCAACCTGGATGCGGAACGCCAATCCATCATGGGCCATTCCATGGGGGGGCATGGCGCACTCACCATGGCCATGACCTATCCGGAAATCTATCGCAGCGTGTCGGCGTTTGCGCCCATCACCAACCCGTCAGGGTCTGAGTGGGGTGGCAAGCAATTGGGGGCCTATTTGGGCGATGACAAATCAGCGTGGGAACGCCACGATGCCAGCTTGCTGATGGCCGCACACGGCTTTCCCGGCCCGGTACTGATTGATCAAGGCGCAGATGATGAGTTCGCCGATTTGCTCAAGCCCGAAAAATTGGCGGAGGCGATTGCGATCCGTCGTCAACCCGCCACCTATCGCCTGCAAGCGGGCTATGATCACTCCTACTTCTTCGTTTCCACCTTCATGGGCGATCACATCGCGCATCACGCCCACGCCTTGCGATGAGCGATCAGGCAAACAACAGGCGCGCCGGGCTGTTGCTTGCCGTGGTGATGGCAGGCTCCATGCTGGGCATGTCCGGCACCGATATGATGCTGCCTGCCATCCCCGCCTTTGCAGACCTGTTCAACAGCACCGCGCAGAACGGCCAATTGGTGATTGCCACCTATGGCGCGGGCGTCACCCTTGGGCTGCTGCTGTTCGGATTTTTGACCGGGCGTTTCAAGCGCGTCACGCTTTTGCTTGTTGCCTTTACGGGCTTCACCGTGGCGGCGGCATTCATTGCCCAGTCAACCAACGTGCTGCTGATCTTATGCGCCCGTTTCGGCCAAGGGCTTTGCGCAGCGGCGGCCCCTGTTTACGCGGCGGGTTTGATCCGATCCATCTTTGATGACGAAGCCGCGGGCAAAGTTATCGGGGCGCTGGGCTCACTCGAATCCCTGGCGCCTGCCTTTGCGCCCCTGCTGGGGGTATGGATATATGCACAGCAAGGCTGGGGCGGCTGGTCCGGCATGTTTTGGGTGATGGCGGGGCTGGGCGCGCTGTTGATGATCATCACCTTCACCTACCGCTTGGGCGAGCCATCGCAGGCACCGCGCGTCGCACCGCAAAAAATGGCTGGCTATTTCACCCTGCTGCGCGACCCTACCTATCTGCGTTATGCGGTTGCCACCGGGGCAGGATTGGCAGGATTAATCACCATCGTCGCCGCCGCACCTGCCGTCATCGTCAACGCCATGGGCGGCACCAGCGCGCAATTCATTGCCATGCAGATCATTGGCATTGCAGGCTTCATCGCTGCCGCAAATACCGCGCCGCGCATTGCGCCGCGCTTCGGGCGCGAACGGGTGATCTATTGGGGTGTGGTGATGTGTTTGCTCGCCGCCATCGCCATGGTGGTCTACGCCTTGATGGGTGGGCGTGACCCCATCATCCTTATCATCCTGTTCTTCCCGATGAATGTGGGGCTGGGGTTACGCGGCCCACTTGTTTTTCTGGCCGCCATTCAATCAGCTTTCGGCAGCGACGACAAAGCCTCATCGCTCATGATGATAATCTCTCTCGCGTTAAGCGCCGGCGCAACTGCGCTTGTCGCGCCCTTCATCGAAAGCGGCCTGATCGCCCCGGCCATTGCCGCAACCATCCTGCAAGCCGCGACCTTAGCGGCGCTGATCTTCTTACCACCACTCGTCCTCAACGACGACGCCTAACTGGACCCGACTGGGTTCCGACCCCGCCCCGAGCTGTTGCTAAAGCGCATCCGAGTTAGTTGGAAACAACTTACGAGAGAAGATGCCGCGACAAAAAATATAGATCGTTTTGGGTTTCAAACTAAATCTGGAACGATCTAGGGGGTGAATGGGGTCGCGCCCGCGCAGCCGCGCGCGATATCGCGCTGGCGTGAGAGAAAATCAAGCAGGCAGTGCCCCCGCAATCCGGCCCTGAAGTTTCTGAATGCGCCGTTCCAGTCGCGCGGCCTTGTCCGCAGAGCGATCATAGAGCTTGGGCCGGGAGATACCGAACTGCCCGCGCACTTCATCCAGCGGCATTTCAAACATGGCTTCCCAATCTTCGGCGATCAGCCAATTGGCGGTGCGCCCATTCGCGTAAGCCTCCATCAAAATGCGATAGGAGGGCACGTCACGGTCCACCAATTTGGCAACGCCTGCTGCAATCAACGAAATAAAGGCAAAGCCGGGATGGTGAATTTGCGCGAAGGAGAAAAACAGGATGCTCATCTCTCCCAACACATCGCGCCCATAGCCTGTGGTTACATGCCAAAGGTCGTGCTGATCGCGAAACCGCGCAGAGATTGCCTGGGCACCGGGATCAATCTCCCCATCGGCGGGGCGCAACTTGCTCCCCTCATTCACGGCATCTACCAAGCCATCGGCAGATAGATTTTCCTGATAGACAAATTCGTAATAGGTGCGCCCCAAACTGCCTTGTGGGCACGCCGCCAAATAATCCCGATCCTGCAAAATGCGCAGCAGGCGATCCGGGTCTTGCACCGACAATTGCCCCACCTCGGTTTTGGCAAAGCGGTGTGCCACCCGCATCATCGTATCACCGCCCAAGGCGTTGATAATTTTGACGATGCCACCCGTATTCTCTTTGGACCGGGCAACTTCCCCAATGCCCTCCGCCAGCAGATCAATCCGTGCCTTGCGTTGCGCGAGTGTTTGTTTGAAACCAGCCATAGGCGCACCTTTTGCGTTGCTTTACCTACAGAACTGTAACCCGAATATATGCTCGGTTAAACTCGGTTTTGGTTATGGCGGTGACGCCACCAAGAAACGTCACCCCAGCCTCCCAGCCGGGGTCCAGTCAGAATCGAAATCTGCACCGCATGACCAAGCCGATATTTTGACTGGATGCCGGATCAAGTCCGGCATGACGATTGCTTTCAGCTTCAACGCCTGGCGCCGCGACCAACTAGGCCCGCTAAACTTGAACCCGGGCCTCGCGCACTTTTGCGCGCTCCCGCGAAGCCACGGCCCCAAAAGGGGCCGCTGGCGTGAGCGTATACTTATAATGTCAGCCTGAACTCTGCCGTCCAAAATGCACCGGGTGCCAAAATGCCGAAATAGCTGCCCGATTGCAGCGGCACATCGGTCACGCCACCCTTGATCTTTTCATCAAAAATATTGTGACCATTGATAGAGAACACCCAGGCTCGATCAATATCGGCCACGCCAACGCGGGCATTCACAATCATGTAAGCGTCCTGCTTGGTGTTGGGGTCGTTATCAATATCGGTGGTGTGGTCGGTTTGGCTGGCAACATCTGCACCGACAAACATCCCGAACGGCAAATTGCCAAGTGGGAACGCCTGATTAACGGTGAACGCCAAATCCCAGCGCGGCGCGCGCACCAACCGTTCGCCGGAACGATCGCAAAAGC
Organism: Alphaproteobacteria bacterium; assembly: GCA_049609145.1. GTDB lineage: Bacteria > Pseudomonadota > Alphaproteobacteria > SPJN01 > SPJN01 > JBMYYF01. The sequence goes on from JBMYYF010000003.1 coordinate 24,946, forward strand.
CTTCGCTCAACGGATCATTTACCGGGGCACCGGGCACAATGAACGGGTCTTCGCCTGCACGGCACGGTCCCATTTCAAAATTGTTGTAAGTGGCATCCAGATAGCCACCCGCCATGCCGATCAAGCTGCCTTCCCAGAACACCATTTTGATGTCCCACTCAAAGCCTTGATTGGTGGCGCTGGCGGCATTGTCCACAAAGAAGCTGGTGCCCAAACCCGTCAGCACAGAAATTTGCATGTCCTCAAACTCGGTGCGGAACACGGCAAAATTCATCTGCAACTGGTTGTCAAACCATTCTGATTTCAGGCCAGCCTCATAGGTCCAGCTATTTTCTTCATCAAAGGTGGCGCGCTCAGGCCCCGGCGCAAAGGGGTTAAACCCGCCTGCCTTAAAGCCGGAAGCGACATTGACATAGATATTAATGTCATCATCTACCAACCACCGGGCGGTCAACCGCGGGGCGACATTTGTTTCGGAACGCGTTTGGCTCAACTCATAGGCTTGCAGCTCAAACAATGTGCCCAACACAAGGCCGGTGCTTTCAAACTCTTGTTGAATTTCCGCGTCTTTTTCCTCCCAGTGATAGCGCAGGCCGCCAATCACTTCCAACCACTCCCACGGGCGGTAAACCAGTTGCGCATAAGCTGCCAGCGTCAGCGTTTCCTGATTGAAGGTTTGGAACAACGCGTCTGATGTAAACAGCGCTGTCAGCGGATCAACCGCCCCACCCAATACCGGGGCCAACAAGGCTGTGATCGTATCACCCAAGGCCGGCGGCAATGCCCCGCCCAACAAAATATCTGCTGTGGAATCCGTGTCCCACTGGCGGAAGGTTGTCAGCGTATCGTAAGTGTTGCCATAGGCGAACAGGCCCGCAATATATTCAAAGCTGCCGGGCGGTGAGACCAGCCGCAACTCTGCCTGCCACTGGCTGAACAGATCATCATTATCCCATGAAAGCAGCGGCAAGGGGCCAGCATCCGCATCGAACAGCAGCTCCTCATCAAAGTCGTGATAGCCCGCTATAAACACCACATCATGTTCGCCAAAGGTGGCATTGATATTGATATTGCCGCCGTAAGATGTGCGCAGCGAAAATCCGTCCGTGTCCAAATGGCTTACTCGGTCGGGGCGCGCCTCATGATCGGGATCGGCCAAGCCGTAAAGTTGCTTGGTAAAGTCAGAGCCCTTCAAAAGCTCAAAGCCTTGGCCCGTATCTTTCACGACCGAATATTCTATCGCCATAGTGGCGTTGATCGTCTCGGTAATATCCCAGCGCCCTTTGACACGACCGCCAACTTTATCGTTCCGCAGTTCGGTTACATCACGATATTGGTTGTAAATCGCGCCATCTGATTTATGCCATTGGCCCGCAACACGAAGCGCAAATTTGTCGTCCACCACGGGCAGGTTCACCATCACATTGCCACGGCGGTTATTGTCTTCCCCATACATCACATCCAGCGATCCGTGGGTTTCGTCGTAATCGGGAATACCATTGGTGATAGAGATCGCGCCCGCCACCGTATTCTTGCCAAACAAGGTGCCTTGTGGGCCGCGCAGCACCTCGATCTGTTCAATGTCGATCATGCTGTCATTCAAATAGGATTGGCGGCCCATATAAATGCCATCAATATAAAGCCCGACAGAACTTTCAAAGCCGTCATTAATGCCGGTACCGATACCGCGAATATAAACGGTAGAGAACGAGGGGGAGGCCGCGATGGTGACATTGGGCACCGCAATCGTCAGCTCCGTCAAATTTTGCAAATTCATTTCGCGGATTTGTTCGCCGCCAATCGCCGTGACAGAGATCGGCACATCTTGCACATCTTGCGCACGCTTTTGGGCGGTGACGACAATCTCGTCCAGGCGGGGGCCTTTGGGCGCGGCCTTGGCCGGTTCGGTTTGCACGGCAGCGTCATCAGCCTCCAGCGCATCCAGCGCCGGATCATTCTGTTGCGCCCATGATAATGTCGGTATTGTTGCCAGTGAAACTGCAATCGCCATACGCGCGATGCTGCATCCAAATCTACTCATGCGCTCAAGTGCCCCTATTTGAGGTGAACCTGTCATTCACCTTACTTAACCTGCGTAAGTAAGCATGACAAAACCCGAGCGTTTATCAAAGTGACAAATCGACCGCATAACCTGAAAAACACCCGCTGAAACGCGCCCAAAACCGGATACAAACCTCAACAACTGTGCTTTTTGGGTGAGTTTTCTGCGCCTTCACAAAGCCCCTTTTCGCACGCGCTTGATCGATTGCCATATCTGCCTATGGTGACAGCATCAACATTTTGGAGGACATCACTATGTACAAAGCACTTGATTTAACTGGCAAAACCGCGCTCGTGACCGGGGGCAATGGTGGCATTGGATTGGGCTTCGCCGACGCGATGGCGCAAAACGGCGCGAACATTGTCATCTGGGGCACCAATGATGAAAAGAACGCTACCGCCAAAGCCAAATTGGAATCACATGGCACAAAGGTGTTGGCGCAAAAAATCAACGTGGCAGCAGAGGATGAGGTCATCAACGGCTTCGCTGAAGCCGTAGAATATTTTGGCCGGGTCGACAGTGTTTTTGCCAATGCCGGCATTGGCGGCGGCGCGCCGTCTTTCATGGAAATGAGCACCGAAGTCTATCGCAAGGTGTTGTCGGTCAATCTGGACGGTGTTTTCTTCACCCTGCGTGAAGCCGCCCGCCATATGACATCGCGTGAAGGCGGAGGGTCGCTTGTTGGTGTTGCGTCCCTCGCGGCAATTGAAGGCGCAGGCAAAAATCAGGCCTATGCTGCCACCAAGGGCGCGGTGATCTCCATGATCAAAAGCTGCGCGGTTGAGCTTGCCCGGCATGACATCCGCGCGAATTCTATCCTGCCGGGTTGGATCGCAACCGACATGACCGGGCCAATGCAAGGCTTCGACAAATTTGAGAAGAACGTGATTGGCCGCGTGCCCGCCCGCCGCTGGGGGGAACCGGATGATTTTGGCGGCGTGGCTGTTTATCTGGCGTCAGATGCCAGCCGGTATCATTCAGGCGATATGTTCGTCGTCGATGGCGGCTACGCGATTTTCTAGAAACACAAACCCCGACCGCATTGGTCGGGGTTCATTTTTCGGTTAGCGCTAGGCGACCACCACAAGATTAGCCGACAAGGCAAAGGCCAACACGGCGACACTCAAATAGGCAACATAGCTGGCGGTTTGCCCGCGATAGGTTGAGGGTTTGATCAATATGGCTTTCAGCGCATCCTTAAAGGAAGACGGGGCGCGGGAAGCAAACTGTAAGCCCGTCGCAACGATCCCAACTGCGGCTGCCAAGAAGAAGGCATTATTTGCAGCAATAAGCCCCATAGCGAAGGCGGCAGCGATAGATGCCAGCAAGACCAAAGCAATGAACGGTGAAATGCGGATCAGCATGACAAATTCCCTCAAATAAAATTGACGTTAGCGTCATCTTTGATATGGGACCGTGTGCCCAGCGAACCAAGCCCACCAGTACCGGAATGAGAGCCTTGCAATCCGCGACGCGCCGCCGCACTCTTCAAACTATGAAAAACGACCCAAAATCTATCCAGAAACGGCTGGAAACTGCCAAACAAGCACTATTGGTGCGAGAAAGCATTTCACGGGATGCGGCTCGCACGGTAGAGCTGGACCAGAGCAAAGTTGGTCGCCTGTCACGGATGGATGCCCTGCAAGGCCAAGCAATGGCCCAAGAAACAGAACGACGACGACAAGCAGGGTTGAAGGCCATTAACGCCGCCTTTGCCCGGCTGGCATCGGGTGACTATGGCTATTGCGCCAAATGCGATGAGGAAATTGAGCCCAAACGGCTGGCGCATAACCCAGCCACAGCTTTGTGTATCAATTGCGCCCGGTAACTCAGCTTCCCTTGGACAACTTCTTAAGTTCCCGAATATGTTCCCGCATACGGACAGACAAAATATCGAATGTCTGACGGTTCGTGTCCTTGGCTGTTTCGCCTAAGGCACGCATATCGCTTAAAGCTGACTGCATGGTGGCCTCTATACGGGCCTTGTGATCATCTGCACATGCCTTCGATCCCTTGCCCACCGCGGTTTGTGCGGCGCATTGCAAGGCATCAGCAAGTTCTTGGCTAGTGCGTTTCAGAATTTTGCCCTCCCGCGCGGCCAGATCCTTGTACCCGCTGGCAGCAGTGCGCGACGCATCAGACACCGCTTTCATCGTGCGCTTACCGCCTTTTGCAATCTCGTTCAAATCTGCATCGGAAATTTTCAGATCATCGGCGATGTCAGTTCGCACTTGATGCAGCAACCGCATACGCCCGACATGGCCAAATCCCAGATTTTGAACCTTAACCATCGCCTGCGTCCCCTAAAACACTTCCCAGCCCGGCGGTGACATTCTCCAACTGGGCCTGCAGGCCATTGGCTTGCTCAAGCCGCTTGCCAAGCGCTGCCATTGTGGCACCCATATCTTCGCTGTTATCAGCCACCCACACACGCATCAGGTCGAGCATAAGTGCTGATAATGCTGCGCGACGACCCAATCCGGCAACCAAATCAGCGCTCAAGCCCGCGCCATCCAACGTCGCATTCAAAGAGGCATCATAGCGTGGCGTGATGGCGGCCACCGCAACCGGGTCTAACCGTAAGCCCTTCAAAATGGCGACCACCCCTTCACGGTTCGCCTGCATTGCTTCGAACCTTGCCATGATGGCATCAAACAATCTGTCTTGCGCCGGTTCCGCCGAACTCCAATTGCCTGTTTGGCTGGCGACAGACGCGTCAATACGGTCCAGCAAGGCGATCAATAGCCCAACCTTGCCCGGCATCAGCTTGACGGCCTCCAAAACCGGCGCGCCAAGTTCCATCGCAATTTGAATAATTGTCGTGCGGTGCCAACCTTGGTGAGCAATAAGGGCAAGCCCTGCATCCAACAATGCTTCCCTGGTATCTGCCTGTTCGCTCATATCACTATCCTCGCGTGTTTCGATTACAGATTGGAACGGCTATTCCCCGCCGAGGTCAAGACCGTCCGGCTCGGATTAGTCCGCCAATTCCTTTGATCTGCTGGCAGCGGCCTCAAGCGCGCGGCCCATGACCTCGCGCAAACCGTCTGCTCCCATCAACACATCAAGCGCCGCCGCTGTTGTGCCGCCGGGGCTGGTGACCGCCTGCCGAAGTTCTGCCGCGCTTTCAGGTGCTGCCGCCAACAACCCGCCTGCCCCCGCCACCGTTGCCCGTGCCAGCTCCATCGCTGTTTGCTCCGGCAAACCAAGCCGTTGTCCACTGGCGGCCATACACTCAACCATATGAAAAACATAAGCCGGGCCAGAACCTGACAGAGCGGTCACGGCATCCATCTGCCCTTCACTCTCCAACACCACAACTTTGCCGACAGCGGTCATCAACTCCGACGCCAGTGTAAGATGAGCGGGCGATGCGGCCACATTGGCGCAAAGCGCTGTAATGCCTTGCCCAATGGCCGCCGGTGTATTCGGCATAGCGCGAATAATGGCCAGTTCCGGCCCGGTAAGTGCCGCCAATTTTTCAAGACTGGTGCCCGCAGCAATAGAGATGACCAAGGTTTGTGGCCCGAACAGGTTTGCCGCCGCTGGCAAAATATCTGCCATCATTTGGGGCTTTACGGCGATAACAGCAACCGCAGGCGGCGGTGCGACAAAATCAGATGCGGCGGACAAAATATCGACGCCTGCCAAGCCAAGCAGATCATCGCTTGGGTACGGCTCTATAGCTGTAAGTTCCGATGCAGGTAGACCGCTCTCCAGCCACCCTTTTGCCATCGCCAGCCCCATGCGCCCCGCGCCCAGCAAGACCAAGCCGCCTGAAAAATCGCTCAACACTTTTGATGCGCTCATAATTTATCCTCCGACCCAAAAGCGCCGGAAAATTTGGCGCGCGGGATTGTTCCTAGCAGTGGCCAACCGGTTCCATTAAAACCGCATTCAACGCCTCATCGGGTGTATGCCCTGCCCAAAGCACCAACTGAACCGCAGGATAAAAGCGTTCACTTTCGGTCAACGCTGCTTCAATCAAGCGTTCAGCCACCTGACAGGCGCGGCCTGAGCCGTCTGGTAGAATTTGCGCCACCCTGTATAACGGCACGCCTTCATCCGCAGCCAACTCAAAATGACCGAACAAAAGCCGTTCGTTCATACGGCCAATAAGCACATAAAGATCACCATAGCGTTCCTGAGGCACCCTTAAATCAGGCGCGCAGCTTACATGCAGTGCCCCCATATCCGCGGCCTCTGAAAAACAGAGATGATAGTCGCACCAACTCCCCGACACCGATACAATGAGTTCATCATAGGAACGATCAAACGGCCATTCATTAGCTTCTATGATCGTTTCGACAACATCGAGAGACGCACCGCTACGCACGACGGCAGAACTTGAAGATAAAATTGCGGACATGAGCAATCCCCTTGCAATTCCGCGATCCGGTTCCTGAACTGACACCCCAATATGGACCTCCGCACGGGTCATATCAGCGGCAGATGTTGTGGTTGGAACCGGTTCCACCACAAGCCCTGCTAGGTTGCCGCAGCTTGCCATACCCGGCAAGCGATCAATCAAACCATATGTATGTTATTGTTTTTGTTGGCGTATTTTATCCCCAACCGGAGATTTTCACGAATCAATGCCAGCTTTTTGTTCAAGCGCCTCGATTCGGGCCTTCAAAGCTTCGTTTTCTTCCCGGGCTTTGCGCGCCATCGCCTTGACGACATCAAATTCCTCACGCGGCACCAGATCCATCTGCGAGATCAGGCGCTCGGCTTGCTGCTTGATCAGCCCTTCAACCTCGTCCCGCACACCCGTAAGGGCGCCGGCTGCATTAGTAGCCATTTTCGCAAGATCATCGAACAGGCGGGGCGGATCGTTTTGCATGAGTTCATTTCTTTCCAAAAGCGAGGGAACGACAGTGATGCTATAGCGGGCTGCCCGCGCTATCGCAAGCGGGACAAAAACAAGTGCGCTTGACATTCCGGCATCCCAAGGGCCTTCTGCTGACGATCACAAAGACCAGCCGGAAACATCCCATGCCAAGTTTTGCCATTGCCTTCCCGCAAATTGATCCCGTTGCCCTGAGCTTCGGCCCTATCGCCATTCGGTGGTATGCCTTGGGGTATCTCGGCGGCATATTTGGCGGCTGGTGGCTGATGAACAGACTGGTAACGGCCAACCGGCTGTGGCCACAAGGCAGCACCATCACCCGCGAACATGTCGGAGATCTGGTGATTTGGGTGACGATTGGCATCGTCGTTGGTGGCCGTCTGGGGTATGTACTTTTTTACAATCCAGCCTACTTTGCCGACAATCCAGGGGAGATATTCGCCGTTTGGAGTGGCGGCATGGCTTTTCATGGCGGTTTTTTGGGCGTCGTCATTGCCCTCATTATGTTTGCTCGAAAATACAATATTCCCATGCTTTCACTAGGGGATGCGGTTGCGTGCGTGGTGCCTATCGGCTTGCTGCTGGTGCGGGGCGCAAACTTTATCAATGGTGAATTGTGGGGCCGCCCAACCGATGTGCCTTGGGGCATGGTGTTTCCCGGTGCCGGACACGAACCGCGCCACCCAAGCCAATTATATGAAGCCGGGTTGGAAGGCTTGGCCTTGTTCGCTTTGCTCCTGCTACTTGCCTTTGCCTTCAAAGCCTTCGCGCGCCCCGGCTTGCTTATCGGCGTGTTTTTCGTCTTTTACGGGGCCTCGCGTATCTTTGTGGAAAATTTCCGCGAACCTGACGCGCATTTGGGCTTCATCGCTGGCCCGCTCACTATGGGCATGATCTTATCACTGCCAATGATCATAGCAGGCATGGGCTTCCTGATTTACGCAATGCGCCAGCCAAAGCAGGCTGCTTGAAGTCATGTCTGCCCAATCACCGCTTATCGCGCATTTTGTAAAGCTGATAGAGACGCAAGGCCCCATAGGTGTGGATCGGTTTATGACCGATGCCCTGATGCACCCACAGCACGGCTACTATGTTTCCCAAACCCCTTTTGGCCGCGGCGGAGATTTCATCACCGCGCCTGATATCTCACAAATGTTTGGAGAGTTGGTAGGGGTTTGGGCAGCGGATAGCTGGGACAGGATCGGTAGACCGCATAAAATTGCCCTGGTTGAACTGGGGCCAGGCCGTGGCACCTTGATGGCCGACGCCTTGCGTGCCCTGCACACCATCCAGCCCTTTCTTGTAGCGATGGAACTACACATGGTGGAAGGCAGCGATAGGCTGCGCGCTATCCAAAGCCGCGCCATTGATCGCCCCATCACCCACCACACCTCTATTGAGGACTTGCCCCGTGATTGCCCGATAATAGTTATCGCAAACGAATTTCTGGACGCTTTACCGATCAAGCAATTTCAGAAAACGGCGGGTGGATGGCGGGAACGACTGGTGGATCTGAACCGCACCCAGCCAGAACCGGCCACACCATGGGCACCGTTTCGCTTCCAGCTTTCAACCCAAGCCCTGAAGGCACCTGCGGCACTGTTAGGATCGCGCGTTCGCGGCGCGGCGCTGGGGGCGATTGCCGAAAAAAGCCCTGCTTGTGAGAGCGTCGTCTCAAGCCTTGCCCGACAAATCGGCAAGCAAGGTGGCGCGGCCCTGTTCATTGACTATGGTCCAAGGCAATCCGCATTGGGGGACAGCTTGCAGGCTGTTCAAAACCATCAATATGCCCCCTTGTTTGACGCGCCGGGAACTGCCGATCTAACCGCCCATGTCGATTTCGAAGCATTGAAAACCATTGCAGCGAAGGCTGGCGCGGCCTGTTTCTCAATCACCGATCAAGGTGAATTCTTGAAAGCATTGGGGATAGAGGCACGGGCAAGCGCGCTAATTCGCACCGCCTCTCCCAAATTGGCGCAAGATGTGCAATCGGCATTGCATCGCTTAACCCACCAAGAACAAATGGGGCAATTATTCAAAGTGCTGGCTTTCGCCCAGCCTGGTATCACTGCACTTGCTGGCCTGCCATATGACGGTTAGCCCCCTCACCCACCCGGCGCTGGAAGCCTTACCCCATGGTTTTTTCACGCGGGCCGGAGGTGTCTCCCACGGCATTTATAGAGGGCTGAACTGCGGCACCGGATCAAACGACGATCCCTCCCACGTGGCAGAAAACCGCCGCCGCGCGATAGAAGGATTGAGCCTGAAACCGGCCAATCTTTACGGCCTTTATCAGCATCACAGCGCTGATTGTCTGATTGTGAACGCAAAAAGTAACCCGGCCGCGCGCCCCAACGCCGATGCTCATGTAACCGACACACCCGGTGTTGCCCTTTCTATCCTAACGGCTGATTGCACGCCTGTATTGCTCGCCGACAAAAATGCGCAGATTATCGGCGCGGCCCATGCAGGCTGGAAAGGGGCAAGCCTTGGGGTTTTACAAAACACAGTTGCGGCCATGGCAGGGCTGGGCGCAAAACCGGCTGATATTACGGCTGTAATTGGCCCCACGATCACGGTAGACGCCTACGAGGTAGGAGAGGATTTCATTGCCACGGTAACAGCAGCCGACCCAAACACCCACGCCTTCATCAATACTTGCGCAGAGTGGGCCAAGCCTCATTTTGACTTACCCGGCTATGCCCATCACTGCCTTGAAAGAGCAGGCGTTGGCGCGGTGCATCACACAAACCCTCAATGCACCTATAAGCATGAAGATCTGTTCTTCTCCAACCGCCGCCGTTATCATCGCGACGAGGCCGACTATGGCCGCCTGATCTCCATCATCGCTTTGCCGCCTACCGCGACATGACAGTTTGTTTACACCCCCTTTTGGGCTTGCTATGACAGCTTTCGCTGGCACAATCCGGCGGCGTGGTGATATGCGCTTGGTCGGGGCAGATTTGAGGGACATTCATGAAAATTCTTAGCGGGAATTCCAATCCGGCTTTGGTGAACGCCATTGCAGATTATTTGGGCATCGAGCAAACCATAGCCCATGTGCGTCGCTTCGCAGATAATGAAATTTGGGTAGAAATTCTGGAAAATGTACGTGGCGAAGATGTCTTCGTCATCGCCTCTACCAGCTTTCCGGCCAATGACCATTTGATGGAATTGCTGGTATGCTGCGATGCGCTACGGCGCGCCTCTGCCCGCCGCATTACTGCCGTCATCCCCTATTTCGGCTATGCCCGGCAAGATCGTAAATCTGGCCCCCGTACGCCCATTTCGGCCAAGCTGGTCGCGAACTTGATTACGACCGCAGGCGCAAATCGCGTACTTACGCTTGATCTGCATGCAGGCCAAATCCAAGGCTTCTTTGATATCCCGACGGATAATTTGTTCGCCGCCCCGGTGATGGCCGATGACATTAAAGAAAACTATGAAGGCGCTGACCTTATGTTCGTTTCCCCCGATGTGGGTGGCGTGGTGCGCACACGGGCACTTGCCAAGCGCTTTGGCGCCGATCTGGCTATCGTGGACAAACGCCGGGAACGCGCTGGCGAATCAGAGGTGATGAACATCATCGGCGAGGTTGATGGCCGCGACTGCATTTTGGTAGATGACATCATCGATTCCGGGGGCACTCTGTGTAATGCCGCCCAAGCCCTGCTGGACCAAGGCGCAACATCTGTTTCAGCCTATATCTCTCACGGCGTTCTTTCCGGCCAAGCGGTAGAGCGGGTCACAAATTCAGCGCTGAAATCACTGGTCATTACGGATTCTATCGCCGCGACAGATGCGGTGGCCAATGCCCACAATATTCGTCGCATCTCCATCGCGCCCCTTATCGGGGAGGCCATGCGCCGGATCGCCGAAGAAAATTCCGTTTCCAGCCTGTTTGACTAGGACCAAAACCTCATGGCCAAGATCGTCGTATTCGCAGGCTCTGCCCGCAAAGATAGCTTCAACAAGAAGCTCGCAAAAATAGCTCATCAAAAGCTGGTAGATGTCGGTGCAGATGCAGAATTCATCGATTTGGCTGACTACCCCATGCCGATCTATGATGGCGATCTTGAGGCGGGCGAAGGCTTGCCGGAAAACGCCAAAAAGCTGAAAGCCGTGTTTAATGCCGCCGACGGATTTTTGATCGTCAGCCCCGAATACAACTCATCATTCCCTCCTTTGCTTAAAAACGTAATCGATTGGTGCTCCCGCCCCGAAGGCGATGGCGATTTCATGCTCAAGGTCTTTTCCGGCAAGGTGGCGGCCATTGCAGGTGCCTCCCCCGGTGGGTTTGGCGGAATGCGCGCCTTGGTGCCTTTACGCATGCTGCTTGGCAATATCGCCATGACCGTTATTCCGAACCAATTGGCCGTTTCAGCGGTGCATGAAAAATTTGGCGAGGACGGCAGCATCAGCGATGATGGCACCAATATGAGCTTGGATTTTCTCGTTCAGGCATTGAAAGACACCACAGAGAAGCTACGCGGCTAAACAACGCGCTTTTCTGCCCCTTAACGCCACTATTGGGGCTTTCTTGCCCCCCTTTCATGATGTAGAACCCGTGGGTCTTGCTCGCTTTTGTAGCAGGAACCGGTCGTTTACACCCTTGGAGGATCGGCTGGACAACCCAAAATTAGGAGACCCGACGATGAGCAATGCAATTCAGCTCGACGCCGAGGCACGCACCCAAGGCGGCAAGGGGGCCGCACGGGCCGCACGTCGCGAAGGCAAAGTGCCTGCCGTTATCTACGGCAACAACAAAAACCCCGCCGCAATTTCCGTTAGCGCCAAAGACCTCGTTAAGGTTATGAGCCGCGGTGGCTTCACCTCCAAATTGGTGGAGTTGAATGTTGATGGCAAAACCGAACAGGTTATTCCCCGTGACGTGCAATTCCATCCGGTGAACGACCGCCCGATGCACGCCGACTTCCTGCGCGTTTCCAAAAACGCCAAGGTGACTGTGGAAGTAACCGTAAACTTCATCAACGAAGATGTCAGCCCGGGCCTGAAAGCCGGTGGCGTATTGAACGTTGTGCGTCATACGGTTGAAGTAAATGCGCCCGCCACGGCTATTCCGGAATTCATTGAAGTGGATCTGTCCAGCTTCGATGTGGGTGATTCCATTCACTTCTCTGCCGTCACAATGGATGAGGGCGTAACCTCCACCATTACCGATCGTGACTTCACCATCGCCACTATAGCCGCACCGTCAGCCCTTAAATCTGAGGCCGAGGAAGATGCGGAAGCAGCGGAGGCCGCAGAAGCAGCCGAAGCTGAAGAAGGCGCAGCAGAAGGCGAAGGCGGCGAAGACTAAGCCGACCGCGTTTTATAACTACAATTGGGGAGGGATTGGCGATGCTGCTATTTGTCGGCCTTGGCAATCCCGGCCCCAAATATCGAAACCACCGCCACAATATTGGCTTCATGGTGGCTGACGAGATTGCCGATCGAAATGATTTCGGCGCCGAAAAGGCCCGTTTTCAGGGCCTGGCCCGCGACGGGCGACTGGGCACTGAAAAAGTGTTGTTGCTAAAACCTGCCACTTTCATGAATGAATCCGGGCGCGCCGTAGGCGAGGCCATGCGCTTCTTCAAGCTTACCCCGGGTGATGTCACGGTATTTTACGACGAACTTGATTTGGCAGAAGGCAAGGTCAGGGTAAAAGTCGGCGGCGGCACAGCGGGGCACAATGGGATACGCTCGATTGCCGCCCATATTGGGCCAGATTTCCGCCGTGTGCGCCTTGGCATCGGTCATCCAGGGCGGCCCGAAGCGGTTTCCAACTATGTGTTGGGGGATTTTGCAAAACGCGACCTGCCCTGGCGCGATGCGGTAATCGATGAATGTGGGCGTAGTGCCGACATTCTGGCGGCAGGTGATGATAGCGGCTTTATGAACAAACTGGCGCTGGCTGTACAAGCCGCGACCCAAAAATAGGACGAATATTATGGGATTTCGCTGCGGTATTGTTGGTCTGCCAAATGTCGGTAAGTCGACCTTGTTCAACGCACTAACGGAAACAGCGCAGGCGCAAGCCGCCAATTATCCGTTCTGCACCATCGAACCCAATGTTGGCCAAGTGGCTGTGCCCGACCCGCGGTTGGACGACATAGCCCGCATTGCCCAATCCAAAAGCATCATCCATACCCAGCTTACCTTTGTGGATATTGCGGGCCTCGTGCGCGGCGCCTCCAAGGGTGAAGGCTTGGGCAACCAGTTCCTTGCCAATATTCGCGAGGTGGATGCCATCTGCCATGTGCTTCGTTGCTTTGAAGATGACGACATTACGCATGTGGATGGCCGCGTTGATCCTGTCTCGGACGCTGAAACGGTAGAGACCGAACTGCTGATCGCCGACCTTGAAAGCATTGAAAAACGCTACACCCGCATCGAAAAGCAAGCCAAAACCGGCGACAAGGATGCCAAGGCAACCGCCGCTGTAATGGAAAAAGTGCTGGGCCTGTTGCGCGAGGGGGAACCCGCCCGCAAGGCGGAGATTGAACCGGAAGAGCAAAAGATTTTTGATGAGCTACATCTGCTCACCGCCAAACCCATTCTATATATCTGCAATGTGGAAGAAGACGCGGCAGCCGAAGGCAATGCCCATTCCAAAGCAGTCGAAGAACGCGCAGCAGAACTCGGCGCCGCAGCCGTTATTATTTCTGCTGCCATAGAATCTGAAGTGGCCGTGCTGGACAAGGACGAACAGAAGGATTTTCTGGAGGCGATCGGTTTGGCAGAGACGGGCCTTACCCGCGTTATTCGTGCGGGCTATGAATTGCTGGGCCTAAAAACCTATTTCACCGCTGGGCCAAAGGAAGCCCGGGCGTGGACCTTTGTGGCTGGCACCAAGGCACCACAGGCCGCCGGCATTATCCACACAGACTTTGAAAAAGGCTTCATCCGCGCCGAGACCATCGGCTTTGAAGATTTTGTGAGTTTAGGCGGCGAAGTTGCTGCTAAAGATGCGGGCAAAATGCGGCTTGAAGGCAAGGAATATGTAGTAGCCGATGGCGATATTATGTTGTTCCGCTTCAACAATTAGAGCCAAGCTTTTATGCGCCGCCGACCCATGGAAACTTTATAATGAGCAATATGATTGAACTTACCGCCGCAGACGGCTTTACCTTTGACGCCTATCACGCAGAGGCTGTGGGCACGCGCAAAGGTGGGCTCATCCTCATCATGGAAATCTTCGGTGTCACGGATCACATCAAAGAACTGTGCGATGGCTTTGCCGCCAATGGCTATGAAGTAATTGCGCCTGCCATGTATGATCGCCAAGGCAAAGGCTTTGCCACCGGCTATGGCGATGATGAAATTCAGGAAGCCATCAAACGTGCCGGCACCAACACTATGGAAAACGCCTGCATGGATGTTGAAGCAGCGCGGGATTTCTTGAAAGAGCGCGGCCCGGTTTATATTACAGGCTATTGCTATGGTGGCTCTGTTACTTGGGTTGCCGCTTGCCGGGTGGCGGGCCTTGCGGCCGCAGCCTCCTACTATGGGCGTCTCGTCATTGATCACGTGGATGAAACGCCGAAGTGTCCAACCATTCTCCATTTCGGTGAGACAGATCCCACAATTCCGCTGGATGCCGTGCGCAGAATTGAGGCCGCGCACCCTGATATCCCTTCCTACGTCTATGAAGGGGCTGATCACGGTTTTCAATCAGACAGGCCGCAGCACTTTAACGAAGCTGCCGCCACATTGGCGCGCGAACGCACCCTTACTCATTTTTCGGCGCACTAGTGCTAGCCGCTAAATACGTTCTCCACCCACTCTAACGTGTCATCCGGGTAGACGACCACCACATCAAAGCGGCAATCCAGAGATTGGATATCCGGCCGTTCCGCAAGAAAAGCCTCCGCGGCCGCCATATGGCGCGCGCCACCAGTGCGGGCGATCGCCTCCAACGCTTCGGCCGCGCGGGCAGCATCGGTGCGCGCCTTTACCTCTATGAAGCGCAGCAAATCGCCCTTCTCCACAATCAGGTCTATCTCACCGCTCTTTTGGGAACGCGGGGCCTTATAGCGTTCAGCGATAATATCCCAACCATCCGCTTCTAGCGCGCGTGCCACAACCAGCTCTGCTTGGCGACCACGTGCTTCTGCTGACCGACGGGACACTGGCCCTAATCGCCTTCAAACGCCATTAGGGACGAAACCTTCAGCCCAAGCGACTTCAAACGGTTGGCGCCCCCAAGATCCGGCAAGTCGATCACAAAAACTGCCAATGGTACCTTTGCCTCCATGCGGGTTAGCAACTTATAAGCGGCCTCGGCGGTGCCGCCAGTAGCAATCAAATCATCCACCAACAGAATTTTTTGGCCGGGCAACACAGCGCCTTCGTGAATCTCCAGCGTGTCGGTGCCATATTCCAGTTCATAGCTTTCGGCAATTGTCGCGCCGGGCAATTTGCCCGGCTTACGAATTGGAATGAACCCCACCCCCATCTCAATTGCCAAAGCCGCACCAAACACAAAGCCGCGCGCCTCGATACCCGCGACGGCATCAAACGGCATATCGAGCCATGCCTGTTTGCGCATTTCTTCAATCGCCGCAGCAAGACCGGGCCCGTTGGCAATCAAGCTGGTAATGTCTCGAAACTGAATGCCGGGTTTCGGAAAATCAGGAATGGTACGCACCAGATCCTTCAAATCGATCTTTTCACTCATGAATTCAATACCCTTCCTGCCACGGCATCTAGCTTGGCCTTCAGCGCCGTGCTTTGTGCGTCCGGCGCGGTGATGATGGCCCCTTCCAGCGCCCTATCGCAGCCATGGGGACACATGTCAGGGCGATTCCGCAGAAGAGGCACAGCAGCCTTCACCAGCGCCTGTGCGTTTGCCGCATTTTGCTGCAAAATTGCAATCACGGCTTCCACCTCCACCGCATCGTGATCGGGGTGCCAGCAATCATAATCCGTCACCATGGCAACGGTGGCATAGTCGATTTCCGCCTCCCGGGCTAGCTTCGCCTCGGGCATGTTGGTCATGCCGATGACGTCCATCCCCCAAGAGCGATATAGGTTGCTTTCAGCCAGGGTAGAAAATTGCGGCCCCTCCATTGCCAAATAGGTGCCGCCGCGATGATGCGGAATATTTGCTTCTGCCGCAGCCCTCTCCAGCGCGTCCCCCAGTCGGGAACAGACGGGATGTGCCATTGAGATATGAGCTACCAGCCCTTCGCCAAAAAAACTTTTCTCCCGCGCGAAGGTCCGGTCCATAAACTGATCAACAATCACAAAAGTGCCCGGAGACAGCTCTTGCCTGAACGAGCCGCAAGCCGAGACAGACAGAATATCTGTCACGCCCGCGCGTTTCAGCACATCTATGTTGGCACGGTAGTTGATATGAGATGGCGAGATAGAATGGCCTTGCCCATGGCGCGGCAAGAACACCAATTGCAAGCCACTCAATGTACCAAACTTCAGCGGGGACGATGGCCGCCCCCACGGGCTTGCCAGCTCTTCCCAGCGTTCGTCCTGTAACCCCGGCATGTCGTAAACGCCGCTGCCGCCAATAATCCCAATCACTGGTGTGCCCATGTGGCCCCCACTCACTTTCACTACCTATCTATATAAAGAAAACGGGCCGCACCACAAAGGTACGACCCGTCAATCATTCGTGACTAGCCTGAAGGCTTAGTGGACGTCTGCCCACACGCGGCGCTTGACGATAAACATCAAACCGGCGAGCAGCAGCAAGTACAACACCACACGCACCCCAAGGCTCTTGCGGTCTTCCATCTTCGGCTCTGCTGTCCACATCAGGAAGTGGCTCACATCACGGGCCATTTGGTCCACCGTTGCAGGCGTGCCGTCCTGATACTCGATCAACTCGTCAAACAGCGGCGCCGCCATGGCAATGTTATGGCCGGGGAAATAGGTGTTGTAGTTCGCCCCTTCAAAGCCTTCCGGCGCTTCATCATAGCCTGTTAACAGCGCATAGATGTAGTCCGGGCCACCAACGCGGGCTTTGCCCATCAAAGACAAGTCAGGTGGAGCAACGCCGCCATTGGAGGCGGCCGCGGCCTTATCGTTCGCGAAAGGCGAAACAAACTTGTCAGACGGACGACCGGGGCGTTCGGAAACATCCCCAACATCGTCGATGAACTCAACGGTTTTGGACGCGGCAATGGCTTTCACCGCCGCTTCTGAAAACTCTGGGCCACCTTCGTCGCCCAAATTGCGATAGGCCAGATATTTCATGCTATGGCAGGCGGCGCAAACTTCATCATACACCTGAAAGCCACGTTGCAGGGCAGCCCGGTCAAATGTGCCAAAGGGACCATTGAAGGACCACTTTTGTGCAGGCGCTGCCGGAGCATCCCCCGCGGCAAGTGCCGGGCCTGTTACGATCATCCCAAGCGTAAGAGCCAGGGCCTGAAGCGATTTCTTGATTGTCATCGTTCTAACTCCGTCTCTCAAACTATGCACGTTTTTCGGCTTGGGCTGCGGCACCTTCCGGTGCTCCGCCGCCGCCATTACCATCGCCCTTCGGCAACACCGCTTCGGAGATCGAGGCAGGCAGCGGTTTCGGTTTTTCAACCAAGCCCAGCACCGGCAAAATCACGAAGAAGAAGCCAAAGTAGTAAAGCGTGCCGATCTGCCCAAGCAGCACCAGCGTATCTGTCGGCACTTGTGCGCCCAACCAGCCCAAGAAGGCCAAGTCAATCAAGAACAACACAAAGAAGCCTTGGAACAAGGGGCGGAAGTTACCGGACCGCACCTTGGAAGTGTCGAGCCAAGGCAGCAATGCCCAGATTGCGATACCACCAAACATCGCGATCACACCGGCCAACTTGGCAGGAATGAACAGAATGTCAGGAGTGGACCGCAAGATCGCGTAGAACGGCAGGTAGTACCACTCCGGCACAATGTGCGGCGGCGTTACCATGGGGTTCGCTTCGATATAATTATCCGGGTGCCCCATTGCGTTCGGCAAGAAGAAGACAAACGCCATGAATACAACCAAGAACAACACCAAGGCATACATATCCTTGATGGTGTAATACGGCCAGAACGGTAGCGTATCTTGCTTGCCCTTAATATCAACACCAAGCGGGTTGTTATTGCCGGGAATGTGCAACGCCCACACATGCAAGACCACAAGCCCAGCCAAAACGAATGGCAGCAGGTAATGCAAGGAGAAGAAGCGGTTCAGCGCCGGATTGTCAACGGAGAAGCCACCCCAAAGCAGCGTCGTCAGAGCATCCCCCACCAACGGAATAGCCGAGAACAAATTGGTAATAACGGTCACACCCCAAAGGCTCATTTGGCCCCAAGGCAGCACATAACCCATAAAGCCGGTTGCCATCATCACCAGATAAATCGCAACGCCCAAAATCCACAAAATTTCACGCGGGGCCTTGTATGACCCGTAGTAAAGACCGCGCAGAATATGGATATAAACGGCAATGAAGAAGAAGCTGGCACCGTTCGCATGCGCATAACGCAGCAACCAGCCGTAATTCACATCGCGCATAATGTGCTCAACACTGGCAAAGGCCAAATCGGTGTTAGGCGCATAATGCATAACCAGCACAACACCGGTCGCAATTTGGAACACAAGCATGAACATCAAGATCATGCCAAAGGTCCAAAAATAGTTCAAATTCCGTGGTGACGGAAAAGAAACACCAGCATTGTAAACCAAGTTTACAATCGGCAGACGACTTTCCGTCCACTGAAGCAGCTTGTTTTGCGGCTCAAAAGGTTCCGCAAGCGTATGCGGATCAATGAAGTCGCGGTATGGATTGTTTGATTCAGACATATCGCGCTCCTTAACCGATTTTAATCAGCGTATCGCTGAGGAATGTGTATTCGGGCACTTCAAGGTTCAGCGGGGCTGGACCTTTGCGAATACGGCCAGACGTATCGTAATGCGACCCATGGCACGGGCAGAACCAGCCATTGAAGTCACCGGCCTCACCCATCGGCACACAACCAAGATGGGTACATACACCCACCATGATCAGCCATTCGGGCTTTTCAACCCGTTCTTCATCGGCCTGTGGGTCCGGCAACTCTGCCATTGGCACAGCGCGGGATTCGGCAATTTCAGCCTCAGTCCGGCGGCGGATAAACACGGGCTTACCCCGCCACAAAACAGTAATGGATTGGCCAACCTCAATCGCAGACAAATCAACTTCAGTTGATGCCAGCGAAAGCGTAGACGCATCCGGATTCATTTGATCGATTAGCGGCCAAACGGCAGCCCCTGCACCAACAGCACCAAATGCTGCAGTACCGACATATAGGATGTCACGACGACTTGCTTCGTCACCGTGATTAGTTGAATTGGCGGACATAAAAACCCCTCAACGCTTTGGATTCGTGAGCCATAAATACACGCGAAGACCATAGGCTGTCACCCCGTTCATATTATCGTGGCAAGGTGTCGCGATAGGGGTGTTTTCGGTCGCATGGCGCGCTGCCATACTGCGTTGACCTCCGCCAAGCGATCCGATAGCACCATGGGTCATGACCCTGAACCTTGCCCTATTTGAGCCGGATATTCCCCAAAATGCAGGCACTTTGCTGCGTTTGGGAGCCGCACTGGGCACACCGGTGCATATAATAGAGCCTTGCGGCTTTCCTTTTGGGGCCGACAAGGGCCTGAAACGGGCGGCCATGGACTATATGGACCATGTGGATTTGACCCGGCATCCAGATTGGGCTGCCTTTGAGGCAAATCCACCGGGCCGACTCGTTTTGTTGACCACCAAAGCCGCAATACCCTATTGGGATTTCAAGTTCCAATCGGGGGATACGCTGTTGCTTGGCCGCGAATCATCCGGCGTTCCCGGTTTTGTGCACGAACGCGCAGAGGCGCGCCTTACGATCCCAATGGCAGGCGGCTTGCGCTCGATCAATGTCGCCACTGCTGCCGCCATGGTAATGGGTGAAGCACTTCGCCAAACACAAGGACCATGAATATGACGATTGAGGACCAAAAGCAGCAGGCCAGTGACTGGTTCCAAACACTACGTGATCAAATTTGCGCTGCCTTCGAAGCGATAGAAGCTAATTATACAGGCCAAACCGGCACCAAGGCAGAGGCGGGAAAATTTGAGTACACCAAGTGGGACCGCCCAGGTGGCGGTGGGGGCACCATTGGCAAAATGACCGGCCGGGTATTTGAAAAAGTCGGCGTCAATATCTCTGCCGTCTCGGGTGAGTTCTCCGAAGCCTTCCGCAAGGAAATTCCCGGCGCCGAGGAAGACCCGCGCTTTTGGGCATCAGGCATTTCATTGGTTGCCCATATGCAAAGCCCCCATGTGCCGCCTGTGCATATGAACACCCGTCATATCATCACCACCGATTGGTGGTTTGGCGGTGGTGCGGACCTCAACCCGATTTTCGAGGTCGAAGAAGATACGCTGGAATTTCATACAGCATTCGAAGAAGCATGCGATCGCGCCGATCCAGGCTACTATCCCAAATTCAAACAATGGGCCGACGAGTATTTCTTTATTCCCCACCGCAATGAGCCACGCGGCGTTGGCGGCATATTCTATGACCGTTTGAACAGCAACAATTGGGCCGCAGATTTTGCCTTCACGCAGAATGTCGGCAAAGCCTTCCTTGAAGTCTACCCCAAAATCGTACGCCGCCGCATGAACCAACCCTGGACGGATGAAGACCGCGACGCCCAACTTATCAAGCGTGGCCGCTATACAGAATTCAACCTGTTGCATGACCGGGGCACACGTTTCGGCATCATGACCGATGGCAATCCAGACGCCATTTTGATGAGCTTACCGCCGCTCGCTAAATGGGAATAAGTTTAAGCTCGCACCAAGCGCCCAGGCCGCGCATCGGTGAATTCGCCATCGCGTTGGATTACCTCGCCCGATACAATCGTCGCCTTGTAGCCGTCCGCAAACTGCACGAGGCGCTTGCCACCAGCAGGCAGGTCAAAGGCCATTTCCGGCGATTTGAGCGTTAGTCCCTCAAGGTCGATGACATTCAAGTCGGCCTTCAAGCCTTCCTTGATGAGCCCGCGGTCCAATAACCCAACCGCCTCAGCCGTGCGGCGGGTATAACCATGCACCACTTGCTCCAACGGCAGCTTGGGGCCGCGTGTGCGATCGCGCACCCAATGGGTCATCATGGTCGTAACAAAACTGCCATCGCAGATCACGCCGCAATGCGCGCCGCCATCCCCCAAGCCATAGATGGTGTCCTTATGGGTCAGCATCTCCAGCAAGTTGGACAAATCCCCTTCCGTATAATTATAGACCGGGAAGTAAAGCAGCTTGCGCCCGCCTTCTGCCACCAGCAGATCATAGGTCAGCTCTTGCGGATCAATCCCCATTTCTTTCGCGCGCGCGGCAATAGAATGCTCTGGTCCCGGCTCATATTCAGCGGGGTTGCCCAGTTCAAACAGCTTGTGGGGCGAGTTCGCAATTTGCAGTAATAGCGGTTGCAATTTTTCCGGCTGTTCAGACAAAATAGCCTGCTTGCGCGCGGGTTTCAGCATCTCCGCCACTTTTTCATCCAGCGGCAAATCCGCGATTTCTTGATAGGCCTTGGTGCCGATAAAGGGATTGAAACTGGCCTGTAACCCTAACAACAAGCCCACTGGCCGTGCCGCGACCTGTGCCTTGATGGGCAGGCCCTTCTCATTCGCGCCTTCGATCTTGTCCAGAATTTGCCGCCACCTGTCGGGCACCACATCTGCTTGCACGAGGGATAGGCTAGCTGGACGCCCGGAGCGGCTAACCGATTGCTCTATAAGGTTAAATTCAGCATCCAGATCAATCATATCGCCGACAAATTGCAGCACGCCCTTGCCTGTTTTGCCAATGGCATCCGCGATGGCGAGCACTTCTTCATGCGCAGCATCCAGCGTAGGCGTGGGATCCCCGTCCCGCGATCTATGGTTCATGGTGCGCGAAGTGGTGAAGCCCAACGCGCCTGCCTCTATCGCCTCTGCGGTTAAGCGGGCCATCTCAGCCATGTCATCTGCGGTGGCCGGTTCGCGGTTGGCCCCGCGTTCCCCCATAACGTAAGCACGCAAGGCACCGTGCGGCACCTGCGCCCCCACATCAATCGAAAACGACTTTTTCCCAATAGTTTCAAGGTATTGCGGGAATGTCTCCCACTGCCAATCAATGCCTTCGGCGAGCGCAGCACCGGGAATATCTTCCACGCCTTCCATCAACGCGATCAGCCAATCATGGCGATCCGGCGCGGCAGGCGCAAAGCCCACACCGCAATTGCCCATCACCACAGTGGTGACGCCATGCTGGCTGGAGGGGGTGAGCTTATCATCCCAACTGACCTGCCCATCATAGTGGGTGTGGATATCAACAAAGCCCGGCGTGACGGTGAGACCGGTGGCATCGAGCACCTCATCGGCAGTACCATCGACATTCCCAACAGCGACGATGACACCGTCTTTCACGCCAATATTTCCCAGAAATCCGGGGTTTCCCGAACCATCCACGATGGTGCCACCACGCACCAGCAAGTCAAAATCACTCATCAATCATCTCCCCCAAACGTCGTTCCAATTCTTCTAGCACAGCTTGGCGCGGCGGGAAGCCTTGGATGACCCACCATTCGTCCAGCGCTTGCAGCAAGGCCCCCATAGCTGGACCGGGCGGCAAGCCAAAATCCTGTAAGTCCTTGCCAGATAAAGGAAATTTCGGCGGCACACGAGCTTGAAGACGATCAGCCAACGCGGCGCAATCTGCCAATACCGCGCCATCAAGCGCGGCGGTGCCACCCAGCAGATAAAGCGCCGTATCCAAGGCCAGATCATGCATGTTGGAAGCGAATAAGTGCTTGTTTTTCCACGATTTTTGCATGCCAAGCAAACGATCATGATCGCGGTTGGATAGCTTGAGCGCCGTTGCCGCTGCCATCACCCAATCTGCGCCCAGCAACACAAACAGGCGCCGCAGCGCCTCCGGCTTTGGCTCGCGCGCCGCCAATTCCCCAACTAAATCAATACGTTGCGGATCAATGCCACCCTGAAACACCCAGCGGTCTACACCGGCGCCCACCATAGCGACCAAGGCTTGAACAACCTGATCGCCGAGCAATAGCTTACGCAGTTCCGAGGCAATGCGTTCTGCCGAAATTTGGCCCAAACCTGCAGAATTCTGCGCAGCAGCGGCCAATCCTTCCGGGCAAATGGAAAACCCTAATAACTGACTTTGAAACCTGAAAAAACGTAAGATTCTCAAGTAATCTTCAATTATGCGCGCGTTTGCATCGCCGATGAAGCGAATTTGCTTGGCGGCGATATCATCCAGCCCCCCGACATGATCAATCACCTTGCCAGATGCGTCTGCGAACAGACCATTGATGGTGAAATCACGCCGGGCGGCATCGGCGGCCCAATCATCTGTGAAGGCGACTTTGGCATGACGCCCATCGGTGACGACATCCAATCGAAGCGTGGTGATCTCATATGGTGTGCGATCAACGACGGCCATCACGGTGCCATGTTCAATGCCCGTTGGCTTGGCCGCAATCCCCGCCGACTCCAACGCGGCCATTACCTGTTGAGGCAGAAGGTCTGTTGCTAAATCCAAATCAGAAACGTCACGCCCGATCAGCGCATCACGCACACAGCCGCCAGCAAACCGCACCTCGCCGCCATGGGCTTGTAAAGCATCGAACACGGCACGCGCGCCGGGACGCGCAAACCAGGTTTCAACATCGACGGATAGGGTCACGGACCTGGCTCAACTGATGGCGGCAGATGCCCACCCTTCACGAGTTTGCCATCTTCCATATGCGGCGGCACATAGATGGAATCGGCAGGCGCATCACTGGAAAAACGCAGCACAAAAAGCGAGATCGCCACCAACACCAGCCCCGCTGCAATCAAGCGAAGCCACGGACCATCGGTTGAAATTTCCCCGCGTTGGATAAGACGCACATAGATCACCCAAATCACGAAAGGCAGCGCAAACAAGGCGGCGTTGATTAAAATTTGTCGCATCAGACTGTTTCCAGTTCCGGAAAAAGCACATCAAACAAATTGACCAACATGCCCGCTGTTGCGCCCCAAATGTAATGACCATCATAGGGCATGGCGTAGTAGTGGCGCGTGCGGCCCTTGTAATCTATCTTGTGACGTTCATGATTATCGGCGTTCATCAGGAAAGACAGCGGCACCTCGAACGCCTCTGCCACCTCTGACTTATCGACAGGCAGCTCATGCACTTCAAAGCGTGGCTCCACAAAGCCCACAATCGGCAAAATGCGAAAGCCGGTACCCGTATGGAATGGTTGCAATATGCCTGCAACTTCCACCCAATTGGGATCAAGGCCCACCTCTTCTTCCGCCTCACGCAAGGCTGCCGCGATAGGGTGCGCGTCATCATCTTCAATGCGGCCACCGGGAAACGACACCTCGCCCGCATGTTTGTTGAGATGGGTGGCCCGTTCGGTCAACAACACAGAAAGGCCCGCTGCGCGTTCTACCAAGGGAATCAACACCGCCGCGGGTTTTAACTTATCAACCGCGGGCACAAGGTCATTCCATTCCGGCGACAGATCGGCATCGCTGCGGGGCTTTACTTGTTCAATCGCGAGATTTTCGTAATCCGGCGGCAAGTCCAGCCTGTTGGAGATATGGTCGCGGTGCAGGCTCATGCGACGAACACTTCTTCGGCTTTGTCGAAGGGGAAGAAGGCCCCATGGCTCCAAAGACCGAACAGTTTTTCGCCCTCCACCTCGTATTCATCGGCCAGTTCCACCAGCTCATAAAAGACGGAGCGGATGATCTTGGCCTCAAGCCGCCCACGCACCAAAACATAGGGCGCAGGTTCCTTCGTTTCAGGATCAATCGCGACGCGCAGGGGATGATCCTTATCGGCCACGGCCACATCATCCACATTGGTGCGGAAGGAAAGCGCCATATCGCGCCCTGCCCCTTCGGCGAAAACTTCAACGGCCAAAAAGGGCGCGTCTTCTACCTCTATGCCGATTTTTTCTACCGGAGTGACGAGATAGGTTTTGCCATCTTCATCTTTACGCAAAACGGTGGAGAACAATCGCACCAAAGGTTTGCGACCAATGGGGGTGCCTTCATGAAACCATGTGCCATCACGGGCGATGCGCATATCCATCTCGCCGCAATATTCCGGGTTCCATTTTTCAACCGGGGCTATGCCGCGCCGCTTGATGGCGTTTTGCGCCTCACGCAACACATTGTCGAACGGGTTATTGGTGGTGTTTTCACTCATACACTAGATATCGCTCTTTAGGCGACGAAGTTCAAGCGGTGAGAATTGTAGTCCGTCGGCTACGCCCATGAGGTTGCCGCAATATCGCTCACGGCAGTGGTGCAAAGCACCACGCCTGCGCGGGCGCGGCGCGTAGTCCGATTTGACGCTGAGACGACGGAAACCGCGCCGGACCAGCAGCTTTTAACAACCGTCATGCCGGGCAAGGCAAAGCCGCGACCCGGCATCCAGACAGCCTTTCAATCTGAAAAGACCTCGCAAGCTTCTCTACCCGCTGGACCCCGGGTCAAGCCCGGGGTGACGTTTGTTGGTGGCATCACCGCCTCACCCATCGCCAGGCCCAGGGGTGACGGTTGGAGGCCATGGGAGCGCAGCGACCAACTAGCTGCGACCGCAGCTCGGCGCTTATGCGCCGCCCACGCGGAGCCGTAGGGCAAAGCCCTACTGGCGTGAGCGAAAATTAGGCACCCTTAACAATCCTGCCCGGTGTGCCATCCAGCAACGGGCCATCCATATCCAGTGCCAGCAAGCGCGTGGGGTCCACCGGGCCGGGCATGGAAAGGCCCATCCCTGCCAAAATGGAAAAACCAACGCGGCTATAGTAGGGCTCATCCCCCACAAGGATCACGGTTTTGTGGCCCGATTGCTTTGCGGCCTCCAGCGACTTTGTCATGAGCGCCAACCCAACCCCATTGCTTTTGCGCGTGGGCGTTACCACCAATGGCCCCAGCAGCAAGGCAGGCAATGTTGGCTTATCCGCATATTCAACCTGTACAGGCCAATAACGGATAGAACCGATCAGCGCCTCATCCACTTTGGCGGTGAAGCTGAGATCCGGCAACGGCTTGATCCCCTCCCGCAAGCGATAGGCCGTTTTGGCAAAGCGGCCAGGACCGAACGCCTCGTCCAGCAGGTTTTCGATCAAGGGTTCATCACCTGCTGTTTCGGGCAGGACAACAAATTCGGATACGGGTTCAGTTACTGACGCAGTCATGATGTGTCTTCCGGTCTGCGCGCCTCTTTAAAATCGATCAGGCGCTTACAATTGCACATAAAAATAGGGGCGGATACCGCGAAAAGCGGACCCGGCAAGGTGACTATCGTCGTCGGTTTATGTGCAGCCCAAGAGACATGAGGGGGTGCATAAAGTTTGGCCTATCAAATTGCAAGCGGTTTTCACGTCGCACATACTGCGCTAGCGTGCGCATCACGAAATTCAGTTCCGCAAAATCAAGGAGTAAGACCCATGGGTGTATTAGACGGCAAAACAGTCATCGTAACCGGCGCGGGCCGCGGCATTGGCCGTGATTGCGCCCTGTTGGCAGCGAAAGAAGGCGCCAAAGTTGTGGTGAACGATTTGGGCGGCGGCATGGCAGGCGGTGACAATGATGCAGGCGACGCAGGCCCCGCCGAACATGTGGCGCAGGAAATTAGGGCCGCGGGCGGCGAGGCCGTGTCCAATTCTGATTCCGTGGCCTTGATGCAAGGCGCGCAAAACATGTTTGAGCAAGCGATGGATGTATTTGGCGGCCTTCACGCCGTGATCAACCCCGCAGGCATTTTGCGGGACAAGATGTTCCACAAAATGAGCGAAGAAGATTGGGACGTGGTGATTGATGTTCACCTGAAAGGATCGTTCAATATGTGCCGCGCCACGATTGAGCATTTCCGCGAGCAGGAAGATGGGGCTTATGTGCTGTTCACCTCTACCTCCGGCATTATTGGCAATATCGGGCAGGCGAACTATGCCGCCGCCAAGATGGGCATTGCAGGCCTCTCACGGCTGGTCGCCATGGAAGGGGCGCGTAAGAATGTGCGCTCTAACGTCATTGCGCCCTTTGCGTTTACCCGCATGATCGAATCCATTCCGGTAAAGGATGAAGCAGGCGCGGCCCGCATGGAACGGATGAAGCAACTGACCCGCTCGGATCAAATCGCGCCGCCCGCCATTGCCATGTGTGCCGACGAAGATACGTCGGGCCAGATTTTCTGCGTGCGCGGCAATGAAGTGTTCTTGATGAGCCAACCGCGCATTTTGCGTTCCATGGCAAATGTGAATGGCTGGACGGCGGAAGATTTGATGAACCGCGCCTTCAAGAGCATGAAGGGCTCATATGCCGGTGTGGAACAAAACACGGGCTATGTGTTCAATACCGAGCCTGTTTAGTTTCTTTTTACTTAGCAGGTGGGCAGTAATGATGGGGTGGGGCCGCATAGGAGCCATCCGGGCAGACATTGTCACAATTGCCTGCCTCGCTGCACGCCGCGCGGCCCATATTGCCAAGGGTGCGCCCGGCGGTATCGGCCACTTGTTGGGCCGAACAGGCGCTGAGCCACAAAATAAGAACCGCGGCTCTCATTGCGCAGCCACATATTTGGCGATGGCAGCATCGGCGGCCCATTGTTCCGCCCCATGTTCCATTTCCTTCGGATCGATGGAAAAGCGCACCACAACAACATTATCAGGGTGGGACACATAAACCGCCTGACCCCACCGCCCTTTGGCGGCGTATTGGCCGGGACGCGCGGGGTCTTGCCACCATTGCAAATGGTAGTTGGAATGGCCGCGTTCCAGATGTTTGGACGGGAAGTTTTGCACTTGGGCCACCCAGCCTTCAGGCAGCAGCCGTTCACCATTCCACACACCATCATTTAACATAAGCAAGCCAAGGCGCGCATAATCCTGCGCTGTTGCCTGTAAGCAGCAAAAGCCCAAAGCCTCGCCATCAGCGCCTCCCGTATTGATCAGCCATGTGGCATCGGCGGAGGCATTGAGCGGGGTCCACATCCACGCCGACACGGTTTCTGCGAAAGACATGCCGGATAGTTTTTGCACCAGCATGGAAAGCACATGCGTATCCAGATTGTTGTAGTTCCATTTGGTGCCCGGCGGCACGGCGCGCCCGAACTTGGCAATCTGATCTGAAAACGATGTGCCCCACGCCACCCATTCTTCCATCATGTTGACTGTATCGTCAAAGCCGCCTTGCGGGCTGAGACCATCAATCGCCATGCCCGACGACATGTTCATCACATGGCGGATGGTCGCGCCCTCATACGCCGTACCGGTAAGTTGGGGCAGATAATCTGTCACTTGATCATCCAGCGACCCGATCAAACCGCGATGGAGCGCCATGCCAACCAAGGTGCCGGTAAAGCTTTTCGCTGCCGACCACGAGGTATAACGCGCGCTTGGGCCTTCATCGTCATAGTGTTTTTCAAACACCAAGGCACCGTTTTTCACGATGACCATCTTCATCACCCCGAAACGCTGAAGGTGATCTGCCATCGAAATATCCTTGCCGTTTAGAGTAAAACTTTCCGGCAATTCAGTTGGTGCCCCCAGCGGCAAGGGCTTGGGCGCGCCGGCCTTCACCATATGATGTTCAAAAAAACTGTCCATACGACTGTGATTGTAGACAGCGTTTTCCAACCCCAATGCCGCACTTTTAGCGGCTGGGTTATAGGGCGACCAAGGCCGATAGAGGAACATGGCCCCCGCGACAACAATCAGCACAATCAACGCTGCCACAATTTTCAAAATACGCATAAGATGCCCCTAGAAAACATTTAGGAATGGACTATAGCAATGAGTGAACTTTCCGCAATCATCGCAGGCGGCACCGGATTGATCGGTGGGCATTTATTGCGCCATCTGGCCGCCGACCCGGCCTATGGCACGGTCACCGCCCTTTTGCGTCGCGAAATAGAGGTGCCAGATGGTGTCACCGCCAAGGTAATTGATATGGCCGATATGGAAGCTGCCGCGAAGGACATCGCCGCGACCCACGCTTTTTGCGCCTTGGGCACCACCCGCAAAGTCGCCGGTAGCAAGCAAGCCTTTGCAGCGGTGGATCGCGATTTGGTGATCGCTTTTGCCAAAGGAGCCCGCGCAGGAGGCGCGAATGCTTTTGCCGGTGTATCTTCCATTGGGGCCGCCCGTAACACCCCCAATTTTTATCTCAAAACAAAGGGCGAGATGGAAAAGGGTGTAGCAGACCAAATGTTCCCCTGCCTCACTTTTGCCCATCCCGGTTTGTTGAAGGGCAATCGCAGTGAACGGCGGGCAGGTGAAGAGCTGGGCCAAATCCTGTCGCCGGTGACAGACGCCTTGATGCAAGGCCCTTTGCGCAAGTATCGCTCCATTGAAGGCGAGACAGTTGCCAAGGCACTGATCGCCGCCGTCAAGGAAGGCCGGCTGGGTACGCGCCGCCTGACCTATCGCGCGCTGAACGATCTTGCCAAAGGTTAGAGCTTGCCCTGAAGCCAAACAGCCCTTAATTCTGACGTCGGGGGACGACATGAGCATAACACTCTACGGCATATCAAATTGCGACACCGTGCGCCGCGCCCGCAAATGGCTGGACGCCGAAGGCATTGACGCCGCCTATCATGATTTCCGCAAGGATGGCTTGGCAGAGGCCCAGTTAAAGAAATGGGTTGGCGCTGTCGGCATTGATACCTTGTTGAACAAACGCGGCACCACATGGCGCAACCTGCCCGACGATCAAAAAGACGGGTTGAGCGATATTGATGCGATTGCCTTGATGGTGGAGCATCCCGCCTTGATCAAAAGGCCCGTTATTGAAGCCGGTAACAAGATATTGGTGGGCTTCAAAGCCGCGCAGCAAGACGCGCTGAAAGCTGCCAAATAGATCATGGCAACAACGCAACACCCTTTCCGCGCCTATTCAGCCAGTGCGGCCACTTACTTTATCTCCATGGGGATTGGGCAAGTGGTTATCACATGGCTGGTGACGGTGGTGTTGCATGAAACGCCTGAACGCATTGGCATTATGCAAACGCTATCCATGCTGCCTACTTTGCTGTTGCTGATGGTTGGCGGCACCATGGCCGACAGGCGCGACCCGCGCACTATTCTTATGGTGTGCCATCTTATTTTTGCCGCCCATCCCATGGCGATGGCGTGGGTCATATATGAAGGCTATTTCAGCTATGATGTGATGCTGGCCTTCGCCCTGTTTGGCGGCTTGGCAGGCGCATTTGCGATGCCTGCCCGCGATACGCTGCTAACCAATGTGACCCAAGGCGCATCGATGCAAAAATCGGTCGCCTTTGTGAACATTCTGCAATTTGGTGGCCAGCTTGTCGGTATTTTAATGGCCGCCCGCGCCGAAGTTATTGGGGCAGAACCCCTGCTGGTATTCCAAGGCTTCTTACTGTTGTTGGGCCTTTACTTCATTTCCCGCCTTGCCCCGGTGCCCCGCGGCCCGGTGGCAGGTGGCGTTGGCACGGCGTTCAGCGAAATGGCAGAAGGCGCCAAAGCCGTTTGGAATGAAAAAACAGTGCGCACCTTAATTGCCTGCAACATGCCCGCGGGGATGTTTTATATGGGCACCTTTATGGTCGGCCTGCCCCTATTGGCCCGCGATGTTTATGACGGCGGCAGTGCCGAAATTGCCATGATCCAAATGGGCTTTATGGCAGGCACGGTGGCGGGTTCCATGCTGATTATGCGGCTAAGCCCTGTGGCGCGCCCTGCCCGGCTGATCATGCTGACCATGTTGATGAGTGCAACGGTACTAACCGCCATTGCCATGGGGCTGCCCTTTTACGGGGTGGTTGGCATGATCTTTATTTGGGGCATGGGGGCCGGCATTTCCATGGCGATGACGCGCTCTATCGTGCAGGTTTCGGCCACGCCCGCCTTGCGCGCGCGGATGCTGGCGGTGTTTCAGATGACCTTTATGGGGGCTGGCCCCGCAGGCGCGATCGTGATGGGCTTTTTGATCTCAGAACTTGGGGTTTTGAACTCTTTGTTCTTGCCACCGATCATGAGCCTGACCATCTTTACCATCGCGTTTTTCGGCACAAATTTGTGGACCCTGCCCATGCCAACAGCCAAAGATGATTTGGCCAAGCAGCCTTCCGCATAACCAAAATCCTATATTTTTCAATAATTTAGTCATTAACCCTGTGCATAATTGCACAGAGGCAAAATGGGATATTTCTCATCGCCCCCAAACTGATTAATTGTCAGTTACTGATATTTTGAATTGGCCGACAACAGGCCGAACGAAACAGGAGAGATGAAATGCAACGCTTATCCGCGACAGATGCCAGCTTCCTCTATGCCGAATCGGAAGATGCCCCGATGCATGTAGGTGGCATAACCCTGCTTGATTTGCCTGAAAACTACGAAGGCACCTTCTACGAAAACATGCTGCAACTGGCAAAAGACCGCTTTGGGGAAGTGGGCCTGATGCGCTGGAAAGCCGTGGAACAGCCTTTGAACCTTGATTATCCGTTTTGGGTAGAAGTGGCAGAAGAAGACATTGAGTGGGATTACCACTTCAAGCTGGAAAAACTGCCCGCACCGGGCACAAGCGAACAATTGCACGAACGTGTTTGCGAATTGCACATGGAACTGCTGGACCGCAACCAACCTTTGTGGCGCGTTTATGTGTTTGAAGGCTTGGAAGGTGGCAAGGTTGCCATGTACAACAAAATTCATCACGCCTGCATGGACGGCCAAGCCGGGGTGCAGATGTCTCAAGTGATGATGGACCTGACGCCGGAACCGCGCGCACCCTTCACCCAAGAACAAATCGAAGCGCTGGGCTTTGCCAGCAAAACCACCAAGCATGAGCCCAACCTGTTGTCGGCCGTGATTGATGGCGTGGCTGATACCATCAAGCGGCCCATGTTCCGCCAACTTGCGCCTTTGGCAAAGGTTGCCCGCGAAAGCATTCGCCAGATGAATGGTGGTGCAGATGAAGATGGCGAGGCAATGACCCCTGCCCCGCGTACAATCTTTAACGCCGAAATTTCCCAAAAACGCAGCTTTGGTGCCGGTGAAATGAAATTCGCCGAAATAAAAGCCATCCGCCAAGCGACCGGCGCCACCATTAATGATATTGTGGTCGCAGCGACCGGCGGGGCGTTGCGTCGTTACTTGGCAGATCGCGGCGAGCTGCCGAATGACAGCCTGTTATGCATGGCTCCGGTTGCGCTGGAACAAAAAGAAGGCAGTGCCAATAATGTGTCCTCCATGGTGATGAGCTTTGGCACCGACATTGCCGACCCCGTGGAACGCCTTGCGGCGGTGAGTGCCTCCAGCAAATTGGGCAAAAAGAACTTCGCCAAATTGCAAGATGTGATGGATGAAGGCGACGGTTTCCGCCTGCCTGCGCGACTGACCAAACCGCTTGTGGGGCTGATGGGCTCCAAAACCCTGGCAACCCGCATGCCGCCCATTGCGAACGCCACCTTGTCCAATGTAAAGGGCCTGACGATCCCGATTTATGCGGCGGGTGCGCAGGTATCAGCCATGTATCCCGTATCCATCGTGGCGCATGCCAACACGCTGAACATCACGGTGAACAGCTATCTCGACAAAATTGACATTGGGGTGCTGGCCTGTGGGGAAATTATGGCAGATCCACAAAAGCTGGTGGCCTTGATGGAAGAAGAAATCCTGATCCTGAAAAATGCTGCTTTGGGGGCGCCTGCCACACAAGAAAGTGATGACAGCACTGTCACCGCTTTCGAGGAAGGCCAGCGCGCCGCCTAAACGCACCAAAACCGCACAGAAAATTGAAGAGGTCGGGCCTTGTGCCCGGCCTTTTTCTTTTGCAAACAAGAGGCAGAGAAATTTCGGAGCCTTGCCCCATGTCTACACGCAATCTTGTAACCCTGATCCTTATCGCCCTGCTGACCGCGGCGGCCTTTTTGTTCGTCTCTCGCCCCGGCGACCCGGAGGCGCAAAGCGGCTGGGATCGCGAAAAGCTGGATAAAACCTATGCTATCGGACAAATGGCGGGCTTCGTTTTCGCCGATGAGCTTGCGCCACCGGCAGCAGCGGGGTTTGTGAATGCGGCCGGGAAAGGGGCGGTTTTTGCAGACTATAAAGGCAAGGTATTGCTGGTGAACTTCTGGGCCTCATGGTGTTTGCCCTGCCGCCACGAAATGCCTGCATTGGATGCGCTTCAAGCCGAATATGGTGGCCCCTATTTTGAGGTAATTGCCATTTCCATCGACCGCAAGGGCGCCGAACATGCGGAAACATTTCTGCGCGATGAACTGGGCGTGAAGAACTTCGATAGCTGGCATGAGGGCGACCGCAAAACCGCACGCCTGAACGGCATAACTGCCATGCCAACTACCGTGCTGATCGGAGCAGACGGGGTAATCCTTGGGCGCTTGGCAGGCGCTGCTGAATGGAACTCACCCGAAGCCCATACCCTTATTCAGTGGGCGATTGATCGAGAGTAAAATTGGTAGGTTGACCAACGGCCACAATGGACAGGGCATCGGGCCTGAGCAGTCGCTTGGCGACGCGGCGAATATCATCTTGCCCCACGGCCTCTATCAAACTGTTGCGCTCATCAATATAGGTCAGCGGAATGCCTTGGCTCATCAAGCCGATCATCTGCCCTGCGATCCCGGCATTGGAAGAGAACCGCAAGGGATAAGCCCCGCTAAGATAGGTTTTGGCGTCGTTCAAGGTCGCATCATCCACACCATTTTCGGCGATCTTTCGCATTTCTGCCCGGATAAGATCCAGCGCCTGCCCTGCACTGTCATTGGCAGAGGCCACCTGCCCAAAGAAAATACCTGCGCGTTGAAATGGCGACAACGAGGTTGAGACGGAATAGGCCAGCCCGCGCTTTTCACGCACTTCTTCCATCAAGCGCGAACCGAAGCCGCCGCCACCCAACAGATGGTTCAGTACAAAAGCGGGGATGAAATCGGGATCATCCCGCAACAAGCCCTGGGCTGCAAACATCACAATTGTTTGCGGCTGTTCGCGTTCGATCAAAATGTGCTGGCCTTCCACCACTTGGGCCGCGACAAGCGCCGGCGCATCGCCTGTGGGCAGGGTGGCAAAAGCGTGATCGATCAAGGCAGCCACTTGCGCCTGCGTGGCATCGCCAATGGTCACAATCATCAAATTATTCTTTAGGAACCGTGCCGCCATCCAATCACGCAACTGCGCTGTGGTCAGCGCCTGCACGCTTTGCGCGGTGCCATCGCCATCGCGCCCGTAACCATGCGCCGGAAATATCTCTGCCATCAAGCGCTGTGATGCCATGCGCCCCGGACTTTCCTGCGCGCGGGCAATAAGGCTGAGAAGTTGGGCACGCACCCGTTCCACCGCCTTGGCCTCAAACCGTGGTTCGCGCACGGCAAGACGCAGCAGCTCAAATGCCTCCGCCCGATTGGCCGACAAGGTAGACAGGCTGAGCGAGATAAAATCACGCCCGGTATCAAACCCCAAGCCAACGCCAAAGCGATCCTGCAATTGCTGAAACTGCTGCGCGTTATACGGCCCGGCCCCTTCATTCAACAAGCCCATGGCAAGGCGCGCGCGCCCGGCCAAACTCACGGGATCATGCGCCGTGCCGCCGCGCAACCGCACCTCCATGGAAAGCACCGGCACCTCGCGGGTTTCAACATGGGTGAAAGCAATCCCCGCTGGCGTTACGGCCTCAACATAATCAATGGCGTGAGCAACAACAGGTGCAATCAGCAACGTGATGGACAGAACGACAAAGCGGATCATTTTTCACCCTCCCCCTTGGCGGGCAGCAGCAACCCTGTAACCGACCTTTCCACTTTTAACCATTTGGCGGCGGCGGCCTGCACATCCTCTTTCGTAACCGCCTGCAACAGCTTGGGCCAACCCAACACGAAATCAAGGTCGTAACCGGCAGCAACAGCGCCACCCACCATGCGCGCCAAGCTTTCAGAACTATCCAGCATTTGAATGGCACCCGCCATCAAGCGCAGTTTGGCCTGCAACACTTCGTCATCGCTAACACCATCTGCCACCAATTTTTCCAGCTCCGCATCCATCGCCGTTTCAAGATCATTGATCGACATATCGGCGCGCGCTGTGCCCCCAAGGGCCAAGAAACCATCGTCGCGCAACATGCCTTGATAGTAGGCCCATGCGGATGTGGCCTGCCCGCCTTCAACAACCAGTGCCTGATAAAGCCGCGATGAGGGACCGCCACCGAGAATATCTACCAGCACATCCAGCGCCGCAGCCTCGCTTACATTATCGGCAGAGCGGAAGGACGGCACGGCATATTGGCGGCGCAATTGCGATGCGCCCACTTGCGCGTCGCGCAATTCAACCCGACGTGGCGCGCGTTGCGGCGGCTCTGCCACACGATCAACCCGCGGTGCGGCCGACGGTTTTAGGCCGCCATAATGTTTCTGCGCCAAGGCTTTGAGCGCGGCAGGCGTTACAGCCCCCGACACCACCAAAATGGCATTGTCAGGCGCGTAGTAGCGTTCATAGAAATCGAGGGCATCTTGCAATCCAAGTTGCTTAATCTCGTGCCGCCAACCAATGATAGGCCGCCCATAAGGATGATGACGATAAAGCAGGGCGGCCATCTCCTCACCTAACCGGGCAGAGGCGCGATTATCGGTACGGCTGGAGCGTTCTTCCAAAATCACATCACGTTCCGGCAACACCACATCATCGGTGAGAACCAAATTGCGCATCCTGTCGGCTTCCAACCCCATCACCAGATCAAGCCTGTCTGCCGAAACGCGCTGGAAATAGCCGGTATAATCCCAAGATGTGAAAGCGTTATCCTGCCCGCCATTGCGCGCGACGATTTTGGAAAACTCGCCCGGCGGCACTTTTTCAGTGCCCTTGAACAAAAGATGTTCCAGAAAATGCGCGATGCCCGATTTGCCCTGCACTTCATCTGCCGCGCCGGTGCGATACCATACCATATGGGTAACGACCGGAGCGCGGTGATCTTCCACCAACACCACATCCATACCGTTCTTTAACGTAAAGCTGTGCGGCTTGAACTGGTAAGTCTCAATCAACGCATCGAGCGACGGAGTGCGCGCCAAATCAGGCTGCACGGCGGCTTTTGGTGCAGCACAGGCCGTGCCGCCCACACTTATCGTTAAGGCAAGGGAGAACAGCAGCGATTTACGACGTGCCAAGATGGCCACAAGGGACAAGCCCAATTATTCGCTCTCGCTCAAGTCATCATCGCCGCGCTGCCAAAACAGTACGCGGTCAATAAAGCCATCCGGCTTGGAAATGGCGGCTTCGTTGTCACGATCCACCAGTTCGCGCACAGACGGGTCAACCTGCAATGCCCCGGCACGTGCCAACAACACGTTCTCACCCTCTGACATTTCGGGATTGGGTTGAGTGCGACGGCCAAACAACGCCTCTTGTGCGCGATTAACCGGCTGCACCTCTTGCGGGCGCGGTGCGCCAGGGGTGGGCGGACGCAAGGTTAGGTCCGGCGGCACAACCAAAGGCGCTTTGGTGATGACATTAAATTCATCCGGCGAATTGCGCGCAAAGCCAAAAGTTTCCGAAACACCGCCGCAAGCCGACAGGCCCAAAAGGGCTGCCAAGGCAAACCCGGCTGACAAATAAGATTTTTGAACGCCTACACGCATATTTACCTACTCCGTTTCCTGCCCTGATGTACCGCGAAAGCTGTCCAACAGCAACAGGAGCGCCCCACCAACAATAGCTGTATCAGCAATATTGAATGTATACCAATGATAGCCCGCATAATGGAAATCTAAAAAGTCCACAACCGCTCCATATTGCACCCGATCTGCGATATTTCCCAGCGCGCCGCCAACCACAACCGGCAAAGCCAGCCGGGGCAAGGCGTCTGTGGTGCGAAAATACCAGACAATCAACACCAAAGTGATGGCCGCCATGCCCGCGGTTAGCAGCCAGCGGGTCTCCTCCCCCCCATCCAGCAGGGAAAAGGATATGCCCGTGTTCCACGCCAACGCCAGATTGAAGAAAGACGTGACCTCGATCACCTTCACTTCCATCAGCCCCAACGTGTAGAGCACATAGTATTTAAGCGCCTGATCCGCCGCCAATACCCCGCCAACCATGAGCGCAAACCGCAGCATCAGGCCGCTTGGCCTTTATCCAGCGTGTCCACGGCATCTGCACAGCGACCGCAAAGCGTCTCATGCGCGGGATTAGTTCCAACATCCGGCAACACCATCCAGCAGCGATCGCATTTTTCGCCTTCTGCATGTGCAGGCACAACGGCCACGCCCGGCACATCGCTTAAGCGAAAAGCGTCTGTCGGTGCTTCGCCTTCGCCGATATGTGCGGCAGACACAATTGCCAGTTCGGGCACATCGAGCTGTGGCAGCAAGGCCGCAATTTCAGGGTCGGACACATAAAGGGTGGGCGCGGCCTCCAGGCTTGAGCCGATGCGTTTTTCACGCCGCTCAATCTCCAACGCACCTGTTACCACCCGGCGCAGCTTGAGCACCTTGGCCCATTTATCTGCCAGCGCCTGATCGGCCCAAGCGGCAGGCACATCAAGGAAGGTTTTGAGATGCACCGAATCATCCTCATCCGGGTAACGGGTTTGCCACACTTCTTCCATCGTGAAGACCAGCATGGGGGCCAACCAACGGGTGAGATTGTTGAACACATGATCCAGCACCGTGCGGCAGGCGCGGCGGCGATTGCTATCCAACGGGTCGCAATAAAGCGCATCCTTGCGGATATCGAGATAAAGCGCCGACAGATCACCGGTGCAGAAATTGAACAGTGCATTCCACACGCGCGCAAAATCATACTTGGCATAACCATCGCGCACGATGGCATCAAGCTCGGTCAGCCGGTGCAGCATGTAACGCTCAAGCTCTGGCATATCGGCCTCGGCGACACTTTCCGTCTCCTCAAAGCCTTCCAGCGCGCCCAGCATAAAGCGCATGGTGTTGCGCAATTTGCGATAGGCATCGGTGCGGGTTTTGATCATCTCAGGCCCGACACGTACATCATCTGAATAGGCAGAAGACGACACCCAAAGGCGCAGAATGTCGGCCCCGTTTTGCTTGATCACATCTTGCGGCTCAACCTGATTGTTGAGGGACTTGGACATTTTGCGGCCGTCATCCGCCAACAGGAAGCCATGCGTCGCCAGCGCCTTGTAAGGCGCATGGCCGCGTGTGCCGCAGCTTTCCAGCAGGGATGATTGGAACCAGCCGCGATGCTGGTCTGACCCTTCAAGGTAAAGGTCGGCGGGCACTTGGTCATCGTTCAAGACAAAGGCGTGGGTAGAGCCTGAATCAAACCACACATCCAGAATATCGGTGATCTGCTCAAAATCATCAGCATTATACTGGCCGCCGAGGAAGGTTTGCGGGTTTTCCGTGAACCACACATCTGCCCCGCCTTGTTTGAAGGCTTCGATGATGCGGGTGTTCACCGCCTCATCGCGCAGAGGTTCGCCCGTTTGCTTGTTGACGAAGACGGTTAGCGGCACACCCCAAGCGCGTTGACGGCTCACCAACCAATCGGGTCGTTGTTCCACCATGGCGGTGATACGGTTGCGGCCTTGGGGCGGGAAGAATTCCACATCCTCAAGCGCCTTCAACGCTTTTTCGCGAATGCCCGTCGTTTCCATGGAGATGAACCATTGCGGCGTATTGCGGAAAATGACTGGAGCCTTGGAGCGCCATGAATGCGGATAAGAATGGCTGATCTTGCCTTTGGCCAGCAGCTTTTCGTGCATGGCAAGCTGGCGCAATACAGCGATATTGGCGGGCCAATCTTTACCGTCCTCGGAGAGTACTTTTTCACCTGCGAACAGCGGCACACTTTCGGCAAAGGTTCCATCGGCCTCTACCGTGAAGGGAATTTCAATTCCGCCATGTTTTTGGCAGACCTCATAGTCTTCCACACCATGGCCGGGGGCCGTGTGAACAAAGCCTGTGCCCGTTTCGGTCGTGACGTGATCACCATCCAATACCGGCACATCAAAGTCATAGCCGGAACCGGCAAAGGGGTGGGCGCAGACGGCACCGATGACATCACCGGCATCACCCAGCCTTGTCCATTCCTCAATGCGGGCGGCGGTGCGCACGCTTTCGGCCAAGGCATCGGCCAAGACAATTTTTTCGCCGACGACCGCTTTGGAATGTTCGCCCAGCGCGCCCACTTCATAGATACCGTAATCGATATTGGATGACGCGGCGATGGCGCGGTTGCCGGGAATGGTCCACGGCGTTGTCGTCCAGATCACGATGGAGGTGCCCTCAAGCGCCGTGTTATCGGTTTTCACTACCGGGAAACGCACAAAGATGGTGATGGATTTATGATCGTGATATTCCACCTCTGCCTCTGCCAGCGCGGTTTTTTCAATCACCGACCACATGACAGGCTTGGCCCCGCGATAGAGCGAGCCATCCATCAGGAACTTTTGGAACTCCGCCGCAATGGCGGCCTCCGCCTCCTCCGTCATGGTGAGATAGGGGTTGTCCCAATCAGCCGACACGCCAAGGCGTTTAAATTCTTCGCGCTGCACATCTACCCAATGGGCGGCAAAATCACGACAGCGCTGGCGAAACTCAGCGGTGGACACATCTTCCTTCTGCTTGCCTTCCGCCCTAATCTGTTCCTCGATCTTCCATTCAATGGGCAGGCCGTGGCAATCCCAACCGGGAATGAACGGCGCGCGCTTGCCCAGCATGTTTTGCGAGCGGCAAACAAGATCCTTCAAAATTTTATTCAGCGCGTGGCCCAAATGCAGATTGCCATTCGCGTAAGGTGGGCCATCATGATAGACGAAGGGCTTGGCCCCTTCATCGGCACGGGCGTTCAGCGTTGAATTATAAATATCTTGGCGCGCCCATTTTTCCAGCCATTCCGGCTCTTTTTTTGGCAAGCCTGCGCGCATGGGAAAATCGGTTTTCGGCAGGAAGATCGTGTCGCGGTAATCGCGGCCGTCTTTCACTTCGGTGTCAGATGACATGATGGGTCTCTTGAAAATTGATTGGCAATAGGGCTCAGATCCCGGCACCGGCCCCGCCAAAGGCGTATTAGGCCAGAACCGGGCCGATAATTCGTATGCTTATGGCGGCCCAATTCAACATGTTGAGGCCGCTTTTAGCAGTGCCAACGCCCTTGCGCCACCCCTTGAGAGCGCTAAGAATGCCGCGGAGGAGTGAACCATGAGCGACCAACCTGATATAAAGCCGCCAGAGCCGGTGGTGATGCCAATATTCCTGATCCTGACATGGCTGGGCACCGCCGTATTGGCGAATTTCTGGGTGCCCACCACGATCCCCCTGCCCGGCGCAGGGTTGGCGGGCGCAGGGCTGTTTTTGGTGGCCTTTTGGCTGATTATCTGGACCTTTTGGGTGTTCAACCATGCGAAAACAACGGTGAACCCCCATGGTAATGCCAGTAGCTTGGTGACGGATGGGCCGTTCCGGTTCAGCCGCAACCCGATCTATTTGGCGATGTTGGTGGGTGGTTTCGGGATCGGTCTGGCGGTGCCGAATTTGTGGATTGTGCTGGGCACCGCCCCGGTTTTTGTCGTTCTCGATCGCGGTGTTATTGCCGATGAAGAACGCTTTTTGCGTGAAAAATTCGGCGCAGAGTACAACGCCTACTGCACCAATGTACGTCGCTGGATTTAGCTAAAGCGTTCCAGCAGCGCCACGGAACTTGCCGGGGCAGGAATGCGGCCGGGATTATAAGTGGGCAGCAGCGTCGGCAAAAAGAAGCGCAACACCGTCGGTGTGTCTTCCCGCGTCGCGGCGACGTTGAACGCACGCCCTGTCATGCCCTCGCAAATGATTTCCGTGAAGCGGTTCCAGAAGCTCGCAAAATGGCCTTGCGCCTGCGTTCCCCACCAAAGCCGATAGAAATAACCGCCATAAAGCGCCTTATAGACATCGAAGGTGACGGTGCGATGCTCCACCTCCTCTGCCAAATGCCACTCCCACATTTCACGCGCCCAAGGCAACATGCCTTCATGAATGCCCTTCGTAGCGCTGGTGCGGGCAATGGCGAAGGTCATTGCCTCGAACCCTTCCGCATAGGTGACATTATATTTCAGCGGCTTTTCCTTGGTGAAGCGCTGATAGTGTGCCTCCATCTCCGCCTCTGTCTCGCGCAAACGGGCCGCGTGTTCGGCTGGCAGGGCATCACGAATAGCATCATTCATCGCCATGTGATTGCGATAGTGATTGCCTTCCTGCCCGCAGAAATTGCGCACATCCGCCATCAACGGGTCATCTTGCGGGAGCTCTTTCATCACGGTGCGCATGGTGCGGATGAGGTAGGGTTCAACATACGGCATGGTCATGGAAAGCCCGTGTTGAAAGGCTGACATATCCGGCTTGCCCGGCATCACCTCAAGATCAATCGGCCCTGAGAAATCAAACACCGGATTGCGAATAGTTATATCTGCCATGGTTTTGTTATCCCTATATGGGCCTTGCGTATGACACCATTCGCCCAATCTGGCCAAATTCTGCGGCGATGTTCCTTTTTATTGAGTAACTTTATCCAGATTTTAAGTTGAAACAACAGGGATGGAACCTATGAACAAAATTTCTGTCACAGCATTGGCCACTGCAATTTCACTTGGCGTAGCTGCTGCACCCGCCTTCGCCAAAGATGTCGAAATCACCGGCAAACCCACCGCAAAGGCGGAAGCCCCGACCAAAAACCAAGTGCGCGGCTGGGACCCGACGGAAAAGAAGGCCATCCAGGGCAAGGCTAAAGGCAGGGAAGCTGCAAATGAAGAAGAAGGTGGCGGCGCTGCCAAGACACAGCCAAAGGGCCTGACTTCACAAAGTGAGTTTCAAGAACCTGTCAGCAAGACTGAACTGAAGGGCTTGATATCCCCATCTGAATTCAATCAACCTGCGGGCAAGTAGCGGGGGACTTTCCGTTACTTTTCAAAAAGTCATTCCGGGGGCGGGCACCCGCCCGCAACCCGGAACCCACGCAGCGGCGAAACCCGCAAGGCGTACCAAGCTCAAATTCAGACTGGATGCCGGGTCGAGCCCGGCATGACGTTTGTGTGGTGACTCGCTGCCTAATCTAGCCGTCACCCCGGGGGAGCCGGCGACACCCGGGGTCCAGACGATGGTGAAACCTCCAAGGTGTATCAGGTTGAATTTCAGACTGGTTTCTTGGGTTCGCGCAAAGCACGCCCGGGAATGACGTATGTGTTGGCGAAAGAAAAAGGGCGCAGCCTTTCGGCCACGCCCCAATTTTAGCCTGCCTCGCTAGAGGCTAGTTCTTTTCTTTATCAACCAGCGCGCCAGAGGCGATCCACGGCATCATGCCGCGCAATTTAGCACCCACTTCTTCAATAGGATGCTGGTCGTTAATGCGGCGGGTCGCTTTAAAGTTGGGCTGACCAGCTTGATTTTCCAGCATGAAGTCGCGCACGAATTTGCCTTCCTGAATGTCTTTCAGGGCTTGCTTCATGGCAAGTTTGGTTTCTGCGGTCACGACTTTGGGGCCGGTGACATATTCGCCATATTCTGCGGTGTTGGAGATTGAGTAGTTCATGTTGGCGATGCCGCCTTCATACATGAGGTCTACGATCAACTTCACTTCATGCAGGCATTCGAAGTATGCCATCTCAGGGGCGTAACCGGCTTCAGTCAATGTTTCAAAGCCAGCGCGGATCAGCTCTACCAAGCCACCGCAAAGAACGGCTTGCTCACCGAACAAATCAGTTTCGCATTCTTCTTGGAAGGTGGTTTCGATGATGCCGGAACGACCGCCGCCAATGGCAGAGGCGTAGGACAAACCTGTTTCCAACGCATTGCCGGAGGCGTTTTGCGCCACAGCGATCAGGCAGGGTACGCCGCCGCCTTTTTGGTATTCACCGCGCACGGTATGGCCGGGGCCTTTGGGGGCCACCATGAACACGTCCAGATCGGGGCGCGGCTCAATCAATTGAAAGTGAACGGCAAGGCCATGGGCAAATGCCAAGGCAGCGCCTTCTTTCATATTGTCACGAATGTGGTTTTCCCAGATGGCGGGCTGCATTTCATCCGGCGTGAGGAACATCATCACATCGGCCCATGCGGCGGCTTCTTCCAGGCCCATAACTTTCAGGCCAGCGCCTTCTGCTTTTTTGGCAGAGCCGGAGCCGGGGCGCAGCGCCACAACAACGTTTTCAACGCCGCTGTCAAACAGGTTCAGCGCATGGGCATGGCCCTGGCTGCCGTAACCCAAAATGGCAACGTTTTTCTTTTTGATCAGGTTCACATCCGCATCGCGGTCGTAATACACACGCATTTCATCAATTCCTATTCAACAGACTTTAGAGATTTTTGGCCGTTTGGACCGTTAGCTACATCGCTTTTGGGCCACGGGCAATGGCTGCGACCCCAGTTCTGGACACATCGGTCAGGCCCAATGGTCGCATCAATGCAATAAAGGCATCAATTTTGGTGCTGGCCCCGGTGATTTCAAACACGAAGCTTTCCAGCGATGAATCCACCGCGCGGGCGCGGAAAACATCAGCAATTCTAAGGGCTTCCACCCGTTGATCGCCCTTGCCTTTAACCTTCACCAAGGCCAATTCGCGTTCCACATGGGGGCCTTCAACTGTGAGATCATGCACCACATGCACCGGCACCAGCCGTTCCAACTGGGCCTTGATTTGTTCAATCACCTGAGCGGTGCCTGACGTGACGATGGTGATGCGGGACTGGTGTTCCTCTGCATCCACCTCTGCCACTGTCAGGCTTTCGATATTATAGCCGCGGCCAGAAAAAAGGCCGATGACCCGGGCCAAAACGCCCGCTTCGTTATCTACCAAAACCGCCAATGTGTGGCGCGCTGTTTGTTGTTCAATACTCATTTTCTAAATCCTCTGCGTGGCGCTACACCAGCGCCTTGCCAGCTTGGGAAACTTCCTGATCGCCCAGATCATCATCATCGGCCAAAATCATCTGATTATGGGCCGCACCTGACGGCACCATGGGCAGACAGTTTTCATTTTTCTCAACGATGCAATCAAACA
This sequence comes from Alphaproteobacteria bacterium, assembly GCA_049609145.1. Classification (GTDB taxonomy): domain Bacteria; phylum Pseudomonadota; class Alphaproteobacteria; order SPJN01; family SPJN01; genus JBMYYF01. The sequence continues at coordinate 68,857 of JBMYYF010000003.1, forward strand.
GCACGGGGCCATCATAATCGATCATCTCATTAATCGCGTCATCCAGCTTGGCGGGATCAGAGCAACGAATACCCTTGGCGCCATAGGCTTCTGCCAATTTAACGAAATCGGGCAAGGCATCTGAATAACTTTCAGAATAACGGCCCCCATGCAGCAGTTCCTGCCACTGGCGCACCATGCCCATATATTCGTTGTTCAGGATAAAGACCTTAACCGGCAGCCGATATTGAACGGCGGTTGAAAGTTCCTGCGTCATCATCTGAATGCTGGCTTCACCGGCAATATCAATCACCAAAGATTTCGGATGCGCAATCTGCGTGCCAACGGCGGCAGGCAGGCCGTAGCCCATTGTGCCCAAGCCGCCGGATGTGAGCCAACGGTTTGGTTCCTCAAAGCGGTAATATTGCGCCGCCCACATTTGATGCTGACCCACCTCAGTCGTGATGTAGCTATCGCGATCCTTGGTCAGCGCATACAGACGCTCAACCGCGTGTTGGGGTTTAATCACCTCATCCGAGTTTTGATAGTTCAGCGAATTGCGGCTGCGCCAGCGACCGATCTGTTCCCACCAATCCGAGATCTGCGCTTTGTCATAGCCTTGCGCCTTGGATTTCCAGATGCGGATCATGTCTTCAAGCACATGGGCAACATCACCCACAATCGGCACATCTACCTGCACGTTTTTGTTGATGGAAGACGCGTCGATATCAATATGGATTTTCTTCGAGCCGGGGGAGAATTTGTCCAGCGCGCCGGTGACGCGATCATCAAAGCGCGCACCAATGCATACCATAACGTCTGCATCATGCATGGCGTTATTGGCCTCAAACGTGCCGTGCATCCCCAACATGCCCAGCCATGCCGGATGCGCTGCCGGAAACGCGCCCAGCCCCATCAAAGTGGACGTCACAGGAAAATCTGTCAGCCGCGCCAGTTCACGCAAAAGCTGCGTGGCAACGGGACCGGAATTGATAACGCCACCACCCGTATACAAAATGGGTCGCTTGGCTTTCGCCATCATTTCCACTGCTTTGGTGATAGCTTTCGCGTCGCCCTTAACCTCGGGCTTGTAGCTGCGATGCTTAACCATATGCGGCGGGATATACGTCGCTTCCGCGAACTGCACATCCTTGGGGATATCAACAACCACGGGGCCGGGGCGACCTGTGGTGGCAACAATAAAGGCTTCATGCATGGTGCGGGCCAGCATCTCCGGCTCCTTCACCAGCCAATTATGCTTGGTGCAAGGCCGCGTGATACCAACCGTATCGGCCTCCTGAAAGGCATCATTGCCAATAAGATGGGTGGCCACCTGCCCGGTGAGGCACACCAGCGGAATGGAATCCATCAAGGCATCTGTCAGGCCCGTAACTGCATTGGTGGCGCCAGGACCGGACGTTACCAGCACAACGCCGGGCTTGCCGGTAGAACGCGCATAGCCTTCCGCCGCATGAACAGCCCCTTGTTCATGACGGACAAGAATATGCTTGATTTTGTTTTGCTTGAACAGCGCATCATAAATCGGCAGCACGGCACCGCCGGGATACCCGAAAACCGTATCAACACCCTGATCTACCAGCGCCTTGATGATGATTTCTGCACCTTCCATACGTTCCTGTGCCATGACCCTAACTTCCGTCCAAAGAAAAAGCCCCAAAAATAGGGGCGAACAAGGGGCTTATCGCCCCGAACACTGGCGCAATCTAGGGATCGACTATTATGCGGTCAACCTATTTTAGAGAATTTTTGACAACATTTTGTCGCATACACTTTCCATTTGTTGCTCATTTACCGAATTCCACGCAATCATTTGATTTCGCCCCCATGTTAATTGGCGCTTGGCATAGCGGCGGGACTGCATTTGCGCGTTGGCAATGGCGTCCGCCTCGCTTATGTCTCCGGCAAGAAAGGCTGCAAGCTGCGGCACGCCCACCGCCTTCATCACCGGCAAGGTTGGGTCAAGCCCACGCACCACAAGCGCTCGCACCTCATCCAATGCGCCTTCTGCCATCATCAAATGAAAACGCCGATCACAGCGGGCATAGAGCCATTCGCGATCCGGCATGAGTACCCATTTGTGGAAGATGGCATCGCGCAAAGGTGGATCGACCGGATCATTCTGCCAATCTGCCAAGGATCGCCCGGTGCCGCGCATCACACTCCACGCCCGCAAAACACGCTGCGGATCGGTGGGGTTAAGGCGCGCGGCCATTTGCGGATCAATCTTCACAAGTTCTGCATGAAGCGCAGGCCCCTGCCCTGCTGTCAAAATTGCTTTGCCTTCATCCCAAATATCCGCAGACACCTCCGGCACGGGGGCCAAGCCTTCCGTCAACGCTTTGAAATAAAGGCCCGTGCCTCCCACGACGATGGGTAACGCCCCATCGGCCCAAGCCTGTTTGACCTCCGCCACGGCCAAATCCAACCAGCGCGCGACCGAACAACGCTGCGCGCCATCCAGCACGCCGTAAAGACGGTGATCGACTTGCGCCAGTTCGGCCGCTGAGGGGCAAGCGGTGACGATGCTCAAATCACGATAGATCTGCATGGAATCTGCATTGATGATCCGTGCCCCGCCCTTATCTTGAACGCGTGCGGCAAACTCCAGCGCCAGCGATGACTTGCCGCTGGCGGTAGGCCCTGCAATAAGAAACACCTGATTTGTTACTTTTCTTTCCATACCCTGCTTATAGGGGAGATTTTATCCGTGAGCCATATTCTTACCCTATGCGGCCAACCACTGCCCAAGGCCATCGTCGAAAAAGTGAGCAACGGCCTGTTCGCAATCGGTGTCGATGTTGGTGCGATGGATGAACTTTCGCCAAACCGGGCAATCGATATTGCCATCAACACAGAAGATCCCGCCGCGCTCTTGCCCATCATTAACGGGCTGATCGGTGAGGCCCCTGTTGATTGGTATCTGGGGCCAGCAGTTAATCGCCGCAAGCAAGTGCTGGTAGCCGATATGGACAGCACCATCATCACCCGCGAATGTTTGGATGAACTGGCAGACTATGCCGGCGTGAAGCCCGAGATCGCGGCCATTACCGAGCGCGCCATGGCGGGCGAACTGGATTTTGAAGGCGCCTTGAAAGAACGCATTGGCATATTGGTTGCCAAGGGTGTGGGCGAAGCGGTTTTACAAACCTGCTTTGACGAACGCATTGAGCTGAGTGAGGGCGCACGCATCGCTGTCACCACCATGGCCAAGCATGGGGCCGTTACCGCCCTTGTCTCCGGCGGATTTACCTTCTTTACCGAACGCGTGGCAAAAGCGGCAGGCTTTGCCAACCAACGCGCCAACACATTGCTGTTTGACAATGGAAACCTGACAGGCGTCGCCGACCCCATTTTGGGCGCAGACGCCAAACTAAGTGCCGTGCAGGATTACTGCGCAGAGAAAGGCGTGGATGTATCGGATGCACTTTGCATCGGTGATGGTTCCAATGATCGCATAATGGTGGAAGCCGCGGGCCTTGGCATTGCCTATAACGGGCACAAAATCTTGCGCGACGCGGCGGACGCCCAGATTAATCACACCGACCTCACCACCTTGCTTTACTTCCAAGGCTATAAGCAGGCAGACTTTGCGGCATGATAACCATTAGACCAGAAAACCCGGCTGACATTCCCGCCATTTATGAGGTGGAGAAAGCAGCCTTTGGGCAAGCTGACGAAGCTAATTTGGTAAACGCTATTCGCGGCAGTGACGGCATTACCTTGTCATTGGTCGCAGAAATGGACGATCGCCTTGTGGGACACATTCTGTTCAGCCCCGCCTGGATTGGCGACCACGACATTGTGGGCGCAGGCTTAGGCCCCTTGGCGGTGCATCCCGATTTTCAAAAAACCGGTGTGGGTGCCGCGCTCACCCATGCGGGACTGGCCGCTTTGCGCCAAAGGCAGGTGCCGTTTTCATTCCTGCTGGGACACCCCACTTACTACCCAAAATTTGGCTACAAGCCCGCCTCGCCTTTGGGGTTAGAATGCCCCTTTGGCCCGGCGCGCGATGCGTGGATGGTAATTATTCTTGATGACGCAAAAATGGCCGGGGTAACGGGCATGGCCCGCTACCATCCGGCCTTTTACGATCTTTAGATAAACAAACGGCTATTCAGCAGCCGCTTTCGGTTCGCCTTCGGCTGCATCATTTGCAGCAGGGGGCGGCACCACGGGGGCTTTGTGCAATGATTTTTCGACCAAGGCCAAGGCTTCCTCGTAGCTGGCTTTTTCAACAGCCGCGACCTCACGGGTTAAGCGATCCAGCGCTTGTTCATAAAGCTGACGTTCCGAATAGGATTGTTCGGGCTGACCTTCCGCACGATAAAGATCACGCACAACCTCTGAAATAAACTGGATGGAGCCGGAGTTGATCTTGGCCTCATATTCCTGTGCCCGGCGGCTCCACATTGTACGCTTGATGCGCGCGCGGCCTTTCAAAACCACCAGAGATTCCGCCACAACTTTCGGGCTGGAAAGCGGACGCATACCGGTTGCCTGCGCTTTGGCCAGTGGCACGCGCAATGTCATCTTCTCCTGATCGAAATAAATGACAAAGAGCTGAAGGCTAAGGCCCGCAACTTCTGATTCCTCAATATCGACAATTTGGCCAACCCCATGTGTCGGGTAGACCACGAAATCTTTGATTTTGAAGCCATCCTTTTGCTTAGGCAGCGGCTTTTTGGATGCCACAGGCTTGGCGGCTGCTTTCTTTACCGGCTTCGGGGCTGGCTTGTGGATTTTGCGCTTTTTGCCGTGCGGACCATTAACGGCTTTTTTCTTGGGCGCGTTCTTTTCCGCGCTTGCCTTTAGGGCTGCCTTGGCATCGACCTTCTTGGAGGCGGCCTTTTTGGTCGCGGTTTTTTTGGCTGCTGCCTTTTTTGCCGCGGTTTTCTTGACCGTTTTCTTGGGTTCTGCCTTGGTGGCTGCTGCCTTCTTCACTGCCGGCTTTTTGGCCGCTGCCTTTTTGGGAGCTGCCTTTTTGGGAGCTGCCTTTTTAGGCGCTGCTTTCTTAGCAGCAGGCTTCTTGGCGACTGTTTTTTTAGCGACAGGCTTTTTAGCGGCTGCCTTTTTGGGCGCAGCTTTCTTGGCAGCCACTTTCTTTGGCGCAGCCTTTTTGGCGGCGGGCGTGGCAGCCTTTTTCCTAGCTACAGTTTTCTTCGCGACCGTTTTTTTCTTCGCGGCTGCTTTTTTAGACTTCAACGCCATGTTCTCACCTTCAAAAAGGGTTCCGCGCCGCTTTCGTGCAGGCGAAACCGCAAATTTGCAAACCCTCAAGAAAAAGCCGCGCACCATCCTAATGTTGAGGATTGGTATGCGGCCAAATTTCAATGCTTGCTTACATGAAAGGGTAATATACCACAAAAACAGCGGAATTTCAAAAAAGGCGGCTGGGCCACCATGACGCATGGCAGCAATAGGGTTTTACCCGCCCAAGCAAGCGCATTAAGGAGCCTGCAACCGCCTAGTCGCCTTGGCCCGGTTCTGCCGAGAAATACTTATCATACTTGCCTTTTTCTTCGGCAAAATTATCCGCATCTGGCAGCGCATCCCGATTGATGGTCACATTTGGCCACTTTTCAGCGAACTCCGCGTTCACCTTCGCCATTTGGGCAATGCCATCTTCCGTATCTGGCACAATGGCTTCTACCGGGCATTCCGGCTCGCAAACGCCGCAATCGATGCATTCATCCGGGTGAATGACCAGCATGTTTTCACCCTCATAGAAGCAATCTACCGGGCACACTTCCACGCAATCCAGATATTTGCATTTAATGCAGGATTCGAGAACGACATAGGTCATGGACAAAGCTCCGAGGGGGCGAAATTAAAACTGCTACGCTGTTTATGATGGCGGGCCGATAGGGTCAATCCCCCTCAAGCGCTTCACTTTCGTCATCCACTGATGGTTCTTCATACAATGTTTGCGCGAAAGGCGCGCCGCCGCGTTTTTCTGCCAGTGCGAGAATGTGAACAATGCGCATCGTGTTACCCAACGGAAAAGTCAACACATCGCCCACCCGCACTTTATGAGCAGGCTTGATGCCGGATCGCCCATTGAGCCGAAACCGTACCTTTTCAACCAAGGCGGTTGCGGCCCCACGCGTGCGGACAAAGCGCGCATGCCACAGCCACTTGTCCAGCCGCTGCGCCTCAATCAGGGTGTCGGGTTGGTTTCGGCCCAAGACTTAGGTCTTTAACTTGTCTTTCAAGGCCCCCAGCGCAGCAAAAGGCGAATCAGGGTCGGCTGCACGCTCCCGCTTAGGTGGCCGAGCACTATGCTTTTGTGGTGCCCGTTTCTTGTCGCCCCGTTTTTTGTCATCACGGGTTTGATCACGGCCACGTTTTTGCGACTTGCCCGCTTTATGGGACGCGCGATCTGCCCCGCCTGCACCACCACGGAAACTTTCCCGCGCTTTGGGTGCGCCACCCACCTGCCGGGCACCGCGCTTCAAACGCCACAACATGACTTTTGGCGTTTCCTCAACTTCCGCAGGCGCATCTTCGACAGCGGCTTCCTCCGCCGGTTTTTCCTCGGCTGATTTTTCCTCAGCGGGCTTTTCCGCCGCGGATGTCTCCGTCACGGTCGCTTCTGCCGCCGGTGCTTCTGTTTGAGTTGCCTCAGCAGCGGCCTGATCAGCGGGTGCATCTGCGGGCGCAGGCTGCTCCGGCTTGGGTGCCAAAATAGCATTCTCGGGCAAATTATCAGGGTCGGCCTCACGCGAGCGGTAGCCCAGTGCCAACATGATTGAAGTGAAATCTTCACCGGAACACCCCACAATAGACATGTGATCGGATGTGATCTCAAATGGACCTTGGCTGTTCAAAGGGCGTAACATATCGGAAAGCCGCTCCAACATATCAATCCGCACAGCGCGGCGCCCGGTTTGGCGGAACCCGCAAAGCTCATAAAAGCCATCCGGCATATTCTTTTCCGAGGGGACGGAACACAAGCCCGCACCGGGCGCATCGGCCAACGCATCCAGACCGTGCCACAAGCGCCACAACAACCGCTTGAGTGTGACGGGGCGCGGCTTTAACATCGCGGGTTGGAACAAGGTCAGTTCACCGAACCGCACACCGCGTTCACGCAGGCTGCGGCGCACATCTTGATCCATGGCGCGCACAAGTTCCGCCACTTCGCCATCGCGGGGCAATACGCCCAATCCTTCATAGAGCTGGAAGGCCAAGGCGCGCGCCGCCCCATCTGTCATTGTGTCATCATTCAACGCCACAATCGGCGCCAGCACCGCATCAATATATTCATGCAGCCATTGTTCAATACGCACGCGCAACCGTTCCGCCAAAGTGGCATCCAACAACGGATCGACATCAAGCTGCACTTGAGGCCGCAACATGCCACCGCCTTTAAGGGCGCGCGCAATGGTGACACCTTCCCAATCAATGGCACCGCTTTCATCTATTGCAACAGGTGCCTTGGGCGGGCGCTTAACATCAAAAGGCCCCGCTTTTTTAGCAGGCACCGCCGCGGCGGCATCATCACCATCGGCGTTACGGGCCAACAAACGATCTGCCTTGTCAGCCGCATCGAAAAGCATAACTAGCCGCGTGGCGCGCGCCTGTAATTCCCGGGCAACGGGTTCACGCGCCGCCTCCATCAAGGTGCGGCTTTCCACATCACCGACGGTTTTTTCGTCGGCAACAAATTTCAGCCCGGTAATCTGGCCGGCGAATTCACCTTCCAAGGTAACTTCGCCCGATGCATTCACAGCGGTCATTAAACTGTCCTTGCTCTTCATCCGTTTCAGGAGAACACTTGTACGCCGATCAACAAATCGGCTTGTCAGCCCATCATGTAGCGCATCTGATAGGCGGTCTTCAATCGCTCGTGTGCGTTCTTGCCAGTGCAAAGGGTCGCGCAACCAGCCGGGGCGATGGGCAATATAGGTCCAGGTGCGGATATGGGCGATGCGGGTAGATAGAATGTCTATATCGCCATTAACGTTGTCCAATGGCGCCACCGCCTTACCTATCCATTCATCAGGCACAGTGCCCGCGGGCTCCGTCAATGCCAGAAACAGCCGTTTCAGCAAGCGTAAATGCTGATCTTCCATCACTTGACGGAAATCCGGTACCTGACACACATCCCACAACAATCGCAGGCCAGCACGGTTGCGCACCCTGTCGCGCACCGCGCGGTCTGCCCCCAATGCAATGAGCACACGTTCATCCAGTGCTTCGCGCGCGCGGCGCAACACTTCGTCTTCCACATCTGGCCGCTCCGCGAGGGAGGCCAGCAGGCCATCAAAGCTGCCGAAGTTCAGATCACTGTTCCGCCATTGTGCAATTTGCAGCGGCTTGAACCTGTGGTCTTCCAGCCGTTCCACCATTTGCGGCTCGAATGGTTGGGCATCGCCGGTGGTGCCGAAGGTGCCATCAGTGCGAAAACGCCCAGCGCGCCCGGCGATCTGCCCCATTTCGGCAGGTTCCAGATTGCGAAACCCGATACCATCAAATTTGCCGGACGCCGCAAAGGCCACGTGATCAACCGCCAGATTAAGCCCCATGCCGATCGCATCGGTCGCGACCAGAAAATCCACATCGCCAGATTGAAATAGCTCAACCTGCGCATTACGCGTGCGCGGGCTAAGCGCCCCCATCACCACCGCCGCACCACCACGTTGCCGCCGGATAAGTTCCGCCATCTCATAGACTTGAGCTGCGGTGAACCCCACCACCGCGCTACGCCGTGGCAAGCGGGTTAGCTTATGATGGCCGATATGGGTCAGCGTTGAGAAACGGGGCCGTTCCTCGATTTCTGCCTTCGGCACCAAGGCGCGGATCAAGGGCCGCGCCGTAGAGGCCCCCAGCAACATTGTCTCGGATGTGCCGCGGGCATTTAGCACGCGATCTGTAAAAACGTGGCCGCGCTCGCGGTCGCGCATCATCTGAATTTCATCCACCGCCATGAAATCAACCCGCTGATCCATGGGCATGGCCTCTGCGGTGGCGATGAAATAGCGCGCGCCTTCAGGAATGATCCGTTCTTCCCCGGTAATGAGGGCCGCAGCCTTCGGCCCAACGCGCGCCACCACGCGGTCATATATCTCGCGCGCCAGCAGCCGCAGGGGCAAACCAATCATGCCACTGCTATGCGCCAACATGCGCTCAACCGCCAAATGGGTTTTACCCGTATTGGTAGGCCCAAGCACCGCTGTGATGCGGCTGTCATGCGGCTGGAAGGTCATGAAAATATCCGGATTGGACAACAAAGATGAATGTCACTTTGCCCGCCCGCCCTAGTAGCTGCAAGCCCCCGCATTGGGAATCCCCACAAGTTTTCCACAGAAGTGAAACGATAGTGGAACATAGCATGTCCGAATCATCGACATGGGTGTTTTCCCGCTGTGTTCACGGCAAAATATAGTAATTTCAATGGCTTATAGCACAATTCACTTGTGTTACATGAAGATTATGCCACTAAATATAGTGCCGCTAACCTTCAATTCCCAGTTCTACGATCTCTTCGCGCAGGTGTTCTTGCTCGTGCTTGCCAAGAGGAAAGCGCCAAAGCAGGCCCGCATTGATAAGCGCCACCAACACGGGCGGGATAACATAGGTGAGCTTCAAACCTTCAACAGCAGAAGCTGTATTCTCCTGCCCCGGCTGATAGCCAAAACCCTGCTCCAGCACGACATAAAGCAGGCCGATGGAAAGCGCGATGCCGATTTTCTGGGTCAGATTGATAGCGGCGTAGTACACACCGGTTTGCTTGGCCCCTGAACGGCGTTCATCCTCATCCACAATATCGGCGGTGATAGCGCGGACAAGAAACGATCCAGCGCCCATATTCACCCCAAATGCAATCCACGCAATGAGTGCAATCGCAGGTTCATTTTCCGGCAAAATGTAAATGACGGGAATGGATAACCCGCTGAACAGTGAAGATCCCGCCAAGGTGCGATGCTTACCGAAGCGATAAGACAATTTCATTATGATGGGAATGAAACAGATGCCGGAGAGAAAATAGCCCAGCAACATCAAATTTGCCCAAACATCAGACACTTTCAGCACATCGGCCGCGAGATAGAGAAACAGCGACGCGACTGTGCCCGCTGACAGGCCACCCAACACGTCAATCACCAATAGCCGCCGCAAGGGGCGTGAGGCCATGACGGATTTAATCACATCCTTAAAGGGCGGCGGCTTTTCAGCGGCTGAAAACCGACGTTCGGGGACAAATTTCAACGAAAAGAAAACCGCCAATGGCAAGGTGATCAACACGAACCACCCCATCGCCGCCACAATACCACGCCGCCCTTCCCCGGTAAGCCCCAAGCTTTCCAGAATGACGGGCAACACAAGCACCAACAAGGCACCACCCACCAAGGCGGCTTCGCGGTAGCCTTGAATGCGCGAGCGTTCATCATAGTCGTCCGACAGCTCAGCCCCCCAAGACATGTGCGAGATGGTCAGCATCGTCCAGCCCACATACATGGCAAACAGCACTACCGCGAGGTAAAGACCGCTCACCTCCATCGGCGGGAAAAAGAGCAGATAGACCGTCACCATCATGATCGGAACGGAAAGTGCAATCCAAGGCCGACGACGCCCCCATTTTGTTGGAAAACGGTCCGACAGGAAACCAAGTACGGGGTCAGTCACCACATCCCAGAACCGTGTGAGCATAAAGATCAGCCCCACCGCAGAAAGGGACAAGCCCAGTTCCACATAAAAAGGTGGCAGATGCACACTCATCGGCAAGCCCATGGCAGCGATAGGAATAGCCGGACTGGCAAAGAGTGCCAAACGCGCACTGTTTAGACGCGTTTCCGGCTGTTTATGTTCTGTCATGGTCCCCCCGGACGCTTTAGCGTGACGTTCGTTGACCCCCTAGAGAGCAAGAAGCGATTACAGGTGCAAGTGTTAAAGACGGCGCACTACCTCACAACTTAGTGTGCATCTGCCGTTTTGACGGGCGCAGCTACTTCCGGTTTTGCTGCCTCGACACTGACCAGATGGGCGATGACATTCCCAAAACCTGTTTTCACCATCACCTTTACCGGCAACATTAGATCGGCCCCGCCATCGGGCGCAGTCACCGTGCCAACATAAAGGCGGGCTTTGCGCTCTTCCTTGCGGGTGGGGTCTTCCTCCATCCGTTCCTGCTCCGCGGCATCGAACGCACGGGTGGGCGACACGGTGACTTCACACTCCAATGCCGGGCCATCATAGATATTGTAGCGGCTGGATTTAAGCTGCGTTTCTTCTACCGCCTCAAAAGTAAGCGAGAATGCCGAGTCGCCTGTAAAAATATGGGTTGTGCCGCTGCAAGGACTGCCGCCACGGGTGAAGGTTTCATTGAACAGCGCAGCCGAAAGCGGGTCGATCATGCCTTGCACCTCGGCCAGCATTTCCTCATCCGGCATAAGAGGTTCGCCGCCAACGCGCGTGATAGCAGTGGGGCCTTCCGGCGCGAAATCAATCGCCATGCTGCGCGCCAGCTCGTCATCCTCGACGACATCCCCCTTATAGTAATGCGGCAACACCTGAGGGCCGTTAAAAGAACCGGTGGCCTTGCTTGTGACATCTATATCGAAAAAGGCTGCCGCGATCCCAACCGGGTATACGTGGCTTTCAGCCTTATAGCTGTTGCCGATGCGCGTGGTGTGCCAATCAAAGTGCAGCACATCTATGCCGCCGAAATAAACCTCTATACCCGCTTTGAGATCGTAATGGCGCCCTTCGGCCTGCCCCTGTATTTGTGGCGCGCCCCTGACAAAAGCATCCTCATTTGCGGTTGCAATACCTGCCCATGCGACAGCCCCCACCAAGGTTGCTGCCCCAAATCCAATTTTCATGCTGTTGCTCACAGCGCCCTCCCTGAAACAGCCCCACCCTAAGAGCAAGGTACTGAACTTTACTATTTATGATCGATATTGGCGGTTTGCTGGGTCGCTGCCAATTGCTTGATTTTGATATTACTACCATGCGCTACCGCTGCACCCCAACTGGTATCGGCCACGACCTTGACCGGCATCAATACATCTGCCCCGCCATCAGGCGCGCCAAAGCGCGCAATCCAGACAGTGGCAGGGTCATAAGACTTACGTTTGCGCGGGCCTGCGCCATCGGGCTGAAAGCCCTTTAATTGCTCGAACACGACCTCGCAGCGCGCAGCGGGGCCGCTGTAGCGTTCCTGATGGCGTGTGGTCAGCACTTCTTCGCCGACATAGCTGAGGTGCAGATTATAACGCCGACGGCCATCAAATATCTTGATTGTACCTGCGCATACATTTTCACCATCTGCAAACGTGGCTGAAAACAGCGCTGCGGAAAGGGGGTCTACCGTACCGACCTGTTCTTCCAACGGCACCGGAGGGCGATCATCGTCCTTATAAGCAGGCACAGCCACAACCTTGGCCGGACTACCTTCCGTAAAATGCACCTGCGAATCGCGCTTTACCTCGTCGCCCGTGCCCGAGGCTGCCCGATAATAAACAGGCTTAAGCCCGCCATCGCGTATTTCGCCATTAGCTTCCAGCCGCGCAAACCCATCGACAAAAGCCGAAAGCAGACCGCGCGTACCCATTTCGCTTTTCATGGCATAGGAGGTGCCATCCAGCGTCGTCGCCAGATTGAGCGCCCCGACATTGAAGCCACCAAAATACAGATCAATGGTCATATTGCCTTGCAATGCTCGCCCTGCCGGGGTTTCCGCCACATCAGACGCCATGGAAAGCGTTGAAAACGCAGCCCCTGCCAATGAGAGGGCCGCAATCCGACGAAATTTGTTTGCCAGCTGGCGCATTTGGATAATCTCCATTACTTTCAGGCCTGTCAGATAGCCCCGCCAGATGGCGAAAATTGGGCGCAACCGGCACAACTATGTGTCAGTATAACAAAACCGCGACAATGGGTCCAAAAACGGCATGTATCCGCGGCTTGACGGGGTTAGCCACACGGACTAAACACAGCTTTCAGAATTGAACGGACCGCGCAGTTGGCGCGTCCCTTTTAAGATATTGGCCCATTTAAGATACTGGTAAGGATAGACCCATGGCACGTCGCTGCGAACTGACCGGAAAAGGCGTTATGTCCGGCAATAATGTGAGCCATGCCCACAACAAAACGCGTCGGCGCTTTTTGCCGAACCTTTCCAACGTGACGCTGATCAGCGATACGCTGGGCCGCAGCTTCAAATTCAAGGTTTCTGCTGCTGCGCTGCGTTCGGTGGAGCATACTGGCGGCTTGGATAACTTTTTGCTGAAAGCACGCAGTGAAAACCTGTCCGACAGCGCTTTGAAAGTCAAAAAGGCGATCAAGAAGGCGCAAGCTGCTGCCGCCTAAGGCATCCTACATCTCTTTGAAGAAGCCCGGTCTTTTGGCCGGGCTTTTTTCATTTGGGCGCATTGGGTGAACGGCTAGCGATCCAGCGCATACACCATAAAGAGCGTGCGCTGCGCGGGATTGAAGTTATCATCCGATATCAAATAGAGCAGTACGGTGCCATCAACCCGTTGATGCAGCGCCATCGCCTCGAAATTATCGATCGTATAGCCCCCGCCGAGACGCACCATGATGGTGCCCTCGAGATGCCCCCGCTCTATTTCTGACAGTGGCACCCGCCTTAACTGCATGGCCACGCCCGCAAGCGGGCTGTAGCTGCGTTCCAGCAACAACACATCCCCATCTGGCAGTTGGGCAGCGGCGGTTGGTTCAAAATCACCACTGCGCCTATATGTAAGCCCGTCAACCCGCTTGAAATCAGCATCAGCAATCCAGCCAAGCCCTAAACCCGCGTCATCTGTTGTGCCTTCGGCCAGCATGAGAATACGCCCATCGCGCAAACGTGCCAGCGCCTCTATCCCCTTATTCATCACAAGGCTTTGGGACGGCTTGAACTTCACAACGGGGGACGCATCCGGCGCTGTATAAGCCAATAGGCGATCATTGCGCTCAAAGCTAACCAACGTCGGACCGGTGAGATCATTTTTCGGAGATAAATCAATCACCTCCTCCGCATCGTAATCTGTCAGGCGGGACAATAGCGGCACACCACCACCAACATTCAAAGCCCCATGGTCACGAATCTGAAAAGAGGTCGGCACGCCCTGTTTGTCGGGCGCCAACAGCACATCCAGCCAATGCGCTTTGTCCGAGACAAGACGCATCATCGTGCCATGTTCATTCATCGCCATGCCGGATAGGCCACCAAACCAATCCGCGCTTGCAGTCAGTTCAAAACCGGCAACAAACCGCAACGGCCCCTGCCGGGTTTTTGATAAATCTGTTTGATGGAATGTAACCGGCGACGCTGAAATCAACGATGGCTTTGCCGCGGCGGGCAACACAATCAGCAGCGCCGCCCCGAAGAACGACGCCCAGCGCATTTTATTCGCCTTCAATGCAGGCGCGTGGCCCTTCGGGTAAACAGGTTTCAAGGTCGGACTGGTAGTGCTCAAACACACCACCCACGACCAACCCGGCCAACACCGCCGCCGCATAAGCGCCGCAGCCGCCGTTCAGCCGGGAACTGGCGCGATCTGCAACCCAATAAATGCCGCAAAACAAGATGGGCATGAACAACGTCCAGTCCCCCAACGCCCAGCCAATGGCATTGAGAGGCGCAAAGAAACCCTCAAGCAATGCCCATATTTGATCGATGAAGGCACCGACTGAAAAATCTGCTTTATCGTCCATTCCCGCTACTCCTAACGGCGACCTTGGCGCGGACCATTGTCGGACGTTTCTTCAAACAAATCCGCCAATTGATCCACCATGGCACCGCCCAATTGTTCTGCATCCACAATAGTCACCGCGCGCTGATAATAACGCGTCACGTCATGTCCGATGCCGATAGCGATTAGTTCTACCGGGCTTTTATGCTCAATCTCATCGATCACTTCCCGCAAATGGCGTTCAAGATAATTGCCTTGGTTGACTGACAACGTGCTGTCATCGACTGGCGCACCATCCGAGATCACCATCAAAATCTTGCGATGTTCGGACCGCGCGATTAAGCGATCATGCGCCCAAATCAGCGCCTCGCCATCAATGTTTTCCTTCAGCAAGCCTTCGCGCATCATCAGGCCCAGATTGCGCCGGGCGCGCCGCCAAGGGGCATCTGCCTGCTTGTAAACGATGTGGCGTAAATCATTCAGGCGGCCCGGTTGAGCGGTTTTACCTTCAGCTAACCATTTTTCGCGAGATTTGCCGCCTTTCCATGCGGATGTGGTGAAGCCCAAAATCTCGGTCTTCACACCGCAACGCTCCAGCGTGCGTGCCAGAATATCGGCGCACATGGCTGCCACAGTAATAGGCCGACCACGCATCGAACCTGAATTATCAAGCAGCAGCGTCACCACTGTGTCCTTGAACTCCATATCCTGTTCTTGCTTGTAGGACATGGGGTGCGTGGGATCGATAATGATGCGGGCAAGGCGCGCGGCATCCAGCAAGCCTTCCTCCAGATCAAAGTCCCACGACCTGTTTTGCTGGGCCAACAGGCGGCGCTGCAAGCGATTTGCCAAGCGCGTGACCACACCTTGCATTGTTTGCAATTGCTGATCCAGATAGGCGCGCAGACGGTTAAGCTCATCGGGATCGCACAGATCCTCCGCCTCGATCACCTCATCAAATTCCTGTGTGTAGGTTTTATATTGCGGCTTGGGCTGGTCGTCCCCATCCTGAAAATTTGGCCGCCAAGGCTGTTCGCCATCGCCGCTATCTTCAGCGTCCTCAGCCATCATTTCCTGATCGGACTCGACCTCCATGGATTGTTCTTCACCGTCGGTCGCCTCACCTTCGCCGAACTCTACCTGCTCGGCATCGGATTGATCGGGGTCTGCGCCTTGTTCGCCTTCTCCTTCGCCACCTTGATCTTCTTGATCCTGTTCGGATTGATCATCGTCGGAATCGGCGGGTTCTTCATCATCCCCCAACTCATCACCCAGATCGAGATCGCGGATCAGATCGCGTACGACATTGGCAAACCGGCCTTGATCATCCAAGGCATCGGCCAAACGGTCCAGCTCGGTGGCGCCAACATCCTCGATATCGCTGCGCCAGGCATCCACCATAGCACTGGCGGCTTCGGGCACATCAATGCCGCCAAGACGTTCGCGCAATAGCAGTCCAATGGCCTCGCCCAATAGGGCTTCTTCCTTGCCAGTTACACGCGCATAGCCGCGGGAACGCGCGCGCTCCACCTGTGCTGCTGAAAGGTTATCACGCATACCGCTCATGGCGCTGGCCCCTATGGCCTCCACCCGGGCGGTTTCTGCGGCTTCAAAAATCGCCCGTGCCTGTTGCCCAACCGGCATGGCGGCAGCGTGTTTAGCGGCATCATGGTGACGCAGCTTAAGCGCAAACGCATCGCCCACACCGCGCACCTCTGCCACCTCTGTCGGTTTCAGATCACGGCTGGGCATAGGCAAGCGGGCGCGCAGGCCATTCATCCCCGGCGGCTCTGCCCCGAAGGTAACGGTTAGCTCTTCTGCATCCGATACCGCGCGCATCGCTGCTGTCACAGCGCGCTTAAACGGCTCAACCGGACCTTCCTTGGTGGACATGGCGTTTAACTCACTAACCCAACACTGCGGTCAAAGCTGATTCCGGCAGATCGACCCCAAAGCAGCGCTGATAATACTCAGCCACATGGGTGCGTTCCAGTTCATCACATTTGTTCAGGAATGTGAGACGGAAGGCAAAGCCAATATCCTTGAATATTTCCGCATTCTCAGCCCAGGTAATAACCGTCCGTGGGCTCATCACCGTGGAAAGATCGCCATTGATAAAGGCGGTGCGCGTAAGCTCCGCGGTGCGCACCATGGCTTCCACCTCGGCGCGTTTTTCCGGCGTATCGTAACCCGGCACTTTCGCAAGGGTGATGGCTACTTCTTCGTCAAAGCCCAGATAGTTCAGCGTGGTAACAATGTTCCACCGGTCCATCTGACCTTGGTTGATTTGCTGGGTACCGTGATAAAGCCCTGTCGTATCACCCAAGCCGATTGTGTTGGCGGTGGAGAACAGGCGGAAAGCCGGATGCTGCTTGAGCACGCGATTTTGATCCAGAAGGGTGAAGTTCCCCTCATTCTCCAGCACGCGCTGAATAACAAACATAACGTCAGGCCGACCGGCATCATATTCGTCGAACACAATGGCGCAGGAATGCTGCAAGGCCCATGGCAAAATGCCTTCACGGAACTCGGTTACTTGCTGGCCATCTTTCAACACAATGGCGTCGCGGCCCACAAGGTCAATCCGACTGATGTGACTGTCCAAGTTCACGCGGATACACGGCCAGTTCAGGCGTGCCGCCACTTGTTCGATATGAGTGGACTTACCTGTACCGTGATAACCTTGGATCATCACCCGGCGATTATGGGCAAACCCCGCCAAAATGGCGAGTGTGGTTTGCTTGTCGAAGCGGTAGGCGTTGTCAATCGCCGGTACGTAATCATTCGGTTCCTTAAAGGCGGGCACTTCCATATCCACATCAATGCCGAAAGTTTCGCGCACATTGACGGTGGTATCAGGCAAGGCATCATGGATGGCTGCGGTATCAGTAATCATGTCGATGAATCCACTTGTAAGAGAAATACTAGAATTTCGATTGCCCGTATAAGCGAGCGGCAGGAAGGCACATCCCCCAATTCATGTGCGCCCTCAAGATTTTTCCTTTCCGTAACCGGCATCGCGCAGCACATTGTAAGCCGCAATGACGCGCTGAAGCCGATCTTCGCGTGATCTGTCGCCCCCGTTTCTATCCGGGTGCAACATCATCAGTAGTTCTTTATAGCGGGACTTGATTTGTTGCAAGGTGACGCCTTCGTCAAGATTGAGATCGCCCAGAGACCGCCGCACGCGCGCGGGCACCCGACTTTGGGCCTTGAAATGGCCCTGCGCCTCTTGCGTACCCGGCCCTTCGGAGAAAAACTCGAAGGGATCTGCCTTGTTGCCGGGGTTGAAACCCGGCGGCACATCAGATCCCGGCTTGAAATCGCCCTTCTTTTTCGCGGCACTGTTGGTGCCAACAGTCCATGTAGGGCGATCCCAAATATGACGGTGATCCATATAATCGCGAATCTCGTCCTCGTTCATGCCTTTGAAGAAGTTCCAGCCCTTATTGTAGGCGCGCACATGCTCCAGGCAGAACCAGCGCCATTTGCGCACCTCATCAGGTGATTTTGGCGCACGGTGTTCGGCCTTGGCGTCGCAATCGGGCCACTCGCAGCGCTTTATCTTCGGCTTAACCTTGCGTTCCTGCCGTTTCGGCTTGACGCGGATGTCATATATGTCGTCCAACTTTCCCATAGGCGTGATTATGCGCAGAAGCGAAACCGCCCCACAAGCAACGCGGTGACACATGGATTTTGGGAAAGGAAAGTGCTATTATGAAAGGGCCTATCGAGCAGGCGATTGAAGACAAGCTGACAGCGGCATTCGCGCCCAGCCATCTCAACATCATCAACGAATCACATTTGCATTCAGGCCATGCCGGTGCCAAAGAAGGTGCCGCAGGCGAGAGCCACTTTCGCGTTGAAATCAAAGCCGGCCAATTCGCCGACATGAACCGGGTCGCCCGCCAGCGCGCCGTGATGGACCTGCTAGCTGACGAAATGAAGCCCGGCGGCATTCACGCCCTTTCCATTAAGGCAGAAGCCTAGAAATTTATCCGCCCTTCAAGCTGGAATGACCGCTTGGGTAGCACGGCCCCAAAATGCGCATCGGCGAAGGCAGGTACATCGGCGGAAATTGCCACCTCGCGCACATTTGTGGGGTTGTTGGCATAAAGCATCAGGCTCCACACGCCATCCGGGTCAACAAAGCCAACACGCCCGGCGAAGCCGAGGCTGGCATTTGTGCGGTTATCCGGGTCCAAATCTGTTTGGGTGTATGTGGGCCCATAGAGGAATGTTTCCCACGATAGCAAGAAGTTGACGCCAGTATTAAAGAGCGGGCGATTATACACCGAATTGAATGTCACGGTGTAAAGCGGCGCATTGGCCAAGGGCTTGCCACTTAGATCACAGCCTTGGCCTTCACCGGCAATACATGGCCCATTTTTGAAATTCTCATAGCGCGCGTGGATCAACCCCCAGTTCAAAGTGAACAGAAAGTGTGGGTGTGGCACCAAAGCGCTTTCCAGCTCAATACCTTGGGAGATCGCGCGGGCCGCATTTTTCACAACATATTCTTGGCCGTTAAACTGCGAAATTTGCAGGTTTTTGAAGTCTGTCCGAAACAGATTGATATTCAAGAACGCGAGACCGGAGAACCATTTGGATTTCATGCCCACTTCCCAGGAAGATGAGTTCTCTGCATCATATTCCAAATCTTCCGGCTTCAACGCCGCTGCGGTAAAGCCGCCAGCCTTATAGCCGATGGCGTAGGTGACATAGGTCATTACATCATCTGTCCAATCATATTTGACGGACATTTTGGGCGACACATCCCATTCTTCACGCTCAAGATTGCGATCAAACTCCTCGGCGTCACCTGCCACTTGCCCAAACACCAATCCGGTTGGCGGCAGACGCAATGAGCGGAAAGCATGTTTCTTTTCCCAGGCAACACGAACGCCATAGTTCAAGGTGAAATTGCCGTACACATTCCAGTTAATATCACCAAAGGCGGAGTAAGACGTGATTTCCTGATTGAATATACCGTTCTGGCTTTCAGCACTTTGCCCGGTTTCGGGCAGGCTGTCGGTGTTGAAGCCAAGAACTTGATCCAGCAGGGCTTCTGCCGCATCCGGTGCGACGGCGCTGTAGACCGCATCAATCACGTCATCGAACGGCACGATCGGCACGATAGATCGCGTGCTCAATTGCGATTCATAGTAGAAAAGCCCGGCGACGAAACTGAAGTCTTCAAACTCCGGCGACACCAACCGCAACTCCGAGGTTAGTTGGCGATAATTTTGCCAGTTGTGCAGTATCCATAACGGTGCGGGAGAGAAATCCACATCCGCGCTGCCGTGTGACCAAACTTTGGACCAGCCGGTGGTTGAGGTAAGTGTATAATCATCCAGCTCCGCAACGGCTTGCGCATAGGTATTGATTACTTTCCGGCGGGCAAAATTTTCCGCATCAAAAGAGTTTTTGTCGTCTTCAATATCATCTGAAAACTCGGGGTCGAAAATGCGGAAGAACGTGGTGTAGTTCGGGCCTGCTTGCGTAATTTCGGCTTCGGACCCGGTAGACGCATTGCGGATGAATTCGGCGGACGTTGTAATGTCCAGCCAATCATTGGGCGTGAAACGCAGCTTGCCGCGCACATTGCGTTGTTCCACCCCCTCACCATGTTCATCACGCGCCGTATTGTATTTCGCATTCTCTTTGGTGCGATCCAGCATAGCGATCCGAAAAGCCAGCTTATCGTCGATGATTGGCCCCGTTACCATCGTTTGCCATTTCAGTTCACGGAATGGCCCCAGCAGCGCAGAAACACGGCCTGAGAAATCAAACTCTGGATCGCCAGTGTGCATCGAGATGGCCCCGGCAACGGTGTTTTTCCCGAACAGGGTTCCCTGCGGGCCGCGCAGCACTTCTACCCGTTCCATATCGGTCAACGCAGTGTTCATATATTCGCCGCGACCATAGTAGACATTATCGATAAAGATGCCGACCGACTGTTCAAACCCCTGATTGAGATCAGACCCCAGACCACGCATATAGATAAAGTTTACGCCGGTCGTTGAAAGCACCCGCACATTCGGCGCATAGAGCGCCAAAATCGTCATGTCGGGGATTGCCTTCATCTCGATGTCTTCCTTGCCGATTGCCGTAATCGACAGAGGGACATCTTGAATATTGGCATCGCGTTTCTGGGCGGAGACGATGACTTCGTCCAACCCCTGTGGCGCAGCAGTTGTTGCGGATTGCGATTCCGGCTCTGCCTGTTTCTCAACGGGCTGTTGTGCCGTTGCAGGCTCCAGCGAGCCGTCTTCAAGGTAAGCCAGATCGTCTGACGTTGCCTGCCGCTCCGGCACCTCTCGCGCCGATGCTGCCGCCGCCGCCAGCAATAGCGCGGTACCCAGCGCAATCCTCAATGTCGTTTTCATCGCAATCCCCCAATTGCTGCTGTCATTCCGACGGCTTATGCCGTCGCGCAAGGCACCCCGTTCTCAACAACCGAGTATTGCCGCTCAGGAATGGTGCATGGCTCCCCAATTGATCCATCTGGGTTCGTCATATGCGCGCCATCAGGGGCAAACTGGACAATGTAGGATTTGCGCACCCCATCAGTCGCATTTGGACCCGTGCGATGCGGTGTAAGGGATGAAAAGACGACAATGTCACCTGCCTTGGCTTCAACGGCCACCGCATCGGGCGCATCTTCCACACAGCGCCAGCCCAGTGGCGTCATCCAGTGCTTCAGTGTTCCTTCCTTGTGCAACCCCGGCACTACCCAAGGGCAGCCATTATCAATCGTCGCATCGTTCAACGCGACCCAGCAGGTAAGATATTGCTGCGGCCTGATAAAGGTGTAGCCATTATCTTGGTGCCACGGAAACTCCCGCTCCGGCTCTGGCTTTTTGTAGACGGCCTGATCCCAGTAAAGGCGGCAATCCGGCCCCATCAGATCAGCACAGAGCTTGCCGAAAACTTCATGACCGCAAAACTTTTTCAGCAACTCGTTATGCAAAACGCAATTGATTGTGAAGGTGATTTCATCTGCCTTGGCGATGAACATTTCACCGTTCTTTTGAGTTTTTAGAAACCCTTCGGTCATTTGCTCCAACGGATCAATGGCTTCTGTCACCGCTGCAATTTCGCCTGCGCTAAAGGCGTTCTTCAACAGAAAGAAGCCGTCCTGATTATACTGTGCGGCCTGCGCGTCGCTGATAATCTGGAATGGTCCGGTTCGATCTTGCCAATCGAAACCATCGTTAAACGGATGAATTTCCCAACCTGTCGCCATCATTCTGCCCCTTGAAACATTCTCTGCGTATTATGTATCAAGATCAAAGCGCATATTTCCATGAACAATTCTAATAATTGATTGAATCCAATTCATTTGAGTAGTCAGCCATGAATGGATGATCTAGGCTCAGCATAATCTGGGGGTACCGCTATGTCTGCTTTGCTGGAAGAACTGCGCGCGCGCCAGCGTCCGCAATGGTTTGATAATGCCAAATTAGGCATTTTTCTGCATTGGGGGCTGTATTCCGTTCCCGCCTTTGCAACCGCCACACATAAATCCATCGTTGATATTTTGCGGGAAGACCCAAAGGGTGCACAAGCCAAAAACCCTTATGCCGAATGGTACTACAACACCTTGCGGGTGAAAGGCAGCGCAACAGCCGCTTATCACGCGGCCACCTATGGCGCAGACACCCCTTATGAAAGTTTCAAAGAAACTTTTGAGACCGCACTGGACAATTTCGACCCCGCCAAGTGGGCAGCAACTTTTAAGGCGGCTGGCGCAAGTTATGTGGTGCTGACCACAAAACATCACGATGGCTATTTGCTGTGGCCCTCAGATGCGCCAAACCCCTTGAAAGACCGCTGGCAATCGCCACGGGATCTGGTCGGTGAATTGGCAGATGCTTGCCGGGCGCAGGGCTTAAAATTCGGTATCTACTATTCCGGCGGCCTTGATTGGACATTCGAGCCCGGCCCAATCGTCAAACCTGCCGACCTGCTGCGCACGGTGCCCACCAGCGCTGAATATATCAGCTATCAGGATCGTCATTTCAGGGAGTTGATCGAGCGGGTGTCCCCCTCCATTTTATGGAACGACATTGCTTGGCCGGGGTCAGACCAACAGTTTTTTGAATTGGCTGCCGACTACTACAAAGCCGTGCCGGATGGTTTGGTGAATGATCGCTGGAGCAGCCCTACCCTGCTAAACAAGTTGACAAAATTTGGCCCAACACGTGCCGCGATCAATGCCATGGCAACCCGCGCGGTACGCAAGCTTGAAAGCATGACGCCCCCCAAGCCGCCGCATTTTGATTTCCGCACCCCTGAGTATTCAACTTTGAAAGATGCAGGCGACGATAAATGGGAAGCGACCCGTGGCATTGGCCATTCCTTTGGCTACAACGCGCAGGAAGGCACCGATTATTTGATCGAAGGCGCAGAGCTGGTGCAAAACTTCATAGATATTGTGGCCCATGGCGGCAATCTTCTGCTAAATCTTGGGCCGCGTGGCGACGCCACCTTATGCCCGGATCAAGTGGATCGGCTGATGGTTTTGGGTGACTGGCTTGGCCAGAACGGTGAAGCCATTTTCAGCACGTCAATGGACGTACGCCCGACCACCCGGTCCAACCAAGGGCACGATATTCGTTTCACAAAATCTGCAGATGGTAAAACACTCTATGCCATCGTGCTGGATGGCAAACCGGGTGATGCCGTGACGATAGCAGATTTGCCGACAATCCAAACAGCAGATGCAAGCTTGCTTGGGCACGGCAAGGTAGAGGCCCACCAGGAAGACAATGGCGCGCTTGCCGTGCTATTGCCGAATGAAGCAACCATAAAACACGCCGCCGCTGTGGCCTTGCCACTTTAGCGTTCGATACCAAACAGGAGGGGCCGCATGGTCACCCACGGAAAGCTGCCAACATCGCTGAAGCTCGGCTATGGTGCAGGCCAAATGACCGAAGCGGCGATGTACTACTCGTTCGAGGTTTTCCTGTTTTTTTTCTACAATCAGGTGGTTGGGCTGCCGGGGTTTTACTGTGCCGCCGCCATCGCCGTAGCCATGTTATTTGACGCCATGACCGATCCATTGGTCGGCTCGCTGTCTGACAATTGGAAAAGCAAGAAATGGGGCCGCCGCCATCCCTTCATGTTTGCTGCCGCCTTGCCAATGGTTGTCTCGTTCATTTTCATCTTCTCTCCGCCAGCAGGCATGGAGGCATGGCAATCAGCCTTGTGGCTTGGCTTCTTCTCGGTGCTGGTACGCGGCAGCGCGACCCTTTGGGCCATTCCCTTCGTGTCACTCAATGCCGAAATGACCGATAATTATGACGAACGCACATCGGTTGCTGCCTGGCGGCAGATGATTGGGCATATTTCCGGCGTGTCGATTGTGGTGGTAGCGTTTGCGGTTATCTTTGCGCCGACAGAACAATTCCCGCAGGGCCAATTAAACCCCAATGCCTATGGCCCCTACACCATCTTCTGCGCAATCATCATGGTTGTCGGCATTACCTTGGCGACCCTGACCACGCGCAAGATTATTCCCAATTTGCCCAAACCGCCAGAAAACCCAGTGCCCTTTTCCTTCAAGCGCATATTTGATGAGGTCGCCGAAGCGCTCACCGTGCCGGCTTTCCGCAATTTGTTTATCGGGCTTCTCATCTTGTTTGCCATGTTGGGCGTGGCAGGTGCTTACCGGCTGCATCTTGGCACTTTCTATTGGCAACTTGATGGCACCGGCGTTTTGATTATGATCCTTGCCGCCTATTTGGGCATTGTGGCTGGTGTGCCGCTGGCAACTGTGTTCGGACGGTTTATAGAAAAACACCATTTCATGACCTACACCATCCTGCTCACTATGGTGTTCCACGCCGTGCCCATTTTTATGCGTGAGGCGGGCATTTTGCCTGAAAACGGCACCAGCGCCCTGCTTTGGCATTTGGGGTTTTGGGGATTGGCCGGGGGTATTTTGGCAGGAGCATCTTTGGTGATCGCCGACAGTATGATGGCCGATATTACCGATGCTCACGAACACCAATATGAAAAGCGCAATGAAGGCATTTTCTTTGGCGCACGCTCTCTTGCAGTAAAGGCCAGCGCAGCAGCAGGCGTATTGCTGGGTGGTGTAGGGCTTGATCTGATCGGTTTTCCGCCCAATGCCGCCGAACACATGGAACTTGTCACCGAAGACCTCCTGTTTCGCCTTGCCATGATGTCTGGTCCCTATCTGATCTTGATGGGTATTGTCGCTGCCTGGTTTGTGAACAAATACGACCTGTCACGGGCAAAACATCAAGCACTGACTGCAGAACTTGAACAACGGCGCCTCGCCCGCCAAGCCGCTGAATAACGCATGCGGCTCATCGAAATAAACGCCCCGCTTGGCCATGAAGACAGCCTGATCGCAATTGGCGAAACTCACAACGCACGCCATGTTTATTCCACCAAGGATGGGGATGGTGAAACATGTCTGGTGCGCCTGCTTGTTGATCGCCCCCAGCAGCAACCGGTGATCGATGCCGTTCAAACCCTGCTGTCAGGCACCGAAAAATGGAGCCTAATGCTGCTGCCGGTCGAAGCTGCCTTGCCGGAACCCAAGCCCGAGCAAATTGTAGCGGAAAGCAACCCCAAAAAGCCCGCCGCAAAAACCATGTCCCGCGAAGAATTACAGCAAGAGATTGCCCCCGGTGCAGAACTGGACGGCAACTATATCTTGTTCGTGCTGCTTGCAACCATCGTCGCTCTGATCGGGCTGGTGACGGACAATGTGGCCGTCATTATCGGTGCCATGGTGATCGCCCCGTTTTTGGGGCCAGCTTTGGCAATCTCCTTTGGCACCGTTACCGGCAATGTCGATATGTTGCGCAAGGCGGCCAGCACGCTTGCCATCGGCTTGGCCTTGGCAATTGGTGCCGGTGCCGCCAGCGGGCTGATCGCCCCCGAGATCACTCCCGGCCCCGAACTGTTTGATCGCACAGAGCCCGGTTTTGGCGGCATCGTATTGGCCTTGGCTTCAGGTGCCGCGGCTGTGCTATCGCTCACCACCGGTATTTCCAGCGCGCTTGTTGGGGTGATGGTGGCGGTTGCGGTATTGCCCCCTGCTGTGGCGGCCGGACTATTTGTCGGGCTTGGTCAAGTAGATGCAGGGCTTGGCGCCCTTATCTTACTGGGCATCAATCTCACCGCCGTATTGATTGCCGCTCAAATCATTTTGCGGTTGCGCGGTTTGGGCGCGCGCCGGGGCGCTGACACAGATCGCGCAAAACGCGCCACCCGCTTGATGCTGCTGATCAATCTGACGCTGCTTGCGATCTTGTCGGTGTTGATGGTGTTGCGGGACGGACGCTTGCCAATTTCTCTTTAATCATCAAGAACGGCTTCTCAATCAGTAGATGAACGCCATAGGCCCCAAGGTAGGCAAGTCCCAGATAGTAGGGCAAAAAAGCGACCAAACCATCAATGCCATCTGAGGGTTGCGCGCCGCTTAACACCCACGCCAAAGGGATCACGGTCATGTGCAGAAGATAAAGCGGATAAGATAGCCGCGCATTAATGATCAACAAGCGGTTTTCCAAAAACCACCGCGGCCCTGCCCCATGCGCCGCGGCCCAAACCATCAACGCAAAGCAGATTGAGATAAAGGTCGGTTGTAACGTCATATCCCAAACCGCAATCTCACCCAGCAATTGGTGACTAGACAGAAGCGCAATAATCCCAACCGCCCCAATAGCCATGGCAGGCCGCGCCAGACGGGTACCAATGCCCGATCGAAAGGTGATCGCCGCCAAAATTCCCATGCCCAACGCATCCAAACAATGATGAAACGGACTGCGAAACGTTTCAAAGAAAGTTTGGTACGGCACATCCTCTTGGCCAAGTGCCAGTCCTGTACGCGAGAAAACCGAGAGGCCGATGATGCCAACAACCGCAGCTACCAATCCATACCGCCAGTGTTTTTGCCACGTCAGCCCCACCCCCAAAACAAAGGGCGCGAGCAGATAAAATTTCTCCTCCACTCCTAGTGACCAGAAGGCCACCACAAAGTTGGAGGGCAAATAGTCCTGCAAAAACAAGGCATGATACAATAACCGAAGGGGCAGTTCGTGATCCCCCACATTGTAGTATGGCACGGCACCTGCCACGATCCACGCAATCACAAAAACATAGGTTGGCACAATGCGGAGAAACCTGTTTTGCAAATAGCGCCCCCACTGAAAGGTGTGGTGGGGCGAACGCTCATACATTCGCAGCACATGCGCGCCGATCAGAAATCCCGACAGGACAAAAAACAGATCAACCCCTACCCACCCATTCACCATGAAGGTGAACCACGCGCTATCGAGGCCACCCCCATCGGGATTGGCGGCAACGACCGGGTAAGCAGCGTGGCGCATCAAGACCAATAAGATCGCAATTCCGCGCAACCCATCCAAGGCCACAATGCCGCCCTTCGGATCCCAAAGTTGCAATGCAGAAAATGCAGATCGCGTTGAACGACGCATCTTAGGCACCCTTCAGATCAAGCACCTTTTGCATTGGCTTTTTGTGTGTTTTCCAGATAACGCTATCGACGATGTAATGATGAAAATTGATCGCCATATAGATTAAAAGTGCAGGCCCGGCCACATCAACAAGTGAGGCCGTGGAAGATTGCAGCGTTGCATAGGCTAAAGACGAGATGCCGAAGCACACCAAGCCATAGCGCCACCAGTTTTTTGATTGGGACAGCAATGACAATGTATAGGCTTTGGGATCAATGCGTTCCTTAAAGCGCATATTGTTGAACAGCCAGACAAAGCCAATATACTGCGCGTTGTGCCAAATGTTGAGCACGAGCCAACCGTGCGAAATGTCCTTCACCAGATAGTATCCGGTAATGAAAATCAGGTGATGGCTGGTGACATAGGCGACATAGCCCAAAGTGGCTTCACCGCGGCGCACGGCCTGCCATTCCCGCACCATCCATACAGCCAGCATTACTGCCATGAAAATGCCAACCGCATTTGCCAATTCCATTGGCACCGGCAAAGTACGAATCCCCATGCCGATAAACTCGGTTGGCTGTTCCGCAGAGCGGTGCAAAATACCCCATAGAGGCACACCATAAAACACGCCCCATGAAAGACGATCGGTGCCGTGGTTCACATTGTTGCCCTTGCGCGCATAAACGCGCGAAACACCCCAGCTTTGCCGGGTATAATGGAACCACTGCCAGTATAGATAGACCGTCGCCACCAACCACAAATCAGCACCTGCCCGCCAAGCGGCGACCACGGCCAAGATCATGACAGGCAAAAGCGCAAGCAATCGCCAGTTTTTTCGCGCGCTTTCAACATCGAAACAAAGCCGCGTATATGTGGAAACAACGTGGTGATATCCCAATAGCCAAAGGTCAAGAAACAGGATCGGCGCAAACAAAGCCGGTTCAATCGAAACCGCAATCCCACTCGCCAAGGCAACCGCGGCGATACCGAACACAAAACCGCCATCAAACACCGGATTGCGCAGCAATCCTTGTTGAGGAATCACAGATTGCACCGTCGTTGTCTCGCTCATTTCCCGTTGCCTCTCTAGAATGTGGATTTCCGCCAGTATCGGTCCTCATGATTAATGAATGGTTAGCGCGGCGGCGCATCTCGCCGCCTTGTCATTCTTTAATTGATGATATATTCATATCTGATGATTTATTCATTTGGGGTGTTATCATGGCGAATATAGGAGAAAGCCTCGTCGGAAGCTGGCATTTACTCAGCTATGCGGAGATGCAAGGCGATAAGATCACGGGCTATCCATATGGTGAGGCCGCCACAGGGCGCATCTTCTATACGGCAGAAGGGACCATGGCAGCGTTTTTGAACCACGAAGCGTTGGCCAATACGCCGCCGGATGAGGCTGCCAGCTTTGACAAGGTGTTCTGTTATGCGGGCGACTACTCTGTTAAAGACGATCTGGTCTTCCATGAGATCGACAACGCCTCCCTGCCCTTTGTTCTGGGCATCACTTTGGTTCGGAAAATCGTATCCGTGAGCGATCAAAAACTTGTGTTGGAGGCCGATATTCCGGGGCGCGACGACGCCGTTTGGCATCTAACCTGGCAGCGCGATTGAACGAATGAGCCGATTGCGGCATTTCAGGTCTTGTATCCATAGAATACAATCGTTAGAAGCACATCCACACCATTCTTGAGGCCACGTGGCGGAGTGGTGACGCAGCGGATTGCAAATCCGTGTACGCCAGTTCGATTCTGGCCGTGGCCTCCACTTCCATTATCCGCTTGATTGCGCTGGCTATCGCCCTAGTGTGACGGCATGGATCAGTACAGTTTTGTCATCACCTTTGTGTCGATCATTTTGGGTGTCGCCATTGCCAAATCATTGGAAGCGATTGGCAAGCCGCTGAAACGCGGCACCCAATCGGATTTCTATCCCCTGCACGCTATGGCAGGCAGTCTGCTGGTATTGTTGATCGTGCAATATTGGTGGGGCATTTTTGATGAACGCAGCATCGAAAACTGGACTTTCCTGAACTTTCTGCAATTCGTCTTAACCCCCATCTTGTTCTACTTCACCGCCGAAGTCTTCTCTCCCGGCAATGATGGTCAAGACACGCGGACATATTACTGGCGGCACATTAGAACAGGGCTGCTGGTCATGGCCTTGCTTTTCGTCAACAACATCATGACAGATCTGCTGTGGCCCGAAATCAGTGGCGACATCATCGCACAAGCTATTCGGGGCACGGCTATACTTGTATTGGCTGGTATGGCAATCAGCCGTAGCGAAAAACTGCACTATGCTGGCTATATCTTCTTTTACCTCGCCTTTGCTGCATTTGTATTAACCAGCCCCTAAGGCAAGTCGTTAGGCTTGCCCGATCCGCTGCAAAGCCTGCTCAAACAAACCAATCGTCGTAGCATGTAGCGCATCTCCCACATCTTTCGGGGCCTTGCCGACAGAGGCACGCGCATTGGAACCTTCGAGAATAATCCCCAGCTTGTAGCAAGCCAGCACCGCATACCAATCAATCGCATCCATATTGCGCGTGGTCAGGCCCCGGTAATGCGCTACCAGTTCTGATTCTTTCGCAAGATCGGGAATGGCAGCACCCACGGCGGCAGACGTTGGGCCACCTTGGTCACGGTTGGGCCATGTGACCATCAACCAGCCCAGATCAATCAAGGGATCGCCAATGGTCGTCAGCTCCCAATCCACAATGGCGGCAAGTTCCGTCTTTTTGGTGGCGAACATCACATTGGACAGGTGAAAATCGCCATGAATAATGCCGGGCGTGAAATCCTTGGGCCGGTTGTCGTCCAGCCATTTCGCGACTTTTTCTACGCCGGGAATAGCGCTTGGCCCTTCCCAGTTTTCATAGTCATGATAGCTTTCAAGTTGGCTTTGCCAGCGCGCCACTTGCCTTTCCAAATACCCTTCTGGTTTACCGAAATCACCCAACCCCGCTGCCACATGATCCACTGCGCCCAGCTTGGCGGCCGCCTCAGCCATTTGAAAACCCATTTGGTAGCGCGCCTCATCGCTCTCCGCATAGAGAGGTGGCAGGCCCGTTGTGGCATTAAAGCCATCAATCGGCTCCATCAGATAAAAAGCCACACCCAACACATCTTCACTATCGCAGGCCGCTATCAGTTTAGGATGGGGCACGTTGGTTTCACGGATCGCACCCAGCACCTTGGCCTCGCGGCGCATAATATCATTGCCGTTCATGCGCGGATGGCGCGGCGGGCGGCGCAACACAAAGCTGCGACCCGCCCGGGTGAACTTGAGCAGAATATTTTGGGTGCCGCCCACAAGCTGTTCGACATCTTCCAGCGGGCCATCGCCCAGCCCTTGATCATCCATCCAGCCTGTCAGTTTTTCAAGGTCAACAAGCCCGTGCCAATCTTCTGCCATGGCGATATTCCTATGCGTTCTTGATGGTCATGCCACCATCAACCGGAATGGCCACACCGTTCAGGTAAGAGGCAGCAGGCAACACGCAAGACAGCGTGATATGCGCTACCTCCTCCGGGATACCGTAGCGCCGCGTCGGCACCCGGCGCTTAGCGAAAATTTCCTTATGCTCTGATGGAATACCGGCGGTAATTCCCGTCACGATAGGGCCGGGGCAAATCGCGTTGCAGGTAATGCCTTCGCGCCCCAACTCAGTCGCCACAGCGCGGGTAAGCCCAATCACCCCATGCTTGGCAGCCACATAGGTGGAATTGCCGGGTGTCGCCCCCAACCCTTCCGTGGATGCTACATTCACAATACGGCCATCGCCCGCCGCCCGCAGATGGGGCAGCGCTGCACGAATAAATCGTTGATGGGAAGTCAGCATCACATCCATCGCACGCGTCCATTGATTTTCATATTCGGCATCATCGCCTTCAATCAACACAAGCGTGTTGAGGCCCGCATTATTGACCAAGATGTTCAGCCCACCCAGCTTCTCCACCGTTTCGGCAACAACGCGCTTGATCCCATCTGCATCAGCCACATCCAGCGCAAAGGCGATTGCGCCCTCCCCTATCTCGTCAGCAACGGCTTGCACGCCTTCCGCATTCAAATCCACCAGCGCGACCTTGGCACCCTCTGCTGCAAAAAGATGCGCCGTCGCGCGGCCCATGCCGCTGGCAGCACCGGTAATGATGGCGACTTGCCCCTTAATGGAGCGACTTAGTTGTTGGATCGGTTCCATGAAATTTCCCCTTAAATACCTGATGGCGACACCTTAAGGGCAAGCGACAGAAGGTCAATCAGGAGAATGAATGGTCAGCGTATCACCCGGCTGAGCTTGGGTAAGCGCCTTTAGAATATCCGCGCGTGCCAGCGCTACGCAGCCCAGCGTCGGGCGATAATCTGGTCGCGCGCAATGCCAAAAAATGGCCGATCCCTTATCTGGCACAACCGGATCATCATTGTGACCGAGGATCACAACCACATCATAAAGCTCATCGTCCCGCCACATGCGTTCAGCAGACGCGGGATAGGGATGCGTGACGTGTTGATTATAGAGCGGATCATCCACCGCATCGCACCAACCATCATTTTCTTGCAACGGGGCGACAGGCAAGCGGGTGACAGGCGCCTCCAGCCTGTCAGCGCGGTAAAGTACGCGACGAATGGGGTAAGTACCAATAGGCGTGGCCTCATCGCCCTCTGTCTTCGTATCTTCGGGTTTGCGGCCACCGCGTCCCAAAGCTGCTTTGACAATCGTGCCGTCCTTCATGCGAAACGACCCGTCTGGCAGCACCTCAAAGGATCTATTTTCGCTCACGCCAGCGCCCGAACCAGGCGCGATCCCGCGAGAGCGTGCGAACGCACGGGCGGCACTTGCCGCATGCATCTCGATAAGAACGTCTGCCAATCACAAATCATGGCCGGCCTTGTCTTTTTTTACCGACAGATATGATTGATTGTGTGGGTTGGGTGGAAATTTATGCGTCACGCGCTCCACCACCTGCACCCCATGAGCCTCAAGCCCCTGTACCTTTTCCGGATTGTTCGTCAGCAGCTTGATCTTGGTAAAGCCCAAGCGCTTCAACATCTCCGCGGCGGGCGCGAACAGGCGCTCATCATCTTCAAAGCCTAGGCGACCATTGGCCTCCATCGTATCAAAGCCTTGATCCTGCAATTGGTAGGCACGCAGCTTATTGATCAAGCCAATGCCGCGCCCTTCTTGCGCAAGGTAAAGCACAATGCCTTCGCCTTCATCCCCCATCAGGCGAATAGCCCCCCGCAATTGATCCCCGCAATCACATTTGAGGGACGCCAACAAATCACCTGTGAAGCACTCTGAATGCAGCCGCACCAGCACGGGGCCGGGGCTTTTGGGCTTGCCCACCACAATGGCAAAATGTTCCGTACCACCGTGATCGGGGCGGAAGGCAAAAATGCGCGCATCCTCTGCCCCTTCCATGGGCACGCGGGCGTGTGTCACCGCCTCCAGCGCCTGCGCATCTGCCAAATCATACGCGCTCACATCCTGTGCATTGACCGTCAGATACCCTTGCGCCGCCGCAATTGTGTGCGCGGCCTCTGCCACCAGCGGCAGCACCAAAACGGCAGGCAACAGCTTAGCCAATTTGGCCAGCTTGATCGCCGCCTCTGCCGGGCCGGGCACCGCCTCGCGCCGCGCAATATAGGGTCCGCCAAGCGGATTTAGCAGATCACATGTCGGATCAGCCAATTGCTCCAGTCTTTGAGCCGTCCACCGCGTTACATCTTCCAAAGGCAAAAAGGCGACCGCCCCTGTATAGAGCCGCATGGCAAGTGTTTGGGCGCGCTCAGGCGTTAGCACCAAATCAGGTGTACCAAGATCGAGATTGCGGAAAGCGTTCAAGCGAGCGTCTGTCAAACCTTCCGCTGCCAGCACCAAAAAAGCCGTATCGTCCGCAGCGCAAACCGCCACGGGCAAGCCACGCCGCAAATCGCCTGCCGCGCGGTCAACCGCGACGAGGGCATGTTCCCCAAAGGGGGAGGGTGTATTGTTATTGCTCATAAGGTCTATTTGGCACCCACAAGCCGCAACGGCAAGGGCTCACGCGCATGTTATCAGCCGTGACTTGGCCTCAAAGCACCTGCGGTCTATTGCGAATGCAGACGCAAAGCCTCAAAATGCGCGAAACACCGTACCGGAGCCATGAATGTCCAGCCAACGTAAAATCCTAATTGTCGATGATGATGATCTGCTGCGTGAAACCCTGCGCGATCAATTGGCATTGCATGAAGAATTTGAGGTTATGGAAGCCCCAACCGCCGGTGCTGGTGTGGAAGCCGCAAAAAACAGCCATACAGACCTTGTGTTGCTGGATGTTGATCTACCCGATATGGATGGCCGGGAAGCCTGCAAATTACTGCGCAAAGCCGGTGTCAAAGTCCCCATCATCATGCTGACTGGTGCCGTCACCGATGCAGACACCATTTTGGGACTTGAGGCCGGGGCGAATGACTATGTTACCAAACCGTTCAAATTTGGCGTATTGTTAGCACGCATCCGGGCCCATTTGCGCTCCCATGAGCAATCAGAGGATGCAACCTTCGAAATTGGCCCTTATCAGTTCCAACCGGCCCAAAAATTGCTGATAGACGGGGAAGAAAACAAGATCCGCCTGACCGAAAAGGAAACGGCGATCCTGAAATACCTCTACAGGGTAGGCGAACGCTCGGTGGCGCGCGATGTGCTGCTGAACGAGGTTTGGGGCTATAATGCAGCGGTAACGACGCATACATTGGAAACGCACGTCTATCGCCTGCGGCAAAAAATTGAGCCTGATCCGGCCAATGCCTCGCTCCTTATCACCGAATCAGGGGGCTATAAGCTGGTTCCCTAAAACCAAAGCCGCGCATTGCCCGAAAGCCCACAATCCCCTATAGCTTGCGGGATTTTCAGAATTTCGGGCAGTTACCCACCATGGCGAACAAAACAAAAGACGCAAGCAGCATATGGGGCGGCAGGTTTGCCGAAGGCCCTTCAGCGCTTATGGAGGCGATTAACGCCTCAATCAGCTATGACAAGCGGCTTTATGCGCAAGACATTCAAGGCTCCAAAGCCCACGCCGCAATGTTGGCCGATGCAGGTATTTTGACCGGCGAAGACCGCGACGCGATTATTGCAGGCCTCGACACCGTATTATCCGAGATAGAAGCTGGCACCTTCACCTTTCAAGCCGCCTTGGAAGACATTCATATGAATGTCGAAAGCCGCTTACGGGAACTGATCGGCGACGCCGCCGGGCGGCTGCATACCGCGCGCTCACGCAATGATCAGGTCGCTACAGATTTTCGGCTATGGGTGCGCGACACGCTGGATGATCTCGTCGGCAAAATCGCTGCCCTGCAATCAGCGTTTATCGATCAGGCAGAGGCACATGCCGAAACAGTCATGCCCGGCTTTACTCATTTGCAAACGGCGCAGCCGGTTACCTTTGGTCATCATATGCTGGCCTATTTCGAGATGTTCGAGCGGGATAAAGGCCGTTTTTTGGATTGCCGCGAACGGCTCAACCAATCGCCCCTAGGGGCGGCGGCCCTTGCGGGCACGGGCTTTGCGATTGATCGCCATCAAACGGCAGATGCCTTGGGATTTGATGCGCCAATGGCGAATTCTCTGGACGCCGTATCGGCCCGGGATTTCGCGCTCGAGTTTTTGAGCGCCGCCGCGATTTGCGCTACGCACCTCTCCCGTTTATCGGAAGAAATTGTATTGTGGATGTCAGCACCATTCGGCTTTGTGAACTTGCCTGATGGTTTCACAACCGGATCATCCATCATGCCGCAAAAGCGCAATCCAGATGCAGCAGAGCTTACCCGCGCCAAGGTTGGACGGATCAGCGGATCACTTATCGGCTTGCTTACAGTTATGAAGGGCCTACCGCTTGCCTATTCAAAAGACATGCAAGAGGACAAGGAACCGGTTTTTGACGCGGCGGAAACGCTGGATCTCGCACTTACAGCCATGGGCGGCATGGTGGCTGACCTCACCCCGAACCCAGATGCCATGCGGCGCGAAGCGTCCCGTGGGTTTTCAACGGCAACCGATCTGGCAGATTGGTTGGTGCGCGAGGCAGGTGTGCCCTTCCGCGATGCCCATCATATTACCGGCACGCTGGTAAAAATGGCAGAAGACAAGGGATGTGATCTGGCTGATTTATCCCTCGCCGAGATGCAAGGGGTGAACCCTGCCATCACGGACGACGTGTTCAATGTGCTCACCGTCGATGCCTCAGTGCGCTCTCGTACCTCTTATGGCGGCACCGCCCCAAACAATGTGCGCGAACAGGCAAAACAAGCCCGCGCCCGGCTGGAGGCAAATTCATGAAAACGCTTATCCTCGCTTTGGCATTATCCCTTGGCCTTGCTGCCTGCGGCGTGCGGGGCGACCTTGAACGCCCACAACCGTCTTTTCATCAGGCCCCGTAAAGATGCATCATTTTGAATACAAAGCAGGCGTGCTTCATGCAGAAGATGTGCCCTTGCCGGAGATAGCAGCAAAGGTCGGCACGCCGTTCTATTGCTATTGCACCGCCACGCTTACACGGCACTATCAGGTTTTCGCCGGCGCTTTCGAAGCAAATCTTCAAGGCGGGGATGAGCCGCCGCTTGTGTGCTATTCCGCAAAAGCCAATGGCAATCAAGCCGTGCTTGCCACGCTCATTCGTGAAGGCGCAGGCGTCGATGTTGTATCCGGCGGCGAACTTCAGCGCGCTTTGCAGGCAGGGTGTCCGGCAAACCGCATCGTTTTTTCCGGCGTGGGCAAAACCCATGACGAAATGCGCGCCGCGCTTCAAGCCGGTATCTATC
The DNA here is from genome assembly GCA_049609145.1 of Alphaproteobacteria bacterium. Classification (GTDB taxonomy): domain Bacteria; phylum Pseudomonadota; class Alphaproteobacteria; order SPJN01; family SPJN01; genus JBMYYF01. Next base: position 104,780 of record JBMYYF010000003.1, read on the forward strand.
AGTTCAATGTCGAATCCGAACCGGAGCTAGAGCGCCTGAACACAGTGGCCGGTGACATGGGAGCCATGGCACCTATCACCATTCGAGTGAACCCCGATGTTGACGCCAAAACGCATGAAAAGATTTCAACCGGCAAAGCCGAAAACAAATTTGGCATTCCATGGACGCGGGCGCGCGATGTATACGCCCGTGCCGGTGCCCTGCCCCATATTCGTGTGGTGGGCGTAGATGTGCATATCGGCAGTCAGCTCACCTCGCTGACACCGTTTGAGGCCGCCTTTGATCGCGTCGCAGAGCTTGTTCACGCGCTGCGTGAAGACGGCCACGATATTCGCCGCCTTGATCTGGGTGGCGGGCTGGGCATTCCTTATGAAGATACCGCCGAAGAACCGCCCCACCCCGACGACTATGCCGCCATGGTGTCTCGCGTTGCGGGCAATCTGGGGTGCCGCCTGATTTTTGAACCGGGCCGGATGATCGCGGGCAATGCAGGCATTCTGGTATCGGATACGATCTATGTAAAAGAAGGGGAAGATCGCCGTTTCGTCATTATCGACGCCGCGATGAACGATCTGATCCGCCCCAGCATGTATAGCGCGTGGCATGAAATTCGCACGGTAAACGAGCCACCCGCCGACGCCCCTTATGCGGCTGTCGATCTGGTTGGCCCCGTCTGCGAAACCGGAGACACCTTTGCCCGCACGCGGCCCTTTCCACCAATCGCAGAAGGGGAATTGGTCGCTATCATGTCCGCCGGGGCATATGGCGCGGTTATGGCCTCTACCTACAACACCCGCGCGCTCATTCCCGAAGTGCTTGTGAACGGAAACAAATTCGCGGTCATCCGCCCACGCCTTGAGGTGGAAGATATCATCGCTCGCGATGTGGTGCCTGATTGGCTTCAAGAAGCCTGATGCGCCGTGCCTTACTCATTCTCGGACTTGTCCTTGGGGTCAGCATTGGCGGCTGGTTTGGCTTTAATCTGCTGGTGCCGCCGCTTAAAGTCACCGCCCTGATCTTACCACCACCGCACGCAGGCCATCCGGCCCGTTTGGCAAATATTTTGCAGGCAGACTTGCAACCAATATTAAGTGGCTCCACCGCTATCCTCAACGTATCGGGTCGCCGCGCGAGTGAGCTTTCGCTGTTCACCGAAGCTACGCCCGTCACGCTGGAACGCGGGCCGTCCGGCACCTATTGGGCGCAACTGCCCCTCACCGGCACACAAAATCTTGGCCTTGTTGTGGGCGATAATCGCCACGACATTTCTTTGCCAATACAGGCAGATGTGCCACCCCGCGTTGCGTGGATCGGTCATCCTTCCATCAACACATCCGGTTCGATCCGCCTGCCCTTCGTCGCACAGGACGATGTGAGCTTGCAGGAAATCTCCCTGCTGGTTTCTGCCGGTTTGCCGGAAATCGAAAGCACAGCCACGATCCCGCTAGTGCAGTATTTTCCCGTTGGCCAAACCCATGCGGAACGGGTTCATCATGTCGATCTTCTGGCCCACAGGCTAAGCGGACAAAACGCCAGCCTTACCCTGACGGCGAAGGACGGGGCGGGACAGCTTGTTGCCAGCCCCCCGGCCTTTATTCGGTTACCCAGCGCCCGGTTGACAGATCGCACCGCCCAAATCATTGCCTCATTAGCCAATGAATTGGCGACCAAACCCAATGCCACCAACAAAGTAGCAATGCTACTGACATCCGTTGCTTTCACCCCAAAGGATTATGGGCATGATCTCACCGCCTTTTTGGGACTGCGGATCGCCTATCGCCGCCTGACAGGGCTTAGTCTGCTCTACACGCCACCAAAATACCCTCTGCCCCCCGCCACGTCAGAGCAGGTGGCGACCATCCGGCCATTGCTGATCGATATTGCGCGGCATGTAGATGCCGGGCCAAGTCGAGCGGGATGGGCGGCCTTGCAGCTTGCATTTACCCGTGCTGAACGCACGATTGATTATGGCGCAACCGGTGCTGCCAATGCGGCGGCTGCACGCCAGGCAGCCTTTGGATTTCTAGCCTATACAATTGCCGACTATCTGGGTGGGCAAGACCCGCTGGATACTCTCGTGCCTTGGCAGTTGCTTTCCCAGCGTCTACTGCTGGCCATTGATGAAGCCGCTGAACGCAATCTACATGATCAAGCCTATAAAGGCATGGATCTGTTGGGGGATCTGTTGGAAAACGCCTTACCGGGCAACGCGCCAATTGCAGCTCAGGCAGGCTTGGGGTCACTTACACGTATGGGCCACGAATTAGCTGCCCTTGGCCGTTTGAGCCTACGCTTACAAAACGCGAAAGGCCCCGGCTATACCGATATTCGCGCCACCACACAGCGGCGTATAACAGCATTGCGCAAACTTTCCGCCGCCAAAGAAGTACCGGGCAAAGCGGTGTCCAATCTGCGCCAAACCCTTGCATCGCTGGAACAGGCAGATGCAGCCTTGGCAGCAAACAATAAGCCCTTGGCGCAGCAATCATTCACCACAGCCAAACACAAATTGGCCGAAGCCGCCCATGACAGCGCTGATGAAATGGTACGGCGCGTAGAAGGGAAATTGATTGCCGCGCGCATACCCCTGTTACAACAAAAGCGCGCGCCCACTCAGGTTGAAGAAAGTGCTGCCATCGCCGCCTTTGCGACAGCGCGGTTGGATGATTGCACAACCCGCCGCCAAGGCCACTGCGCACCGGCTATCCGCGAACGGCTGGAACGCTTGCGCCACAAGGGCAAGTAACCTCACTAAAGATGACAGCCCCACAATCAAGGGGCTGGGGGCAGGATTGAAACACTTAGCTTTTTGGCATTGGGGTCGGCTAAATTGTGATAGAGCGTAAAGGGCTGCGCCCCGCCTGCCACCAATGGTTCATAGGCCGGATTCAAACGATGGACATGCCGCCCAACCTCGCTGTCATTCGCATCATATTCAATGACCTCAATCCGAGGAAACGCGCTGTCATTCTCACCTTCATTTTTCAAAACCCCAACCAATTGGGCTGTCTTGCCGTTGCGAGTGATAACAACATCCACCAAGACAAAGGGGGAAGCCGCCTGTTCCGGCATGGGCCTATGCGTTTCTGTTGCCCCAATTGCCGGCACGGCTAGATGTGTCGGGGTAGCCGTATCGTCAGGCGCTGAAATCTCTTCTGGTGCCTCGACTTGTTCCGTGGCCGGCGAGAGCGGCGCATCCAACTGTGTTTCCTCAAGCCCGATCACCTGATAGGCATGCTGTGCAGGGGGCCAAAGCGCAACAATCTGCGCCCGCCCAAACACCAGATACAAAACAGCCAACACCAACAGCATCGTCCCCAACCCAATCACCAAAGCTGGCCGATGATCCGTTGGCGGCACAATCGCCGGTAAATTACGACTCTGGGGCATGTCTGCGGCTTCAACGGGCGCAGCCCCCACCGGGCCAGCCGCCACAGGGTCAGCCGTTTGGCTTGGTGTGGGTGATACTTCCGGCGCAATCGATGTGGAGGCCGACGGCGAAGGTTTCACACCATCTGTCGTTGCAAACCAATCGTGTCCACATTCCGCACAGCGCACAATACGCCCCAACACACCTATATCAGCCGTGTCCACCAAATAGCGTGTTGCGCATGCTTCACATTCCAGAATCATTCAGGCCCTCGGCTCAAATCAAATCAACAATCCCTTATAGCCCGGCTTGGCAGGGACCAAAACCGCCTCTAATGTTTGCGCCACGCATTCCTGAAATGATAGTGATTCGGCATGATCCGGTTTGAAAATGTAGGCTTAAGATACGGATCGGGCGACGAGGTGTTGTGCGATGTGAACCTCACCTTGGAACGTGGCAGCTTTCATTTCCTTACCGGTGCTTCCGGCGCGGGCAAAAGCTCGTTGATGAAGCTTCTTTACCTTGATCACCGCCCCTCACGCGGACAAATGACCCTGCTGGGTGAAGACGTTACCCAACTTGACCGCCAGAAATTGCCCCCCATTCGTCGCAAAATTGGCGTGGTCTTTCAGGATTTTCGCTTGATTGAGCATCTTAACATATATGAAAACGTCGCCTTGCCACTGAAAGTACGGGGCATGAAGCAAACAGATTATGACAGCAACATAAGAGAGCTGCTCAATTGGGTTGGCTTGGGTGATCGGCTGGATGATCTTCCTGATACCCTGTCTGGCGGGGAAAGCCAGCGCGCCGCCATTGCGCGCGCCGTTGTGGGACAGCCCAGTTTGCTGTTGGCCGATGAACCAACCGGCAATGTAGACCCCGCAATGGGGTTGCGTCTGCTAACTCTGTTCAACGCCCTGCACCAAAACGGCACCACCATTGTGGTAGCCACCCATGATTTGGGCTTGGTGGAACGATTTAATCATCCTGTATTGCATATTGATGAAGGGCGCGTCAGCCAGCTTACCCCAGCGCAAGTTGTGGCGCTGGCGCAATTCGATGAAGACGATGACATCGCCCCCCCACTGCTTGATCTACCCGTCGACCCGGACGAGATGATCTGATGCTACAATTCCTCAACCTCAGCAAAACGGATATATTTACCCCATCCGACCGCAGCAATGCTCTGCGATTTGTGGTGGGGGCCATGGCATTGCTGGCAACTTTGATATTGGCCTTAGGCTTATGGATCAATCAAACGGTCGGGGAATGGCGCAGTGAAACTGCCGGCGAAATCACGATTGAACTACCAGCCCAAACAGATGACGCCACGATTGTAAATATCACGAATAAACTAGAGGCAAATTCGGCGGTGCGTTCGGCGCGCGCTATCTCCAAAAGTGATGTGTTGGCAATGCTGGGGCCTTGGCTGGGCGATATATCTGGCACCTCAACAGACAGTTTCGCCCTGCCCCGGTTGATCGCCGTAAAACTTGCCCCCGACACACAATCCCAAGCGTTACTGCCGTTTCTGCCCGCCACCGCCCTTATCGACGATCATGGCGCGACCTTGGGAGAACTTCTGGCACTTAGCACTGCAGTACAGAGTACGATTGTCGGGTTGATTATACTCATCGGTGCAACGACCTTTGCGGTTGTATCATTTGCAACGCAAGCAGCCATTCAAAGCCACCGGGATGTAATCGCAATTGTTCACCAAATTGGCGCAACTGATCGCTATGTCAGTGCTGAGTTCGAACGGCATTTCTTCCGGGCCGGGCTTACCGGCGCCATGGCTGGATGGGCTATTGGACTGGTGCTTGCCGCCGGCATCGCTGCACTGGCCCCCGGCGGCGGACTGCAAGCCGCCCTAGAGCTAGATGTCGCCGCCCTCTCCATTTTGGGGCTGGTGCCATTGGTGCTGGCCCTTGTCGCCACCTTGACCGCGCGTTTCGCCGTGCTCAAAAAATTGCAAACGCAGCTTTAAGATGGCACGCCCCAAACTCATATTGCTCGACCGCGACGGTGTATTGAACGAAGATCGTGCTGATTTCGTCAAATCTCCGGCAGAGTTGATGATGCTTCCCAGTGCGGCAGAAGCGGTTGCGCGCCTTAACCGGGCCGGGGTGAAAACCTGCCTCATCACCAACCAATCCTGTATCGGCAGAGGCATAATTTCTTTGGAAATGCTGAACAAGATACATGATAGTTTGCGCCAAAATCTGGCAGATTCCGGCGGGTATCTTGACCATATTCTATTTGCCCCCGATGCGCCGGGCGAACACACCCCCAGGCGCAAACCCGCACCTGGCATGGTGTTAGAAGCCCTTCAGCATTTTCATACCGCCCCTAGCGACGCCTTGATGATCGGGGACGCAGATCGCGATCTGCGCGCTGCCTTGGCTGCCGGGGTGCCACGTGCGCTGGTACGCACAGGTAAGGGCGCAAAAACACTTGGGGCCGGGCTGGCACCGGATTTGCTGCCGGTTTCAGTGTTTGATGATTTGGCGGCTGCGGTCGATCATCTGCTCGACGACGAGGCCGGAAACGGCTAAAACCGCGACACGTAATGCGTTCAAGGAAACTAGTATGAGCCTTCTCGATGATGATGACCTGCAGGTGGGCACCAAGGTTGTGGTGCGCCCTTTTTGGCGTCGATTAGTGTTTAGTATCATGGCCTTAGCTGTCGCGGGCTTTATCGGCGGCTATGTAGTATTCGCAGGCTCCCTCGCCAAGAGCACCCCACAAATCGCCATGCAACCCAAAGCTGATGGCATTGTGGTGTTGACCGGCGGGACAGAGCGGCTGCAAACAGCCTTTGCGTTACTGCAAAACGGAAAAGGCGCGCGTTTGCTTATCTCCGGTGTTGGCGCGGGGGTAACAAAAAACGATCTGCAAAGCACTCTGATTGGCAACGACGAAAGCCCAAACGCGTTGGAAAAAATCACCTGCTGCCTTGACCTTGACCACGCCGCACGTGACACGGTGGGTAATGCCGGCGCAACCGCAGCGTGGGCAAAATCACAACAATATCAAAGCCTTATCGTTGTAACATCGGCCTATCATATGCCGCGTGCGATGATCGAACTTGGGCGCGCCATGCCTAACACAAAACTCGCCCCCTTCCCCGTCCGCTCTGATGCGGTAAAGCTGGATGAATGGTGGACAAGCCCCGACACAGCAGCCCTGATATTCGGGGAGTATCTGCGGGCAGGCGTGGCGTTTGTACGGGCAGAGGCCACACGGCTTGGAGGTCGCTAAGTGATTGTTTTTAGGTCCATTTTATTCAATATCATCTTCTATATCTGGACCGCCGGGCTGGCGGTGTTGTTCACGCCCCTATTGGCCCTGCCACGCGGCGCGATTGTGTGGGGGCTGGAAACATGGGCCAAGGGCACCATGGTGTTGCTGCGCGTAATTTGCGGAACTCGCATTGAAATCAAAGGGTTAGAGCACAAGCCCCAAGGCGCATCGCTGGTGGCTGCCAAGCACCAATCCATGTGGGACACAATCATCGCGCATATTTTGGTGGATGACCCCGCCATTATATTGAAGGCCGAATTGGCCATGATTCCCTTCTATGGCTGGCATGCAAGACGCGCCAAAATGATCATCGTGAACCGCGATGCGGGCTCTAAGGCATTGAAAAAGCTGGTAAAAGACGGAAAAGCGCGAATCGCAGAGAATCGCCCTATCGTTATCTTCCCCGAAGGCACCCGTTCTGCCCCCGGTGCCGTGCCGGATTACAAGCCGGGCATCGCCGCTTTGTACAACCAACTTGATGTGCCTTGCGTGCCTGTGGCGCTGAATTCCGGGCTTTTTTGGGGCCGACGCTCCTTCTTGCGGCACCCCGGCACCATCACATTGGCGTTCCTGCCCCCTATTGAAGCGGGCTTGAAGCGCAAGGAATTTATGCGGCGGCTGGAATCAGAGATTGAGACCGCCACAGCCAAACTTGTGGAAAACCCCTAGAGAAAACCCGTGAATAGTGGGGATAACTCCCCAAAGCCTTGATATTAAAGGAAAAAATAAACCTGCCCCTGTGGAGCACATTCCACGAACATTATATTGCGTTTCTAACTCACAAAACCTAAGATTATAGGGTTGTTATCAGGTTTCAGGCCTGTTTTTCACCTTTTTCCACATTGTGAGTCCCATGCCGCTTTCTTCGCGTTCCGAACTGCCTTCTCTCGCTCCCATCTCCAACCAGATTTGGGACATGAAATATCGATTCAAAAATCCTGATGGCAGCCCCATCGACAACACGATTGAAGATAGCTGGGCGCGAATCGCGACGAACCTTGCAAGCGTTGAGCCCGAAGCAAGCCGCACCGAACGCACCCAAGAATTTGCCGAGGCGCTGAGCGATTTTAAATTTCTGCCTGCCGGACGCATTCAAGCCGGGGCGGGCACAGAACGCTCGGTCACTTTGTTCAACTGCTTTGTCATGGGCACGGTGCCGGACGACATGGGTGGCATTTTTGAAAATTTGAAAGAAGCCGCGCTGACCATGCAGCAAGGCGGCGGCATTGGATACGATTTCTCCACCTTGCGGCCCAAGGGGGCGCCGGTAAAAGGCGTGGGGGCCGATGCATCCGGCCCGCTGACCTTTATGGATGTGTGGGATGCTATGTGCCGCACTATCATGTCTGCCGGGTCACGCCGTGGCGCGATGATGGCGACCATGCGCTGCGACCACCCGGATATTGAAGACTTCATCACCGCCAAGCGCGATGCGGGCCGGTTGCGCATGTTTAATCTTTCCGTGCTGGTGACAGATGCCTTTATGGATGCGGTGAAGACTGACGCCCCATGGGATTTGGTTTTTGGCGGCGAGACGTACAAGACCATTCAAGCACGCGACTTGTGGAACACCATTATGCGGTCCACCTTTGCCTATGCTGAGCCGGGTGTGATTTTTATCGATCGCATTAACCAGCGCAACAATCTGCATTATTGCGAAACCATTGCTGCCACCAATCCCTGTGGCGAACAGCCTTTGCCGCCCTATGGGGCGTGCTTGCTGGGGTCGCTCAATCTGGCGCGACTGGTTGAAAACGCCTTTGAGGCCGATGCCCATATTGATGAGGACGCGCTCACCCAACTTACCCGCACTGCCGTGCGGATGATGGATAATGTGGTGGATGTGTCACGCTACCCCCTGCCCGAACAAGAACATGAGGCCAAAGCCAAGCGCCGCATTGGGCTGGGCGTTACCGGGCTGGCGGATGCCCTGATTATGTGCCGGGCGCGCTATGGCAGCGACAACGCCGTGGCGCTGACCAAAAAGTGGATGGGGCTGGTGCGCCGCGCGGCCTATCTGGCCAGTGTAGATCTGGCAAAAGAAAAAGGCCCCTTCCCGCTCTACGAAAAAGAAGCCTATCTCGCGGGTGAAAGCATCAAGGATTTAGATGCTGATGTGCAAGAAGCGATTGCTGAACATGGCATCAGGAATGCGCTGCTCACCTCCATCGCGCCCACGGGCACAATCAGCCTTTTTGCCGATAATGTGTCGAGCGGGTTGGAGCCTGTATTTTCCTACACCTTCAAGCGCAAGGTGTTGATGCCCGATGGCACGCGCAAGGAAGAGCAAGTATCGGACTATGCGTATCGCCTGTTCAAACATCGCTTTGGGGAGAATGCCGAACTGCCGGATTACTTTGTGTCGGCGCAAACCATTGCGCCGTCTGACCATGTGAAGATGCAAGCGGCCGTGCAGGAATTCGTGGATAGCTCCATCTCCAAAACCATCAACTGCCCGGAAGACATTTCGTTTGAGGCATTTGAACAGGTCTATATGCAAGCCTATGAAATGGGCTGCAAAGGCTGCACCACCTATCGCCCCAATGATGTAACGGGGTCTGTGCTTTCAGTAGAAGACGAACCGAAGGAAACTGCGGAGCCTGAACTGGCCTTGAACGCGCCTGAAGCGCGCCCCACCGATGATCTGGATGGCGGCGCGGTTGTGCACATGACCCAACCGCTGGAACGGCCCGGCGTGATCCCCGGCCAGACCTATAAAATTAAATGGCCGGATAGTGAGCACGCGCTTTACATCACGATCAACGACATTGTCACCAATGGGCGGCGCAGGCCATTTGAGATTTTCATCAACTCCAAAAACGTAGAACACTTTGCGTGGATCGTGGCGCTAACCCGCATGATCAGTGCTGTGTTTAGGCGCGGCGGAGATGTTTCCTTCGTGGTGGATGAGCTGAAAGAAGTGTTTGACCCGCGCGGCGGCCAATGGATGAAGGGCCGCTATGTGCCCTCCCTGCTGGCGGCAATCGGGGAAGTGATTGAACGCCACATGATCGACATTGGCTTCATCAAAACCGATGACGCACCGCTGCTGAACGAGGCGGATGAGAAGCCGCTGCCGAAAGCCATAGGGGCGGAAAATGATGGCGGTGCCATGCCTGACGGGATTGTGGGCGGCAAAACCTGCCCTTCCTGCGCTGCGCCAACGCTTATCAAACAGGAAGGCTGCATGAACTGCCTGAGCTGCGGGTATAGCAAGTGTGGGTAGGCTGCGCTTGACGCGGGGCACCTGCAGCACCATAATAGGCTAGACAGATAGCTAGATATATAGGTGTGATATGTGGACCCTGCAAGACGCCAAAAACAAATTCAGTGCGGTGGTAGATGCCGCCTTGGCAGGCGCGCCCCAAAAGGTCACGCGGCGCGGCAAGCCAGCAGTGGTTGTGGTGGCGGCCAGTGAATATGATCGGCTGGTTGACGACGCCAAGGGCGCACGCGGCTCCTTCACCGAGCACTTGTTGGGTTTTCCATCGGGTGAAGGATTTGAACGCGCTGATGCCAAGCCACGCGACGTCACCTTCTAATGCTGATCCTCGACACCAATATATTATCGGCCCTGCGCAGGCCGGAACGCGCGCCTGCAATTGCCCAATGGCTCTCAAAGCAAATTGAGGCTGACCTCTTTCTCAGCGTCATTACGTTGGGCGAGATTGAGCGTGGGATCAGGCTGCAGGAAAGGAACAATCCTGACTTCGCCCACGATTTGCGGCGCTGGCTAGATCGGACCACTACCCTTTTTGCAGATCGCTTATTGCCATTTGATGCCGACGCCGCCCGCATTTGGGGCAGATTGTCGGCGCAAATTGGCCATGCGGGTGCGGATCTTCAAATTGCGGCTACGGCCTTGGCGCTGAACGCAACGGTGATAACGCTCAACACCAAAGACTTCGCGCCCACGGGGTGCAGGCTTGAAAATCCGTTCGGCTCTTAACCGCCTATTTCGCGCGTTTAAGGCTGGCCTTGGTGAAGTCGCTATCGCTCAAGCCGTTGCTGAAGGTCATGTCTTCCCAGCGCAAGGTGGTTGATTTGCCTGTCTTCAAATTTTCCACACTCAAATTATGCGAGCGCCAGAACTTATCTTGATACTGACGGTATTCGGTAAAGGTAAGCGTTTTGAGATGCGCGCCGCGGCGATCATAGTAATCCACCCGACGGGGGTTGAAGTCTGTCGTGTCCGTCCATGACACTTGCTTGGTGTAACCGCTGTCTTCGTAAAGCGGGATGCGTTCCACCTTGGCGCAGATGCGGTCCTTCACTTCTTCTACCGGGCAGGGCTCATCGGCCAGCCAAGTGTAGGAAAACTTGTTGGCCTCCGTTGAGGAAAAATCCTCAAACGCGAACTCTGACCCCATGAAGGGGCCTGCCTTGTTTTTCGATGAGATGCGTTTTACCCGCGGCTTGGGCTTGGGCAAGAAGAGCCATTGATCGTCGGAATCGGTATGATGCGCATAGGTGAGCAGTGCCGTGCCTGCCACATCACGCGGCTTGTCGAACACGATCATGGTTTTGTCGCCATCGGCGGGATCAGGGTTTTCCAGCACCTTCATGCGCAATTCGCGCGTGCTTTCCTGCCCGTTTTTATTGGTCAGCACCATCTTCATGGTGGCTTCACTATCGCCAAAGCCCGCATCCTGTGCCTCGGTAATGTCGGCGATTTTGCGGCCCTTTTCAGCCGGGTCGGCGATGGCTTTCACATCCTCATAGGTGGCAGCAAATGCGGCACCGGAAAGCGCTGTCAGCGCGGCGGAAACAATCAGAGTTTTCATATCAATCATCCTTCTATTCAGCCGCAGCTTGGGCGGGAACTTTATCGGTTTTGCGGCGATCCACCAAAAGCAGGATCACCGGCAGCAACAGGAAGTCGAGGATTAAGGCGATGCCGATATTCAGCGCCACCATGGCCCCCATCATATTGTTGAACTTGAACGGCGAATAGCTAAGCAGTGCAAAGCCGATAATAAGCACAAGGGTGGAAACCCAAAGCGCCGTGCCCGTGCGTTCAAAGGCGTGAGTGACCGCCCCTTCTGCCGTTTTGCCTTCCAGCCGCGCATTGCGGTATTTGCTTAAGAAGTGAACCGTTGCATCCACAATCAAGCCCAGCGCGGTGGCCACAATCGGCGCAGCCCAAAAGCCAACTTCATTGGTGAAGAAGGCTGCCAAAATGCCAAAGGCCACAATGGGCGGCACAAGGTTGGGCACCAACGACACCAGCCCCAGCCGCACCGAGCGCAAGGCAATCAACATAATGCCGGAGATCAGCACCAGCGCCAGCAATGTGCCCTTGCTCATCGAAATGACATTGGCTTCGGCGATATAACCGAACATCACCGCCTGCCCGGCAGGACGGGTGAACACATAGCCATTGCCGTATTCGGCGATCCATGCTTCCGCCTTGTTGATCAAAGCATCCGTTTGTTGTGTGGTGGGTTGATCCAGCGTTGCGGAAACCTTGGTGGCGGATTTCGCCACATCAATCTGGTCTGTCAGATCAAGGCCATAAGGCAACGACATCTCGAACAACAACAGGTTTTGCGCCACCTCCTCGCGCGTGTCGGGCACGCGGTAGAAAGCCTCGTCATCGGCGTTCATGGATTTGTTGACCCGCTTCATCACATCGGTGACAGAGTTCACCTGCATCACCAAGGGCTGCGCCCGCAGGAAATTGGTGAAGTTCTCTATTGTTTGCATATAGAGCGGATCGTTGATGCCATCTTCCTCCCCCGTTTGTACCGACCAATGGATTTGATAAATGGTGGTGAGGTTTTCAGCCGTGAAATCTGTCGCGGTGCGGAAATCCATACGCTCATCAAAATATTTGGCGAACATATCGTTGAATTTAAGCGTTGGGGTGAAAGCCGCGAAGAAGACCACAATAATGATCGACCCCATCAGCAGCGGGTTTTTGCGACGGATCACAAAGCCCGCAAATTTCGCCATGAAGTCTGATTGGCGTTCGACCGAGCCCTTGGCCGTAATAGGCAGCACCGACAGCAAGGCCGGCAAAAACCCGATGGAGAGGAACCAGGCCACCATGGCCCCAATGGCAGAAATTGTGCCCAAATCCTGGATTGGGTGGGCGTCGGAGAAATTGAGCGACATAAAGCCGATCGCGGTGGTGACAGAGGTAAGCAGCACCGGCACGAAATTCACCCGCAGGCTTTCTACAATTGCATCGTTCTTGGTTCGGCCCTTGCGCATCTCCACCAACATGGTGACAAGCACATGGATCGAATCTGCCACCGCAACCGTCAAAATGACTGTGGGCGCATTGGCGGAAGGCGGCGAGATGGGAATGCCGATCCACCCGGTTGCCCCCATAGCCGCCACGGTGGCCAGCGCAATCACGATCATGGCAGACCCTGTTGCGGAGACAGACCGCAGCAACAGCCAGACAGTCAGCGCGATCACCACATACATAAGCGGGGTGAGCGTTTTCAAATCGTTTGTTGCACCTTCGGAAAAGGCATTGGACAGAAGGGAAGACCCGGTGAGTTCAAAGCGAATATCAGGATGCGCAGCGCGATATTTTTCCTGCAAATCGCGGGCAAACTGCACGGCCTCTACATTCGGGTTCAAATCATCTGTCGGCAGGGCAAGCCGCGCGATCACGGCCGCTGTGCGGCCATCCACCGATATGGCGCGGCGCACCAACACCGGATCATTGGTGGCGATTTCATGCACCTTGTGGGCCACGGCTTCATCAATATCGTCCACATCCGGCACAAGGTCGGTGACGATCAGCTCGTCCTCGGTTGCTGTGGTGTGCTGGAAATTGGCAATGGAATCAACACGGGTGGAATGCGGTGTTTGCCAAGCATCTTCCGTGAATTGCTTGATGACTTTCAGCGTATCGGCATCTGTCGCCAAGCGCTGGGTGCCATCGCCTTTTTCGCCTTGGGGCTGCATGACCCAAATAATGGTATCGGGCGCGGCATAGGTTTCCTGCAAATCAAGGAAGGCCCGCAAATGCGGGTTTTTATCTGAGAAGAAGTAGCGATAATCGTTGGTGAAGGTGATGTTTTGGCCGCCTGCCGCCAACAGCGCCACAAACGCTACAGAAAACGCCATTACCAGATAACGCTGCCGCAATACCCAATTTGCGTATGATTCAATTCGTGTCATAGGGGCCCCCAGCCGCTATCAATCCAAAATAACCTGCCCCTAAAGGTGACCCAAAGTGACGGTGGCGTCATGGTTACGGATCATGCAGAAAATGTCCATCACCGAGGCCCCGGAAAACCCTGCGACGCTTCCGCCCCCAATCGATACTTTGAATCAACACTTTCGGGCGTGACGCAACGCCCGGGACAAATTTGTCCGTGCATTTAGCCAAGTTTTGGGGAATATTGCCCGCTTAACGAGCGTTCAAAAGTTTCAATACTTTAGTTTGAGGGTCCCCGTATGGTTCAGTATACTTCCCGTAGTCGTAAATTTGCGACTGCCGCTTTTGCCGGCATATTCGCCGGCACTATCACTTTCACTGCCGCCTTAGCGCAAGAAGCCACCAATACAGAAGAAAGCAATCTGGATTGGCTGGATGACGGGGGAGCACCTGCTGCCACAGAAGCGCAAGCAGAGGCACCAGCCACCACAGAAGAAGCCGATGCGATTATAGAAAACGCCGATGCGCCGCCGGCACCGCCTGCCAGTACCGGGCCGCGGCTGGACGAAATTATCGTAACCGCCCAAAAGCGCGCCGAGAATGTGCAAGACGTGCCGATCTCTGTAACGGCAATTGGCGGCGAGACGATTAAAGACAACAACATCTCCAACCTGAACGATTTGTCTCTCTATACACCGAACGTAAAACTGCAAGCGGTGGCACCCTTTGGCCGTATTAATATGCGCGGGCTGGGTTCTGGCACGAACCGTGGCTTTGAACAATCTGTCGGTTTGGTGATTGATGGTGTATTCTTTGCCCGTCTGCAATATTTGCTGGATGCCATGCTGGACCTTGAGCGGGTGGAAGCCTTGCGCGGCCCCCAAGGCACATTGTTTGGTAAAAACACCATTGCCGGGGCGTTGAACATCGCGTCTGGCACACCGGAACCGGATTTCCGCGCCGAGGGTGACATCACCGTTGGCGAGCAGGAAAAGAACCGCATGCGCGCCATGGCCACCGGCCCGATCGACAAGAACGGCGACTTGATGTTCCGCTTGGCGGCCACGCGCGACCGCAAGGATGGTCATACGGAAAACACCTTCCTGAACCGGGACGAGAGCAACACGCAAAACGATGCTGTGCGCGCCAAACTGCGCTGGGAACCAACACCCGATGTCGATCTGACCGGCGTTGCCACATGATCGAACTTCAATCAACGCACCTGGGGCATTCAGTTCACCGAACTTGAAGGCAATATGGCGCCTGTATATGCCTTGTTTGATCCCAATCTGGAAGCCGATGAAACCAACTATGAAGGCCAAGCAGATCACCCCGGCTACAATGCCCGCGAAACATGGATTGGCGGCCTGACAGCCAATTGGGAATTGGGAGACTGGATCCTGACCTCTGTCACCGGCTATTCAAATTATTTGGAAGTGGGCGATATTGATGCCGATGGTGGCCCCATGCCTTACATTACGTTGGCTGCCACAGAAGATTACACCCAGTGGAGCCAGGAAATCCGCGTTGCCTCCCCTCCCGGTGATATCGAATTTGTGGCGGGTCTTTACTACTTCTATTCCGATACCAAGGTGGATACGCATGTCGCCATTTTGCCGGTAGATGATGTGAATGGCGAAATCGCACAAATTCTTATTCCGCAGGCTTTGGGCATGTTGCTTGATCCCGCCACAGCCGCCATTTTGGGGCCGCTGGCACAACCCAATGGGGCAGAAAGCGCTGATCTGGGCTTTGATCAACAATCCACTTCCTATGCCGCCTTCGGCCAAGCCAATTGGCATTTGACCGAAGACCTGACACTGGTTGTTGGGGCGCGTTACACAATGGAAGAAAAAGAAGTTGCGCAATTCCAGGTTTTGAACGGCCCGGGCATCATCACGCAAGGCGTGGCCGGCTGGGAAGCCTATGAATTTGCCGACACGCGCAATGAATATTCCTTCTCACCCAAATTGGCGCTGCAATACCGCATGGATGAAGATTTGATGTTCTACGGCTCTGTTGCCAAAGGCTTTAAGGGCGGTGGCTACAACGCCTCTGCCTCCAAAAACGCCGAACTGGAATATCAACCGGAAAACGCCTTGGCCTATGAAGTGGGCATGAAGAGCGAATTTTTGGACGGGGCCGCCCGCGCCAATATCTCGGTGTTCTATACCGAGTTTTCCGACCTTCAGGTTTCGGTGTTCACCACCACGCAATTTGTGGTGCGCAATGCCGCCGACGCCATCACCCAAGGGGTTGAGTTTGAATTCATGATGGTGCCGATGGAAGGCTTGATGCTGATGGCATCGGGCGCTTACACCGACGCGCATTTCGTGTCTTACAAGCAAGGCACCTGTACCGTTGAAAACGGCGGTGATTTCTGTGACCTGACAGGCCAAACGCTGCAACGGGCACCGGAATGGACGGGTAACTTCTCTGTCAGCTATCTCAACCCGCTGGGTTCCATGCCGTTTGATTTGGTGACAGGTGTTGACCTGCTGTATCAGGATGACTTCTTCCTGGCTGATGATGGCGACCCCTTGGATGCGCAAGAAGCCTATTTGCAGGTGAATGCCCGTATCGGCTTGCGCGCCGATGATGAAAGCTGGTCTTTCATGGTGTTTGGCCGCAACTTGACCGATGAAGTAGTGAAGGTCACAGCCGCCGATGCGCCGTTGGCCGACTTCTCTCACTTTGCGGTGATTGAACCGCCGCGCCTGATTTCGGCGGAGTTTACTGTGCGGTTTTAGGCCACTGCAAATTGTTGATTAAGAAAGGCGGCACCAAGAGTTTTGGTGCCGCCTTTTTATTGCCGCCCCCTCCCCTGACACATTCTGCCGCGCCCCGACAAACACTGACCCATATCAATGTGTCCGTCCCTGCACGCTTTAGGCTTCCTTATCGTTGGTGAAGGTACCAGGAAGGGAATCTGAAAATGACGTACGGTAAGGAAATTGTTGCCGCGTTGATCCTTGGCGCATCTGGCTGGCTGGCGCCCCCAGCGGCACTGGCAGGAGATGCCGGTATGGCGCGCCCAACCCATGGCGACACAGGATGGATGGTACGTGGCCGCGCCGTGGGCGTTGTGCCCGATGAAGGCGGCACAACGACCATTGGGGGCAGCCCGGAAATTGACAATTCCATCGTGCCGGAATTGGACATCTCTTACTTCTTCAACAAGAACCTGGCGGTGGAGTTGGTGTTGGGAACCACGCCACACAAGGCAAAACTGAAGAACCCAAATGTTGATTTAGGCAAGGTCTGGCTGTTGCCGCCAACGCTGCTGGCGCAATATCATTTTGATGATGGCAGCGCCTTCAAACCTTATGTGGGAGCGGGCTTGAACTATACGATCTTCTATAACGAAGATGCGCCCGGCGGCGCTGTTACCAGCATTAAATATGACGACAGCGTGGGCTATGCGCTGCAAGCCGGAGTGGACTATCACTACAAGGGAAATTGGTATCTGAACCTTGATGTGAAAAAGCTGTGGCTGGACACCGATGTTTCAGTGAATGGTGGCGCCATCAGGGGCAAGGTGGATATTGATCCTTGGTTGATCGGTGTGGGTATTGGCTATCGCTATTAGTAACAACCAGAATCAAACAGCAGCTAAATAGAAAGGGCGGCCCCGACAATTTGGGAACCGCCCTTTTGTTTGGCAAATGTTATCTGGGACTTATTTGTCGCCACCACCCAGAATGCCCAGCAAGCCGCCATCACGCTTGGGGGCTTCATCTTCCTTATCGTCGTCTTCACCTGCATCATCTTCATCTTCCGGCGCATCTTCTTCTGTCGCACCGGCAACGGTGATGGTGATTTGATCCGACAAGACTTCCGGCTTATGCGGGATATGATTGTGATCTGCCAAAATGAGCTGCAGCGTATGTTCGCCCGGCTCCAGCTCTACCAAGGCTTCGGTTTCACCACCGCCGTAATGACGGTTGTTTTTATCCTTCGGCAATGGGTGCTTAAGAT
Source organism: Alphaproteobacteria bacterium (assembly GCA_049609145.1). Lineage (GTDB taxonomy): Bacteria > Pseudomonadota > Alphaproteobacteria > SPJN01 > SPJN01 > JBMYYF01. The sequence continues at coordinate 122,554 of JBMYYF010000003.1, forward strand.
CGCGGCCATCAGGCGCTTCGGTATCAATCAACAGATGGTGATGGCCGGTGTTCTTCTTTTTCACGCCAGCAGGTGCCACGCCCATATTGCGCAGGCCAAACACGACACGCACCGGGCTTTCCACTGTGTCGCCATCAGCGGGTGAGATGATGTAGACCTTGGCATCTGGGTCAGATTTGGATTGCTGGGCCAGTGCCGGGCCTGCTGCGGCCAATGCGCTCAAGGCAGCCCCGGCTACCAATGCTTTGTATAGTTTTTTCATAAGGTATTTCCTCCACAAATTTTTACGTCAGCAGCTTGCCAGCGCCTTGCCAGCATCGCAAGCTTCTAACCATGACGGAAAATGAGGCATCAACAGGGCAGAAACCACCCCGCCCCGCACGTACATCTGCCATATTTGCGGGCCTTTACAGGCTGTGTGCTGAACTAGGTCTGTCACCGCTTAGCGAAGTAACTTTCAAAAGCGGATTGCGCGCCGATATTGTGGCGCTGTGCCCCAAGGGGATGGTGCATATTTTTGAGGTGAAATCATCCCGCGCCGATTTTGAAACCGACAGCAAATGGCAAGGCTATCTGGAATGGTGCGATCACTTTTATTTTGCCGTAGACGCCGATTTTCCCGATGAAGTGCTGCCGCAGGAACATGGCTTGGTTTTGGCCGATGCCTATGGCGCCGAGATTGTGCGCGACGCGCCGCAAGACCGAGTAGCCCCGGCCCGACGCAAGGCGCTTACCTTGTTATTCGCCCGCAAGGCGGCGGAAAGATTGACCGCTATGGAAAACGGTATGCGCTAGGCGGCTTTGTTGGCATCCCCCCCTGCACCACTGCCATGGTGATGCACATGCACATCGCGTTGCGGGAAGGGAATGCTAAAGCCATCTGCTTCCAATGCGGCCTTGGCATTGCGGTTAAGGTCAAAACCGACGGGCCAGAAATCGGGTGTTTTCACCCAGCAACGCAGCTTGATATTGACGGCGCTATCGCCCAATGCCTCTACCATGGTTTGCGGCGCAGGCTCTGCCAAAATACGGGCATCATCCGCCATCAATTTTTGCAGCAAGGCAAGCGCCCCATCCACATTATCATTGTAGGAAATGCCCACCGTCACATCGATCCGGCGTTCGGCATTGCGGCTGAAATTCAAAATGGGCTTATTCCAAAGCTGCGCATTGGGCACGTAAAGCAACACGCCATCGGGCCGTTTCATCAAGGTAACGAACAAGCCCACCTCTTCCACATTGCCGGCAATACCTTGCGCATCAATATATTCCCCGGTCTTCAAAGGGCGCAGCCACAGCAACATCACCCCGGCGGCAATGTTGGACAGGGTGCCTTGCAACGCCAGACCGATTGCCAAGCCTGCTGCCCCAAGGGCAGCAATGATACTGGCGGTTTCAACGCCTACTTTGGTGAGCACAGCCGCAATTACCAAAACGATCAGGCCGTATTGAACCATAGCCGCAAGCACGGGCCGCAACATGGGATCAATCTTGCGTGCCTTGCCCAAGGCGCGTTCCACGCCGCGGCGCGCCATCTTTGCCGCTACGAATCCCAAAATTAAAATGACCAAGGCGGCCACAAAATCCATCACGAAGGGCACCAGATAAATTTGGTAACTATTTTGAAACTGGGTGAAAAAATCAGCCATGGGATACTCCAGTCGAGAAAAAGCTAGCGGTAGGGGTCAGCGCACCCCAGAAAATTTTCCACATAATCCTTAACGCCATCTTCCAAAGAAAAGAATTCTTCGCGATAGCCTGCCTGCCGCAACCGATCCATCTTGGCCTCGGTGAAATATTGATAGCGGTCGCGAATTTCCAACGGCATATCGCGGTAGGAAATTTGCGCGGGCTTGCCTGCTGCCGTAAATGTTGCGCCCGCCAAATCTGCAAAGCTGCGCGCCTGCCCGGTACCGATATTATAAAGCCCCGATGGCATGTGATCGGCCTCCAGCATCCAGCGCACCACCTTGGCGCAATCACGCACATAAACGAAATCGCGCAATTGCCCACCATCTTCGTAATCATCTCGGTGAGACTTAAACAGCGAGACACCCTTGTCCGCCGCCACATCAGGATAGATATGGGCGATGACGCTTTTCATAGAGCCTTTGTGATATTCATTCGGCCCATAGACATTGAAGAATTTGAGACCCGCCCAGCGCGGCGGCGCTGCGCCACCTTCCGACACGATGCGCGCAATGCGCCGATCAATCATGTGCTTAGACCAGCCATAGGGGTTCATGGGCTTAAGCTTGCTAAGCGCGTCCGTGCCCATTTCATCATCAAAGCCCGCATCGCCATCGCCATAGGTGGCAGCGGATGAGGCATAGATGAAGGGAATGCCGCGACCTACACAAAAATCCCACAGTTTGATGGTAAGAATAATGTTGGAGCGCACGATCAAATCCACATCGGCCTCTGTCGTCGCTGAGATGGCGCCCATGTGAACAATGCCAGAAATGTCGTTACTGCGCCGCGCCAACAAATCGTCCAAGGCTTCGGGCGGCACAATCTCGTCCAACTCTGCCTTGGCGAGGTTTTTCCATTTATCATCGGTGCCGAACCAATCCACCACCGTCACGTCGCCGCGCCCCGCTGCATTGAGTTCTGCCACGATGTTGGAGCCGATAAAGCCCGCGCCGCCGGTTACGATAATCATGGCGCATCCTTTTGATTTATTTTGGCGACCGTGTTGGTGGTGGAAAAACCATCTTCCAATTGGGCGAGGAAAACCGTGCCTCCGGCGGCTTTTACGATATCACCGCCGACAACCTGATCTTCCGTATAGTCAGCGCCTTTGACAATCACATCAGGCAACAAAACCTCGATCAGTTCGAGCGGGGTGTCCTCCTCAAACAGGGTGACGGCATCTACATAGGAAAGCGCGGCCAGCACCTCGGCGCGGGCGGCTTCATCCTGCACCGGACGGGTTGGACCTTTGAGGCGTTGCACAGACGCATCTGAATTAAGCCCCACCACCAGATGATCGCAATTGGCGCGTGCCTGCCGCAGTAAACTCAAATGGCCGGGGTGGATCAAATCAAAACACCCATTGGTGAAGCCAACCTTCTTGCCTTCTGTTTGCCAGCGCACCACCAGATCTTTCAAAGAACTGCGCGGCAATATTTTTTCATGGTGAGACATAAGGGGAGAACGGGTAAGGGCGGCCGCCATTTCACCGGGATAAACGGTTGCGGTGCCTGCCTTGCCCACCACAATGCCCGCGGCCAGATTGGCAAAACGGGCGGCCAAATTTTCTGCCGCGCCTGCTGCGATCCCCAGCGCCAAGGCAGCGGCCACCGTGTCGCCCGCGCCCGATACATCAAACACATCGCGCGCATGGGCGGGCAAATTGTCAGCCCCTTGGCCGTTCACCAGCAACATGCCTTTTTCAGACAAGGTGATAAGCACGCTTTCAATGCCTGCTTCTGTGCGCAGCCTATTGGCGGCGGCAATATCTGTGCCGCCAGCGGCAGCACGCATTTCTTTGGCATTAGGCTTGATGAGCGTGGCCCCGCGATAAGCAGTGAAATCCGCGCGCTTGGGATCAACGATTACCGGCACGCCCTTCGCATTGGCCATTGCCAGTGCTTTGCCCAGCACGGCATCGGACAACACGCCCTTGGCGTAGTCTGACAACACGGCGGCACCTGCGCCTTCCAACGCCGCAGCGAAAGCTGCCAACACTTTTTCGGCGCGCGCGCCTTCTATCGGCGTTGTGTCTTCCCTATCGGCGCGCAGCATTTGCTGACCCGACGCTCGGTAGCGGGTTTTTTCGGTTGTTCGACACGCCTCGTCACACACCAGAAAAGAGGTGATGCCTGCTTCGTCCAGCAAGGCGGTTTCAACGGCCAAGCCTGCTGCATCACGCCCAACAATACCTACAAGGGCCGCCTCCCCGCCCAGCGCCACAACATTGCGCGCCACATTGCCTGCACCACCCAGCATGGCTGTTTCTTGCGCTATGGCAAAAACAGGGATGGGAGCCTCGGGCGAAATGCGTGAAACCTGCCCTTCGACAAACCGATCAAGCATAATATCGCCCAACACGGCGACACGTTTGTGAGCCACATTATCCAACAGATTTAAAAGGTCTGGCGCGCGATCAGTCATTCACATAAATCCCAACAAAAAGTCCGGCGACCGGTTTAACCCAGCGCCGGACTTGTCTGTCACTTAAAAGGCAACCTAGCGCGGTGACCGTTTGGCCAAAATGCGCTGCAAGGTACGCCGATGCATGTTCAAGCGGCGCGCCGTTTCCGACACGTTGCGGCCACACAGCTCATACACGCGTTGGATATGTTCCCACCGCACGCGATCGGCAGACATGGGGTTTTCCGGCGGCTCGGGCAGATCATCGCCCGTTACCATCAACGCTGCCTCAACATCATCAGCGTCGGCGGGCTTGGCTAGATAATCAACAGCGCCGGCTTTAACAGCCGCCACAGCGGTTGGGATATTGCCATAGCCTGTCAGCATAATGATGCGGGCATCTTCGCGGGCCTCATGCAAGGCGCGCACAACATCCAGCCCGTTACCGTCTTCCAACCGCAGATCAACCACACCATAGGCGGCAGGCTTATCTTTGATGATTGTCAGCGCTTCGTTCACGCCTTCAGCCAACTGAACATCGAACTGACGCTTTTCCATGGCGCGGCCAAGCCGTTCCCGCCAAGGCTTGTCATCATCGCAAATCAGCAATGTGCGATCACCTTCAAATACTTCCGGTTCTTCATCTTCAGTTGTCATATGCTCAAGCCCTTTCTCCAGCCATGTAAAACGTTCTCAAATCTTATTGCGCTGCCAACCCATCTGACAACGGCATAGTTGATTCTAATACCGCGCGAGGCCATGTGACTGCAACCACCGCGCCTTCATCTTTTCCGTTCATAAAGTTCACTTTTGCGCCCGTGCGTTCAAGCAAAGTTTTTGCAATGAATACGCCCAAGCCCATGCCTTCATGCCCGGCAGTGCCATCATGCAAGGCTTTCTGCGGTTTTGTCGCCCTTTCATCGCGCCCACGGGTAGAAACATAGGGGTCGCCGATGCGGTCCAGAATATCAACCGGGAAGCCCGGCCCATCATCAATCACCTTCAAGCGAAATTGCTGATCGGTCCAGCTTACCTCTACTTTCACACGCGATTTGGCAAAATCCACCGCGTTTTCAACAAAATTGCCCAAGCCATGCACGATTTCAGGCTCACGCCTGATATAGGGCTGATCGTCACCTGTCGCACCAGCGGGGGGCGACAACACAACTTCCAGCACCTTGCCTTGCATTTTATAGGGTTCTGCCGCCTCCTCTGCCAAGGCTTGGAACAGGATTTGCTGATAGTGCATGTCGCCCTGTTCCGGCTGTTTGGAAAAACCCGACAGAATTTCACGGCAGCGATTGGCCTGATCTACCAACAGGTCAAAATCATCGCCATATTCGCCATCACCAAATTCTTGCCGCAGCTCCCGCGCGACCAGCGTTATGGTGCCCAAGGGTGTGCCCAGTTCATGGGCGGCAGCGGCGGCCAATCCACCCAACGCAGACATTTTTTGTTCCCGCGCCAAGGCCATTTGAGTGGCGGCCAATGCATCTTGCAAACGCCGTCCCTCATCGGATATGCGCCACGCATAGACGCCTAAAAAGATTGTCCCCAACACCACGGCGATGTAATTGCCGATATCATAAAGGTCTGGCAGCAAAATACCTTCACCACCCCACGGCAAGGGCAAATGCATGAGTGACAACAACGACACGCAAGCAACCGTCAACACACCCAGCGCAACCGTGTTCGCCAACGACAGGATGGTAGCCGATATGGTAACCGGCACCAGAAACAACAGCATGAACGGGTTTTCTATTCCGCCGGTCAGATAGAACAACGCCCCCAATTGCAAAATATCATAGGCCAGGTAGAGCCCGGCCTCTTGATCATTGAGGCGCTTGGGCGCGGCATCGCGGATCAACAGAAACACATTCAGCCACGCCGAGGCTGCGATCACAATCAGGCACCAACCAAAGGGAATGGGGAATTCAAGCCACCAATTTACAAACAGAACAGCCGCCGTTTGCCCGCCAATGGCGATCCAGCGAATCAGCACCAAAGTGCGAGAGCGAATCCGCCCCTCGGCGCGGTTGCGCAACGCCTTTTCTGCCATAGACGCTGATGGCGGCGCGGTCTCCGCCGCGCTGCGGGTCATCATTTCCTGTCCGCTCAAACTCTAGCCCACCTTCTTTTTGGTTCGATTTTCAGCACGAATCCAATAGCTTATCGGGTGTTTAGCGACAATTGGCCGCAAGAGCAAGCAAGAGTTTAAGAAACAATCCACGAAACCACACAAACGGCAGATTGCTGCGTTTCAAAACCACAGAATCTGCATTAGGTTGATCCCACTTAAGAGCGGGAAAATGATGGACCTTATTCAAAATTTCTTTGAGCAATCAGGAAGCGACTTGGTCGCCGTAATCTTGGGCGGTGTGTTGGCGACGGCGGGCGGCTTTCTGGGCACTATCTATGAAGAAAGGCGAGACCAAGCGCGCCAAGGCGTGCATCTGCGTTCGGTTTTGCTGGATGCCTTGCGCACAATCCACACTATCTACCACAATGTGTTGGCGAATGAGCAGTTCTTCTACGATCCCGGCTGGTATCGCGCTATGCGATCCCTGCGCAACGAATTTGAAGTGTTTGAGCGCAACCGGGAGCAGATGGTTTATCTGGATGACAATGATCTGCGCACAGCGATTTCCAGCTTCATGATCCGGCTGGTGCTGCATGTGGATGGGTTCAACGACGATCAAAATATTCTCGATGCCTTGGACAATGCACGCGACATTGCCGAACGCGCAAATGATACCGCCGCGCTGACCAGCATTTCTGCCCGCGAAGACCGCCAAAAGAATTTCCGCGCCGATCGCCACCGGCTGCTGACGGAAGTGATTGATGATATTCCCGGTTTGATGGACCGATTGAAAAGCGAACCCAACACATGAAGCGCCCCTCTCCCCCCAAGCGCGGCCCCAAAACGGGGCCTAAGCGTAGATCTGCAAACAAAACGCAGAAAGCTGCCGCTTCCCAAAAATCCAAACGCGCGCAAAACCGCGCCGCGCGCAGTGCGCGGGCGAAGGCAGAAGGGCGCCGGGGGCCACCTAAGGGACCGCTGCGCCGTATCGCCTATTGGTCGGTGGTACTGGCATTATGGCTCAGCGCAGGCTTAATTGGGCTTGGCGTTATCTTTGCCTATGACCTGCCGGACACCAACGGCTTGACCTCCGTTTCGCGCAGCCCATCTGTCACGCTGATTGCAATGGATGGGCGCGAGATCGCCACCCGTGGCGACCTGTATGGACTGCCAGTGCGCGTTGAAGATTTGCCGAAGCACGTTGAACAAGCCGTTCTCGCAACAGAGGATCGGCGCTTCTACCACCATTTCGGTTTCGATCCGATTGGCTTTAGCCGCGCCATGATTGCCAATGTAAGGGCAGGCAGGCTGGTGCAAGGCGGCAGCACCATTACCCAACAGCTTGCCAAAAATGTGTTTTTAACCGCCGACCGTACCTTCACGCGCAAAGGGAAAGAACTGCTGTTGGCGTTTTGGCTGGAATACCGTTTCAGCAAACAGGAAATCCTGTCGCTTTACCTTAACCGGGTCTATCTGGGATCGGGCACCTATGGGATTGAGGCGGCATCCCACAAATATTTCGGCATTGAGCCGCAGGACCTTTCGTTGCAACAAGCCGCGATGATTGCAGGCTTGCTGAAAGCCCCCAGCCGCTATGCCCCCACCGCCGACCTGAAACGCGCCCAAGGCCGCGCGGCCCAAGTGATTGATAATATGGTCGCCGCGGGCTTCATTGATGAGGCAACCGCGACAAAAGCCAAGGCCAAACCCGCGCGCCATACGCGCGTCGCCAATCTGCCACCTTCAAGATACTATATCGATTGGGTGCTTGATCGATTGACCGATTACATCGGCCACACCACCGATGACCTGACGGTGGAAACAACCCTTGATCTTGATGTGCAATCGTTAAGCGCCCGCACCTTGAAACATTGGGTTGATGGTGAAGGCAAACGGCTGAAGGCAGGCCAAGGGGCCATGGTGGTGTTGGATCACGATGGCGCCGTGCGCGCCATGGTGGGCGGCACATCCTATGCACAAAGCCAATACAACCGTGCCACGCAGGCTGAACGCCAGCCCGGCAGTGCCTTTAAACCCTTTGTCTATTTGGCGGCGATGGAACAGGGGATGCGCCCCTCAACCGTGCGCAATGACAGCCCGGTAACTTTTAATGGCTGGTCGCCGAAAAACTATGATGGCAAATATCGTGGCCCGGTTAGCCTGGAAACCGCTTTGGCAAAATCCATCAATACAGTGGCGGTAAAAGTGTCGGAAGAATCCGGGCGCGCCAATGTCATCGATGCGGCGCACCGCGCAGGCATTCACAAGGAACTGCCGCCGCATGCCTCCATCGCGCTGGGCACCGGAGAAGTGACATTGCTGGAATTGACCGGCGCTTATATTCCCTTCGCGACCCAAGGTAAGGCGGCATTCTTGCACGGCATTGAACGGGTGACCACGCGCGAGGGCGAAGTGTTGTATGAACGATCCGGCTCTGGCCCCGGTCGCATCACCTCCAGCCGCGATGCGCGGCGCGTTGCTTCCATGATGCGGGCCGTGGTGGAAGAAGGCACAGGCCGTCGCGCCCGCCTTAAAGAGCAGCGCCCGGCATGGGGCAAAACCGGCACCTCGCAAGACTGGCGCGATGCGTGGTTTGTGGGCTTTACCCACCATTATGTTGCCGGGGTTTGGATTGGCAACGACGACTCAACCCCGATGAAGCGGGTAACAGGCGGTGGCCTGCCCGCCTTGGTGTGGCGCGATGTAATGAACAGTGCCCATGCCGATCTGCCCGTTACCCCTGCCGGTCGCGCCCCGGATGAGGGTGGCATATGGGATTACGTTTTCGGCGATGATGACAGCGACGATGATAACACGCGCGACAGCCGCAACAGGGGCAGCGCACCGAAGCCAGACGGCAACAAAAACCGCCGAAGCGATCCGCCGGTTGATGATGTGCTGGACGATATCTTCGATTCCATATTTGGTATTTAGCCATCTGCCGTTTTTAAAAAGGAAAACCGCATGATCCTTGTTGACCGCTTTGTTGATCCCGGCCTTTGTGAAAACTGGGCAAACGCACTTGAGAATGCCGAATTTGAAAGCGGGTCCAAAACCGCAGGCTGGCTGGCGCGCACCGCAAAAGACAATGAACAATTGCCGCGCAATACCCTGTTCAAAGAAATTCAGGAACATGTGCAGCGACAGGTTTTTTCAAACGGTGCCGTCAATCGTTTTGCCCGCCCGGCTAAAATGGGGCCAATGCGCGTGAGCCGGTATGTGCCGGGCATGTCCTATGGCAATCATAATGACGACCCCTTGATGCAAGGCCCTATGGGCATTATCCGCACCGATATTTCCTTTACACTTTTTCTGGCACCGCCCGGCACCTATGAGGGCGGTACACTGCGCATTCACAATGCCGGTGAAATCAAGGAAGTGAAGCTGGAGGCAGGCCAAGCGGTATTCTATCCATCCGGTGCCTTGCACGAGGTAACAGAAATTACGCAGGGCCAAAGGCTGGCCGTTGTTGGCTGGATAGAATCGCGTTTGAGCGACCCGCGCCAGCGCGAAATATTGGGCGACCTTGAAGCGACCCGCGCCAATATTTTCGAGAAGCATGGCGCGAATGAGGATGTGCTGTTGCTTTCCAAATCCATCGCTAATTTGATGCGGCTTTGGGCAACCAGTTAAACGGGGGCAGCATCCCAGAATATTTCAGGCAAAGTTTCGCCCAAACCGGCTGCCAGCATATAGGCCGCAACCAAGGTGACATTTGTGCGTTCATGCGCCAACGCCCGGCCTTTGGCCCCCACCACACGACGGCGCGCATCATCACCCTTTAGCGCCAGCATTTGTTCCACCAAATCATCTCGCGACTGATAGGTGACAATGCCATCTTCATAAAGGCGGGTCAGTTCGCTGCGTTCATGCACCAATGTTGTTACCCCCTGCCCCAAGGTTTGTGCAATGCGATCTGAGGAATACAACGGATCGATCTGATCAAGATCGCTATCATCGATTGGCAGATTGGGACAAACAGCCCCTTGTGTAAGCGCGGCCAGGAACCGGGTACTTACCAATCGCTCAGACCCAAAGGCCAGCCCGCCACAATTAAAGCGATAGTCCGCAGGCAGTGCCGCCATCAAGGCTTGCAACTGTTCCTCGCGCTTGCCGGTGCCTGTGCCAAGGAACTGGCCATCATACGGCAGATCAGACAGGGGGACGGCACTTGTATCCGCCGTCTCAATCGCCGGATCAACCGGGTTTGGCAGAAAATACAACATGCCCTTATTCAAGCCCAAGGCTGCCAGCTTTTCACGGTGCCATGAGGTAATAAAACCCACATCCATGTGAACACACCGGGCCGCAAAGTGGTTGAGCGCATCGGTGCGGAACAAGGCATCCACCCCAAAACACGCCAAGCGCGCGGCGGGCACCTTTTGCTTGAGTTCGAGATAAAAATCATCGCGCAGTAAATCACTGTGTCCAAACAAGATGAGATGAGGTTGATAATGTTGCGCGACCTCGATCAATTTTGCGGCCATCTTACCCGCGCCTGCTTTTTGGGTGTGCAGACGAGTGGCCTCTCGCGCGTGATCGCGATCTGAAAAGCAAATGACGTTATGGCCCGCGCGGGTAAAACCCGCCGCCAACTTGCTTTCGTGATTGTAGTACTGACGGTACAGCCCTTTGCGTTGGAAATTCGCAACAATGAGAATACGGCGGGGTTGGCTCATAACATGACCTCTATCCGGCGGACATTCGGCAAGTCGAGAAAGGCCTGTTCCACCTCTGCCAAAAATCTATCAGATGGCAGGGATTTGAACAGCCGGTTACGCAGATAGGCCATGAACGCCGAACTAACATGGGGGAAGGGCTTGCCTGCATCGCGTCGCGCCTTCCAAACGGCAGAAACCATTTGGCGGCCAAGGGCGCTGCGCGCCGCTGCATCAATTGCTGGATCACGATAAAGCGGCAGGCAAGAGAAGAAGCGGTCATGATGCTGCTGCATGACATTGGTGGAAAGATTGGTGCCTTCTTGTGGGGTCAGCCAATAGATCACCGCCTCCACATAGGCCAGACGATCTGCCTTGGCGGCCAATCGCAGGGGCAGGGATTGATCCTGAATGAACACTTTTTCATCTGCCCCACCTGCTGCACGCCAAATTTCCGCCGCCACCAAAAAACCCATATGCACAATTTGGCGGCGCGCGCAAAACGCCAAAGGCTGATCGGTTTGGATAATCTGCGCCTCTACCGGTATGGGTGGAGCATCCGACGCGCGGCGTGACTTGCCGAACACCAACGGCATATCGTTTTCTGTGGCAACCTTCAGCAAGAAGGTAAGCGCATTTTGCGGCAACAGATCATCCGCATCCATTGGCAGAATATAACGGCCCTTGGCTGCTGCCGCCGCCTGATTGATGCGTACTGCCGGGCCACGATTTTCAGCGTTGGCGATAATTTGAATGCGCGGATCAAGCTGCGCCGCGTCTCGCAATAAGGAGACGGAATGATCGGTTGAACCATCATCGGCAAAAATAAACTCAACATCCCAGCCATTGGGCACATCAAGCCCTTGGCAGCGCGCTAAAGTGGCGGGCAACCAATCTGCCTTGTTGTAGACAGCCGAGACTATGCTGATGAGATTGCGGGTCATGTGGGCTGTCGGTGCCCTCCGTATCAATTGCGCTTGATCTTTATGGTTAGTCGAAAACCGCCCTCCAAACCAGCGCCCATTTTGAGGAACCATTGGTCAATGCCGCCATAATTGCTACGCTCAGCGTCTATTGCCTGACTGCATCACATTGAGAGGCGTGCCGACATGATCTTTACCCTTATCACCTTCGGGACCGTCACCGTTCTGGTGCTCGCGCTGCTTTACGATATTTTCTATATCGTCCACGAAAAGGAAACCGCCGTGATAGAACGCTTTGGCCGTTTTCGCGCGGTGAAGCAATCGGGCCTGTGGCTGAAGCTGCCAACCCCGATTGACAAGATCGTGGCTCGCGTGCCGCTGCGCATTCAGGAATTGTCATCCACCTTTGATGTCAAAACCAAAGACAATGTGTTTGTCAGCCTGCCGGTGCATATACAGGTGCGTGTGATGCCCGACGATGTGCAAAAAGCCTATTACGAGCTGCAAAACCCCAATCAGCAAATTCAATCCTATGTGCTGACCCATATGCGCGCCGGGGTGAACAATCACGATTTTGCGGGCATATATTCCGATAAGGAAAAGATAGAACAAGGCGTGATGCAGGCACTGGATGCCAAGTTGAAAGATTATGGCTATACGGTCGTGAACGTGCTGGTGGATGAGCCAAACCCCGGCGAGGATATAACCCAAGCCTATAACAGCGTGATCGCCTCCCAACGCAAGAAAGAGGCGGCAGAAAACTTCGCAGAAGCGGAGAAAATCACCAAGGTAAAGGATGCAGAAGCCGACGCCGAAGCGATGAAGCTAAGCGGCCAAGGTATTGCCGATCAACGCAAGGCGATTGTGAATGGTTTGGAGGAAAGCATTGCAGCACTCATAAAGGCGGTGCCGGGTATGTCGACGGATCAGGCGACAGAACACTTGATGGAGCTGTTTCGGCTGGACACGATCAAGGCCGCTGCCGCGATGGAGAGCAATACCATCTTGATGACGCTGGGTGCCGAAAAAACCGTCCGCGATGCGCCCGACGCCGTTTTAACCGGCGCGATGGCCCGCAAAACCTGACACACTCCCTGACACACCCAAAGGGGAGTAAGGCTGACGGCTTAGTGCGATTGCACCCATTGGCGTGCTTCGGACAAGGCAGCGGCCACCTGGCGTGCTGTCATATCTGCCGCCAAAGCCTCGCGGTAAATTTTCGCCTGCACCGATCCGCGCGCGGCGGCAATGTTGAACCACTTATGCGCTTCTACCAGATCGGAACTCACGCCATGACCGGTGGAATACATGCGGCCCAGATTGCACAACGCATCCAGATCGCCCCGTTCGGCCCTGTCGCGGCATTGACGTACATAATCGGGATCTAACTGCCCCATTGGACTAACCTCCTGTTACGAGGTGTCTGGGTCTTGTTTTTGGCCCAAATCACCTAACCTCGGACGGGTTAATCGTGCAGGCTTATGGTAAATGGCCGGTTAACAGAGGCTGGGTGTTATACCCAAATTGCCCACAATGTTATCCCCAGAGTTTTGGTGCCAGTTTACCCACCTGACCGATCCCAACTTGGCATTCACCTAGCTATTCCAAGCCGTTACCGACCGATACCGAATCGTAGCATTGAGTTATCCACATCCATCAAGGCAAAATGTGACCGAAGCGGACCCATTTTGGGGCATGTGATGCAAAGGAGTCACACTTTCTTGTATGGATAGTTACTCTGGCGGGATTGCAAGGCCCGCCTGCACCGCTTTACGTGCACCCACCCCCTCAATCCAGCGGGCGACGTGCTTGCCTTCTCCGGCAATTTCGGGCTTGGCCGGTTGCAGCAAGGGAAAGCCCAATTTGACCCAAGGAAAAGCGGCCATATCAGCGATGGAATAGTCATCCCCCGCCAGATATTCATTTTGCGCCAAACGATCATCCATCACCTTGATCAGCCGGGCAGATTCTTCGATATAGCGGTTAATGGCATAGGGAATGGGTTCCGGCGCCGTGTTCATAAAATAGCTGGCTTGCCCCATCATTGGTCCCAAGCCTGCCATTTGCCAGAATGTCCATTCCAGCGCCTTGGCCCGGGCCTCACCCGATGCGGCCAGAAACTGGCCCGACTTTTCTGCCAGATAAACCAGTATGGCACCGGATTCCATCAAGGTGATGCCGTTATCGGTGTCTCGAATGGCAGGGATACGACCATTGGGGCTGAGCGCCTGAAACGCCTCGGTGTGTTGTTCACCTTCCTGCAAATTGACGGGATGGACTGTGTATTCCAGCCCGCATTCCTCCAGCATGATGGAGACTTTGCGACCATTGGGTGTTTTCCATGTGTGCAGTTCAATCATAGGTCAATCCTCAGGTAGGGCATCATAGTCGATGGCGGTTTGGCCGAATAAAATCGACCGCGGTTTATCTTGTGTGAGCTTTTCAGCATTGGCGCGCATTTCCAGCCCGTTATCAATGCCGCGGCGCACACCGGGCCGCGCCTTCATGGTTTCAAACCAGCGGTGCAGATTGGGAAACTCTGCAAGGTTTTGCCCATAGTTTTTATACGGCAGCACCCATGGGTAGCACGCCATATCGGCAATGGAATAATCACCCGCCAGAAAATCCCGGTCACGCAGACGGTGGTTCATGACGCCGTAAAGGCGGTTCACCTCATGCGTGTAGCGATCAATGCCATAGGGCACTTTCTGCGGCGCATAGAGGCGAAAGTGCCCGGCCTGTCCGCCCATGGGCCCCAAGCCGCCCATTTGCCAATGCAGCCATTGATCGACCTCTACCCGCTTGCGTTCATCCGTGGGATAAAACTTGCCTGTTTTGCGGCCCAAATATTGCAAAATGGCCCCGGTTTCAAACACGCTGATGGGTGCGCCGCCCGGCCCTTGCGGGTCAATAATGGCAGGCATGCGGTTATTGGGGGAGATGTTGATGAAGGCTTTGGTGAATTGATCACCTTGCCCGATATTTACCGGGATCAGGCGATAGGGAATTTCCGCCTCCTCCAAATAGATGGAAATCTTCCAGCCATTCGGTGTGGGCCAAAAATAGACGTCAATCGGTTCAGGCGTTGCCATAAAATGCCCCCAGCAATTTCTCACCGGGGGCATCGTAGATCGGTTTGCAGAAAAAGGAACCGGAATTGCGGATCAGTCGTTCAGCTTCTTGCGCAATATCTCATTTGCCATTTGCGGATTGGCTTGGCCTTTGGAGGCTTTCATCAACTGGCCAACAAACCAGCCCATCAGCTTATCCTTGCCGCCTTTAAGCTCTGCCACTTTGTCAGGATTGGCGGCAATCACCTCATCGGCCAAGGCTTCAATCGCGCCGGTATCACTGACTTGCTTTAAGCCCTTTTCATCCACAATCGTGGCGGCATCTTTGCCGGTGGCAAACATGTCTTCAAACACATCTTTCGCGATGCTGCCTGAAATGGTGCTGTCTGCGATTAGATCGAGCAAGCCGCCAAGCTGTTCTGCACTGACGGGGCTTTCGGCAATTTCCTTGGAAAGCTCTTTCAACTTACCAAACAGATTGGTGATAACCCAGTTGGCTGCTATTTTGGCATCACGCCCCTTGGCCACAACTTCGTAAAAATCTGCTGTGTCGCGATCGGCCACCAGCATTTCCGCATCATAGGTGGAAAGGCCAAACTCGGAAACAAAACGATCTTTCTTTTCGTCCGGCAGTTCCGGCAAGGTGGCAGCAATCTCATCCACAAAATCTTGAGAGATCACCAAAGGCAGCAAATCAGGGTCTGGGAAATAGCGATAGTCATGCGCATCTTCCTTGGAGCGCATAGACCGCGTTTCACCCTTATCGGGATCATAGAGCCGCGTTTCCTGATCAATCGTGCCGCCTGCCTCAAGAATATCGATTTGGCGGCGTGCCTCATAATCAATGGCTTGGCGCATGAAGCGCGTTGAGTTCATGTTCTTGATCTCGCACCGCGTGCCATATTCCTCGCCGGGGCGGCGCACAGAAACGTTCACATCGGCCCGCATGGAGCCGCGCGCCATCACCCCATCACAGGTACCGAGATACACGAGGATGGTTTGCAGCTTTTCAAAATAGGCCACAGCCTCTTCCGCCGACCGCAAATCAGGGTCGGACACAATTTCCATCAAGGCCACGCCAGAGCGGTTCAAATCCACATAGGTTTGGCTGGGATGTTGATCATGGACGGACTTGCCTGCATCCTGTTCCAGATGCAGCCGTTCAATGCCGACAATGCGGCGGGTGCCATCTTTCAAGTCAACAATCACGCGGCCTGCGCCCACAATAGGTTTGTCAAATTGCGAAATTTGATAGCCTTGCGGCAGGTCGGCATAGAAATAGTTTTTGCGGGCAAACACGCTTTCAAGGTTGATTTGCGCTTTGAGGCCAAGGCCCGTGCGCACGGCTTGTTCAACGCATTTTTCGTTGATGACGGGCAACATGCCGGGCATGGCCGCATCCACCAAGGAAACCTGCGTGTTCGGCTCTGCCCCAAAATCCGTCGCCGCGCCTGAAAACAATTTGGCGTTGGAGGTGACTTGGGCATGCACCTCAAGGCCCATGACAAGTTCCCATGTACCGGTGCTGCCTTCAAAGGTTTTGCCAATAGCGGTTGATGTGAGTTGTTCGCTCATGACTTAAGCCTCCCACCATGCATTGGGCCGGGCAGTGAACCCCGCCGCGCTTTCCAGCGCCGCACCCAGCGATACAACTGTTTCTTCATCAAAGGATTTACCAATCACTTGCAAGCCAAGCGGCAAGCCCTTTTTATCTAACGCTGCAGGCAATGAAAGCCCCGGCAGCCCGGCCAAGTTCGCTGGCACGGTAAACACATCGTTCAAATACATTTCCACCGGATCATCGGATTTAGAGCCAATGGCAAAAGCAGAGGATGGCGTAGTGGGTGTGAGGATCGCATCTACCTTTTCAAAGGCTTGGGTAAAATCTTGCGTGATCAGCGTGCGGATTTGCTGTGCCTTGGTGTAATAGGCATCGTAATATCCGGCTGAGAGCACATAAGTGCCGATAAGGATACGACGCTTTACTTCATCCCCAAAGCCTTCGGCGCGGGTGCGCTCATACATATCGATCAGGTCTTCGCCCTCTACACGCAAGCCATAACGCACGCCATCATAGCGGGCGAGATTGGATGATGCTTCCGCCGGGGCCACAATGTAATAGGCAGGCAGGGCATATTTTGTGTGGGGCAGCGAAATCTCCACGATTTCTGCGCCCGCATCCTTGGCCCATTCAATACCTTGCTGCCACAGCGCCTCAATCTCATCCGACATGCCATCAACGCGGTATTCCTTGGGGATACCGATCTTCATGCCTTTGATGGATTTGTCCGCTGCGGCTTCAAAATCCGGCACGGCGATATCTGCGCTGGTACTGTCCATCGGGTCATGCCCTGCCATAACGGAAAGCATGGCGGCACTGTCGCGCACCGTGCGGGTCATGGGGCCTGCTTGGTCCAGCGAAGAGGCAAAGGCCACAATGCCCCAGCGGGAACAACGGCCATAGGTGGGTTTCAAGCCCACCGTGCCTGTCAGCGCCGCAGGCTGGCGGATGGAACCGCCTGTATCGGTCCCCGTGGCACCGGCACATAAATGCGCGGCAACCGCCGCCGCAGAACCACCGGAAGAGCCGCCGGGCACCAAATTTTCATCACTGCCTTCAGCCTTCCAAGGATTAACGGCAGGACCGAAATAGCTTGTCTCATTCGATGAGCCCATGGCGAATTCATCAAGGTTGAGCTTGCCCAGCATGACCGCACCTGCATCCCACAAGTTTTGGGAGACAGTGCTTTCATAAGGCGGCACAAAATTATCCAGAATATGGCTCGCCGCCGTGGTGCGCGTGCCATCGGTGCAGAACAAATCTTTAATACCCAAGGGCACACCTTCCAGCGCGCCGCCCGTGCCTGCGGCCAGCTTTTCATCGCTGGCTTTGGCCATTTCCCGCGCTTTGCCTGCGGCGGGGGTGATATAGGCGTTGAGGGCAGCCGCTTTTTCCATAGCGGCCAGATAGGCATCAGTCACGTCAGCGGCGGAAAAATCCTTGGCTTTCAGGCCATCACGGGTTTGGGTGAGGGTAAGGTCTGTCAGTTTTATATCAGCCATCTGCCCTACTCCACCACTTTGGGCACGGCATAGAAGCCCATAGCGCTTTCGGGCGCATTTTTGGTTACGCGCTCTTGCTCGCCACCTTGAGTAATCTCATCGGCGCGCAGCTTGGCTGTCATATCCGTGCCGCTGGCCTTGGGTGTTACGCCTTGCGTATCAACCTCTGAAAGCTGCTCAACAAAGTTGATAATGGCAGAAAGCTCCCCGGCCATCGGGGCAACGGTGTCGTCTTCTATGCGGATGCGCGCAAGCCGCGCAATGTGCCGCACGGTTGTTTCATCAACCATGAGGTACCTTCTCTTTTCAAAGCGTGGATGCCTGCTGATAACAAGCGGAATTTCGCGCGGACCCTACACAAGCAGACCCAACGGGGCAAGATGACAGATCAACACGAAATTACCCGCAAAGAACGCCTGCTTTTCCGCCGCCGGATTGGCCCGGCCCGGCGCATCATGGGGCTGGATATGGGCTCAAAGCGCATTGGGGTAGCCCTGTCTGATTTGGCGCTATCCATCGCTTCGCCGCTTGAGGTGGTGAAGCGCGGCAAATTTATGCCCACGGCAGAAACCCTGTTCAACCTGATGGACAAGCACGGCGCCGATGGCTTTGTGATCGGCCTGCCCCTTGAAATGACGGGCAAGGAAGGCCCCGCCGCCCAAAGCGCCCGTGAATTTGGCCGCAATCTGCTAAAATTGCGCGACGTGCCTTTGCTTTATGTGGACGAACGGCTCACCACCGCAGAGGTTGAGCGCGTCTTGATTGAGGCCGACAGCACCCGCGCCCGCCGCGGTGAAGTGATCGATAAAATGGCCGCCGCCGTTATTCTGCAAACCGGACTGGATATGCTTTATGAGCTTCAGTTTGCTGATGATGATGACGACGACTAGCCCATGGCGATCCTGAACGCCCTGCTGCCGGTTTTCATTTGCATTGCCATTGGCTTTGTGATCAAGCGGCGTGGCTTTCCCGGCGACGACCTTTGGGCACCGTTAAACGCGCTGGGCTATTACATCTTCTTTCCGGCGTTGTTGTTTGGCACCTTGGCCACCAGCCCTTTTGATGGGGAAGTGGCCGGCAAACTAGGCGGCACCTTGGTGGCGGCGCAGTTTTCAATGGCGCTTATCTTGTCTGCCATTCGGCGTATCTGGCGCATTCCCGGCCCTGCCTATTCGTCCGTTTTTCAAGGCGCTGTGCGGTGGAACGGCTTTGTCGCGTTGGCCATTATTGCCACCCTTTATGGTGATCACGGCATTACCATCGCCGCCATCGCCTTTGCCTTTATGGTACCGACAGCCAATGTGCTTTCGGTGTTTGCACTGACGCGCCATGCCGCCAATGAGCCAGCAACTTTTCGCAAAGTTATCCACCTATTGGTGCGCAATCCCTTGATTTTGGCGTGTTTGGCCGGAGCAGCAATCAATCTTGCGGGTGTTGCGCTGCCAGCCGCCTTTGTGAAAACACTGGATGTATTGGGCGCACCTGCCTTGCCTATCGGCCTTTTGGGTGTTGGGGCGGCGCTCACCTTCACGTCTTTCAAGGTGGATATCTGGCTGGTAACGCTGACCACAGCGCTGAAACTGCTGGCCATGCCCGCCATCATTTATGGGCTTTGCGTGGTGATGGGTATTTCCGGCTTGCCCTTGGTGGTGGCTATTACCGCAGGCGCTGTGCCGGGGGCCTCTGCCAGCTATATTCTGGCCAAGGAACTGGGGGGCGATGCCGAACTGATGGCAGCGTTGATCACCGCCTCAACGCTGGTGGCTGCCATCACCATGCCGATCATTTTATATGTCGCGATTTAGCGACACAGAATTGCTTGCTAAAGGGGGCGATTCGGGCCTATAGACCTCTTTTAATGACTGACGCATTGCCCTTTCCTGATCTCACCTTTCCCCACGAACATTTGCTGGGGATCGAAGGGCTTTTTCCACAAGACATTTCCACCTTGCTTGATCTGGCTGACCACTATGTGGATCAAAATCAACGGATCGACAAAAAGGTGGGGTATCTGCGCGGGCGCACGCAGATCAATCTGTTTTTCGAGGCGTCTACCCGCACCCAATCTTCCTTCGAGCTGGCAGGCAAGCGCCTTGGCGCCGATGTAATGAATATGTCCGTTTCGTCGTCGTCCATCAAAAAGGGTGAAACACTGCTGGACACCGCGCTCACGCTTAATGCCATGCACCCGGATGTTTTGGTGGTGCGCCACGGCGATAGCGGCGCGGTGGCCCTGCTGGCCCAAAAAATGAAATGCGCCGTGGTGAACGCTGGCGACGGGCGGCACGAACACCCTACCCAAGCCTTGCTGGATGCACTGACCATTCGCCGCCGCAAGGGCAAGCTGGAGGGACTGACCGTTACCATTTGCGGCGACATTACCCACAGCCGTGTCGCGCGCTCCAATATCATTTTGCTAAACGCCATGGGCGCGCGGGTGCGTGTTGTTGCGCCACCCACCCTTATGCCGCCTGCGCTGGAGCGCATGGGCGTTGAGTGCTTCCATTCCATGGAAGACGGCCTGCGCGACACCGACATTGTGATGATGCTGCGCTTGCAACAGGAACGCATGGAAGGCTCTTACCTGCCCTCCGTGCGGGAGTTCTTCCGCGTATGGGGCCTGACGGAAGAAAAAATGGCCCTGACCAAGCCCGATGCGCTGATCATGCATCCCGGCCCAATGAACCGCGGCGTGGAAATCGACAGCGCGCTGGCCGACGACATTAATCGATCTGTCATTCTGGAGCAGGTGGAGATGGGTGTCGCTGTGCGCATGGCCGTGTTGGACATTCTGCTGCGCGGCGGGCCAAGTACGGGAGGGAACGCATGACCCTCACCGTCATACAAAATGCCCGTCTGATCGACCCGGCATCCGGCAAAGATGAAATGGGCGGCCTGCTGCTTGATGGCGGCAACATTGCTGCCATTGGCAATTTCGAAAAACCCGATGCCGCACAATTGATTGACGCGCAAGGTAACATCGTGTGTCCCGGCCTGATCGATTTAATGGTCGCCACAGGTGAGCCGGGGCAAGAATATAAAGAAACATTGCGATCCGCCAGTTGGGCGGCGGCGGCTGGTGGTGTAACCACAATGGTGCATATGGCTGATGGCCCCACGCCGGTTGATAATCCCGCCTTGGTTGATTTTATACGTCGCCGCGCTGGTGAAACCGCAAAGGTGCGCGTGCTGCCTATGGCCACCATCACCAAGGAAAATAACGGCACCGCCATGGCGGAAATGGCGATGAACGCGCATACCGGGGCGGTCGCCTTCTCCGATGGCACGCGCCCGATCAGCGATAGCGGCGTGCTGCGGCGCGCGCTTTCCTATGCCTCCTATGTGGGCCGCCCCATCCATCTTTATCCGGAAGATCGCAGCCTTGCGGGCAATGGCGTAATGCATGAAGGTGAAATGTCGACCCGCTATGGCCTGACCGGCCATCCTGCAGCGGCAGAACTGATCGGGCTTGAGCGCGACATTCGCCTTGTTGAGCTCACCGGCGCGCCGGTCAATCTTGGGCCCATCAGCACTGCCGCAGGGGTTGAAATCATCGCCAAGGCCAAGGCGCGCGGCCTGCCCATTACAGCGACGGTCTGTATTACCAATCTCAACCTCAATAATCTGGACATCGGTGAATACCGCACTTTCTTTAAATTGAAGCCCCCATTGCGGACAGAAGATGACCGTTTGGCGCTTATTGAAGGAGTGCGCGACGGCGTGATTGATTGCATCACCTCCAACCACCGCCCGGAAGATCCGGAAGCCAAACGGCAACCCTTCGCCCAAGCCGGATGGGGTGCCATTGGGGTAGAAACCCTTCTGCCCTGCCTGTTAGAGCTGGTGCATAATGGGTCGCTTGATATGGCAACTGCACTTAAAACCGTTACCGCCAACCCTGCCGATTTGTTGGGCTTGGCCCAAGGCAGGCTTGAAATTGGCGCACCGGCAGACCTGACGCTGCTGGACCCGGACGTGCCCTTTGTATTGAAGCCGGAAGCGCTGCAATCAAAATCCAAAAACACACCATATGAGGATCGCCGCTTGCAGGGCCGAGCGATCTTGACCATGGTAGCGGGACAAACCGTTTTTGAGTATGGCGCATAAGGCCCGTTTCAGGACCAGCGCCAAATCGTGAAAAAGGCTGGGAGGGCTAATCATGTCTACTATTGTTGGAAACAGCGCAATGCTGGCACCCGTGATCGCACTGGTATTGTGGTCACTCGTCATGTGGGTATGGATGTACGCCACGCGCATTCCTGCCATGCAAAAAGCAGGCGGCGAACCGGATAACACCTTAAGCCCGACAGAACTGGCGGCCTCCATTCCTGCGCCAACGCGTTGGCCTGCGGATAATTACAATCATCTGATGGAACAACCCACCATCTTCTATGCCGCCGCGCTGGCAGCCGCGATGGCTGGCTTGGGCGATGGCATGGCGCTTTATTCTGCCTGGGCCTATGTGGGGCTGCGCGTTGTGCATTCCATTTTGCAATCAACCGTCAATCACATCATGGCGCGTTTTGCCATCTTTTCACTTTCAACGGTCGCATTGGCAATTTTGACCATCATGACCGCCATGGAAGTGATGTAGCCACAAAGCCATATTCAAAAGCCTTGTAAGGGGGTAGATCATGCCAGATCCAATAAGCTGGGCGGAAGTTTGGCCCTATTTTATGGCTGCTTTGGCAGGCGGCTATCTGCTGGGGTCTATCCCCTTTGGGCTGGTGTTCACCCGTATGGCCGGGCTGGGCGATATTCGTGATGTGGGCTCCGGCAATATCGGGGCAACCAATGTGCTGCGCACCGGCAACAAGGCCATCGCCATTGCCACATTGCTGTTCGACGCGCTGAAAGGGGCTGCGGCCCTGTTGATTGCCGACTATTTCTACGGGCCGGATATTGCCATCGCCGCCGGTTGCGGTGCTTTCATTGGCCATATTTTCCCGGTGTGGCTAAGATTCAACGGCGGCAAGGGGGTTGCGACCTTTCTGGGACTAATGCTGGCAGCCCACTGGCCCTTGGGGCTGATGGCATGCGCTACCTGGCTCATTACCGCAGCGATCTTCCGCATTTCGTCGCTTTCGGCGCTGGTCGCGGTGGCGCTTTGCCCGGTCTATTTCATTGCCCTGTTCGACATGTGGCAATGGGGGGAAGCCAGCGCGCTTTTGGCTGTTCTGGTTTATATCCGCCACAAGGAAAACATCCAGCGCCTGCTCAAAGGTGAAGAACCGAAGATCGGGGCGGGTAAGGACAAGAAAGAAGCCGCGTGACCTTAAGCGCGGTGGAAAAGGTGGCATGGCTGCGGTTGATCCGTAGTGAAAACATTGGCCCGCGCACTTTTCAAATGGCGCTGGAACGCTATCAAACCGCCAGCCGCGCCCTTGAAATTCTCCCAGAACTTGCCACCAAATCCGGCGCCAAGCGCAAGATCAAACTCGCCAGTGTCGATAGCGTCGAACGGGAACTTGACGCGATAGACGCCGCAGGCGGCACGCTGATCACCTTGGCTGATGACACCTATCCCCCGCTACTGCGGCATATTCCAGATGCCCCGCCGGTACTGACGGTGTTGGGCCACACGCATCTGCTACAACAGCCGATGATCGGCATGGTAGGTGCGCGCAATGCCAGCACCGCGGCGCTGCGTTATGCCACCCGTATGGCCGAAGCATTGGGACGGAAGGATATTGTCATAGCATCTGGTCTTGCCCGCGGACTGGACACAGCGGCCCATCAAGGGGCCTTGGAGACAGGCACAGTGGCAGTGGTGGCCGGCGGCGTAGATGTAATCTATCCGCCCGAGAACGAGGCCCTGCAGCGCGCCATCGGTGAACAGGGCGCGGTCGTCAGCGAACAGCCATGGGGCGAAATCCCTACAGCGCGGCATTTTCCGCGGCGCAACCGCATCATCTCCGGGGTTGGATATGGCGTGCTGGTGGTGGAGGCGGCTTTGCGCTCCGGCTCCCTCATCACCGCGCGGCTGGCTGGGGAACAGGGCCGATTGGTTTTTGCCGTGCCCGGCTCTCCCATGGAGCCACGCGCCCGCGGCACCAACGCATTATTGCGTGATGGAGCCATTCTCACCGAAACCCCCGACGACATTTTGGAACACCTTGCCCCTGCCATGGCAATACCGTTCTCTGCGCCCAAAACCCCCGGCTTTGCCGACGCGCCTTTTTCCGAACCGGATGACAATGCATTGCGCGCCGGGCGCAAACGCGTGATCGAATGTTTGTCTGTCGCGCCGGTAGAGGTTGATGATTTGGCCCTTCAAACAGGGGTGCCACGCCCGGTTTTGCTTACCGTTTTGCTGGAGCTGGAACTCAGTGGCAAGCTCGCCCGCGATGCAGGTGATACGGTTTCCCTTACCGATCTGGACGACCTGTTTTAGATCGCCGCCCAAAATCGTCTATTTGACAATGGCGCAATCTGGCCCCATTGTCCGCCGCCGCGGGACCAAAGAAACAGGGTGTCTGACACATTTTGGGCGCAACCACCCCTTATGTCCCTTACGAATTGTGCAGTTTTAATGCGGGTAAGCTAATGAATGTTGTGATTGTAGAATCGCCAGCCAAAGCGAAAACGATCAACAAATATCTGGGGTCTAACTTCAAGGTATTGGCGTCCTATGGCCATGTGCGTGATTTGCCGTCCAAGGACGGATCGGTCAATCCAGATGAAGATTTTTCCATGAAATGGGAAAGCGACCCGCGTTCAAAGAAGACGATGTCGGAGATCGCGGCGGCGGTAAAAGGGGCCGATAAGCTGATTCTCGCCACTGACCCCGACCGCGAAGGCGAAGCCATTTCATGGCATGTGCTGGATGCCCTGCAAAAGCGCAAGGCGCTTAAAGGTGTTGATGTTTCCCGCGTAACCTTCAACGCCATTACCAAAAATGCCGTGCTGGAAGCCATGGCACAGCCGCGTGAAATTGATCAGGAATTGGTGGATGCCTATCTGGCCCGCCGCGCGCTTGATTACCTTGTAGGTTTCACCCTTTCGCCCGTTCTATGGCGCAAATTGCCGGGCGCTCGCTCTGCCGGGCGCGTGCAATCGGTCGCTTTGCGGCTGATTTGCGAGCGCGAACTGGAAATCGAATCCTTCAAACCGCGTGAGTTCTGGACCATTGAAGGCGCCATGCAATCAACCAGCGGCGCGGCTTTCACCGCCCGTCTTTATGATTTGGATGGCAAACGCGTACAAAAATTCTCCTTCGAGGATGAAGCCAGCGCGCTCGCCGTGAAAGCAAGGCTGGAAGCGCAAAGCTGGCAGGTCAGCCAGATTGAGGCCAAACCTGCAAAGCGCCATCCCTCGCCGCCTTTCACTACCTCTACGTTGCAGCAGGAAGCATCACGCAAATTGGGGTTCAACGCCTCGCGCACCATGCAAGTGGCTCAAAAACTGTATGAGGGTGTGTCTATCGGCGGTGAAACAACCGGCCTGATCACCTATATGCGGACCGACGGAGTGGATATGGCAGGCGAAGCCATTGCCGAGGCGCGTCATGTGATTGGTGAGCAATATGGCGCTGACTATGTGCCGGACGTGCCACGGGCCTACAAATCAAAACAAAAGAATGCGCAAGAAGCCCATGAAGCGATCCGCCCCACCTCTCTTGGTCGCCTGCCTAAAATGGTCACCAAAATGCTGGATGCCGATGGCCTCAAGCTCTATGAGCTGATCTGGAAGCGCGCCATGGCGAGCCAAATGGAATCGGCGCGGCTGGAACGTACCACTGCCACACTGGCAGGCAGTGCAGGCGACGCCAATTTGCGCGCCACTGGCCAAGTCATCACCTTTGATGGCTTTTTGACCCTTTATCAAGAAGGCCAAGACGACAAGGACGATGACGAAAATGGCAGCCGCTTGCCTGCCTTAAAGGAAGGCGAGCAAATTCCCTGCACGGGCATCAAGGCGGATCAACATTTCACGGAACCGCCGCCGCGTTTTTCCGAAGCATCTTTGGTGAAACGCATGGAAGAGCTGGGCATTGGTCGCCCATCCACCTATGCCTCAATTCTGGGCGTGCTGCGCGATCGTGCCTATGTGCGGATGGATCGCAACCGCTTCATCCCGGAAGACAAGGGGCGGCTGGTAACGGCTTTTCTTGAAAGTTTCTTCGATAAGTATGTCGAATACGATTTCACCGCATCCCTTGAAGAACAGCTTGATGACATTTCCGATGGCAAGCTGGATTGGCGTGCTGTTTTGCGCGCCTTTTGGAGCGATTTTCAGCCTCAATGCGACAAGGTCATGGAAAACCGCAACGCGGTTGTGCTGGATCGCCTGAACGAAGTGTTGGGGCCTTATGTGTTCCCCGATCAGGGCGACGGAAAAGACCCGCGCATTTGTCCCCTATGCAATGAAGGACAGCTTTCGCTTAAAACCGGGCGCTATGGCGCTTTTGTCGGTTGCGCCAACTATCCCGATTGCCGCTTCACCCGGCCCTTTGTGGCAGAAGGCGACGAGGCTGAAAAAGCCGCCGCCATTGCCGAAGGCCCAAAAGA
Source organism: Alphaproteobacteria bacterium (assembly GCA_049609145.1). GTDB lineage: Bacteria > Pseudomonadota > Alphaproteobacteria > SPJN01 > SPJN01 > JBMYYF01. The sequence continues at coordinate 148,954 of JBMYYF010000003.1, forward strand.
GCTTGGCGTTGATCCCGAAAGCGGCGAGATGGTGACCCAGCGCGTGGGGCCTTATGGCTCTTACTATCAGTTGGGCGAAGCAGAGAAAGGCAAAAAGCCGCCACGCGCTTCCATTCCCGAAGACATGCCGGAAGAAGCCTTGGGCTTTGAGCTGGCATTACGCTTGTTGGCCCTGCCTCGTATTGTTGGACAACATCCGGAAACCGGCAAAGACATTCAAGCCGCTATCGGTCGTTATGGCCCTTATTTGCGCCATGAAGGAAAATCTGCCCGCCTGACCAATACGCAAGAAGTGCTTGAAGTGGGCCTGAACCGCGCGGTCACGCTATTGGCCGAGGCCAAGGGTGGCCGTGGTCGTGGTGGCGCGTCCCAAGCGGCGATCAAGGAATTGGGCGAACACCCCGAAACAGGTGATCCCATGCGCGTGTTGGACGGTCGCTTTGGCCCTTATGTGAAGTGTGGCAAGGTAAATGCCACGATCCCGAAGGCCGAAGACCCCAAGGAGCTGACAGCCGAACGCGCCGCTGAGTTGGTCAACGCCAAAATTGCCAAAGGCCCAACTAAGAAAAAGGTGGCTAAGAAAAAGGTTGCCAAGAAAAAAGTGACAAAGAAGAAAGTCACCAAAAAGAAAACTGCCAAGAAGAAGACAGCGAAGAAGAAAACCGCCACAAAGTCGGCGAAAAAGGAAGACGATGGCGCATAGCGCAAGATTGATCACTGCCCTTGTGGCCCTGTTCATCCTGATCGTACCAAATATGGTCGATTGGACGCCCAGCCACATCTATCATGAGGCATGGACAGGTCACGCCCGCCTACACACCGCTTGGCAACTTATCATGCAATCCGGGTTGGCGCTTACAGCGCTCTACCTGCTGCTCAAGAACCGCGTGGGAGAAGCAGCGTTTCTAAATTTGCTGATCCTGAGCGGCTTTTTCATTGCCTTTGGGTTGATGCAGACAGGCGTGATAGACGCCACTTTGACAGATATGACCGACGCGCAAGGCGAAATTGCCGGAGTTGACGGCAATCTGTTCAGCTTCTCTGTGCTGCTTGGCCTGCAACTCCTCGCGCTGGTGCTGAACCGAAAGCAAAGCTGATGGCCAACAAGGCCCACTTCCCCACGGCGCAAGATATTGTGCGTTTCATCGAAGAAACCGCTGGCCCTGTCGGCAAGCGGGAGATTGCGCGCGCCTTCAATATCAAAGGCGATGACCGCATTGCCCTGAAAGAGCTGCTGCGTCAGATGAAGGCGGATGGCCTGCTAAAGGGCAACCGCAAACAAGCGCGCAAGCCCGGCACCATGCCGCCCGTCACCATATTGGACATCACCCATGAAAGCCCTGAGGGCGATCTGGTCGCCCGGCCTGTCAAATGGGATGGGGAAGATACACCCCAAGTGCTGGTGCATGATGCCCCCACAAAGGGCAAGACACACCCCGGCGTGGGCGACCGTGTGTTGGCGCGCATTCAAGCCACTAAGGGGGATTACCCCTATGAAGCCCGGGTGATGAAACGGCTCACCAACCTCCCCACGGCGCAGCTTGGCATCTATCATTTTGATGGCGACATGCATCGCGTTTTACCGATTGATCGCAAAAGCCGCTACGATCTGGTTGTCGCCAAAGCCGATTTGAACGGCGTCAAACAAGGCGAACTGGTTGAAGTTGAAGTGCTGCCCGAACGACAGCGGGGCCTTAAACGCGCGCGCATTCTCAATCGTCTCGGCAAGGCTGACACCCCTGCCCGCGCAAGTCTGATCGCGCTGACCGAATTGGGCATTCCCGACAATTTTGAGACAGCAGTAATTGACGAGGCCAAGGCCGCCAAACAGCTGACCGACTTTGCAAGGCGGGAAGATTTAACCAACCTGCCACTGCTGACCATTGATCCGTCAGATGCGCGTGATCATGATGATGCGATTTGCGCTGAGCCAGACCGCGACCCCGCCAATCAGGGCGGGCACATCGTTCATGTTGCCATTGCTGATGTGGCCTATTACGTCACGCCGGGCAGTGCGCTGGATCGCGCTGCCAAGGAACGGGGCAATTCCACCTATTTTCCTGATCGCGTCGTTCCCATGCTGCCGGAGGAACTCTCGGCTGATTTGTGTTCCCTGCATGAAAACGCCCTGCGGCCAGTTATGGCTGTGCGGATGGTGTTTGATGCGACGGGCAAAAAGCTTTCCCACAACTTCATGCGCGCGACCATGCGCTCCCCCGCCTCTCTATCTTATGAAGATGCGCAAACCTCGTTTGAGGGGCACCCGAACGAGGCGGCCAAACCCTTGCATGAAAATGCGTTACAACCGCTCTACCAAGCCTATCGAGCCGTGGCCCAAGCGCGCGACAGCCGCCAACCGCTTGATCTTGATTTGCCGGAACACAAAATCAATCTGGCGCGCGATGGCAGCGTAAAATCCGTCACCTTGCGTGACAGGTTCGATGCCCACCGGCTGGTAGAAGAATTTATGATCCAAGCCAATGTCGCTGCCGCTGAAACGCTGGAAAAGCATTTGGGCCGCAAGGGCAAGCCTGTGCTCTATCGCCTGCACGAAGCACCATCGGATGAAAAGATCACTGCCCTACATGATTATCTGCGCGCCATGGATGTGCCCTTCGCCAAGGGCCAAACCATCAAGCCCGCACATTTCAACAAACTGTTGAAAGATACTGCAGCGCGCCCAGAAGCCGTTGCCATGCAGGAAATTGTGCTGCGCAGCCAATCGCAGGCGGTTTATGGCACAGACCCCCTAGGCCATTTTGGATTGAACCTCACACGTTACTCCCATTTTACATCTCCCATCCGTCGCTATGCGGATTTGCTGGTGCATCGCGCCTTGATCCGCGCCTTGGATTTGGGGGCCGATGGGCTGACCGATAACGAAATGGCATCAATTGCCGAAACCGCAGAGCACATTTCAACGACTGAACGTCGTTCCATGGCTGCGGAACGCAGTACCAATGATCGCCTTATCGCCCATTATCTCAGCGACAAATGCGGCACGGAATTTGAGGGCCGCATTACCGGCGTAACGCGCGCCGGGCTATTCGTGCGCCTAAGTGATCTGGGTGCTGATGGCTTTGTGCCAATGCGTTCTCTGGGGGACGACTGGTTCGATTACGATGAAAAGGCCCGCACACTTTTTGGGCGCAGCACGCGCCAAACCTTTGCCATGGGTGATGAAGTAAGCGTGCGACTTTTGGAGGCAACACCCATTCAAGGGGGCTTGCTGCTATCGGTTATTGATCATCGTCCGTTGGACATAGAGCGCAATCCCCGCTCGTCGAAAGGTCGCGGTCAAGGTGCTAAAGGCCCGAAAAACAAGAACTATCGCACCCGGCGCGGGGCGCCCAAGGGGCGTGGCCGCGGCCCGCGCAAATAGCGCTAACATTAGGCTACTAACTCTATTGTCAGCATGACAACAGGCACCGCGACAAATCGGGTGCTTGAGAGATCAATGTCTCGGCTCCACCCTCGTTCCCAATAAAAAAGCGGTTTACGAATAACGTAGCAGCCCACATCGGATTACAGGGTTTTAAGGAACGGAACATCACAATGGTTGATATCCACCAAATTGACGAAACGAAGCGCGCTGTATGGCCTGCCCTGTTTGCGGGTATGCGCGGCCTGTGCCCGAATTGTCATGAAGGCAAGGTTTTCACATCCTTCCTAAAAGTTTCACACAAATGCGACACCTGCGGCGAGGAACTGCACCACCATCGCGCTGATGATGCCCCGCCCTATCTCACCATCTTCATCGTGGGCCATATCGTCATTCCCCTGATGCTGCTGGTGGAAAAAGTCTACACCCCTGCCATGTGGATTCATTGGATGACATGGCCCTTGATGGGCTTGTTTCTCGCCTTGCTTATGCTACCGGCCATTAAAGGCGGGTTTGTAAACCTGCAATGGGCGTTACGGATGCACGGATTTGATGCCTCCGGCGATGAAGAAACGGCAAAATTGCCCGCTGAGTAAGCCATATCTGGACTTTTGCGGCCAGACACGCCAGTTTCACCCCCGCAAATATTGGGGATATTCATGAGCACTTTTGACAAGCCGCCCGCGAAAAATGAGGTGCCGAAACGCGCTGTGCGCCCGCGCGATGCCGCTACACTTATTCTCGTAAACCGGGAAGCCCGCGGCGGGCCTACGGTGTTGATGGGCCAGCGCTCCAAGGGGCATGTGTTCATGCCTGACAAGTTCGTTTTTCCCGGCGGTCGTTTGGATCGCGGTGACTTTGCGCCAAACCCGGCCACACGTCTGTCCGATCATGTCGTGCAGCGCCTTACGCAAGACCCGCGCGGTGCGCGTGCCATAACCGCCGCCAAAGCCCAAGCCCTTGCGATGGCAGCTTTACGTGAAACCTTTGAAGAAACGGGGCTGGTGCTGGGCACCGCCGACGCAACCATGCCCCCCACCCGCTCCAAGACATGGCGGCCTTATCGCGATACCGGCATTGCGCCGCGGCTGGACACTTTGGAATTTGTTGCACGTGCCATCACCCCGCCCTATCGCAATCGACGATTTGATGCGCGCTTCTTCATGGCCGATGCCGACCTGATTGCCGCCGATAAACATGATGAGTTTGCCGGGTCGGGTGAGTTGCTGGAACTTCACTGGGTGCCCTTGAAGGAAGCCAAAAAACTTGATCTGCCCAATATCACGCGCATGGTGATCGATATTGTGAATACGCATGTCGAAGGCCGAGCCGAAGATGGGGTGCCCTTTGTGCATTTTCGCCATGGCAAGCCGCAGATGGATAAAATTCTGTGAGCAGACCTGCAAGGCCACGCCATAGTTCAAGTTTGATCTTGGTGCGCCAAAACAAATCCGGGCCGCCTGATATATTGATGGGACGCCGCCCAACCCGCTCCCGCTTTATGCCGGATGTCTATGTTTTTCCCGGCGGAGGTGTTGAGGCGCAAGATGGCGTATCAAAGCCTCTTAACGGCCTTGTGAAGCCCGTCGCAGCACACTTGGAGGCACAACCCGGCCCCAATGCCGCAACCCTGGCTGATGCGGCTGTGCGTGAAACCTGGGAGGAAACCAGCCTGGTGCTCGGCCAGCAGGCGGCAGGCAGGCTGGCAGCAGATCATCGTCCCCTTGCCTTGGTGGGGCGTGCCATCACACCAACCGACAGCCCAATACGCTTCCACGCCCGTTTCTTTATGGCGGATGCCACTCACACCAGCGGCACGCCGAAAAGCAATGGCGAATTGCTTGATTTGGATTGGTACCCGGCAGACGAAGTGTTCGCTATGCCTATCATCGACGTAACGGAGATCATGCTGGAACGCGCCCTTGCTGTTTTGGGGCAACCCAAATGGGCAATCCAACCAATTCGTTTTTCCTACCGCAATGGCAAGCCCTATGTGGTCGATGACGGCGTGGCCTATCGGTTCACGCCGTAACTCATGCTGCGCGATCTGGCCTATGAACTCGCCCCGGACAAGCGCCGGGCGCTCATTTTGATTCTAGTGGCAATCCTGATTTCCGGTGTGATGGTAGGGCTGACCATTCCGCTAATCTCACTCATGCTGGATGCCCGCGGACTGTCCCCCGCTGTGATCGGGCTCAACACGGCCATGCTGGGCATTGCGGCCCTTGTCGCCTTGCCGTTGCTGCCGGGCTTGGTTGCACGCTTTTCCATGCGCCACATTCTCATCACCTCAATCATGGGAGCGATCGGTTGTTTCATCGCCTATGTGGTGGTGGATAGTGTTTGGGGCTGGTTTGTCATCCGTTTCATCCACGGCTTGGTGCATACGGCCCTGTTCGCATTGGCAGAATTTTGGATCAATCACATCCTGCATGACAAAATCCGTGGGCGTGTACTGGGCCTTTACTCCGCCCTGTTCGCCGGGGGTCTGATGATCGGGCCTCTGATCCTACTGATAACCGGCACCGACCGGCCAGCCCCTTTCTTGACCGGCGCAGCCCTAATGGCATTGGCGGCGGTGCCCTTCATTACCGCGCGCATACAAATGCCGCGTTTTGAAAATGAGGCCGGCACCGGCGGCACCATGGCTTTTCTTTGGGCAGCGCCGACCATCATGTTAACAGCCATGATTTTTGGCCTTGTAGAAACAGGCCTATTCCAGCTTATGCCGATATATGCCCTGCGCGCCGGCAACGAGACACAGATGATCGCGTGGATGATGACCACCATCGGCGCTGGCAATATGGCATTTCAATTGCCGATTGGCTGGATGCTCGACCGATTCGACCGACGCGCGGTATTAGTGGCTTGCACCCTTGCCGGGGTCGGCGGCGGGGCCAGCCTGCCATTTTTGATTGCCCAGCCCTATCTGCTTTATCCCAGCCTGTTCATCTGGGCAGGGCTGCTGTTTGGGCTCTACACAATCGGGCTTTCCATGGTGGGTGACCGCTATCAGGGGGCAGAACTGTTGCGCGCGAATGCGGCTTATGTGCTGCTATATTCACTTGGCACACTTGTTGGCCCCATATTACTGGGCGTTGCCATGGATATTTGGGACCCGCAAGGCTTTCCTGCCGCCATTATTGCGGTGTGCTTGGGCTTCACCCTCCTGATCCTTTCCCGATCTGCCCAAAAGCCGTGACCGCCCGCCGCAGGGCGTTATCTGCTGCCCGCCTTGACTTTCCGCCCCCAGACAATATGTTCTCCTGACTTTGCGGGGCATTTTGGCCACCGCACCCGAAATTCTGGAAGATAAGACCCATGGCAAAGCCAGCATCAGTCAAAATCAAATTGGTTAGCACCGCCGACACCGGCTATTACTATGTAACCAAGAAAAACGCCCGTACGCAGACCGAAAAAATGGTCAAAAAGAAATATGACCCGGTAGCGCGCAAGCATGTTGACTTCAAGGAAGCTAAAATCAAATAGCATCCTGGTGAAATTCGATTAGGATAAGCCGTCAGTTCGCGCTGGCGGCTTTTTCTTTTTGGGGCTTCTTATTTGATTTAGGGCCAGCGGACCACCACATGAACGAAAATGCAGCAGAAACATTGGCTTTGGAAGCCTTAAGCTGGATTGTGTCGGATGAAGACCGATTGATCGCTTTTTTGCGTCTTACCGGCATGACGCCAAGTGATCTACGGGCCAACGCCGGGGCGCGTACTACGCTGGTGGCCGTATTGGATTTTCTGATGGGCCGCGAATCAGATTTGCTGGATTGCTGTGCCTCCCTTAATGTCCCACCCGAAATGCCTGCCCGAGCGCGCCAGACCCTTAGCCCCCAAAGTCAATTTGAATAAGGCACACCTTGAATGAGCGATCTTCCTGAAAATCTGGCGACGCAACTTGCGGCTCTGCAAGACATTCCAACTCATCGCCCCATCATCCTGTCGGATGCCGATGAAGTGATCTTGACCTTCGTTTCCGCTTTTGAAGCCTTTTGCGAAACGATTGGCCTACAGCTCTCGCTCGACACGCTTGCCATCACTGGCAATGTTACCCGCATGGAAGACGGCACAGTGCTGACAGCAGAAGAAGTGTCTGCCGCGCTTGGGCGGTTTTTCGCGGAAGGCAGCCATCATCAATCCCCTGTTGAGGGCGCAATTGAAGGACTGAACCGCTTGGCAGAGGACGCGACGGTGATCATCCTCACCAATATCCCGTTTGAAAGCCGGGCGGTCCGCCAAGCCGCCATGGAAAGTTTTGGCCTGCACCACCCCATCATCGCCAATTCCGGCGGCAAGGGGCCAGCGGCTCAAGCGCTGACCCAAGGCATTTCTGCACCCTCGTTCTTTATTGACGACCTACCCCCTAATCATATTTCGGTTGCCAAACACGCGCCGCATATTGAGTGCATTCACTATGTGGCCGACGAAAGACTGAACAAACTCATGCCCGATGCCCCCGATATCGCCTTGCGTGCCAAAAGCTGGGCCGAGATCGAAGCCCACATAATGGGACGCATCTAGCCCCATGCGCATTGGTGTAGACCTTGGTGGCACAAAGATTGAGGCCATCGTTCTGGATAAGGATGGGACGGAAATTGCCCGCAAGCGCGTCCCTGCACCCCGCAACGACTACAAGGCTACCATTGGCGCGATATGTGATCTCATCGCCTCTCTCAACACGCCTCAAGTCACAATCGGAGTTGGTATGCCGGGCTCTCATAATCCGCGTACACGGCTTGTCCAGAACGCAAATTCAACGTGGCTGAACGACAAACCGTTTGAGAAGGATTTGGCGGCAGCGTTGGGCCAACCCGTACGCACCGCGAATGATGCGAACTGTTTCGCCTTGTCAGAGGCGGTCGATGGTGCCGCCAAGGGCGCGCACAGTGTGTTTGGCGTTATTCTGGGCACCGGAGTGGGAGGCGGTATCGTTATCGATCAACGCCCGATTGTTGGGGCACATGCCATTGCCGGCGAATGGGGGCACCTGCCCTTGCCGCACCAGCAAATGCCGCGGGACGAAGCCCTGCCCTGCTTTTGTGGGCTTGCCGGGTGCATCGAAACTTATTTGAGCGGTCCGGCCATGGCGCGCGCCTTCCACAAAGCCACCGGGCGCGCCCTCACCGCCACACAGATTGCCGCCGCCAGCGATCGCGAAGCCACCACGCATTTGGATATGTGGCTGGACAGGCTGGCCCGTGGCCTTTCCATGGTTGTGAACATTATCGACCCTGAGATTATTGTGTTTGGTGGCGGCCTGTCCAAGATCGCGCAAATCTACACAGAATTGCCGGGTCGATTGGCCAGCTATGCGGCTATCCCCACCAACCACACCCGCATCTTGAAAAACATCCACGGAGATTCGTCCGGTGTGCGCGGGGCGGCATGGCTTTGGGATGGTGAATAGTTACCAAAGTCCGTTATGATCTACCCATGCAAGGGGAACACGGATTTTGCCAAGACTGCCTAGGCGACCTGCCGGAAAAATTCGGCGGCGCGCTATGCCCGCAATGCCGGAGCCCCCGGCTGATACGCCATGAAGAGCTTGCCTCGCTTTCTATCGCCCATATTGATTGCGATGCGTTCTACGCTGCCGTCGAAAAGCGGGACAACCCGGCGCTTCTTACCAAGCCGGTTATCATCGGTGGGGGCAAACGCGGCGTAGTTTCTACCTGTTGTTATGTGGCGCGCACCTTTGGTGTTCACTCCGCCCAACCCATGTTCGAAGCACTAAAACGCTGTCCTGACGCGATTGTCATAAAGCCCAATGGCGAAAAATACAGCGCCGTGGGCAAAGAGGTGCGCGCAGCCATGCAGAACCTGACGCCTCTCGTACAACCCCTATCCATCGATGAAGCCTTTCTGGACTTGACCGGCACCGAACGTCTACACGGCATGGTGCCTGCAAAAGCGCTGGCGACGCTGCAACGCGATATCGAACAGGGGATTGGCATTTCTGTTTCCGTTGGCCTGTCGCACAATAAATTTCTAGCCAAAATGGCATCCGACGAACGCAAGCCCCGCGGCTTTTATATTGTGGGACGCGCCGAAACATTGGCGTATCTCGCCCCAAAACCTGTCAGCGCCATCTTTGGCATTGGCAAAGTGTCGGCAGGAAAATTTGCCAAATCCGGGCTTACCCACATTCATCAGCTACAGGCGATGGCGGAGGCCGACCTTGCGCGCCTCTACGGTGAAACGGGCCTGCGCCTTTCCCGTCTGGCGCGCGGCATTGATGCCCGCCCCGTCAACACCTCTGGCCCCACCAAAAGCATATCCAGCGAAACCACCTTTATGGAAGACCATCGTGATTTCGATACGCTGGACCCGATATTGTGGCGACAGGCAGAACGCGTGTCGGCGCGCGCCAAAAGCCAAGGCTATGCAGGACTGACCGTTACCTTGAAGCTTAAAACCAGCCGCTTCAAATCCCGCACCCGCAGCCACACATTGGCCGATCCCACGCAATTGGCAGATGTGATCTACCGCACCGCCCGGCCGATGCTGGAGAAAGAGATCGACGGCACCGCCTTTCGCTTATTAGGTATCGGCATCTCCAATTTGCGGGATGCGGCAGCCGCAGACCCCGGTGATTTGATCGATATAGAGGGCCGTACCCGCGCCAAGGCTGAAGCCGCTATGGATAAAATTCGTGAAAAATTTGGCCGCGATCTGATACAAAAGGGCCGCGCAGGCCGCCTGAAAGAGCCCGCAAAGAGTGAGAAGAAATGAAGCCAAAAATATTGGTCACCCGGCGCTTGCCCGATGATGTGATGACACGCATCGACACAGCTTTCACGGCAACGCATAATCCCGCTGATGCCCCCATGGCAGCAGATGCCTTGATTGCAGGCGCAAAAGGTCAAGATGGGTTGCTGGTCACGATCACCGAACCCGTCACGGCTGAGATAATTGACGCGTTGCCCAAAAGCATCAAAATCATTTCCACCTTTTCGGTTGGCTATGAACATATTGATGTGAACGCCGCTGCGGCCCGCAATATCATCATCACCAACACGCCTGATGTATTAACAGATGCCACGGCGGATCTTGCCATGATGTTGATCTTGGGCATTACCCGCCGCGCCCATGAAGGTGAGCAAGCCATCCGCCAAAACAAGTGGCCGCACTGGGCCCCCACAAAGGGGGTGGAAAGCGGCTTGGGTGTGGGCTTGAGGGGTCGCCGCTTGGGCATTCTTGGCATGGGACGCATCGGGCAAGCCCTGGCCGCCCGCGCGCGCGCCTTTGGCCTTGAGATACATTATCACAACCGCCGTCGCCTACCTGACACGGAAGAACAAAGTGCAATCTGGCACGACACAGCCGAACGCCTTTTGGGCATCAGTGATATTCTCTCTCTCAATGCAGCAGCAACACAGCAGACCCATGATTTTTTGAATGCAGATCGTATTGCGCTCATGCCGGACAATGCCTTTGTGATTAACACCGCCCGCGGTGCCCTCATCAACGATGACGCGCTGATCGCCGCCCTGACATCCGGCAAGTTGCGCGGGGCCGGACTGGACGTGTTTGCGGGTGAACCGGTCATTGATCCGCGATATCGGGACTTGCCCAACACCTTCTTGATGCCGCATCTTGGCAGCGCAACAGAAGAAACACGCAGCGCCATGGGACATCGTGCCGTTGATAATCTGGAAGCCTTTTTCAATGGCTCAACGACCATTGATCCGGTGGCACCACAGGAGGTGAAATGACCGACACAGCCCAACAACGCCTTGAGAAACTAGGCCTTTCCCTGCCCACCCCGGTCGCGCCGGTGGCAAATTATGTGCCTTATGTGCAAACCGGAAATCTGCTCGTGATATCGGGACAAGTCTCCCTCACCGCCGATGGCACCTTAATCACCGGGCAACTTGGCGCCGATGTCAGCTTGGGCCGGGGTGTCGAAGCCGCCGTTGCCTGTGGGCTTAACCTTCTGGCACAGACAAATGCCGCGCTGGATGGGGATTTGGAACGCGTGACGCGTTGTGTGCGTCTTGGGGGTTTTGTAAACGCCACCGCAGATTTCACTGATCATCCCAAAGTGATCAATGGCGCATCAGACCTGATGGTCGCCGTGTTAGGCGATAAAGGCCGCCATGCCCGGTTTGCGGTTGGCGCGCCATCCTTGCCTTTGGGTGCGGCGGTAGAAGTTGATGCCATGTTCGAGCTGCGCTGATGGATTGGCTTACCCAACAACCATTTGCCCATCGCGGCCTGCACAACAAACAACAGGGCGTGATCGAAAATTCGCGCCGCGCATTTGCGGCTGCCATCACCCAAGGTTATGGCATTGAACTGGATGTGCAGCTTTCCCGCGACGGTCAGGCCATGGTGTTCCATGATCGCGGGCTCAAGCGGCTCACCGGCCAGCCCGGCAAACTGCAAGCCCTCACCGCCAAGGAACTTGCAGAAATCAACCTTAGCGGCGGCGTTGATGTCATCGAAACTTTGCCAGCCATTTTGGCGCTGATAGGCGGCAAGGTTCCTGTGTTGGTGGAAGTCAAAACCACCCCGCGGGAAGAAGCCGGAAAACTGGAGGATGCCGTCGCCACCGCGCTGGATCACTATAACGGCCCCGCCGCCATGATGTCCTTTGCGCCGTCATCTGTTGCATGGTTTGCGCAAAACGCGCCGCATATTGTGCGCGGTGTGGTCGCCATGGATTTCGTAAAAGAACCCGCGGGCCTCGCTTGGGCAGAACGCGTGGTGTTGGCCCAACTGCTGCACATCGATCGCACCGACCCTGATTTCATCGCGTACAATCAAGCGCATCTGCCCCACAACAGCGTTTCCAGGCTTAAGCGGGAAGGCATGCCCGTTCTCAGTTGGACCGTGCGAGACCAAGCCGCCGCAAACCGCATCACACCCTATATAGACCAAATCATATTTGAGGGGTTCACCCCGGCGTGAATAGTGTGCAGCCCAGTATCACCTTGCGTACCGTCCCGTCCATTCACGAAGTGGCCGCGGGCGTGTGGGACAGCCTTGCCAATCCCGACCCTGCAACGCGCAATCCCTTCCTCTCCCACGCTTTTTTGTCGGCCTTGGAAGATAGCGGCTCAGCGGTATCGGAAACCGGCTGGCAAGCCTTGCATCTCATTTTGGAATGCGGCAACGACATTTTGGGCGCCGCGCCGCTTTATGTCAAAAGCCACAGCCAAGGCGAATATGTGTTTGATCATTCATGGGCGCATGCGTTGGAACGTGCCGGCGGGGCCTATTATCCCAAACTACTTTGTGCGGTTCCCTTCACCCCGGCAAGCGGTCCGCGGCTGCTTGTGGGGGCTGGCCCACAGGCCGATCACCACCGCATATTGCTGGCGCGCGGCATGGAACAGATGATGGAACGCCTTGAGGTGTCTTCCCTTCACATCAATTTTTTGACCAAACGGGAATGGCAAGCGCTTGGCACGCAGAACTATCTGCAACGCACGGATCAACAGTTTCATTGGTTGAACAAGGGCTATCAGACATTCGATGATTTTCTGAGCGACCTGTCTTCACGCAAACGCAAACAGATCAAAAAGGAACGCCGAGAAGCGCTGGCCAACGGCATAGAGGTCAAAATTCTACGTGGGAACACCCTCACCGAAACGGCGCTGGACGCCTTCTACGGCTTCTATATGGATACGGGAATGCGCAAATGGGGCTCACCTTATCTTACGCGCACCTTCTTTTCCTTGATGCGTGACCGTATGGCAGATGATGTAGCCTTGGTTATGTGCTACCGCGAAGACCGCGCCATCGCCGGGGCCCTAAATTTTGTTGGGGGCGACACGCTCTATGGGCGCAATTGGGGGGCGCTGGAACACCATAAGTTTCTGCATTTCGAGGCGTGCTATTACCAAGCCATTGAATTTGCTATCGAAAACGGGTTGAAAAAGGTAGAGGCGGGCGCTCAAGGCGCACATAAGTTGGCACGTGGTTACGTGCCATGCACAACTTATTCAGCCCACCTCATTGCACATGAAGGCTTTCGCGAAGCTGTCGCAGATTTTCTGGAACATGAACGCAAAGCCGTGCAGGAGGAACAATCTTATTTGCGCGCCCATGCACCCTTCGCCAAAGATCGCTATAGTTTTGAATCGGATGACATAACGCCAGAAGACGCAGGGGATTTTTGACCTATGACCACCGCAGAAAAACATGATGAGAAATGCCTCTTTTGCAATATCATCAAAGGCAATATTCCTTCCGTGCAGGTGCACGAGGATGACAAGACATACGCCTTCATGGATATCATGCCCCAGTCAGAGGGGCACACGCTGGTCATCCCGAAATATCATACCGAAGATTTCTTTGACCTGCCGATCGAATGGGCCCAGGCCTGTTTGGCGACAGCGCAAAAATTGGCAACTGCCGCAAAATCGGCTCTGGCCCCCGAAGGCACAATGATCATGCAGTTGAACGGGGCTGCCGCGGGGCAAACCGTGTTTCACTATCACATCCATGTCATTCCCCGCTGGGCTGACCGTCCCCTTGCGCAACATGCACGTGAAATGACCGATGCGGCAGTGCTGGAACCCATCGCCGCAAAAATACGCGCCGTGCTTTAGGAAAACATGATGAAACGATTATCCACACTGCTTGGCGCCCTTTTGTTTTCAACCACAGTGAACGCAGAACAACCCAAAGGCTGGCAGGTTGAAGCCCTGCTGCCACCGTCGCCGTTTCACGGCGTGCATGGGATCACGGTGCGGGCAGACGGCACCTTACTGGTAGGCTCTGTTGTCGGTGATGCGATTTATAAGGTGGACCGTGAGACAGGCGCCGTCAGCACCTATCGCGGTGCGCCGGGCGGCATGGCGGACGATCTGGAAGAAGGGCCCAAAGGCACACCCTTTGCAGGCATGTTGGGTTTTACGGGGTTTTCAACCGGCCGCTACTTTTTAGATCTGCCCGATGGTTCCACCCGCAAATTGGCAAATGGCCTGCCCGGCATGAACTCAACAGCGTGGAACGCCGAAGGCCGCCTGTTCGCGACACAAGTATTTCTGGGTGATGCGCTTTACGAACTGGATCCTGCAGGGGAAACTCCGCCACGCCTGATTATGAAAGATATGGGCGGCCTGAACGGCTTTGATTTCGGGCCAGATGGCAAACTCTATGGGCCGCTTTGGTTCAAAGGCCAAATTGCCCGTGTGGATGTGGATGCCGCAACGCTGGAAGTCGTGGCCGATGGCTTTGCCATTCCTGCTGCTGCAAACTTCAACACCAAGGGCGAACTCTATGTCGTAGATACCGTGCGGGGTGAAGTGGTACGCGTTGACGCCAAGAGTGGTGCCCGCACTGTGGTTGCAAAGGTGAAGCCCGCGATAGACAATCTGGCCTTCGCACCGGACAACACCCTCTACATCACCAATATGGCCGACAATGCGGTGATTGAGGTTGACGTTGAAACCGGCACCAGTAAAACACTTGTGTCCGGCAAGCTGGCAGTGGCAGGTGGTATCGCGATTGATGGCAATACGCTTTACGTTGCAGATGTCTTTTCCGCACGGCAAATTGATCTTGCTAGCGGCACGGTGTCAGATATCGCCCGCGCCTACGCCACCGAGGTAGAAAACCCGATATCTGTTGATGCGCGCAATGGCACACTCATTGTCGCTAGTTGGTTTTCCAGCGTGGTCCAAAAACTTGACCCTGTATCGGGCAAAGTTATCGCCGCCGCACATGATATCGCCGCGCCTATGGATGTGGCCATTGATCCAACAGGCGCGGTTTTCGTGTCGGAGGCCGGCACCGGTAATATTCTGCGCCTGTCCAGCAACCTCAAAACACGGCAAGTTATCGCCAGCGGCCTGCAACTCCCCACAGGCTTGGCAATCGGGCCAGATGGTGCACTTTATGTTGGCGAATATGGCACGGGTAAGGTTTTGCGCCTCGACCCAACCGGCGGGGCGCATTCTGAATTCGCCACTGGCCTCAACGGGGCAGAGGGCTTCACGTTCGGGCCAGACGGGCGCCTATATGTAGCCGATGTGCCTAAACAAAGGATCATCGCCATTGGTCAAGATCGCAGTCGTGAGGTTATTGCGAGCGGGCTACCAATTGGCTTGCCCGCTGCCGAAGGTGGCCTGCCGCAAAACATCCCCACAGGCTTGGCATTCGGACCGGACGGTTCACTTTATGTTTCAGCTGATGAGGACGCCACCATATATAAAATCACCCAAAGATAGGTGCATTCCATCATGGCCGGCAGCCCTTGACCCGAAGGCCCGCTGCGCCCATCTTTAAGGCAACGCTATTCATAGGAAAATGGAATGACCATCATGGATTTCTCCGCACTGGTGCTGCACGAAAAACCAAACCAATATCTGGTTTGCAATGCCGATATTTGCCCAAAGGCAGAAGCCCATCGCGAAGCACCGGTTTTTGATATGCCCGCCGCCGCCTTGCGCGCGGCTTGGGCCAAAGTCGTTGGCAACCAGCCACGCACCACCTTGCTGGAAAGCGATGATACGCAACTGGCGGATGAATATGTGCAGCGCAGCGCCTTGTTCCGTTACCCGGACTTTGTTTCTGTACGCTTTGTTGATCTGGAACAGGGTGGCTCTACCGTTGCCATTTATTCCCGCTCAAAATATGGCTATTCTGATTTGGGTGTGAACCAAAAACGTATTGATAGCTGGCTCGATCAATTGGCAAAAGAAGTCGAGGGTGACGCGTAAATGTTGTGGCCCATTCTGGCATCGGATGACGATAATCAAAAAGGCGATGACGACGGCAAAAGCGGCACCGCCCTTTTAGAGCGCACAGAAACCAAAAAGCCCAATCTATACAAGGTGCTGTTGTTGAACGATGATTACACGCCGATGGAATTTGTCGTGCATGTGTTGCAACGCTATTTTGGCATGGATATGGATCAGGCAACCCAGGTAATGCTGGCTGTTCACCAGCACGGCATTGGGGTTTGTGGTGTATTCACCTATGAGATCGCAGAAACCAAAGTCGCGCAAGTTATGGACTTTGCCATCAAAAATCAGCATCCGCTTCAATGCACCCTTGAAAAAGAGTAACTTGAAAACGGATCCATAAACCGCCCAAGGATAAAGCCCCAAGAAAGGAAAGTTCTTGCCCGCATTCTCTAAAGTTCTTGAAGAAACACTACGTCGCTCACTCGGTTTAGCCCGCGAGCACGCCCACGAGTTTGCAACATTGGAACACTTGCTGGCCGGATTGATAGACGATGAAGACGCCGCACATGTTCTGCGTGCCTGTGGGGCAAATCTTCCCGCGCTGCAAGAAGCGCTGTTGGGCTTTATCGAAAATGATCTTTCATATCTCATTCAACCGGGCAGCCACCAAGACCCTGAACCCACTGCCGGGTTTCAGCGCGTTATCCACCGGGCGGTGATCAGCATTGATCAAAGCAATCGCGAAGAAGTTACCGGCGCAAATGTTTTGGTTGCCCTGTTCGCAGAACGCGAAAGCCATGCCGTTTACTTTTTAAACGAACAGGAAATCACCCGGCTGGATGCGGTGCGTTTTGTATCGCATGGCATTGCCAAGGTGCCCGGCCAATCCGAACCGCGGCCCGTGCGCGGTGCCAGTGGCATCGAACCGCCTTTGGGCGAAGATGGTGCCGAAAGCGCGGCGGAAGAAGAAACCGCTTTGGGGGCCTATGCGGTGCATCTCAATGCCAAGGCCGAAGACGGCAAGATCGATCCCCTCATCGGTCGCGATGCAGAGGTGGAACGCACGATCCAGATTTTGTGCCGGCGCCGCAAAAACAACCCCCTACTGGTGGGCGACCCCGGCGTCGGCAAAACGGCCATCGCGGAGGGCTTGGCCCATCGCATTGTTTCTGGCGATGTGCCCGATGTGCTGGCAGACGCGCAGATTTATGCACTGGACATGGGGTCCCTTTTGGCAGGCACCCGCTATCGCGGCGACTTCGAGGAACGCTTGAAGGCCGTGGTCAATGAGATTGAAGGCATAGAAGATGCGGTGCTGTTCATCGATGAAATCCACACCGTTATTGGGGCCGGCGCCACATCCGGCGGGGCGATGGATGCATCCAACCTGCTGAAACCTGCCTTGCAAGCTGGTACTTTGCGCTGCATGGGATCGACCACCTATAAAGAATATCGCAGCTTCATCGAAAAGGATCGCGCCTTGCTGCGCCGTTTCCAGAAGATTGATGTCGTGGAACCCACCGTGACCGACGCCATCGATATTCTTAAAGGCTTGAAACCCTATTTCGAGGAATTTCACGGCGTGCGCTACACAGCAGACGCCATCAAAACCGCGGTTGAACTCTCCGCCCGCTATATCAATGATCGCAAATTGCCCGACAAGGCGATTGATGTGATAGATGAAGTAGGCGCGGCAGAACGCATGAAGCCAGAAAACAAGCGCCGCAAAACCATTGGCGTCAAAGATGTAGAAGCCGTGGTCGCCAAGATCGCTCGCATCCCTCCCAAAAGCGTGTCCAAAGATGATCGCAGCCTGCTGGCAGATCTGGAAAGAAATCTGAAACGGGTCGTCTTCGGACAGGATGAAGCGATTGAAGCCTTGGCCGCCTCTATCAAGCTTGCGCGCGCAGGTTTGCGTGAAGGCGAAAAGCCTGTTGGCTCTTATCTCTTCACCGGCCCCACCGGCGTCGGCAAAACAGAGGTTGCCCGCCAACTTGCCTCCATTCTTGGTGTCGAACTCAAACGCTTTGACATGTCGGAATATATGGAACGCCATGCCGTGTCTCGGCTGATCGGCGCACCGCCGGGCTATGTGGGCTTCGATCAAGGTGGTTTGCTGACAGATGGGGTCGATCAAAACCCGCACTGCGTTTTGCTGCTGGATGAGATCGAAAAAGCGCATCCCGATGTGTTCAACATTTTGTTGCAAGTAATGGATCACGGCAAGCTGACGGACCATCAGGGCAAAACTGTCGATTTCCGTAACGTCATTTTGATCATGACCTCCAATGCCGGGGCGGCAGACCTTGCCAAGGCGGCAATCGGTTTTGGCCGCACCGTGCGCGAAGGTGACGATCAAGAAGCGATTGATCGCACATTCTCGCCAGAGTTCCGCAACCGGTTGGATTCCATCATCGGCTTCAACGCCCTGCCCGAACAGGTTGTTGCCCGCGTGGTAGAAAAATTTGTGCTGGAACTTGAAGGTCAACTTTCAGACCGCAATGTCATTTTTGAACTCACCCTAGAAGCCAATCGGTGGATCGCCAAAAAAGGCTTTGATCCGCAAATGGGCGCGCGTCCCCTTGCCCGGGTGATACAAGATCACATCAAGAAACCACTGGCAGATGAAATCTTGTTCGGCAAGCTCACCAAAGGCGGCATTGTGCGTGTCTATGTTGAAGATAAAAAACTTGCCTTCGAGGTGATAGACGAAGCGCCAAAACGTATAGCCCGTGATCCCGCACCCAAAAGCCTGCCGCGCAGCAAGAATGACGACACACCGGCACCCGCAGAAAAATAGGGCTGAAAAATAGGTAAGCAGCTTGGCGGAGGGGGGGGGATTCGAACCCCCGAAAGGCTTTCACCTTTGCTGGTTTTCAAGACCAGTGCATTCAACCACTCTGCCACCCCTCCAAGGGCCACAAGCAATTCTAACATGAATCGCTGCAAAGCTGGGCGGAGCATAATAAAAGCGGCGAAAAGCGCAAGCCCGTCACACCGCCGCATCTGGATTTCTTTGACATCGGGGCTGCACGCCCTACCATCGCCCTAAAGTGAGGACGAAAATGCTGGAAAATCAAACCGCTTTGGTCACAGGCGCCGGCAGGGGGCTGGGCTTTTCTATTGCCCGAGCCTTCGCCAAGGCGGGCGCGAAAGTGCTTTTAAACGGGCGCAACGCAGATGCTCTCTCCAAAGCGGCGGCGAAGATAGGGGCCAACGCCCAGCCCCTGCCCTTTGATGTAACCGATGAGGCCGCTGTTACCGCTGCATTTCGCACAATCAGCAGCACTGACAGTCCATTGACCATTTTGGTCAACAATGTCGGGCAGCGTGATCGGCGTGTCTCAACCGATTTCACCCTCGCAGAAGCCCGCAACCTGACAGAAGCAAACCTGATCGCCCCTTTTCATTTGGCGCAGCAGGCAGCGCGCGTCATGCAGCCGGGCAGCGCCATCCTCAACATTACGTCAATTGCAGGCCCGCTCGCCTCGGGGCAAGATGCAGTTTACACTATGGCAAAAGGTGGGCTGGATGCCCTTACCCGTACCTTGGCGGCAGAACTTGGCCCCAAAGGCATACGGGTAAACGCGATTGCGCCCGGCTATTTCGCCACCGAAGCCAATCAGCAGATGACGGAAAATCCCGCGATTGCCGATTGGCTCAAGCAACGCACATCTCTTGGGCGTTGGGGCAAGCCGGATGAAATTGCGGGGGCCGCAGTGTTTCTCTGCTCCCCCGCTGCCAGTTACATCACAGGTCAAACACTCGCCGTGGATGGCGGGTATATGACTCATTTTTGAACATAAGCTGTCCTAGAAGACGAAACGGCCCTGCAATTCAAAGCTACGGCCCGGCTCCAATATGCCGAAAAAGCCTTCTTGCTGCGCCGGAGTATCATTTTGAATAATCGTGCGCCGCAGATCGGTTAGATTATCGCCAAACAGCATCACCGCCCAACGACCATCCTCCGCCCGCACGCCAATACGCGCCCGCAACATCCAGCTTGCCTCGCGCATTGTGCGCTCATCCAGATCTACATTGTTGAAGTTATCGCTTTCATACAACGCATCGATACCCGCATGAAGATTAAAGCCCCAATTGAACAACTCACGATCCCATGTGGCCGAAAGTGTGTGCACCCATTCCGGTGCCAGCGGCAAGGTTTCACCGCTTATGTCACAGGGCAAGAAACCTTGATAATCAACCTGACAAGGCCCGCCTTCAAAAGTGTCATACTGGGATTTGGTGTAAGAGCCATTTGCCGCCAGTAACAACCCTTCCATTGGCACCAGCATGGTTTCCCACTCTGCCCCATACACCGTGGCGTCCGCCGCATTATCAACCACAAATTCAACGCCGTTAAAGGCCGCGATCTGAAGCCCCTGGAATTGCGTATAGAACAATGAGATGTTGATGCGCGCAGCACCTTCCAACCATTCTGACTTCAGGCCCACCTCATAGGTGTCGGATTTTTCTTCTTCAAACTCAATGCTATCAGGGCGGTTGGGTTGAGCGTTAAACCCGCCGGACTTAAAGCCTCGGCCATAGGTAAAGTAAACCATCATGTCATCATCGGGCTTATAGAGCGCTGAAAACTTCGGTGAAATATCAAACTCTGTCCGCTCGCGGCTATCTTCAAAGGGCTGAATACCTGGCGTGAAAATCTGCAAAATGTGGGCACCACCAATTGGCCCCTGCCCGATCGAATAGCCCGGATTGCCATTTGCCAAATCAGGTCCGTTCGGGTCTTCGATAATAATATTGCCGGATTGACCGGTTTGGTTGTTGATCAAATCATGCCGGATATAGAGTTCTTTTTCTTCGTATGACACGCGGCCACCGAAGGTAAAGGTGATCTCCTCATTGATATTCCAGTTTACTTGACCGAAGGCAGCAAAGCTTTGTGCCTGCTGATCAAACACCCGTGATGAAATCTCATAAGGGTCGGTGATAACAGCCTGCTTTGCCAAAATAGATTGGGCTGCCAGTTGCCCTTGCAAGGCGGCATACTCGCTATCCAACACAAAATCCCGACATTGCAGGAATTGTTCACGTGGCAATTGCGGATCACACGCGCCCAGTTCAATGGCACCGGTCAACATCACCGCGTCCACCACATCAATATATGTCGGATAATCGTAAGTGGCGTAAATATCCGTCATGTACAAAAATGCACCGGCCACATATTCCCATGTACCGGGGCCAGAGGTAATGCGGAATTCTTGGCTGAACTGCCGATAATCTTCGTTGTTATCCAAGGTTAGGGCGCGCACTGGCGCATAGTCGGGATCAACAAACAAATCTTCATCAAACCACGCGATATTGGTAATGGAGGTGATCAAATCATCGCCCCAATCATATTCAACTGTCAGCGTCGTATCCCAATAAGCGCGATCCACATAGTCGCGAAAATCTTTCGAGGTCAGGCCATCTTCCGCATCTGCGCTGAACTGCGGGTCAATCACCTTGAACGCAGCATCAAAGCGGCGCTTGGTGTGCGTTGCCTGTGAGCCGGACCCGTCTTGCGAAAGCGTGCCGCCGTTCAAAGATGCCATAAACCGCAAATTGGCACTGGGTTCCCAACCAAATTTCAGGCGCGCTACCAAATTATCAATCTGGTTTTCGTCCACGCCCAACAACGTATTTTGAATATCGCCATCGCGCGTTTCTTTCAGGAAGGCAAACCGAAATGATGTATCGTCGTTGAACAACGGGCCGCCAATTGCGCCACGATAGCGTTGAAAATTATCGGTCCCGAAAGTGGCATCCCCATCGGCTGACCATTCCGCCTCGGGTCGGGCGGTGCGAATATGCAACGCCCCTGCCACTGCATTCTTACCGAACAGCGTGCCTTGCGGTCCCCGCAACACCTCGATTGAAGCCAGATCTAACTGACCATTGGAGAGGTAAGAAGGACGACCGTAGAACACTTCATCAATCACAATCGCGACCGATTGCTCAAAGCCGCGGTTCCAGCCAGAACCAATGCCGCGCATATAGATGAAGTTAAAGGTCGGCGTATTGATGATGTTCATATTAGGCGTGTATTCGCCCACCGCCGCCAAATCGCCAATGTTCTTTTCTTTTAGCGTTTCGCCGCCAATAGCGGTCACTGAAAGCGGCACGTCTTGCACATCTTCTGCCCGCTTTTGGGCGGTCACGATAATTTCATCGAGCTTCGGGGCAGAACGTTTTTCCTCTGCCTGCGGTGCGGGATCCGCCGCCTGCTCACCCTCTTCCGGCAAAGCGTCCAACGCTTCATCCTGCGCGAACGCTGGTACGATAAATCCAATAGAAAAAGTCAACGCAAACAGCGCCGCAAAGTGACGAGCCAACATGCCGTCTCCCCCAAAAATGCGACCCTGTACAGATAGGGTCGGTCCCCAAATTAGAGCTGCGCCTTTTCAGCTTGCAGCGATTTTTAGACAACACCACCTGCCACGGGCGTGTTGTCGGTACCGACCATGCCTGTTCTTGCCATAAAGAAAACGCCTGCGCAATCCATGATTGCACAGGCGTTAAACAACAATTGTGTAAGTAGATTACAGGCTTTTCGCCAAGGCCGCAGGCACCCGGATCGGCGTATCCAATATTAATTGGGCATAGGTTTTGCCCTGTGGGTCGTTGCGCACAGAAGCAACACCGCCGCCGCCCAACACATCATGCAGCAAAAAGTTGATGGCGTTGGAGCCGGGCATATAGAACCGCTCGACGCTGCCATCAAGGAAATGTGCAAAATGCTTGGCAATGGCAGCCTCATCCAACGCCGCCCAAATATATGGCAAGTATGCGGCTTTGCGCGCGATGACGCCGATATTGGCTTTATTGCCCTTATCCCCGCTGCGACCCCATGCCAATGCCACCAAAGGCACCTCCACCACATCCCCCGATAGATCAGGTGCCGCAGGTGGTGCGGGCGGTGTGCTCGCTTTGGGATCGTATGGCACCACAACTTTGTCGGTGAACGTCTCTGTTTTGCCATCCACATCCACCGTAATAGGCACTTGCCCCTTATCAATGGTCATGGAAAACAGCCGCACAACAGGCGATGGCTTGGCACGATTACCTGCGAAGCCCGCCAAGCCGGGGGGTGCCGCAAGAGCCAAGCCCGTCGCCTCACGCAGCATGATTGCGATGCCTGCTTGATCGGGATGTTTGGCGGCGATCTTCACATCCACTTCCCGCGCGCCTTGAATGCGGCGCGCGTCACCATAGTGATCTTCTGCGCCAATCACCTCAACCTCGGTATGGGTAAAATCAGGCATGTTCAAACGGTGGAACTGCTTGCGCGCCCGCGCATAAACAGCATCTGTGAAGGCACGCGCTTTTCTATCAGCATCAATCCCGCAATAGGTAAACACCGTGCCACCGCGCCAGCCATCGCTAAACGTCGTAGAAACCTTATAGCTATCAGGCACCCCTGCCCCCTTGGCATGAGACACCTTCACGCGATCGCGGCCCAATTCTTCCAATTGCACTTGGGAGAAATCGCAAACCACATCTGGCAGGAAGTAAGCCTGCGGATCGCCGATTTCATACAGCATTTGTTCAGCCACGGTGCCAACCATCACCCGGCCACCTGTGCCCGCAGGCTTGGTGGTGACGAACGACCCATCAGCGCTGACCTCTGCAATTGGATAACCAATATCCTCATAGGTACCGACAATTTCTTCCCAATCGGTGAAATTGCCACCTGTAGCTTGCGGACCGCATTCCAGAATATGCCCGCACAATGAGCCGCCCGCCAATTCGTCCAAATCTTCCGGCTGCCAGCCAAAGGCGTGAATGCACGCGCCCAGTGTCACCGCGCTATCCACGGAACGTCCGGTAATCACGATATCTGCGCCTTCATTCAACGCCTTGGCGACAGGGAATGCCCCCAAATAGGCATTCATGGACAAAATATTATCGGGATCGGGAAAGCCTTCGCCGGTGAACATCTCCGCCGGGGCGGTTGCACCAATTTCGGCACGCCGCTCAACCAAATCATCCCCCACCACAACAGCAACTTTCAGATCAAGCCCAAGCTCTTGCACCAAGGCGCGCACCGCTGCGCCACAGGCTGCCGGGTTCACCCCACCGGCATTGGACAATATCTTGACGCCTTGATTGGCGATCTCCGTCAAATTTTGTTTGAGCGCGACGGAAACGAAGTCGCCCGCATAACCCATATCGGGATTTTTGGCGCGCGCGCGTGCCATGATAGACATGGTGATCTCTGCCAAATAGTCATAGACGATGAAATCAAGATTGCCATCACCCAGCAACTGGGTGGTTGCGTGCCCGGCATCGCCCCAAAAACCGCTGGCCCCACCGATACGAATTGTTTTGCTATCACTCATTTGGGGGCTCCTTAAGCGTCTTTAATGCGTTGATAGGCGGGGCGATCGGTAATGCGATCCCACCAGCGTTGTATGTTGGGCGTGAAGGCCTCTTCGATCTTCAGGTCTTTTGCCAGGAACAAGGCATAGCCCACGGCGATATCTGCCATGGTAAAGCGCCCGCCTGCCATATAGTCATTATCTTCGGCCCAGCTTTCAACACTGCGCAAGCGGGCTAAAAACCAGCCTTTGTAATCTTCTGCCACTTGGGGCTGGCGGCGTTCCTCCGGCTCTAATGCCGTATAGCGCAGCACCAAGGTTTGCGGGAAAGTCAGCGTCGCGTCGGACCTGTGCAGCCAGTTGATATAATCGCCATAGCCCGGCTCATCTACCCGCACCTCTAAATCGGTCGGGCCATATTTCGCGGCAAGATACTGGCAGCAGCCCGCACTCTCCGTAATACGCGCTTCACCATCCACCAAAAGCGGGATCGTACCCAGCGGGTTTTCCTGCTTGTATTCCTTATGAAAAACTCGGGGCGGGAACGGCATGGTGATCAACTCATATTCCAGACCCATTTCTTCCAGCGCCCAAACCGCGCGCAAGGAACGTGCGCCTTTGCAGTGATAGAGTGTGATCATGCTTTTCTCCCAAACTTGACTTTGCTGAAAATGTCTTACGCCATCGCGCGGCTGGGGGAAAGCGCCGCAACCTCAAGCCCGGCAGCCGCAATATCCGCGGGCACTGTGTCGCCTAACACCAAGGCCGCAGCAACACGCGCCATGGCAGGCGCGGTTTGAATACCGTATCCCCCCTGCCCGGCCAGCCAGAAAAAGCCCTGTTTCCCCGGTTCAAAGCCCACAATCGGCACCCCATCAGGCGCGAAGGTGCGCAACCCAGCCCATTTGTGCTCAATGCGCGGAATATCCAGCGTGGTGGCCCGCATAATCTTATCGGCACAGATGGCAACATCCATCTCATCCGGCTGGGCATCGTGGGGCCGCATTTCCGTCTCATCACAGGGCGATCCCAGCAATAGCCCTGCTTCATGCTTGAAGTAGAATTCCTCGTCCACATCAATCACCAAGGGCCAATTGGCAATATCCAATCCGGCGGGTGCCTTGAAGGTAAGTGCCGTGCGGCGCAGGGGCCTGAGCCCTTTCTCGGCAACGCCGCATCGGCGGGCCACCGTATCGGCCCAGGCCCCTGCCGCGTTGATAATCAGTGGGGCTTCAAATATCCCTGCCGGTGTTTCCAGCATCCAAACATTGTCTTGCGACTTGCCCGCCAGAACTTCGGCCTTTGGCACAAATTCCGCCCCGCCCCCCAAAGCGCCGCGGAAAAACCCCATATGGATTTCATTCACATCCATCGTAGCTGAATGTGGCTCAAACACTGCCCCGGCCACATATTCAGGGTTCAACACTGGTACACGGCGCACAACCTCGGCGCGCGCAAGCTGTTCAATACCGGAAAGCTGAGCTGTCAAATCCTGATATGTTTCATCAAGGCTGCCTTGTTGGTCGGCCCGGCCAATAAACAGGCAACCCACATCAGGCCCCAAAAGGGGGTTTTCAGCGAATTCGTCCGGTGTTTCTTTAAAGAAAGGCCCACTGGCATTGGTAAGCGCAATAATGGGCGGCGGCCCATATCCCAAGGCATACATGGCCGCAGAACGCCCCGTCGTGTGATAGCCGGGACTGTTTTCCTGTTCCAACAGCACCACTTTGCAGCCAGCCCGAGCCAGTTCATAGGCCACAGAAGCCCCGGCCATACCGGCCCCGACAACCGCCACATCATATGTTCGACTTTCGCTCATGCCCCGCATGTCGCACAGCCAGACTTGCGCCACAAGGCCCATATGGGCGCTATCTGTGACCATTGGCCAACCTTGACTTTAGGGGGTGGCAGTTGGACAAGACCTTGCCTTACAATCTCCATGATTGTTTAGAAGAATCATCGCCTTAATTATCAGGGACTACACCATGGCGTTTCGTGCCGCACTAATTGGTTTGATTGGCATTTTTGCTCTTATGCTTCCGGCTTCCTCCGCCGTGCGGGCACAGGAAGAAGATGTGCAAAAAATTGCTGCCATTGTGAACGATGAACTCATTTCTGAATATGATGTTGATCAACGGCTTTTGCTGGTTTTTGCCTCATCGGGACGACGTCCCGGGGCAGAAATTCTGGAACAGATGCGGCCAGAAATTCTAGGCACCCTGATCGATGAAAAACTGCAACTGCAAGCCGCCCGTGAGTTTGAACTCACCATGTCGGAAGAAGAATTGCTGAACG
Organism: Alphaproteobacteria bacterium; assembly: GCA_049609145.1. GTDB lineage: Bacteria > Pseudomonadota > Alphaproteobacteria > SPJN01 > SPJN01 > JBMYYF01. Next base: position 175,601 of record JBMYYF010000003.1, read on the forward strand.
CGGTTGAATATATCGCCAGCCAAAACGATATGGACGCTTCGGCCTTTCGTTCCCGCTTGGGCGCAGCCGGTGTTGCCTGGCGCGGCTATCTGGAACAAGTGCGCGCCAATCTGGTTTGGGATCGCCTGGTCCGGGGCCGTTTCTCAGGCTCCGTCACCGTATCTGAAGAAGACGTGGAAGCTTATTTGGCCCGCATTAAAGAAAATGCCGACAAGCCTGAACGCCGCGTCGCAGAAATTTTTCTGGCAGTCGATAACCCAGAAGAAGATCAAGCCGTCGCGCGGCAAGCCGCTGCCATCTATTCCCAGCTTGAACAAGGTGCCAGCTTCCCCGAAATGGCCCGTCAGTTTTCGCAAGCAGCAACTGCCGCCACAGGTGGCGATATCGGCTGGGTACGGGAAGGATTACTTGACCCCGAAATTGATGCCACCCTCAAGCAACTGCAACCGCGTGAAGTGTCTCGCCCGGTGCGCACCGTTGCAGGCTATCACATTGTACTGGTCATCAATGAGCGCACGCTCGGTAAGGCAGACCCGGATAAAGATCGTTACACCATCAAGCAAGTTGCCATTCCCTTCGGTGAAGATGGTGGCATCAAGGCAGAAGCAGATTTGACCGATCTGCGCACCGAGATCAATTCTTGTTCATCTGTTGATCGCTTGGCGGCGCAGGTTGAAAATGCGCGCGTACTGGATTTTGGTACATTAATTGCCGCAGATTTGGCCGGCGATATGCGCGAAAAACTCACCCCGCTGACAACTGGCGGTAAAACAGCGATTGAGCCAACAGAAACCGACGTGCGCTTTCTTTATGTGTGCGAGAAAGTCGCCGACAAGCCAGCCCTGCCCACCAAGGCAGATATCGATAATCGACTTTCGGGACAACAAATTGCCCGCATGGCACGTCGCTATCTACGCGATTTACGGCGCGACGCCACGATCGAATACCGCTAGTCGCACATGGGCTCCCGTAAAGGCTCTGCCCCCCCTATCGCTGTGACACAAGGCACCCCTGAGGGCATCGGTGCAGAGGTGCTGTTAAAGGCCGTGGCCCATGGCGGCCTACCGCCGCTTTATGCCATCGCAGACCCCACACATTTGGCCGACACGGCCAAGGCTTTGGGCTTGGAGGTGGCAATTAAAACCATCTCATCGGCAGCGGAGGTTGCAGCCTTTTCCGGCACATCGGTATTGCCGGTTCGCCCAAGCCCGCTGGCCTGCACGCCTATACCTGCCCAACCGAATATTGAAAACGCCGCCGCCACCATCGCCTCGATCGAACAGGCCATGAAAGATGTGCAAGCAGGTGACGCAAGCGCCATCTGCACACTGCCGCTGGCAAAATCTGTTCTGCAAGCGGCGGGATTTTCCCATCCCGGTCACACCGAGTTTTTAGGTGCCCTGTGTGGTAACGCACAAAAACCGATGATGATGTTGGCCGTACCCGGTTTGCGGGTCGTGCTGGCCACCATTCACCAACCGCTTGCCAGTGTGTCAGTCACACTCAGCCAATCGCGGGTAGAGGATATTGCGCAGCGCACCCTGCAAGCACTCACGCAAGATTTCGGCATCACTGCACCCCGCTTGGCAGTTGCCGCCTTCAATCCCCACGGCGGGGAAGATGGCACGCTGGGCCGCGAAGAAATTGAGATTATCGCCCCAGCCTGCGCCGCGCTTAGGGCCGCGGGGCTGGCTGTCAGCGGGCCGCATCCGGCTGATACGCTGTTTCATGCCGCAGCGCGTGAAACCTATGATGCCGCGCTTTGCATGTATCATGATCAAGCGTTGATCCCGCTCAAAACCATAGATTTCGCGCGCGGGGTCAATATCACCTTGGGCCTGCCCATTGTGCGCACCTCGCCCGATCATGGCACCGCGTTTGATATTGCGGGCAAAGGCATCGCCGACCCGCGCAGCTTGATCGAGGCACTCAACACCGCCTATGCAATTGCCGGGCAGCGGCGCAATGGTTGAGCAGACCTACAACACCTTGGATGGCTTGCCACCGTTGCGAGACATCATCGCGCAAGCAAATCTAAAAGCCGACAAATCGCTGGGCCAGAACTTCTTGCTGGACCTGAATTTAACCGACAAAATCGCCCGCGCCGCCGGTCCCTTCGCAGACCATACCGTGCTGGAAGTTGGTCCCGGCCCCGGCGGGCTGACCCGCATGTTGCTGGCACATGAGGCAAGCCCCCTCATCGCCATCGAACAGGACGACAGGGCCGTTAAAGCCCTAGCCTATCTACAGGCCGCCCACGGCACCGCGTTTGATCTGCGCGCCGGCGATGCGCTCGCCTTAAACATTTCAACCTTGGGTGACAGGCCAATCAAAATCGTTGCCAATTTGCCGTACAACATTGCCACCCCCTTATTGATCAACTGGCTGGTTGAGATCGAACAGCGCCACGCCAACGTCACCTCCATGACTTTGATGTTTCAGAAAGAGGTGGCTGATCGCATTGCCGCCCAGCCCGGCACCAAGCAATGGGGGCGGTTGTCAATCCTCAGCCAATGGCTGTGCGAAACCCGTCGCCTGTTTGACCTGCCGCCGGAAGCCTTCACACCGCCGCCCAAAATCACATCAACCATTGTGCAACTTACGCCCCGCGCCCAACCCTTGGCCGCAGCGCGCAGCGAAACTTTGCAAAAAGTCGTTGCACAGGCCTTCAACCAACGACGCAAAATGCTGCGCCAATCCCTAAAGCCCCTTGGGGGTGAAGCCTTGCTGGAAAAAGGCGGGATAGACCCCACAAGGCGGGCCGAAACCCTTTCGATCGAAGAATTTTGCGCTTTGGCCAATATACTGGACGAAACCGAACCCCAAAATGCTTGATCCTGCCCGCGCACCAAGGCACTCTGCGGCATCAAAATTCATCCAATGAACTCACCACAGGAATAGTTGTTATGCACGCAGAACAGTTTGAAGAATATGGCCAAGCACTGGTTCGCAACGAAATGGAAACCCCCGCGCCCGCGGGCAAAGAAGTGCTGGTGAAAATCACCCATCGCGGCGTCTGCCATTCTGATGTCCATATTCATGATGGCTATTTCGGTCTGGGTGGCGATGCCAAGCTGGATGTGCGCGGCAACCGCCCCCTGCCCTTTACACTGGGTCACGAAATTGTGGGCGAGGTAGAGGCTATTGGCCCCGATGCCTCCGGCGTCAGCATTGGTGACAAGGTTTCCGTTTACCCCTGGATCGGTTGTGGCGAATGCGCCATCTGCACCCGTGATGAAGAACAGTTCTGCACCGCGCCGCGCCATTTGGGCGTTGTGGTAGATGGCGGCTTTGCCAGCCATGTGATCGTGCCTGATGGGCGCTATTGCGTAGACTATGCAGGGGTAAGCCCCGCCATGGCAGCCGCGATTGCGTGTTCGGGCCTAACCGCCTATTCCGCCCTGCGCAAACTTGGCACCCCGGCAGAAAGCGACAGCATTGTGATTGTGGGCGCAGGCGGTGTTGGCATGATGGGCATTCAATTTGCCAAAGCCATGTTCGGCAAAGGCCCTATCGTGGTTGATATTGACGACGCCAAACTTGAAGCTGCCAAAGCCGCCGGTGCCTCCGATGTCGTCAACGGCAAGGATGAAGATGCCATTGCACAACTCATGGCCAAAACCGGTGGCGGCGCCTTCGGGTCCGTCGATTTTGTGGGCAATGAAGCCAGTTTCACCACCGCCCATTCATGCCTGCGCAAAGGCGGTTCCTGCTATGTGGTGGGCCTGTTCGGTGGCGGCTTTTCCATGCCGATCACCATGTTCCCGCTGCGCGCCATCTCTATGGGCGGCAGCTTCGTCGGCTCCCTGGGTGAGTTCCGCGATTGCATTAAAATGGCGCAAGATGGCAAGGTAGCCGACATTCCCATGGAACACCGCACGCTTGATCAAGCCAGCCAGTCACTTGATGATCTGCGCGCAGGCAGCGTGATAGGCCGGGTGATATTGGAGGACTAAGCCTCTCCCAATATTCGCAAATACCTTAAACCCCGGCCACCGCGTCGGGGTTTTTTACATCGAGATAGGGTTTTACCCCTTGCCCTTATCATCCACATAGGGGTTTTTCTGACTGCGCACATGAATGCGAATAGGCACACCCTTCAGGTCAAAGCGTTCGCGCAATCCATTCACCAAATAGCGACTGTAACTATCGGGCAATGATTCCGCCCGGCTGGCAAACAGCGCAAAGGTGGGGGGGCGTGTGCGGGCCTGCGTCATGTAACGCAGCCGAATGCGCCTGCCATTCACTGATGGCGGCGGATGGCGAATAATCATTTCATCCAGCCAGCGATTAAGCTGCCCGGTGCCAATCCGCGCATTCCAAACCTTGTAAATATCAATCACAGCAGGCATCAACTTATCAACCGCGCGGCCTGTCATGGCAGAAAATGTCACCATCGGCACACCGCGCACTTGCGGCAGGCTTTCTTCCAGCAACAAGCGCAGCTCTTTTTGCATGGCTTGCTTATCTTCCACCAAATCCCACTTATTAACCGCTATTACCAAGGCGCGGCCTTCGCGGGCAATTAGGGCCGCGATTGTTAAATCCTGCTTCTCAAAAGGTTGGGTCGCATCCAGCATGACCACCACCACTTCCGCGAATTTCACCGCGCGCAAGCCATCGGCGACCGATAGCTTCTCCAGCTTTTCATTCACGCGCGCCTTTTTGCGCATACCGGCGGTGTCATGAAAACGAATGGCGTGGCGCTCACCATCCTTAGCGACATATTCCCAATCAACCGATATTGAATCGCGCGTAATGCCCGCTTCCGGCCCAGTCAGCAATCTATCTTGTCCGATCATATGATTGATAAGCGTAGACTTGCCCGCATTTGGCCGCCCGACGATCGCCACCTTGATCGGGCCTTCGGCGTTTTCATCGGCGTCTTCCGGCGCGGCTTCGGCAGCCGCTTCTGCAAAGGGGCGCATGGCCTCCAGCAAATCGGCCAGCCCTTCCCCGTGTTCGGCAGAAAACTTGATAGGATCGCCAAGTCCCAAACCAAAGGCTTCATAAAAGCCGGGGTCTGCGGCCTTGCCTTCGCATTTATTGGCCAACACCAATGAAGGCGTTGAGGTGCGTCGCATCACATCTGCAAAGTGGTTGTCCAGCGGGGTCACGCCCGCGCGCGCATCGATCAAAAACAGGCAAAGATCGGCATCAACAATGGCCTGCTCGCTTTGGGCACGCATTCGCGCCTCCAGCTTGCCGGGTTTGGCTTCTTCAAGACCCGCCGTATCGACAATCAAAAATTCCAGATCACCCAGCGAACCAAAGGCTTCTCGCCTGTCGCGGGTCACACCCGGCGTATCATCCACCAGCGCCAAACGCTTACCGGCAAGCCGGTTAAAGAGTGTAGATTTCCCCACATTGGGCCGACCAACAATGGCAATTGTAAACATAGGTGGTCACCCCAATATGTGATCCCTTGCCGCCTAGCGGTAAGCGATCATCTCCCCTTCATCATTCAAAATGATGAGTGTGCGCCGGGCAATTACCGGCGGAATAAAGCTGCCTTCACGAATATCGACCTGCCCCTTGATCTCACCCGTATAGGGCGAAACGGACACCGCCTTGCCATGGCTGGAAACCGCGATCAAACGATTGGAACCCAAAGCAGGTCCAGACCATACAATCGGGTCTTCCTGATCTTCCGGGTCTTCATATTGGGCAAGTTCAGCCACCCAACGTACCCGGCCATCAGCCCGATTCAGGCAAACCATTTTCGCTTCAACGGTCACAACAAACAGATAATCACCCGCTACCCAGGGGGTTTGGGTAGAGGCTATGCTGCGCGTCCACACCCGTTCCCCGGTACGCAAATCAATGGCCACCAGCCGCCCGGCATGGGAAGCCGCAAAAACAAGGCCACGGTCAATAACGGGGCGACCTGCAATATCCGCCAGCGTGGAAAGCGATGTTAAGCGCCCGGTGCGGGTGAGCGAATCCTGCCAAAGCACTTTGCCGTTTTCGGCGCGCAGCGCCACCACTTCACCCGATGTAAACGGCGCAATCACGATGTCGTCTTCAACCGCAACCGATGAATTACCCAGCAGGCCCGCAGCCTCTACCAAGGCGGCGTGCTCCCATAGGGTTTCACCATTTTTGGCATCAAGCGCGAAAAGTTGGTTATCATGGCTGATCACATAAACCCGGCCATCGTGAAACGTGGGCGCGGCGCGAAACGGTAAGCCAATTTTGCGATGCCAAAGCGCATTCCCTGTACGCGCTTCAACGGCGATTACAAAGCCCAGCCCGGTGCTGATATACAAGCGGCCATCGCCATAGGCCAAGCCACCGCCCACATTTTCATCCGGGTCTTCACCGCGGATAGACACATTGCGGGTCCAAAACCGTTTACCTGATTTCAGATCAAAGGCGCTGACATGGCCTTCGGCATCAGCCGCAAACACAACATCGCCAACCACGATCGGCGGCACCAACAGCTTGCCGTAATCCCATGCGCCAATGCCAATACCGGCTGCCCAGCGTTCTTTCAACGGGCCGTCCAGCATTAAATGATGCATGGCATGGCTGGCATAGCCACCCGGCTGTGACCAGTTTTCATTTACATAAGGCCGCGGCAGGCGCACAGGCACCTGGCCCAAACGCGGATCGGCCTCGATCTTGCTTTCAAAGGCAAGCACCGAAATGCGTTCGCCGCGCAGCTTGTCTTTCGGGTCAACAGAATCAGAGCACGCCGCAAGGCCCGCTACCAACACACTAACGCCAACAAAAGGTTTCAAAAACTTCATTGCGCTGCCTCATCTTCGGCGACGCCATCTGTTGCAGGGTCAACCGCCACCACAGGCTGGGGACGCCCCAACACATCCAGCATCGCATTCGCCCGAAAGCGCACGCCAGCCGGTGCTTTGAAATCGCGCGACAGTTCATCATACAAGGTGCGAGCATCATCCTCACGGCCATCGCGCATCGCGTTCATGGCTTTTGCTTCCAGCGCCAGGGGACGATAGGCATTGCCCGCCTTTGTCAGCGGGGCCAGCCGGGCCTCCACCTCATCCGCAGACGCCGTATCAATTGCAATCAGTGCCGCCTTCATGCGTGCCAGATCCCGCAAAGTGGCTGCCACGCCCGCATCCGCGGCAATGGCATCCAGCGTTGCAATGGCGCCTGCCGTATCAGGCTTGGCCACCTGCAAGGCAGCCAGATCAAACCGCGCCAAGGCCGCATAGCCTGCGGGGCTGCCATCGATCACACCGCGCAAGGCAGTTTCTGCATTGGGGGCCTGTTCCGCCACCAAGGCCGCGGCGGCACGATAGGCTTCGGATGCTTCAACCTTGCGGTTTTGATCCCAATTTTGCCAAACCACATTGCCAACGGTGGCCGCCACAACAGCCACAGCCGCGCCGATCAAATAGCCGCCAAAACGATCCCACAGCGCCTTCATCTGATCGCGGCGGATATCCTCATCAACTTCACTGAATACGTCGCTCACTTAAGCACTCCCGCGCCACACAAAATCACAATGGCGCTGACACTATCTATGATGTGGACGCAAATCAATCTGCGCGGCAGCGGCATTTATCCTCATTTTCAGGGATTTAGCTGGTCACTCAATCCTCGGCTACCAGCGACAGCCAGGGGATTTCACCTTCCCGATCCGGCTTTGCCTCTTTTTCAGCCTCCAGGGCGGCTTTATCGCCTGCCTTCATGGCATAGGTATGTTCTTCCCCCGGAAAGCTGCGATCGCGCACTTCCGCCGCATATTGGCCCACAGCGCCATCGATAATGCCCGCCAGATCAGCAAATTTCTTGACGAATTTCGGCACCCTGTCGCCCATGCCCAGCATATCGTCCGTCACCAATATTTGGCCATCACAGCGCGATGAGGCACCGATACCGATCGTGGGGATATCAAGATCGCGGGTGATTTTTTCCGCCAAGGGCGCCGCCACGCCTTCAACCACAACCGCAAAGGCCCCGGCATCCTGCACGGCGCGCGCATCGGCTAAAATACCGCTCCATTCATTGCGCGAACGCCCCGCCGCCTGATAACCGCCGCGTGTGTTCACTGATTGCGGTTGCAACCCAATATGCGCAACCACGGGAATGCCGCGTTCTACCAAAAAGGCAATCTTGTCGGCCATGGCCACGCCGCCTTCCAGCTTCACGCCGGAACAGGATACTTCCTGCATGATACGCGCCGCATTGGCATAAGCCGTTTCGGCGCTCGCCTCATAGGAACCAAAAGGCATATCTACAATCACACAAGCCTGCTCAGAGCCCCGCATAACTGCCTTGCCATGCAGGATCATCATATCCAGCGTGACGCCTACGGTGCTGTCCAGCCCATGCATGACCATGCCCAGCGAATCGCCCACAAGAATGAGATCACAATGCGGATCAATCAATTTTGCAATCGGCGCTGTATAGGCGGTCAGGCAAACAATCGGTTCACCGTTTTTGCGCGCAGCGATACGCGGCGCTGTAATACGGCGTTTTGGGGCAGTTTTGCCTTCATTGACGGGTGGTTGTGCAGACATTTGACCCTCCATCCGGGTTGGTGTCTTTAAGAGCAATACGGTACTTTTGCACCGCACCAGCACGCGGGGGCGCGCGGGGTGGCATTCAGAGCATTTTGACCCTTGGAATACAAGAGCAAATCTAGCAAAAAAATCGCTGAATTGCGAGTATTTTCAAACCAATTCCGGGGGGTGAAAGCCGCCTGTCACCCCTTCTACGGCACGACCAACCGCCAAGGTAGTTAAATCTTCCAGATAAGGCCCCATAATTTGCACCCCAATTGGCAATTCTTGGGGCGAAAACCCGGCGCGCGTAACCGTGGCAGGCAAGCGTCCTAAAATGGCCGGTCCGGCCCATTTCAGAAAATCAATATAGGCCCGATCGGCCCCATCTACCGGCACCACCCGCTCCGCGAACGACACGTCGGTATTGTGTTCAAACGCCGCATCGGGCGACACCGGCATCAAAACCGCATCATAGTTTTCAAAAAACGCTTCCCAGGCAGCCTGATAGGCGGCCCGCATTTCTTGATAAATTGCATGGGTGCGATAGCGCATATCGGCCCCGCGCGCCTGCAACACATCAATATCCGTGCTGTCCGGATCGCTGCCCTTGGCACGTTCCGCCAACCCTTCCAGCATTTGATCCGGCAAGCCCGACAGCACAACGGCGTTCAGCATAGGGTGATAGATTTTCATCGTCTCCGCCAAGGAGGTCGGCAATGGCGGGTCGCGATCCACCTTGGCCCCTGCCGCCTCAAGCCCATCGGCCAAATCATTCAGCGCTTTTTTCGTCGCCGCAGAAACTGTCGCGAAAGGGTCGTCCAGCCACAGCGCCAAACGCATACCTTTTGGCTGGTTGGCCCGTGCCGCTGGCAGTTCTACGCGCCATGCCTTGGCGTCCCGCGCAGACGGACCAAGCAGAATGGGCAGCATGAGTTCCAGATCCCGTACCGAGCGGGCCAGTGGCCCCACCACGGACAAATCATCTTCTTCCACCATGCCCGGCGGCGGTGGAATGTGCCCCCGCTTGGATACAAGCCCTAAGCTGGGCTTATGCCCCGCCACGCCGCAATAATGCGCCGGGCAACGAATAGACCCACCAATATCGGACCCGATTTCAATCATCGTCAGCCCCGCCGCCAATGATGCCGCTGCCCCACCGGATGAACCACCGGGCGTGCGCCCCGTATCCCACGGGTTATTCGTGGTGCCGTAAACGTCGTTATAGGTCTGCAAATCGCCGCTCATATAAGGCACATTTGTTTTGCCAATGATGATCGCCCCGGCATCGACCACACGTTGCACCGCATCTGCATGTGCGGTGGGCACATGGTCTTTCAGTTCCGGTGCACCGCCTGTTGTGACAATACCTGCCACCTCCAGTGCATCCTTGATGGTCATTGGCAGCCCATGCAACGGCCCCAATACCTCACCCGCTGCGCGCGCCTTGTCTGCTACATCGGCGGCTTTGCGCGCCGCTGCAAAGTCTGTCACAACCACAGCATTTAGAGAGGGGTTTACCGCCTCGATCCTTGCGATCACCTTTTCCAGCAAGTCGCGCGCGGTCAGCTCGCCCGCTGCCATCGCCGCAAGCCAGCCTGTTGCATCTCTTAGTTGCAGATCATGCGCCATCATATCCCCCACAATCAGCCTAGAACATATCGCCAAAGGCTTTGCCAAGCTCTTCGACAGCTTGCCCGGCACCTTCGCCAAGCTCCTTATCAATGCGATCCAACCCCTGTTGTTTCAACGCATCCACACCGCCATCAAGCATTTTGTTCACATCCGCCAGATCAAGGCGTTGAACCGCGCCCAAGGCATCACCCTTCACCTTGTCGAGCAATACGGCGGCCAGTTCACCCCCGGTCATGCCGCCTTGGCGCTTGCCGATATCTGACATCAGGATATCCGGCAAATCAGAGCTGATTTCACCCAGATTGAGAAATTTGGAATGCACCGTTACCTCACCACCCGTCAGGCGGAAGTCTTCAAGGATGAACTTTTGTTCCACCCCAGATTCTGTACCATCATTTGCGCCGCCGCCCGATGAGCCGCCGCCGGTTTGTTCCTCAACTGCTTTTTGCAGGTTTTCAACATAGGCCATCACATTGCGTTGCAGATGCTCAAGATTGGTGGAACCATCTTCCGCAATCTCTACCGTTACGCTTGGCTGGGTGACATGCACCTTGCGGATCACAATTACATCCTCGCCAATGGTGGCAGGATCAATGCCCAAGGCGATTGATCCCAACGTCAATGCCTTTTTGGTTTCATAGCCATCGGGGTTATCCACCTCAAAACCCTTGATCTCGCCTTCGCCATCAGTGGGGGATAAATCAACATCATCCACCGTCACGTCTGATTGGGTCATCTCCGGCCCGTAAGATTCAATCGCACTTTCCAGAATTTCACCGGCATTTGTCAGCAAATATGCCAGCGCGCCACCCAAAATCAGTACCAACAGTGCGCCTGCAATCATCAATCCGCGTGTCATTACCCTGCTCCCTTTATACGCAAGTTGTATCGCCACATCATTCAAGCCTATTATGTCATGCTTAAGCTATAAAGGCACTTTAGAATTTGGGGTAAATCAGGGGCGTATGTCAGAACTGCTGGAAAATATTGCCGATTTCCTGAAACGGGAACGCGATCATTCATCGGCCGATAGCCCGCTATCAGACCGTCCACACGCCAATGCGTTGGCGGCGGCTGTTTTGTTGGTCGAGCTTGCGCGCCAGGATCAGGATTACGGCATTGAAGAACGGCAAATTATCGCCCAATTGGTGCGGGAAAGATTTGACCTAACACCAAAAGACGCCGCCGCTTTGGCCGCCCGCGCAGAAACAGTGGAACATGCCGCCGACGACAATTTTGAATATCGCCAAACCATTCGGCAAAATTTCACCGAGACTGAGCGTCTATCCATTATCGAAATGTTGTGGCGAGTGGCGTTTGCTGATGGTGTGCTCATGCCACTGGAGGCCGATTTGATCCACCGCATTGGTGGCTCTATCGGGTTAAGCGAAACCCAGATCAATAATGCCAATCCGGCCCGCTTGCGTTAGCCCCGGCGGCTCCGCCTCAACCAAGCCCCGCCTGTTGCAACCCTTTTAACAAGGGCCCAACATCCAAGCGTCCACCCAGCGACCCGCGCACAACTTCCTCCACTGCGCCTGCTTCGGCAAGATCGGGGTTAAGAACCACGGCCTCTTTCGCCGCGCGCTTGGCCTCGTCAATTTGTCCATCCAAACCGTAGGCCGCCGCCAGCACAAGCCAGTTCCAATAATAGCGACGCGACAGGCCGATGGCGCGTTTTTCCGCCGCAATCGCCCCGGCAATATCACCTTCAAGCAAGCGTGCAGCGGCCACCCAGCCCCACCAGATGAACGCCATAGGATCGCGCGGCGCAATCTGCACGGCACGCTGAATATGCTGTTGCGCCTCTTCCAAATTACCCGCATTGCGCAAGGCGCGGCCCAAATGGGCGTGGGCGCGGGCATTCACCGGGTTAATATCAACCGCCCGGCGCAAATGCGGAATGGCGGTTTCCGCGTCATTCAGGGATGTCAGCACAAACCCGTAAATAACGTTCACCATGGCATCATCGGGCGCCAGTTCCAGCGCTTTATCACCGGCGGCACGAATTTCCTGTTCGCTGACCTGATCTTTCGCCTTCAAGTTAAAGCCGCGCTTTTGCATTAAGGTGGCGGCCAACACCGCGTGCGCCATGCCGCTATCAGGCGCTTGTTCCACGGCCAAACGCGCCAGCCTTTCAGCTTCCAGCGCGCCGTCTTTTTGTTGCGCCGCCCCAACCCCGGAAAACGCCAACACCGATAAAGACCAGCTATCAAGATCATGTGGATCTGCCTTGGCGGCGCGTGCCACCTCGGCAGCTTGAATATGGTCAATCACTTCCCAGGTAATGCGTTGGGTTAGGGCTTCTTCTTCCGCCGTCAGATCATCGCAGGCACAATCAAACCGATCTGCCCATAAATGGCGACCTGTCGCGACGTCTACCACGCGCGCGATAATGCGCACATTCTCGCCCAAGGTACGCACCGACCCTTCCACTACATAGCGAGTACCAGCATGGGCAATTTGATGTTCCATGCCATGAACAGCACGCCCCGCCAGCACCTCATATCCTGTCATGCCCGCAAAGCCGGTGGCAATCTCATCTGCCAATGCATGACACAGGCCGCTGCGCGCCTCGCCATCATCCAGCGGCGAAAACGGAAACACCGCAATGGTCGGACTGCCATGGGCATCTTTGTGATCTTCCACAGGGCCAGATGACCATGTTTGATCAAGCCGCCCAAAGGCCGGCAAGCGCGGCGCGAAGAAACTGCCCGCAGCCCCGCCCTTGGCAGCACCGCTCAACATGGTGTCGATCAAGGCCGGATCAAGCGCAGATACATCAAAGCCCTGATTGTTCGTGTTGTCCCGATTATTGCCAAACAGCGCGGCTCGCAATTGGGGAAAGGCCAGCGTGGCAACGGCAATAAGCACAGCGACACCTTCAACAACACCTTCATTGGCGTTGAGCCATTCCATCAATCTGTCGAATAGCTGTTCCAGCCCGTCCATCACCTGCCCTGCCTTTTGCTGGTGCTAATGTGGGGTCTTAACGACGCAACCTCAAGGGTTGATGCACATTTCATATCCAGCTAGGCGATATCCGCCACCTTCAGCGCCAAAATGGCTTGCCATTTTTCATCCATCTGCGGCAACCATTTGGTCAGCAGGGGTGAGGTCGCCACCTCTTCCGCAACGCCCTGTTGCAAGGTTAGATATTGATACATAAAGGCCGACACACGCGCATTTACGGCGCAATGCACAAACACACGCTCCCCCTCCAGCGCATCCATCAGTCGAAAAAACTTGCGCAAATGTCCAGCATTGGGCGCGTCGAACGGAATAGGCATATGGATATAGGCCATGCCATAAGACGCCGCGATATTCCCTTCTTCCGGGATCACATTGTCGGAATCATTCATCGCCAGATTGATCAAGCTTGTGTAACCCGCCCCCGCAATGTCGGCCAACTGGCTTTCGGTCGGCTGCCCACCCGTGCCGATATTCGTAATCGGCGCATAAAAATTCAAAATGTCTTCAACCATCGCCCGGCTCCCGCTTTCTACACACCATAAATGCCCAACCCCAATGCAACGACGGCAAAGGGGATTGTATAGCCCGTGAGTTTGATCTTGGCAGCCCAGCCCTTAAACGCCTCATCCGTCGTGGCACGGGCGCGTTCAATCACCCAATGAATGCAGATCACATTCGCAATCACGGCTATGACACCCGCGGCCACTTTCACAAGCAGCAATGTCGATACCTCCGGCCAAATATCCCAAAGCAATATGGACCCAGTAATAAGCGTTAGAGACATCAACGGCCCTTCAACATAAATGTCGATTGTGCGATGCACTTGCGCAACGAAACTCTTCGTCTCCCGGCTTTTGGCCATCAGTTCCATCGCGGTTTCCCCCGCGACCAAGCCCAGCCACGCACTGGCAATAATGATGTGAAATGTTAGGAGCATTTAGCCCTCCCGCCGACATTACCGGCAGCATAGGAGATTAGCGGCGCGCCGACCAGAGGGCCGACCCTTCGAGCATAGCTCTCAGGGTGTTCGTCTCTCGAATTGATGCGTCAACCCTCTGAAAGGTCCACCGGACCTTTCATTCGCTCCGCAACCGTTCCTCACTCCCACTCAATCGTGCCGGGCGGCTTCGACGTAATGTCATAGGTCACGCGATTGATGCCCTTCACCTCATTGATGATGCGGGTGGCGACGCGACCAAGGAATTCCATATCATAAGGATAGAAGTCTGCCGTCATGCCATCGGTTGAGGTGACGGCCCGCAAGGCGCACACGCTTTCGTAACTGCGCTCATCGCCCATCACACCCACGGTGCGCACGGGCAACAACACGGCAAAGGCCTGCCAAATTTCATCATATAATCCGGCCTTGCGGATTTCATCCAAATAGATCGCATCGGCCTTGCGCAGAATATCCGCGCGTTCCTTCGTTACCGCGCCGGGCAAACGAATGGCCAAACCGGGGCCAGGGAACGGATGGCGGTCCACAAAACTTTCGGGCAAGCCCAGTTCACGGCCCAGCACACGCACTTCATCTTTAAAGAGTTCGCGCAAAGGCTCTACCAGTTTCAGCTTCATGTAATCGGGCAAGCCGCCCACATTGTGATGGGACTTGATGGTGACAGATGGCCCCCCCGTGAAGGAGACGCTTTCAATCACATCAGGATAAAGCGTGCCTTGGGCCAAAAATTCTGCGCCATCCACGTTGGCGGCTTCCTTGTCGAACAAATCAACAAACAACGCGCCAATGATCTTGCGCTTTTTCTCCGGGTCGTCCACGCCATCAAGCTGGCTCAGGAATTCGTCTTCGGCTTCTACATGCACCAGCGGAATATTGTAATGTTCGCGGAACAGGGAAACGACTTCTTCGCCCTCCCCCATGCGCATCAAGCCTGTATCTACAAACACGCAGGTTAGTTGCTCACCAATCGCCTCATGGATCAGCTTGGCGGTCACGGCGCTGTCCACCCCGCCGGACAAGCCGCAAATCACCCGGCCTTCACCCACTTGTTCGCGTATTTTGGCGATCATGGTGTCTTTAAACGCGGCCATAGTCCAATCGCCGGAACAACCACACACCTTGTGGGTAAAGTTGTTCAGCAGCTTGGCCCCTTCCAGCGAGTGCACCACCTCAGGGTGGAACTGCACGCCATAGAAACGCTTTTCATCATTGGCGATGCCCGCAAACGGCGCATTCGGTGTGGTGGCGACAACCTTGAAGCCATCCGGCAAGGCGGTTACGCGGTCGCCATGGCTCATCCACACTTGGGATGTGTTCCCAACCGACCAAAGCCCATCGAACAAATCGCAGCTATCCGTCACTTCAATTTCGGCACGACCAAATTCCCGTTCATGGGCCGGCTCTACTGCGCCGCCAAGTTGCGCCACCATGGTTTGTTCACCATAGCAAATGCCAAGCACGGGCACGCCCATGTCGAACACTTGGGCAGGCGCGCGCGGCGTATCTGTGCCTGTAACCGAAGCTGGCCCGCCCGACAGAATAATGCCCTGCGGATCAAAATTCTCCAGCGCTTTTTCGGCGCTTTGGAAGGGCACAATCTCGGAATAAACGCCGCTTTCGCGCACGCGCCTTGCAATCAGCTGCGTAACCTGCGAGCCGAAATCAATAATCAGAATGCGATCTGTCATAAGGGGAATTAAGCCTATTTCTTGCCGTCTTTTTCGTCTTCGTCTTTCTTCGCGCTCAGCGCTGCCAAACGTTCCGCTTCACTCATTTGCGGACGTTCCTTAAAGGCGATAACGGCCTGCTTCAAATCTTTATATTCAGGACAATCGGCACCGCACAGGCGCAACAGGCGCTCTTTCTTCTTTTCAGCTTCTGCTTCCAGCTCCAGTGCCAAATCGGCCTTGCCGCCGCCGGACAATGCCTTGAGATCATCGGGCTCTATATCCAGCGCACCGGCATAAAATTGGCGCGCAGCCATCGGGTGATCCAGCGCCAAATGCACATTGCCCAAGCCAATACGTGGCCGCGGATCGGCGGGATCAGCCACAACGGCTTGTTCGTAAGCTTGACGCGCCGCGGTTAAATCCCCGGCGGCCAATGCGCTATCCCCCACGGCATTCAACTTGTCGCTCATCGACAATGCATGGGCCGACAGAGTGAAAAGACTGGCAATAATCAGCAGGCACAAACGCTTCATTTAGATCTCCAATTCCATTGCTGCTCGCTTAGCACAGCCGCGCAGGCAAGTTAAGCCGCCAGCAAATCAATCTTTGCGCCGGAACGACGCGATATAGAACCCGTCACTATCGTTAAGATGCGGCAAAAGTTGGACAGGGGCTTCCTCGCCCACCTCAAAACCTTTGTTTCGCGCCAAAAAGGCCTGCGCTTGGGCATCATTTTCAACCGCAAGGAAGGAGCACGTCACATAAGTGAGCGTGCCGCCGGGTTTCACCAAAGGCGCGGCTTTATCCAGAATTTCAGCCTGTAGAGCGACGGTTTTCGCCAAGGTGGCTTCATCCAGCCGCCAGCGCGTTTCCGGGTTGCGTCGCCATGCGCCGGTGCCCGAACACGGGGCATCTACCAGTACGCGATGGGCGCGGCCTTCTGTGATGCGCTTCAGCTCATCATAATCGGTGTGAATTTGCGCATTGCGCACCTTGGCGCGCTCCAGCCGCTTTTTCAGGGCCTTCATGCGGCCAGCCAGCGCATCATAGGCATAGATCTGGCCTTTGTTCTGCATCGCAGCCGCCATGGCGAGTGTCTTCCCACCACCACCGGCGCAAAAATCCACCACCTGCTGACCGGGCTCAACCTGCACCTTATCCGCCACATGCTGCGAGCCAACATCTTGCGGCTCCACCAATCCATCTTTCAATAAGGCCGGATTGACATCACCTTCAACCCGCACCGCATGGGGCGACAACTCAAGCGCCACCCCGCCGGTTGAGGCCACTACATCATCGCGTGTGGTTTTCAGCACATTCACCCGCAGATCAACGGGCGCGCGACCTTCAAAGCCTGCCAGCACCGCGGGCAGTTCGTCGCCAAATTGGGCTTGTAACGGGCCAAACAAAAAGTCCGGCAGGTTGTGCGTTGCCGCTTCCTCAAGGGCGGGCACATCCGCGGCGGCCCAAGCCTGTTCAGCCTCGCTCAACGCCGCTGGCCCATGCCCTTCGCCATCGAACAAGGCCGCCAGATCCTCACCGCGCACATGCGCCAACATCAATCCGCGGGCGGAGCCATCGGGGGCGACCGCATTCAGCCGCCAACAATTACGCAGTATATCATAGACATAGGCTGAAATCGCGCGGCGATCCTTCGACCCGGCAAAGCGATGCGTGCGTCCCCAGGCCGAGACGGCCTTATCAGCCGGGCGTCCTTCATACACCTCATCCAAAATTTGAATGGCAGCGGCAATGCGTGCTTTTTCTTGCATACCCGTTAACCCGAAATCGGGTAGTTGGGCGGCTCGCGCGTGATGGAAACATCATGCACATGGCTTTCCTTGAACCCGGCAGAGGTAATGCGCACAAATTCGGCCCGCTCTTGAAAGTCCTGAATAGTCGCTGCCCCCGTATAGCCCATGGCAGCTTTCACCCCACCTACAAGCTGATGCACAATATTACCGACCGGACCTTTATAGGGCACGCGGCCTTCAATGCCTTCGGGCACCAGTTTCATGCTGTCTGTCACTTCATCTTGAAAATATCGATCCGCAGAGCCGCGAGCCATTGCCCCGACAGAGCCCATGCCGCGATAAGATTTGTAGGAACGCCCTTGATAGAGGAACACCTCGCCGGGGCTTTCATCGGTGCCCGCCAGCATGGAACCAACCATGCAGCAATCACCGCCCGCGGCCAGCGCCTTGGCGACATCGCCGGAGAATTTCAAACCACCATCGGCGATCACGGGAATATTGTGCTTGTGAGCCAGCTCTGCCACGTCCATCACGGCTGTTAGCTGCGGCACGCCCACGCCTGCCACAATCCGCGTTGTGCAGATGGAACCGGGGCCAATGCCCACCTTCACTGCATCTGCGCCTGCCTCAATCAATGCCAAAGCCGCTTCCGGCGTCGCGATATTACCCGCCACAACCTGCACTTTGCTGTTGAAGTTTTTGATCCGCGTCACCGCATCTGCCACCCCTTGGGAATGGCCATGGGCGGTATCCACCACCAGCAAATCAGCTTCCGCATCAATAAGCTGTTCGGTGCGGGCAAAGCCTTCATTTCCCACGCCGGTGGCAGCAGCCACACGCAGGCGACCCTTCTCGTCCTTGGCAGCATTGGGATTAAGTTTCGCTTTCTCAATATCCTTTACGGTGATCAAACCGATACAGTGATAATCACCATCCACCACCAACAGCTTTTCAATACGGTGACGATGCAACAGCGCCTTGGCCTGTTCCATATCCACATTTTCGTTCACGGTGATCAAATTCTCACGGGTCATGAGATTTTTGACAGGCTCTTCCTCATTCACCGCAAAGCGCACATCGCGATTGGTAAGAATACCCGCCAGCTTGCCCGAGGCCTCCACCACCGGAATACCCGAAATCCTGTGCCGTTCCATCAAGGCCAGCGCCGCCGATAAGGGCGCATCAGGCTCTATCGTAACAGGGTTTACCACCATGCCGCTTTCAAACTTCTTCACCTGCCGCACCTGTTCGGCTTGTTCTTCGGGGGTGAAGTTCTTGTGCAGCACGCCAATGCCACCCAATTGGGCCATGGCAATCGCCATAGGCGCTTCTGACACCGTATCCATGGCGGCAGAGACAAGCGGTATGCCCAGCTCTATCTCGCGCGTGATACGGGTGCGCACATCGGCCTGCCCGGGCAGGACAGAAGACGCACGTGGTTTAAGGAGAACATCATCGAAAGTGAGGGCCTCTCGGATCTGCATGGGACGGTTCCTTCCATAACACCGATTGGCAGTTGCCACTATCATGATTCCCCCCTTGCGTCGAAAGCAAAATGCAAAACGCGACCGCTTGCCGCGACCATAAGCAAGGCCTAGGCTCACCGAAACGCTTGGGGAGCAAACCGATGATCAGCGAAAAACTTGTCCGCACAACCCTTTGGCTCAGCGTGCCGTTCAACATTGTAGCCGCATACAGCATTATGTGGCCGGCCAATTTTCCCGGCACCTTGTTTGGCCTGCCCACGGGCGGCCCGTTGATTTACCAAGGTTTGCTTGCAGCCATAATTGCACTATTTGGTTTGGCCTATGGCTGCTGGGGACGCGCAACAAATAACGCAACCCGGGCTTGATCCGGCATCCAGACAGGGCCTCAACCAACATCGCCCTACCAGATTTCCCCGCTACACCGACCCCGGCTGAAGCCCGAAGCAACAGCCTAGTCGTCACTCCTCCGAAAACCTTGGGCCAGCACATACATTTCTTTAGAATCCGCGCGGCTGGCCTTGGGCTTTACATGCCGCACCGTCTTAAACTGCCGCCGCATTTGAGCCAGCAAATCCGCTTCGGTGCCGCCTTGCAGCACCTTGGCCACAAAGGCCCCGCCGGGGGCCAACACTTCTTCTGCAAACATCAAAGCCGTTTCAGCCAGCGCCATAATCTTGATGTGATCGGTGCCCTTATGCCCGGTGGCATGCGCTGCCATATCCGACATCACCAAATCGGCAGAGCCACCAAGCATCTGCTTCAAAACATCCGGTGCCTCATCAGCCATGAAATCCATGGTGATAAGCTCCGCCCCTTCAATGCCATCCATCTCTTGCAAATCTATGCCGATCACCTTGCCGGTTGGCCCCACTTTTTTCACCGCCACCTGTGCCCAGCCGCCGGGCGCGGCCCCCAAATCGACAATGCGGCCGCCCTTGTGCAGCAGGTTGTAGCGCTCATCCATTTCGATCAGCTTATACGCCGCCCGTGAACGATACCCGTCGGCCTGCGCCTTCTTCACATAGGGATCATTCAACTGCCGCTCCAGCCATAGCTTGGATGATATGCGCCGCCCCTTCGCCGTTTTCACCTTCACATGCAGGCCGCTTTCACCTGTGGCACGGGTGCGCTTCTTCTTCTTTTTCGCTGCCGGTTTTGCCGCCGCCTTTTTAGAGGCATCAGGTTTATTGTTTCCACCTTCTTGCGTCATGATGTGCCCTCTGCCGCCTCAGCGTTAATGTTTTGCGATTGCTTGTTATTGCCACCGCGGCGGCCACGCCCGCCCCCGCCGCGCCGACGGCGCTTCTTGCGGCGTTCGCGTTGGGCCTCTGCCATAAGCTGCAGCAACATGCCTTCGCGCAAACCGCGATCGGCCACCCGCACTCTAAGCGTTGGCCATTCAATCATAATCGCTTCCATGATGGCACAACCGGCAACCACAAGGTCAGCGCGTTCTTCACCAATACATGGCTCCGCCACCCGGCCATCATAATCCAGCGCCGCCAAGCGATGTGATATTTCCAACAATGCCGGTGAAGGTATCCACGACCCATCAACGGCGCGGCGATCATAGCGCGGCAATTTCAGGTGAATACCGGCCAGTGTTGTCACCGTGCCCGACGTGCCCAGCAATTGTATTTTTGCCTCTGCGTGGTTTTCTTTCAAACCATGGCGCTTGGCAAAATCAGCCAACTGCCCGCGCACCACATCCAACATATGATGATAATCGACCGCGCCGGGATCATGGCCTTCCAGTGCCTCTGTCAGCGTTACCACGCCAGATGGCAATGAAACCCAGTCGGCCAGTTCCGGTGTTTCGCCCCGGCAATCAACCCAGATCAATTCGGTCGAGCCACCGCCAATATCAAACACCAAGGCGTAATCTGCCCATGGCTCGATCAACGGCTTGCACCCTTGCAAGGCTAGGCTGGCTTCGCGTTCGGTAGAGATAATATCCAGCTCAAGCCCTGTGCGGGCGCGCACACGGTCACGAAAAACATCGCCGTTCTCGGCTATTCGGCACGCCTCTGTCGCGATCGACCACGAACGGGTCACGCCGCGGCGGCTCATTTTTTCAACGCAATTTTCAAGGGCATCGACAGCGCGGTCCATCGCCTCCTCCGACAAGGCACCGCTGCTGCGCACACCTTCACCCAATCTCACAACCCGCGAAAAAGCATCCACCACGCGAAAACCATCGCGGGTGCGCCTTGCCACTAACAGGCGGCAATTGTTTGTGCCCAGATCAATCGCGGCATAAACCTCGCGCCCGCGCCTTATCCGTGCCGCGGGTCGTCCGTTTGCTGCTGGCGCCTGTTCCGGTGGGGTCGGCGGGGCATCGACGTGACCATCATGGCCAGTGCCCGATTGTTGGGCTGGCCGCTGCCAAAGCTGCATTTTGGGTTTGCGGTTGGGCCGCGCGCGCCGGGCGGCCTGATCCCCAAGGGGCGCACTCGCGCCTGCCGTGCCTGCTGCCACGGCGGGGCCAGTTGGTTTGTGCTGGGGTGGCCTCGCGTCCTCACCATCTGGAGTCCCATTTGCGGACTCGGTTTGGTGCTGCGTCGTGTTCTTGTTACGACGCCCTCTCCGCCGGTTACGGCGGCGACGCGAGCGGCCGGGGTTTTCCCGCCCCTCAAGCTCGCTCACAATGTTAATCCTTCATATTCCAGTCGCGCAGCCTGGCCCAAACTTCAGGGCGGCGCGCGGCCAGCATGTTTGTACAATCAACAAAGACTCTATCAGCCGAGCCGCGCTTGGCAAGAAAAGACCACGCTCCTCAACAACAATTGATGCGTTTTCGGCCTAAACCCGCTCGAAACCTGTAAAACTGGCGTTTAAATGAGTTTGAATGTCAGTTTTTGCCCCACCGCAAAGCTTGGGTCAGCCCGCTTGCAAAAGATGGTGGAAAAGCCCGAAAAGCAGCAAATATTGGGCGCCCATATATGTCACCCACACCGTCATCCGCGAGCCGGGAAAAGGCTTGCGAAACCGCTCTATACCAATGACCGAATCCGAGACCATGAACAACACAGCCCCCAAAATGACCCAGCCCCCATAAGCATTTGAAAATACTGCCGAAATCCCCATGAACGCAATCGTTGTGGCATAGAACGCGACCGGCAGGCGCATCGACCCTGCCCCCTTCCACAGCACGGCGATCATCCCCAATGCCGCCACGGCCAAGGCCACCGCTATGCCAAATTGCCAGCCGGATAATTGGCTGAAATCCGCCAAAAACAGCATCGCAACCACATAAAAAACGTGACCCGTCAAAAAGGCCACAAGGCCATAAAGGAAGGTTTTATCTG
Source organism: Alphaproteobacteria bacterium (assembly GCA_049609145.1). Classification (GTDB taxonomy): domain Bacteria; phylum Pseudomonadota; class Alphaproteobacteria; order SPJN01; family SPJN01; genus JBMYYF01. The sequence continues at coordinate 197,869 of JBMYYF010000003.1, forward strand.
TATTTCGCGCCAGCAACCCATCTCCCAACACGGAGAAGACGAGCGCTAAAAGCACAATAATACCAATACCTTGCGCTGTATCTGGCAGATGAATGTGGCTCGCCAATGTCCAAATTATCAAGCCCCCCACAGCGCCCACCTTCACCAAAGTACGGCGATTGATTGGGCCGTCTTCCGCCATAAATGGATAGGCAATGCTTGTCAGCCCCGCCATGGCAAGGGCCAGCCAGCGCAGAAAATCAAGATTATCACCAAACAGAGGCGGCATTGGAAACGGCATGTTTTTCCCTTTTAAATTAAAGGCTTATGAACATTCTGATAGATGTCAGCGCCAAAAACAAGGCGAAGATACGTGACAGTAATTTACGATCCAGCCCATGCGCCACCCGCGCCCCATAAGGCGCCATAAGAACAGATGCCGGTACAATCAACGCGAAACCAAGCAGATGTACATAGCCAACAGCAAAGGCCGGCAATCCCTCAACCGTCCAGCCACTAACCACAAAGCCGATCGTACCGGGCACGGCGATCAAAAAACCAATCGCCGCGGCGGTTCCCACCGCCTTGTGTACCGGATGCCCAAACAGGGTTAGGAACGGCACCGACAATGTCCCGCCGCCAATCCCCATCATGGAAGAGAAAGCCCCGATGATCAGCCCCATGGCACTGGTGCCTGTTCGGCCCGGTAGATTGGCTGATATCTGCCAGTTTTCGCGCCCGAAAGCCATATTCAGCGCAACCAAAAGCGCGACAACAGCGAAAACACCGGTCAGCGTTCGGCCACTCACCATAGCGGCGATCAATGCCCCCAGCAAAACGCCACCGATGATCGCAGGCCCAATTAGGCGCAGCAACGCATCATCAACCGCGCCATTGCGCTGATGGCTGCGCGCCGAAGCGATGGAGGTCGGCACGATCGTTGCCAGAGACGTCCCCACAGCCAAATGCATGGAGATATCCGGAGAAACACCAACAATTTCAAATAGATAGTAGAGAACAGGCACAACAATGATGCCACCGCCCACACCCAACAATCCGGCCAAAAATCCGGCAGCCGCCCCCGTTGCCAGCAGGGCCGCGATAACCGGCAACAATGTGGAGAGGCTTGTATCCATAAGGCCCCAACAAGGGAGTGAGAGAGAAACGACCGTTAGGCCGCCACATGTGATGCTGCGTTACGAAGCGCCTGTGCTCCGGCTTCTGCCAGATGCACATGGTCCGACAATGCGCGCCGATAGGCTCTAGCACCCCGCTCCCCTTGAAACAGGCCGACCATATGACGCGCGATGGATTTGACCGGCGTGCCGCGATCACGGTTCATACGCGCGGCATATTCTACCATGGAATCAATAACTTGCTGGCGATCTGGCACATGGACATGCCCGAAAAAGCGTTGATCAACATCAGCCAGCATCCACGGTGTTTTATATGCCGCGCGCCCCAACATCACCCCATCCACATACGAAAGATGATCCTGCGCAGCCGCCAGATCAGGCACGCCGCCATTAATGACAATCTCAAGATCAGGCCGCGCCTGCTTCAAGTCATAAACGCGCTGGTAGTTTAGCGGCGGCACATCGCGGTTTTGCGCAGGGCTTAAACCACTAAGCCATGCTTTGCGCGCATGGACCGCAAAGCTTGTTATCCCCGCGCCGGTCACGGTTTCGATAAAGTTGCGGAAATCAGCGTCTTCATCTTGATCATCAATGCCAATCCGGCATTTCACGGTCACAGGAATATCCACCGCTTGTTGCATGGCTTCCACACAGCGCGCCACCAAATCCGGCTGGGCCATAAGGGCCGCGCCAAAACAGCCTGATTGCACCCGATCAGAGGGGCACCCCACATTCAAATTGATTTCATCATAGCCATAGCCTGCGCCGATACGGGCCGCTTCCGCCAAGGCTTGCGGCTCGCTGCCTCCCAGTTGCAGTGCCAGAGGATGTTCCGCGGCATCAAAGCCCAGCAGGCGTTCCCGGTCGCCATGGATCACAGCGTTCGCCGTCACCATTTCTGTGTATAGCAGCGCATGGCGCGTGATGAGACGATGGAAATAGCGGCAATGCCGATCCGTCCAATCCATCATCGGTGCCACAGAAAAGCGGCGGGATATGTTGATGTTTTGCGTCACAGCAGCAGTGTGACAAGTCTAAAACGTCAATCCAAGCGCCTTGAGGTCGCGCGTGGCCTGATCCGGGTGTTCAAATACAATGCCGTGCCAGCCGCGATCGTTTGCAGTGGCAATGTTTTTCGGCAGATCATCCAAAAACGCCAGTTCGGCCCCAGCCAGCCCGGCGCGGCGTTCCGTCAACTCATAGATGGCAGGATCGGGTTTGGCGCATTTTTCCCGTCCTGAGACGATCACATCATCAAACCCTTCAAACAGACCGTAGGCGGCGCGCAAATCGTCAAACTGTTCGTCCGGCACATTGGTAAGACCAACAAGTCCGTAGCCTGCCGCCTTGAGTTGATCAATCAAATCAAAGGTGCCTTCAATGCGCCCCTTCACCATCTCCAGCCAACGATTGCCCCAAGCGCGAATGAGGTCTTCATGTTCAGGGTGCTGCGCAGACAATAGATCGGCATTTTCCTTGAAGCTCTTGCCGCCTTGATCGTGCTCGAAATGCCAATCCATCGTGCAAATCTCGGCCAGAAAATACTCCATCTGCGCCTCATCATCGATGAGCTTGCGATAAAGATGGCGCGGATCCCAATCGACCAACACATTTCCCATATCAAACACAACGGCCTTGACAGTCATTAGCAGGTCTCCAAACGAAAAAAGCCGCGACTCCTTGCGAAGCGCGGCCTCAATCCGGTGTTGATGATCGCTTAGCCCTGACGAGCCTTCAGGCGCGGATTGCGCTTGTTGATCACGTAAACACGACCTTTACGGCGCACGACGCGACAATGGCGATCACGTTTCTTGGCAGACTTCAATGAGTTGACGACTTTCATGAGATCGCCCTTTCCATAACAAAACCGCCAGAAATGACGGCACAAATCTTGATGCAAAATCAGTTGGGCGGAACCTATTGAACGCGCTCGCCCCTGTCAACAAAGGGCGGCGCAGCGATTTAGGGCACACGGTCGCACGTTGCGCCAGTTTAGGCAGAGGCGTGGGCCTGCAACCACCTAATCACCGGCTGGAAAGCTTTTACCTGTTCCAACATAAAGGGCACGGCATCGGCAGAAAACAGCGGGGAAGACCCGGGAATATGCCGGGTCATGTAGAAACCGCTATGCTTGAGAAATTCTGCCCGTTTGTGATCGGGGTCAAAACCGCGAGGCACACGTTTGTAATGAGTGCCACCCGGCCCTTCAAATCCGGCCTTCTCCACTTTTTTAACGGCGCGCAGAAGCGCTGGGCCTTTCTTGTCATCAATAATGGCAGCCCGATACGCGTCGCGCGGGCCTGTATCAAAGCGGAACCAGCCACCCGCCAACCACAGCCCGTCAATGCCGATATGCACAAAGGTCCCCGGCCCTTCCTTCATGCCCTGTGCAGGCTGACGCAAGCGCAGAAACATATTGTGTTTATAGGGCGTCTTGTCCTTGGAAAAGCGCGTATCGCGATTGATACGCCCAATCGTGCCGCCCACTTTCGGTACGGCTATAATGTCGGGCGATATTTTGGAAAGCCCCGGCGCCAGTGCGGCTACAAAGTCCTTGGCGGGTTCCAGATGCAAGGCATCATAGTCAGCTCTGTGCGCCTCAAACCATGTCTTGCTATTGTTCTTCTTGAGCGCTTTGTAGAATTTGATCAGCGCCGGATCGAAGCCGGAAAAAGTTGAAGATACGGACACGCGCTATTCCTCGTCTGCCGGCATGCCCCCACTCAACAGATGGATTTCCAGAAGACGGGCAAACCATTTACGGAAATCTTTCCGCATTTCGCTTTGGTCTTCAACGCCAAAACTGTCCAACAGGCCAGACCCAAACACCGCCTCCCCAAAGGCGGCACTTGCTGCCAGCAAGACCACATTCATCGTATCCTGTTTGTTTGCACGCGGCAGGCCCAGCTTCTCAGCGCCTTCATCCCGTAGATTGTGGATAACCTCGGAAATATCGCGCATCAGAAATTCATCAGCCGTGCCAGCGGGGATATCCGGCATACGGCCAGACAGAACGACCCAAGCCAGCAAACGCGCCAAGCCACGATCTGATAGCACGGAAAAGACCTGCGATATCACTTCCCCGGCATCCGGGTTCTGCAGGTCGATATCCTTCAAAAGCTCAATCAAACCTTCACGCAGATTGAGCAATGTGCGCACAGAAAGCGCCAACACAAGCCCATCCCGGCTTTCAAAGTGATGCAAAATGGCCGGATGAGAGATACCTACATCGGCAGCGATGTCTTGCAGGCGCAACGCCTCTGGCCCGCCTTTGGCCAACCGTTCTTCGGCGGCATCAAGGATCACCCGTCGGGCTTCTTCCTTTGTGCGGCGAACCCGCTTTTTCGGTACTGTATCAGCCATAGTGATTCGTTATCCCCTGCCACGATAGCTTGGCACATTGGCGTCGGGAACCCAAACGCCGCCCGGCACATTGCCGGTTTGATAGAAAATGTCGATCGGCATACCGCCACGCGGATACCAGTAGCCACCTATACGCAACCAACGCGGCTGCATCGCCGCGATCAAACGCTTGGCGATCATCACCGTGCAGTCTTCGTGGAACGCGCCATGATTACGGAACGATTGAAAAAACAGCTTGAGCGATTTGGATTCAACCAATGCTTGGTCCGGCACGTAGTCGATGACCAAATGAGCAAAATCAGGCTGGCCTGTCACGGGGCACAGGCTGGTAAATTCTGGCTGCACGAAGCGCACCGCATAGTCCACATCCGGATGTGGGTTGGGCACTGTTTCCAGCACCGCTTCTTCTGGATTGTTGGCGGCAACGGCCTGGCTGCCAAGTTGTGAAACTTTATCGCTCATGCCGCGCGCCCCACATATTCGCACCCTTCGTTCAAGGAATCGCGGTGCACCCCCACTTTGAATAGCGACGGTAACGCCGGAGCCAAAGCGTTGAAGATAAACACGCTGAGATTTTCCAACGTTGGCACCTCAAGTCCCGGCACTTCATTCAACGTGTTGTGATCCAGCACGTCGCGCATTTTGGCAATGGCTGCATTCACTTCCTGCAAATCTTGAAGCAAGCCTGTATCCGCATTAGGCACACCGCGCATGAACACAGCAACACGGAATGAATGCCCGTGCATCCGCCGGTTTGGGTGACCTTCCGGTGCATGGGGCAGGAAATGGGCCGCGTCGAAGCGGAATTCCTTATATAATTCAACCGTGTGCATGGCTTTGGCTAATCTATGCCCAATATCTTGTGACTTTGCAGGCTTAATGACCAGTGCGGGTGAGATAAGCAATAGGACGTAGCCGCGCGGGTGTTTTCCGCCGTTGCCGGCCCGTCCATGGGTTGCAGATAAAAATGGCTGAATTTAAGGCTTTCAAAGCGGGCGGGCATGGCTTTGGGCTGCGGATAGACCAGCTTCAACTCATCGCCGGAAAGTTGCGCCAGTGGCGCGTCTGCCTTGGGGCTGACACATATCCAGTCAATGCCCTTTGGTGCTTTGATAGTGCCATTGGTTTCGACCGCTATCTCAAAGGCTTGATCATGCAGTGCATTGATCAGAGCTTGATCAAGCTGCAGCAAGGGCTCCCCGCCGGTACACACAACATAAGGTGTGCCACCACCCGGCCAAAATGACTTGACCCGCGCTGCCAGTTCATCCGCGGCCTTGAACTGACCGCCATTTTGACCATCTACGCCGACAAAATCGGTATCGCAAAAGGTGCAAACGGCTTGAGTGCGATCACGCTCCAACCCGTTCCAAAGATTGCACCCGGCAAAGCGCAGGAACACCGCCGGGCGGCCCGCTTGCGCGCCTTCCCCCTGCAGGGTGTAAAACATTTCCTTGATCGAATAAGTCATCGTTCATTCCATGCGGACCATTCTGCATGGCCCTTGGCACGCAACTCACACGCAGGGCATGTGCCGCAGCCATAGCCCCAAGAATGGCGCTTGGCACGTACCCCTTCATAGCAGGTGTGGGATTGTTCCAAAATAACATCGATCAAACGCTCGCCGCCCAACCGCTCGGCCAAAGCCCATATTTGCGCCTTGGTGATAAACATCAACGGTGTTTCGATTGACACATCTTGATCCAACCCCAACGACAAAGCCGACGCCATCGCTTTCATCGTATCATCCCGGCAATCGGGATAGCCGGAATAATCCGTCTCGCACATGCCGCCCACAAGCGTTTCAATGCCCCGCCGCCAGCCATAAGCCGCAGCCAGCGTGAGAAACAGCAAATTGCGCCCCGGCACAAAGGTATTGGGTAAGCCGCCTTCTTCTGCCTTGATCGCTACATCGTGGGTCAGGGCTGTTTGCGCGACATCGCCCAAGACATGGGCTGGCAGCACAATATCAACCCCCAACTTGCCTTTGGCACGGTCCATCATGGCAATCGCGACGGCATCGCGCAAAGGGCCGCGCACCTCCATCTCAATGGCGTGACGCTGCCCATAGTCGAAACCGATGGTTTCCACATAATCAAAGCGATCAAGCGCCCATGCCAGACAGGTGGCACTATCCTGCCCGCCTGAAAACAGCACGAGCGCTTTGGAAACGGTCATGGCTGGCCCTATTCGGCGGCGGCCGCCGCCTCACCCTTCAGATCAGCGACCAAGGCGGGGTCTGCCTCATCTGCCAAATGGCCTTGCACAAAAGTGCCAATGGTTTTGATCGCCCGCTTACCTTCCGGCAAAAACCGCGCCAGCACCGGGAACACGTGTGGCATGCCGGGCCAGATCTCCAGCGCCACCGGCACCCCTGCGCGTTTCAGCTTGGCCGCAAGGCGACGGCTGTCGTCTAACAGCACTTCCGGCTCCCCCACTTGGATCAAGGTTGGCGGCAAGCCAACATGATTGCCGTAATGAGGTGACGCATAGGGTGTTTCAGGGTCTTGGCCTTGCAAATAGTGCTCTCCGGTTTCAACCAAACGATCACCGGGGATCATCAGGTCTGACGCCAGATTGGTCACGACCGTATCACCCGTACCGGCAAGGTCGGTCCATGGGGACAAACCAATCGCGCAGGCAGGTAAGGGAATGCCTTCATCACGCATACGCAATAGGGAACCGAAGGTCAGACCGCCACCGGCACTATCACCACCAATGGCGATGGCCTCAGAGCGATAGCCTTGTTCCAGCAGCCAGTTATAGGCGGCAATGGCATCGTCCACCGCGGCCGGGAAAGGGGCCTCCGGCGCCAAACGATAATCAATGGCCAATACGCGTGCACCCGCGGCTTTGGACAAGCGCCACAGCAAATCTTTGTGGGTCGTATCCGGCGCGCCGAAAATATAGCCGCCGCCATGCAGATAATAGAACACGCGGTTGGGGTCGACCCCTTCGGCATTAACCCAAAAGGCTTTCACACCACCGGCCGAAACTTCTTCAACCTTGCCGCCCTTGGGCCATTTGCCCGGCGCAGTGCGGGCATTAATTGCCTCGCGCAAGGCTGCAGGCTCCAAGCCGTTTTCCTTATGAATTTGCCGTTTAACTGTCAGCCGCATTACCAGCCGCACCAAAGATGCCCGAATGCTCATGTCCTAATTCTCCCAAATTTCTGCGGTGCTTATACGCCCTACAGCGGCAAAAAACAAAGCGGGCGGAACTGCCGCAGCATTTTCCGGCCACAAGCCTATATGCGCCCTCTTCGCGCTATTGACAAGATGTCAGCAAGACATAAATTGGATGCTAGAGGGTTTACTCTAAAGGAAAAGCAAAAATGACACCGAATACCGCTCACCGCGACCAGCCTATTCCGCCGCGGAATATCAAATTCGACCTTGACGATGACTGCCCCCGCGATTGGTACGACAACGACCCCGCCATCTCCCGTTTCTTTGATGGCATGTCCATCGTATTCCCCGAAGGCGAGCGCTTTTTTATTGAGGCCGTACGCCACTACAAGGACCGCGTTGACGATCCACGCCTGCTGGAGCAAATGCGGGGCTTCATTGCGCAAGAAGCGATCCATGGCCGGGAGCACGAAGTCTACAACGAGCTGATGCAGAAAAATGGCCTGCCGCAAAAAAAGCTGGATGCCCAGTTCATGTGGCTGATCACCCGCGCCCGCAAAATTCTGCCTTGGAAGGCCAAGCTTGCCGGCACCTGTGCCGCAGAACATTACACGGCAATGTTGGCTGACTCCGTTCTCTCCGACCCGACATGGAACGAAAAAACTCATCCCGTATATCGTGATCTTTGGAACTGGCATGCCGTGGAAGAAACCGAGCACAAATCGGTGGCCTATGATGTTTACCAAACTGTCCACACGGGTTGGAAAGGCTATCTACAACGCATCTTCTCCTACACCATGGTCTTGATTGTGCTGAACATTCGCTTCGCCTACCATTGGATTACACTGATGCGCTCTACGGGTGATCTGAACCTCAAGGCAGTTGGCCGCCTGTTCTGGTTCATCTGGGGCAAGCCGGGCCTGTATCGCCGCCAACTTGGGCAAGCCCTGGCCTATTACAAACCAAGCTATCACCCATGGGATCACGACAACCGCGAACAAGTAGAGGCGTGGAAAGAAATCAGCGCCCCTGAGCTGATGGCAGCCGAATAGACAAGGCGGCTCACCCAAGGCAAATCACATGCTATACTGTGGCTCGGTACATCACCGGGCCACACGCACAATGAGGGAAAGACAATGACAAAAATCAAAGACAAAGTGGCAATCGTCACCGGCGCTGCCAGTGGTATGGGCCGGGATCTGGCTGTTCAACTGGCAGAACGCGGTGCAAAGGCCGTTGTGATTTGCGACGTGAACGAAGCTGAGCTTGCCAAAACCGAAGAAATGGTGAAACGCCTGCAAGTGCCAGTACTGTCCCGCAAGGTAGACGTGGCCGATCGCACTGCCGTTGAAACCTTGGCAGAAGACACGATTAGCCAGTTTGGCGGCGTGGACCTTATGTTCAACAATGCCGGGGTCGCCACAGGCTCCACCGCGCAAGATGCCAAATATGAAGACATTGAATGGCTGATGGGCATTAATTTCTGGGGCGTGATCTATGGCACCAAAGCTGTATTGAACCACATGCTGGAAAAAGGTGAAGGCCATATCATCAACACCTCCTCCATCTTTGGCTTTATCGGTGTGCCTTCGCAAACCGCCTATTGCGCCGCCAAATTTGGCGTGCGCGGCTATACCGAAAGCCTGATCCACGAACTTGAAGGGCTGGACGTTCATGCCACCACCGTTCACCCCGGCGGCATTAAAACCAACATTGCAGCCAATGCGCGCATGGACCCCACCACGGGCGTTGATAAAGCAGATGCTGCCGCCAATTTTGAAAAGCTGGCGCGCACCACATCAGCCGATGCAGCGAAGGTTATTTTGAACGGTGTTGAAAAGAACAAAAAGCGTGTCATGATTGGCGGCGACGCACATGTGATCACACGCATGGTACGCTACTTCCCGCGCACCTATTATTGGATTTTGGGCCGCATGGGTAAACGCGCGCGCGCCGAACTAAAAAACGCAGGGTAGTGCCGCTTTCCGGTATCCCCTGTTGCACGATGGGGGATACCGATTGTTTGATACACTGATTGATGGCCTTGCCTTTGGGGAAGGCCCACGCTGGCACGAAGGTGAGCAGCGCCTTTATTTCTCTGACATGCATGCAGGCCAGGTTCTCGCCGTTGATGGTGATGGCAATGTGGACCTGATTGCCGAAGTTGAGAACGATCCCTCCGGCCTTGGTTGGTTGCCCGATGGCCGTTTGCTGATTGTCTCCATGAAAGACCGCAAGCTGCTGGTGCAAGAGACAAGCGGCGACTTAACCATCCATGCGGACTTATCCGATATTGCTACTTTCCATTGCAACGACATGGTGGTTGATAATCAAGGCCGCGCTTATGTGGGTAATTTTGGTTTCGATCTTCACGCCGCCCAAAAAGGCAGCTTCCAACCTGCCACGTTGGCGATTGTCGATCTCGATGGCACGGCACAGGCAGGGCCAGCGGACATGTATTTTCCCAATGGCTCTGTTATCACTGATGACGGTAAAACCCTTGTAGTGGCAGAAACATTTGCGGGCCGCCTTGCTGAGTTTGATATCGCAGCCGATGGCAGCCTTTCCAATCGCCGTGTGTGGGCCAACCTGCCGGAGGGCATAACGCCTGATGGCATAGCCATGGATATTGCGGGCGACATTTGGGTGACATGCCCTTCTTCCGGCAAAGTCTATTTGATTGAAGAAGGCGGCGCGGTGAAAGAAACGCTTGCCCCCAGCCAAAACCCCTTTGCTTGTATGTTGGGCGGGCCGGATGGCAAAACGCTGTTTGTGCTTACCGCTACTGATTCTCACCCAGACAAAGCCAAGACTTCCCGCTCCGGCAAACTTGAAGTCACCCGTGTCGCCGCAGGCAGAGGATATGCCAAACCATGACCAAGCGTACCGACATCCCCACACCCGCCATGATCCTTGATCTAGACGCCTTCGAGCGCAATGTCGCCAAAATGGCTAATCATTGCGCGGCGAATGGTATGGCGCTGCGGCCTCATGCGAAAACCCATAAGTCAGCCGATATCGCCAAAGCACAAATCAAAGCAGGTGCCGTTGGGGTGTGCTGCGCCAAGCTGGCAGAAGCTGAAGCACTGGCGGCGGCGGGTATTCAAGACATCCTCCTCACCTCTCCCATCGTGACTGATAATAGTCATGCGCGCGCGGTGGCGCTGGCACAAAAAATCGAACGATTGGCCGTGACGGTTGATTATCCAGATGTCGCTGCCCGCCTTGCAGATGCCGCAAAGGCCGCGGGCCTTACCCTGCCCGTATTGGTCGACTTGAATGTCGGCACCATGCGCACAGGTATTTTTCCCGGTCAGCTTTCCACCGCCTTGGCGCAACAGATTGATGCCGCACCAGCCCTTTCGTTTGAGGGTTTCCAAGCCTATGCAGGCCACTTGATGCATCTTGCCACCAAGCAAGAACGTGCCAATGGCAATCAAGACGCTATGGCGCAAATGCAGGTCGCCATTAAGGCCGCACAGGCTGCCGGACTTGATCCCGCCATTCTCACCGGCGGCGGCACGGGCACATACAACATTGAACCGGACAGCGGCGTACTGAATGAACTGCAAGCAGGCAGCTATATCTTTATGGACAAGGAATATGGTGATGTGGCGGGCAATGACTGGCAGGACATTGCGTTTGAGCCCTCCCTCTTTATCGACACCACAGTGATCAGCGCCAACAATCCGGGCTTTGTCACCACCGATGCGGGCTTTAAAAGCTTCGCCATGGATGGCCCAAAACCTGCCCTTTATAGAGGTGTGGAGGGCGCGAAATATTTCTTCATGGGCGATGAGCATGGCGGCATCACGGTGCCCGAAGGTGCAGAACAGCCCGTGCCCGGCACGCGCTTTGCCACCATCGTGCCCCACTGCGATCCCACGGTGAATTTGTACGACAATTATCACTGTGTGCGGGGCGATGACCTTGAGGCTGTTTGGCCTGTTACCGCACGGGGCAAAAGCCAATGACCAAAGCAACAATTGAAGGCTGGCAAAACTGGTCCGGTGGACAAAGCGCAGCGCCAGCCCGCATCTTCAAACCGCAAAGCGCGGCGGAGTTAGCAGCAGCCTTACCCGATCTGCCAACACCCATTCGCCCTGTCGGTTCAGGCCATTCCTTCACGCCCTTGGTACCCACCGATGGCACCATCATAGACATCGCCGCCCTGAACGGCATCGTGCGGGTTGATGGCACACAGGCAACACTGCGCGCCGGATCACAATTGCGCACCATCGGCGCTGCCATGCGTGAACGTGACCTCGCGTTCAAAAATCAGGGCGATATTGACCACCAAACAATTGGTGGCGCGCTTGGCACCGGCACCCATGGCACCGGGCTTAGCCATGGCAGCTTCTCTGACACGTTGATCGGCTGTTCTTTTCTGTTGGCCGATGGCACGAAATGGCAGCCATCAAATGAAGATGAATTGAATGCCGCGCGGGTTTCCGTCGGCACCCTTGGGCTGATGACCGAGGCCACGCTTGATCTAACCCCAGCCTATGATCTGGCGGAAGAATCCCAAGCCCTGCCTTTGGATGAAGCATTGGCGGCTGTGCATGGCAACCAGTATCGCCATGCAGAGTTTTTCGCCTTCCCGCATGCCGACAATGTGATCCTAAAAACATTGGATATTGCAACCAACGCCCATGACGATTGGCCGGATGCTGAGCCATTGCCGCAGATTGATGAAGAAACAACAGAAGATGTGATGTTCAAATCTGCCGCAACGACACTCCGGTTTTTTCCCAATCTCGCCCCGGCCCTGCATCAATCCCTGATGGCGGGCATTGGGGTGGATCGACGCAAAGGCCCCTCCAATCTCATCTTCCCCAGCCCGCGCAATGCCCGCTTCAATGAGATGGAATATGCTGTACCCCTGTCACAAGGGCCAAACGCGATACGCGCGGTAATTGCCGCCATGCGTGAGGAAGGGCCTGCCTGTATGTGGCCGGTGGAATATCGCACCCTGCCCGCTTCCACCGCGTGGCTATCACCCGCCTTTGAGCGCGATAGCGTCACCATCTCCATCCACCAATATGGCCCAGTAAACCCCAAACCGCTTTTCGGCCTGATCGAGCCGCTTCTACGCAAATTTGAAGGTCGGCCCCATTGGGGCAAAATGCATAGCTGCTCAGCACCCGATCTAAGGGCGCTTTATCCCCGCTTTGACGACTTCGGCACCTTGCGGCAAAAACTGGATCCTGAAGATCGCCTGCTTAATCCCGCTTTGGCGAACTGGCTGGCTGTCTAACCAGCAGCCACATATGAATGGCCGCAACCAGCCCTGCACCGAAAACGGTGATGGTTTCCACGGGCGGCACAAATTCGTATTTGGGATGATCGTTCAGCAGGAAATGCGCGATCGCGTGGCCAACCATAATCGCATCAAGTATCAATTGATTACGGCGGCGCGCCTTGGCGTTTCCATGCCCGCCCATCCAGTACATTACCCCGAACATAGGAATATGCAGCAAAATGAATGCCTGCATGGCGGCCTTGTCGTCCATGCCACTTAATACTGGTAGCAAACGCCATTCATGACGGATCATGGCGTCCAGCTCATGGGTCGCCAGCAAAGCCAGCGCCAGACAAAACAGTGGCCACCCGAAACGATCAAGCATGATGCTACCCCCAAAAGAAAACGGCACGGTCATTTTACATGACCATGCCGCAATGTCATTGCAAGGAACGCTAAAAAACGCTCCCTTCTTAAACCGCTAAGGGGTTAAACGCGTACCGGCTCTTCAGCTATGGTAAAGCGTACCAAGGCACGCCCGGCAGAGCCCGAAAGGCGTTTCCATTCTTCCAGCGCTTCGTCGCGCGCATAGAACGGCCCTGCAATCGTGCCGGTGCCTTCCTTCAACGCTTCGAAGTTGGAGTTGGTGTATTCCCCACCCACAACCCAATACTTCTTCGCAGGCATATCGTTATCTCCTGTTACGTTTCAAGAAAAGCGGGGCGGCGGGTTTACGCCACCGCCCCAACCTTTTGCTTAGTCTTTAAACTGAGCGGACTCGGTTGATTCACCCAGCGCCGTGGTGGAGCTTTCGCCACCAGCCGCAGAAGTTGCAACCATATCGAAGTAACCGGTACCCACTTCACGTTGGTGACGCGTTGCGGTGTAGCCGGAAGCTTCTGAAGCAAACTCAGCTTGTTGCAGTTCGGAGTAAGCAGCCATGCCGCGATCGCGGTAGGCAGAAGCCAGTTCGAACATGCCGTGGTTCAGTTGATGGAAACCAGCCAAGGTCACGAACTGGTACTTGTAGCCCATGGCGCCAAGTTCACGCTGGTATTTGGCAATGGTGTCTTTGTCCAGATTTGCTTCCCAGTTGAAGGAAGGTGAGCAGTTGTAGGCCAACAATTGGTCAGGATGCTCTTTCTTCACTTCTTCGGCAAAGCGACGGGCATCGTCCAAATTCGGAACAGATGTTTCCCACCACAGCAGGTCCGCATAGTTCGCGAATTCTTTACCGCGGGCGATACAATGATCAACGCCGGTGCCATCTTTCAAACGATAGAAGCCTTCAGCCGTACGGCCAGCATCGAAATCGATGAAGTCGTGATCGCGCTCATCAATGTCTGACGTAATCAGCTTGGCTGATTCGGCATCGGTACGTGCCATGATCAGCGTGGGAGTACCCATAACGTCGGCGCCAAGGCGGGCCGCGTTCAAGTTACGCTCATGCTGTTTGGTGGGGATCAATACTTTACCACCCAAATGGCCACATTTCTTTTCAGATGCCAGTTGGTCTTCGTAGTGAACGCCAGCAGCGCCTGCTTCGATGTAGGCTTTCATCAGCTCAAAGCAGTTCAGCGGGCCACCGAAACCGGCTTCGGCGTCGGCCACGATGGGCAAGAACCAATCACGCTTGGCGCCACCTTCGGAATGCTCAACTTGGTCTGCACGTTGCAGGGTTTTGTTGATTTTCTTGGCCAGTTCCGGGCCTGAATTGGCGGGGTACAGGCTTTGGTCAGGGTAGGTTGTGCCTGCGGTGTTGTTATCGGCAGCAACTTGCCAACCTGAAAGGTAGATGGCTTTCAAGCCAGCGCGCGCCATTTGCATGGCTTGGTTGCCGGACAAGGCACCCAGTGAATGCACATAGTCTTCCGTGTGGATCAAATCCCACAGCTTGTTGGCACCGCGTTCGGCCAAGGTGTACTCAATGCGGAAAGAACCGCGCAGTTTTTCAACTTCTTCCGGCGTGTAGTTACGCTTTACGTTGTCGAAGCGGCCTTCGGGCGCGCCGGGAACAAGATCGTAGAAAGTGGTCATGGGGAATACTCCTTGAATTGGACCGAGACTAATCACTCACATGATTATTGGCGCCTGATCTACGCCTGTTAGGTCAAGAACGAAAGCCAAATAAGCAAAAATGGCTCTATAAAAAGGTTTCCGTGTATGGTGCTTTACATCAACACAGTGTAAAGTTGTAAATCTTGTAAAGAAACATGAGGCACGATCATGGCTGATCGGAAAATATTTGCCGGGCCGCGGATCAAGCGTATCCGCCGGGATTTGGGCCTTTCACAGGCCAGAATGGCCGAGGAATTGGGCATTTCCGGCTCTTATCTCAATTTGATTGAGCGCGATCAACGCCCCTTAACCGCGCAGTTGCTGCTGCGCCTGGCAGAAACCTATGACATTGACCTGAAGGCGCTTGCGGGTGACGAAGAACAACTCGTCATGGCCGAATTGCGGGAAGTGTTTGCTGATCCGCTTTTTGCGGGCACCGAAATCCTCCAACAAGAGATTCGCGACGTTGCCGCAGCCAGCCCTGTGCTGTCACAAGCCATCGCGCGGCTGTTTCGCGCCTATCAGGAGGCAATGTCGGGCGCAACAGCCCTCGCGGAGCGCATGGCAGATCGCGACCAAGAGGTGACCCCAGCCCTTGGCGGCGGCGCCCTTCACCTACCAGTTGAGGAGGTGCGCGACCACTTTCATGCCAAGCGCAATCATTTTCCGGAACTGGATGAGCGTGCCGAAGATCTCTATGACGCGATCCACAAGGAAGGCGAAGACCCTTATTCCGCCTTGCGCCTATATTTGAAAGACAAGCATGATGTCTCGGTCTCCATCATGCCGGTGGATGTGATGGCCGCTTCGCTGCGTCGATACGATCGTCACCGCAAGCGTATCCAGCTTTCGGAACGTCTGGGCTATGCGGCACGCACTTTCCAGTTGGCTAACCGCATCATCGCTCTGGAATGCGGAGACTTACTGGAACAGGAAGTTTCAAGCAGCGGGCTGGAGGCGGAAGGTGCTGCCCCCCTGTTTCGGCTGGGCTTATCAAATTATGGCGCAGCCGCCCTTGTCATGCCCTACGGCAAGTTTTTGGAAACGGCCAAAAACTTACGTTACGATGTTGAAGCGCTGTGCGATCGTTTCTCCGCAAGTTTTGAGCAGGTCTGCCACCGCCTGACCACCCTGCAACGCCCCGGCGCGCGCGGCATTCCCTTTTTCCTGATCCGGGTCGATTGCGCAGGCAATGTTTCCAAACGCTTTTCTGCGGGTGGCTTCCACTTCGCACGCTCCGGCGGCACTTGCCCGCGATGGAATGTGCACGAGGCGTTTCGCACGCCCGGCCAAATTTATACCCAGATTATCCAACTACCTGACGAAACAGCCTATTTCTCTATCGCCAAAGCAGTTGAGCGTGTGGGGGGAGACGCCGCCATTCCCAATCAAACCTTTGCGGTGGGATTGGGCTGTGAAATTTCACATGCAAGCCGTATCACCTATGCACAAAATTATGATCTTGATGATCCGGCGCAGGCAACACCCATAGGCGTGACCTGCCGGTTATGCGAGCGCGCCGACTGTACACAACGCGCCTTTCCCCCGTTGCGACGGGCACTCACCGTGCACGATCATGTGCGCGGCGTGTCCCCCTTCACTTTTGTGGGGGATGGTTGATCACTCTGCTGCCAATTGCTGTGGCACATCCTCTATTTGGCGATACTCAGAGAAATCGGGGTTTTGCATTTCCAGACGATATTGCTCCGGCGACCAAGGATAAAGATTGGGTAGGCCGGATTTATCAATATACCAGCTATCGCAGCCGCCCGTATACCAAACCGTGTTCTTCACCGCGACGTTCATCTGTGCGTTGTAATCTTCATACGCCTCTTGTTTAGGTGCAAGGGCGACCAGCTTCTCGTCGCGCATCTTATTCAGCCCATGGATAACATGATCAATCTGCCATTCACTCAACTGTATGAGGGAGAAATTGCCCACTGGCCCGGTTGGCCCCTCCAGCATCCAGAAATTCGGGAAGCCCGGCATCGCCACTGCGCGATGAGCGCGAGGGGCACCATCCCAAATATCACGTAGTTCCACCTTGTTTTCACCATATACGCGGATGGGCAGCACAAAGGCTGAGCTATCAAACCCGGTGGCAAGCGCCAACACATCAAGCTCGTGCAGCACACCATCCTTCGTGCGCACACCTTTAGGCTCAATCTTGTCGATCCCCTCTGTCACGAGGACCGCGTTTTCAGCACTGATGGCCGGATAGAAATCTGAACACACAATGATGCGCTTACAAGCCGCCTGAAAATCAGGGGTGAGCTTTTTGCGCAATTCAGGATCAAGCACATTTTCTTCCAAATTGTTCAACGCAATTTCGCTGATCATATCTTGGGCCTTTTTGTCCCCCGTGGTCGCCTTTACCAAACCTCTGCCTGTCATGGTGCGGAACCACCAACGCAACACATTGTGATAAGCCGGAAAAACCTTCAAAAATGTCTTGAACAGGGATGAGTATTCCTTCTGCATCAGTGGCACCATCCATTGCGGGGTGCGCTGGAAGGCAACCAACTTGCCGACGCGCGGGCCAATATCACCAATAATTTGAGCCGCCGTTGACCCTGCCCCGATCACGCCAACGCGCTTGCCTTCAAGTTGAATCGAGTGATCCCAACGGGCTGAATGAAAGGCCGCGCCATCAAATGTTTCCAAACCCTCAAAATGCGGGATAGAAGGATGGTGCAGCACACCGGTAGCGCAAACCACCACATCGTAGACGCTTTCTTCCCCGGTTTCAGTCCTTAGACGCCAAACGGGCGCCTCATAGGTCAACTCTGCTATCGGCGTATTGAACCGGGTGATAGCCGTTACACCATAGCGATCAGCCACATCTTCCATATAGGCCTGGATATCCGGGCCATACGAATATCGGTGCTTCCAATCCGGATTGGGTGCGAAAGTGAAGGAATACCAATGGGAAGGTACATCGCAGGACAGGCCCGGATAGCTGTTTTCGCGCCACGTGCCGCCCGGACGATCTGCTTTTTCATAGACCGTAAGATCGTTGTACCCGGCCTCGCGCAACTTAACGACAGCCGCTATGCCCGACATGCCAGCGCCGACAATCGCTATGCGGGGTGTGCGGCCTTCCTTCGCCCACGCCCCCTGTTTTTTGGCTTGCCCCTTGGCTTGCTGTTCCATACTGCCTCCGGTGTGCTCAATATCGATCACACCAGTCTGGCACTCTGCCAAGGGGTCGCCAAGCCCCGCAACACTCGGAATTGCACGATACTACCCGGAAATATCTTTCACTGTGCTGCTGCGCCCGGCCTCCGCTGGATCGGGGTTAGTGCTGAAAATTCTGTCAGCAAGGCCCATCGAAACACCCCACCATTGGTTTTCATTGTGGAAATGATGCCACCGATGCTCGCGCACCCGGCGGCGATAATATTCCAGCGGCGGCACCCATTTGATATGGGCAAGATAGTGCGACCACTCATAGTTCAAAGCCATCAAAAAAAAGAAGGCAAACACGCCGTGCAATATAGGAGCCGGAAAAACCAGATAGTTAACCAACAATAACGGCAAGGTTAACGGATATACATGCAGCGGAATGAATATTTGCGGCACATCCCACGGTTCCTTGTGATGATCGCGATGGGTTTGCGGCAATTTGAAATCGATTTTGCGCCCGGCAATGCTAAACGGCTTATAGTGCAAAATGAAAACGTGAATGGCCCACTCCAAAAACGGCCACAGACCAATTATGGCAATCGGCCCAAGCAACTCCCAAGCCGCGAAGTCTCCTGCCAATAATCGTAGAGTCGAAAAAACAATCACCAGCGCTGTCAAAATAATGGACGAAGGGTGAGAGAAAAACACCGCGAAGGCGCTCGTGGCGCTATCAGGCGCATCGACCCTGAACAACGGCTTTGTGCCCTTCGGCTTTGCACTCTCTGTGGGCATAGTCCATTCCTCGAACAACAGCCTTAAGAAAATGGCGGAGAGGAAGGGATTCGAACCCTCGATGAGGCTATAAACCCCATACTCCCTTAGCAGGGGAGCGCCTTCAGCCACTCGGCCACCTCTCCGCCGCCGTGTATGCCAATGTTTTTAGGGTGTTTCAAGCAGTTTTGACTTTGATTTTGTCAAAAGCTGTTTTGCCGCCCCTTGCACCTGACAAGCCGCCAAAATCAGTAATCATACTCGTATCTGATACCTACCGCCTCACCGTTGGCGCCTTCTTGCTCACCGGTTAGGGTGATTTCGTCCGTCACTTCATATTCTACTGCGATATCAGGCGCTGACCCATCGGCGGATTGTTTTACAGAAAGATAGACATCCGGTGTTATATACTTTCCGGCTGAAACTGACGAAGAATCTACCGATAATCGATCAACACCCAAAGCCTGACGCACCCGTCCCACTACGCCGACGCCACCACCAAAAGCCCCGGTTAGTTCCAGCGCCGCGCTAGCGAGCGACAACGCTTCCGATGCTGTCATCTGGGCGGCAGGCTTGCCAAATAACAAACGCGCCAATATTTCATCTTCCGGCAATGCGGGCTCGGATGAAAACCCGATTTCCGGCTTGGTAACAGGACCGAAAAGGGACATGCGCACCAAAGTGCCATCGACCCTACTTTCCGACACCATATCAAGAAGCATTATTGGCAAAGTTGCAGGCGGATCCGGCACCATGGTGACTTTCCCCTTCGAAAACTCCAATACAGCAGCGCCGGTGGTCGCCTGCCCCTTAACCATTGAAATATCACCGCTGATGATAGGGGCAACCGCAGACCCTTTCACCCCAACTTTGCCGCGCCATTCGCTTTCTATGCCGCGGCCACGCACAAAAAATTGCTTGGGCACATCAATCAATATATCAAGGCCCAACCCACTGCCAAAAACAGGGTCATCCGCCTGGACGATGGGCGGTTCAGATTGATCAATCGCACGGCCTGTATGCGTAACATCCAAAGTTTCAAAACTGGGCCCCGGATTACCGGGAATGGCAATATCTGCTTTTGTAACTGTTAAGGCACCTTTTAGGTGGCCTGTCAGCGCCTCATCAAGCCGTGCCTGCGCCGCAAGCGTGCCGTCCAGCGTCATCACACCTATATCACCATCCAACACCCGCATCTGACTCACGACAATATCACTCAAAATTTTGGGTGGCATCTGACCCGGCTGGCCGTTGAAGGAAACCGTGCCAGCACCCGCACTGAAAGTAACGGCAAATGCGCCCCCATGCCCGTCGACCGCTTGCACCTTGCCCGCCAACCCGCCGGCCTGATCCAAAGTTACGCAGCCCCTTCCCTCTCTGATTTGCGTACCGCTGGCCACAAAACCAACGGACAAATCTGCAAGACATAACGACCCTTGCAGCGCAACTTCATCATGCTTGAAAGCACCATCCGAGGTGAGGGTAAGCCGCCCGGCCAAGGTCGATCCATCATCAAACAGGAAAAACGCAAAAGGTGCCAATTCAAGATCGCCGCGCGTTTGCACTTGCAGTGGCCGCCCTTGTCGAACACCAAAAACCCCGTCCGCCAAATTTGCATCAACCCAACCGGTAGCACTTGCTCGCAAGTTGCCACCTGCCCCACCAACCCTAATTTCCGATTTAAGCGCCCCGTTCAGAACATCACCTTCCAAACGGATTTGGACATTTTCGTCCAAATCTGCAATCTCGATTTCACTGGCAACATTGAAAGAAATATCGGGGGCTGTTGGTGCGCCCAACACGCGGACCCCGCCATCAACAACCAAAGGCCCACCGGCTGGCACCTGCCGCGAAAGATCGATACCGGCAAAAGTCAATGTGCCGTCAACCGCTTTTTGAGTTTGCAGAAACTTGACGCTTGCCGTTCCCCCACCGAACACAATATCTGTTTCCTGAAGCGACAGCCCCCCCTTGTCGTTCATTGAGAATGTTGTCGGATTACTCAAAACAACCCGTTCCCCCTCTATTTCTCCTTCCAAGCTATCAAGATGAAGCTTTATTCCCGTTCCAAGTTCAATTTCCCCTTGAGTCTGTAACTCCATCAATATGGGTGCTGTTGTAGAAGTAGTAACCTTGAACCCAATTCCCTTATTTGAAGGCACAACCGCAAGCAATGTTTGTGGTGACACCACCCCACCCAAGGCGATTTGTTCAATCATGACATTCCCCGTCGCGTGCGATACAGGATCTGACAATAATGTCGAGATATCCACAGTCAGTGTACCGAGTTCGCCGCCCACAGATGCACCACCAAGCTTGTTGAATGCTGCATTCAACATTGCACGGTCCCCCGCCAGCGTCGCGGAGAGGCTCCCTGACCCGATGATTTTCTGTCCGAACAACTCGGCCAATGGGGCTAAGTCTTCAAATTGTGCTTTCACCGCACCTTCACCTATGCTGCTTTCCGTGTCGTAGCGCACACGCCCTTGCGCACCTAGCCCCGGCCCAGACAAACTGAGTGCATCCAGCGAAACAGTGCCGCCGGAAAATTCAAACGGCGTAGAAACAATCAGCTTTTGGGACGCCGCGAGTGCCCGAAGGTCAATCCGCCCGGCCAGACCTCCAGCCAGTTGTTGCACACTCATGTGGGCGGAAACGCTCTCCAGAGGTGTCATTTCCATCGCGAACGATGCGCTGCTCAATCGCACTTCAGCCTTCAGCGCTTCCCATGCACCGCTCAACTGCCCATCCACAAACAGGCTGCCAGATAAAGCCGGGTTTATCTGAACAAGGTGCGGCACTGTAATTTTTCCATTCATCTCTGCAATTAAATCTGCACTAAATGAACCCGCCAGATTGATCCCGACATCAAGCGGTTGGTCCTCCGCAAGAAATAGTTTCGCCCTGCCGTCACCGGTTATCGCAATTGTTTGGCTGGCAGCCGCACCACGCAACGCAACGCTTGCCTGCGCACTACCCGCCTGGCCGGGCACCAAGACTGATACGTTGTCAACATTTACCGTCGCATCCAGCCGTGCTGCCATGGGTGAAGAAAGCGGAACAGCCCCGGTTAATTTTGTCCGCACCCCTTGCCCAGTCAAAATGGCATTTTCAACCACGACGAGATTGGTGAGTTGGTCTAAATGACCCTTGACGGATAGCTGCAACGCCCCCAATCCAGCCGGTATTTCCGCCGCATCCAGATTGCGCACATCCAACGTCCATTGCAGCGTCTGCGCCAATGAGCCCGCTGCGGAAAGCGACATATTTGCATCCAGTTTTGTGCCCTGTATCCGCGTATCCAACGCAAGTTGCAGTTTCCCGTCGGTATCTATAGCTACATCAACCCCCAAAGGAATTTCCGCGCCCAGATATTGGCTCAACTCTGCGCCACCCAAGCCATTTGGCACAAATGAAACGTCTCCATTCAGGGTTAGTTTTTCATCATAACCAACGTTTAGCGCGGCTTGCATAGATGGCCCGGCACCGAGGCGCCCTGTCGCGAACAACTTCGTTTGGTGCAGCGGACCATGGGCTTGCACATCAATTGACAATGCACCGCCGTCATAGCCGGTCAAAGCGGCAAGCGGCGCACCATCCTCATCATGGAATTTCAAATCAACCCTGATTTCACCAACCGGAGCGCCGTATCGAATATTGAGTGCCAGCTTGCCATCGCGATCTACGCGCGCCAACGCAACATCCGCCTCCACATGACCGAGTGTTCGGCTCATTTTAGCCTGGCCTGCAAGATTGTAATGCCCTTCAAGCCCCAATTGCGGTGCCGCAAATACCAGTGTCGCGACATCTATTTTTTCGACAACAACCGCCACGGGCAGTGCAGGAAGGCTCGGCAAGGAAAACAGTACATCGCCTTCCACGCCCGGCTCTGGCCCCTCGCCTTGATTATCGCTCGGGCTTACAAACACATATTCAGCCACCATCTCCGCAACATGTGCTTCCCGTTCCAGCAAGCGCCAAGGCGACCAGTTAATAGTCAACCCTCGCACCTCAACCTCGCGATCTTCCGTGCCCTCCACAGGCCCAATCGAAAAATTGCCAATCCGCACATCCAAAAAATTGTGAACATCCAAATCGGTCAAGCGCACACGACCCTCACTGAAGGCCCGCAACTCCTGTTCAATCAAACGCTCGCCCGCAGGCAAATGGAAAAATGCAAGCGCCGCCACAGGCAAAACCACGACAAGGCAGGCAATGCCAGCGAGTAATATGCGAAACCATCTGGCCATATCAGAATGCCTGCCCAATACTAATATATATTTGCACCGGATCATCACCGGCCCGCCGTGACACTGGAAAACCCAAATCAAGGCGCAACGGCCCGGCCGGCGTGTTGTAGCGTCCGCCAAATCCCGCACCAATTTCCAGCCTGTCATCTGTTTGCGGCAAGCGCCCCGGCCCCACAAGCCCGGCATCTGTGAATAAAACCAACCCGATCTTTTCTGTAATCTGCATGCGCAGCTCTACTGATCCCTCCAACAGCGACCGCCCCCCTGCGGGGTCACCCTGAGCATCTTTTGGCCCAACAGACTGGTAGGCAAACCCGCGTACCGAACCGCCACCGCCTGCAAACAACAATCGATCCGTTGGAATATCCACCCGCGATCCACCAATAATAGACCCGGCCACGGCCCGCAACGCCACAATATGGGCGCCCCCAAATGTCACCGGAATATACACACTGCCGGATAGCTGTGCCTTGAAGAATTGTCCTGTTGTATCGATCACACCGAATGTTGGCACGCCGGACACGCCGATGCGAAAGCCCTTCTTCGGTTCCAGCACATTGTCACGTGTATCGTAAACCGCACCTGCACGCACGCTCGCCAATGAAAAGCGCTTATCCCCGCTGGGCAATTGCTCTAAGGTTGTATCCAATGCCGTGCCCAGTGTAACCGACAAGTGGTTCGTAATTTCCTGGTCGATATCTGCAGATGCACCGATTGTCTCCACCTCATACGCGTCCGTCTCCTCGACGGCATACGCACTACCTAAACGCAGCGTACGCTTTGGGTTAAAGAATGCAGGTTTAGCAAACTTGGCGGTTAAGGTGTGTTCCAGTTGAGCCAACCTAGCCTCAACACCCAATCGTTCACCCCTGCCCAAAAGATTGCGATGCTGCCAGCCAAGGGACACACCGGCTCCCTCGGATGTAGAGTAGCGCAAACCAGCTGAAACTGTTCTGTGAGGGCGCTCAATCACATCGGCAATCACTTTCGTGCGTACCGTTGCCCCATCCGTGATCCCGTCTGCCTTCTTGGCATCAACGACTTGACTGATTGCGACGCTATCGAATAGCCCCACGCCGGACAAACGCTGAGCAATTTGTGATCGCAGCGCCGGGGTAATTTTCTCTCCCTCATCGCGGCCAGTAAGTTGCATGGCATAATCCTGTTTGACCTTGGTCAGCCCGCGCACTTCCACTGCCGACAAAAGATGCTTTGGCCCGGCATCAACACACCATTTTACATGGAATAAGTGTTTTTTATGGTCCGCCACCAACTTTTCACATGTGAATGCCGCCATGAGGAAACCTGCATCCTGCAGCGCGCTTTCCAGCGCATCGCGGGCCGCACGCACGGTTTGCGATAGAGCCGCGGTCCCTGCCTTCAATCCGGCTGTATCAAAATCATACGCAAGCGATGGTGGATTACCCTCCCATTCGATCCGAGGTTCCGAAAACCGAAATTGCGGACCAGTTTCTACCCTTAGATCAACGGCATTTTTGCGTACCTCGCCCGTGACTTCGCCGCCATAATAGCCATATGCCCCTAACATCTCACTCAAGTAATTTTGATCTTGCCCTAATCGATAACGCAACTGATGGGCTGGCACGGAATCCCCACCCTTCTGTCGCCATAACCGCGAATGCTGTTTTACCGCCTCTTCGATATGCTGATCGCCCTTGATTTGCAGATTAACTTCATAGGCGTATAGAGGCGGTGCCACCGCAATGAGCGTGCAAACAAAAATATATGTGGCGATGCGGAACAACATAACAGGTGGCATAGCCCAGAAACCCGTTCTTGCAAACGCGGCATACATCCGAATGTCAGGGGCAAGGTGGTTAATTTGGCTGGGGCGGCAGGATTCGAACCTACGATCACGGGATCAAAACCCGATGCCTTACCGCTTGGCTACGCCCCAGCAGGGCTTGATGAAAACTGTGTTTCCATCGCTAGGTGGGCAGGTAGCACAGGCTTTTCGGTCACGCAACGCCTGTCGCAAACCTGCGCCACTTTATCCACCCTTTTCAGTACTTATTGACCGAAAAGTTGCTGCAAAACCTTGGCTGGGTCTGGCTGTTGGGGTTCTTGGGATGGCGGCCCGGCATCCTGCGTCTCCACCGGGCCGTTTTCCGGGGCCTCTGGTTGTTTTTTCTTGCCACCGCCAAACAGCTTGCTAACCCCTGCCGCGATCGCTTTTTCCGCCGCATAACGGGTTAGAGAATCAGTATCGACCTTGCGCTTAGGCTGATCCAGAGGGCCGAAAAACTTCATCCCCACTGGTGGTAAGTTCGGGTTTTTTTCCAACACGATATCGGCCCGCGAATCCAACAGCCAGCGCGGCAGATCGATAACAGCGTTCAATCGCATTTCGGCTTGCGCCAAATCGGTACGCGCTTCTTTGGTTTTCATCACACCATTTTGAATATCAAAGCCAAGATCAAGGTCATTATATTTGGTTTGGCCACCGCCCAAGGCCGCGCCAAGCAAACTTGCGAACCCCCCGGGATTATCAATATTCTTTACAGCCTTCACCAATGCCGACACATCAAACCCTATAAATGCACCATCTTTGCCGTTTATCGCGCCCGTACCGCTTAGCGAGCGCACCAACGAACGGCTTGTTGCGCCGGCCCCCTGCAGGGTAAAATTCGCGTCCATAATGCCTGTCACTGATTCACGGCCCGTCATGGTCTTCACCATCGTGCCCATGTTCGATTGCGAGAGCGTGAAAGCCATATCCAACATCGGCACAGAATTGCCTTGCCCTTGCGCCTGCTGGGGCCCGAAAGACCCCTTCATATCCATGGGGCCGCCATAAAGCTGGCCGGTAAATTTTTCTACCCGGGCCGTGCCGTCTTGCAACACAAAATGCATATCAGCATCTTCAAACAACACCCCAAATCCCAAAAAGAGTTTGGCTGTCACTCTTACATCCATATCTGCGGCTTTCAGCCCTTCAAGCGGAAGCGGGTCGTCACTCCAAGGAGGGCCGGCGGAGGCTGTTTTTCCCCCAGGTTCTTTTTCAACCTTTTGGGTGCTGCTACCGCGCGGCATGAGCGCATCAAGGTTCATTGTGCCGGCATTCAGTGAGGCCGTGATCTGTGGGCGCACCAAGGCGGCGGAAAGGTTCGCCGTCATTGTGCCGCTCACAGCATTTTCACCTGCTTTGAATGCAATTTCGTCGACCACCAGCTCTTCCGTCGAGCCATGCACGCGCCCCTTCAAAGAAAGCGCGCCAACCGGGGCGGCCTTATCATAAGGCAACCCAAGCGATGACATGAAACTACGATAGGCGGGCGCGCCTGCATCCAATACCAAGGCAAATGTCGGCTTGCCCATCGCATCCTTTACGCTACCATCCAATTTTACATTACCTTGTGCTGTTTTCAGCAAAGCTGTCATGCTCGCATCGGCGGCATTTCCCGATATATCCACAGTTAGAGAAACCGGACCATCGAGATGACTGGGCGGAGCCTTGTCGCCATTGCCCAGTGCTTTGGCAATTGCCGTGGCCGATGTCGCTTTGAAAAACAACACCACCGACAAGGGAGCGGTTTCAAGTGAAGCTGCTGTAGAAATGTAATGCGCCTTGACCCCACCGCTTAAACCACCCATTTGGGCCAAGGCTTCCAGCGCGCCCGTTCCGTCGGTCTTATTCGCTAAATCAATAGCCAATGTCACATTCCGATAGTTATTACCCTGATAGGTAAGGGATCCCGCACGTATCGCAATATCTGCATCTGCGGCAGCAAGGGCGGCAAACGGCCCTCCGCTTGATGCTCCTTGTTTTGCAGGTGGTTGATCAACCTTGGCCCCATCCCCCTCATTTTCTGTTGACGGCAGATAGGTATCTGCATCCAGAGCGTTCACAGTCAAATCCGCCTTAATTGAAGGTCGCACGCCGGCAAGGCCAATACGTGCCGCGCCATTCACCCGCATCTGGTCCAAAGCAATGGCTATATTCGACAACGACAAATCATCCGGCCCACCAACAATTTTGATGGAGGCGTCAAAACGCTTCAACTTTCCGGCAGGGATGGCTGCAACATCGGCACCAACAAATTGCATCAAGGCCCGCATATCAGGAGCCCCGGCTTTTAGGCCGCCTTCAAAATGAGGCTTGCCAGAACGTGCCCGTAACGTTCCGTTTACAGCTAGACTGGCGGCCGCTGGCAAGTCTGCTCCCAATTTTGTTAGCGTTACCACGCCCCCGCCAATGGCTGCTTTCAGTGCCGCGTTGCGCACCGTCTCTCCATTGTAGGTCAATGCATCTATCGAAAGGTCAATTGCCCCCGTCAAATCGCGCGGAATACTAAAGGGGGCAGCAGCTTCTACGCCGCCATCAACATGAGTGGCCTCGGTGCCAGCAGTTGCCCCGCCCGCGGCGGTCAAGCTCATCAACTTGGGCATTAGAGCGTCAAGGTCGATACTGCCCCCTTTTAGACGCACATCCAGCGACAGGGGATCGGCCAGTGACACATCAAATCCACCTGTCAGTTTTTCGCCGCCAAGGGCCACAGATGTATCCGTTAGCGCCACAGCCGTAGCAGAAGCTTGAAGCGATGTTTCAACTTCAAGGGATAGGACTTGATCAATCACAGGCGCCTGATTGCCACCCAGCACCGCCATCAACGCTGCCACATTCCCCACATTAATCGACAATTTGCCGTTTATACGTGGCTCATCTTCCAACCCGAGCAATGCGGCAGATGCCAGCAACCGCAAATCTGCTTCATCGTTTTTGATTTCCGCAGTAATCGGCACCGACCGGCCCGGCTCCAGCGTTGCAACAGCTACATCAACATCTAACGGCAGGCCACGCCCTACTACTTGGCCACGGAGGCGGAAAGGCCCCTGTAGTGAGCCGACCGCAATGGATAATTCCGGGATACGCACTTCTTCTATTGTATCGGCGCCCCGATCCGCATAACGAATGCGCGCATCGGAAATCACAATATCTTCAAATGCAATCGTTGGGCCTGCGCTGTCGGTAGAATTTTCATCTGCGGCGGTTTCATCGGCGATTGTCTCATCTTCCGCAACCGCGAAAGTCCAGTTGTTGGTGCCATCCTTGTACTGCTCCAACAATATATCTGCACCGATCAGTTGAACTGTTGAAACACGAATTTCGCCCGATAGCAGTGGCAACAAGGCCACCGAAACTTGCAACGCTTCTAGCTTGGCCATATCCGCTTCCGCGGCTCCCGCAGCATTTGCAAACCGCACCTGCTCGACCGTCAACGCCGGATAAGGAAGAATTTGCGCCGACAGTTCCCCGTCAATCTGCAACTTGCGCCCCGTAGCGGCTTCCGCCTGTTCTGAAATCAGAGGCTTGTATTGGTTCCAATCAATGAATGAGGGCGTCGCAAGAGCAACGCCGACAAACAACACCAATAATCCACCCAGCACCAAAACCAGTCGTTTCATATTCCAGCCACTCCCATAGCTTTACCGATATCGCCTCAAGAATCACTTACGCTGATTCACTTTGGGGCATTTTACCTATCTCATGCTAGAATTATGACGGTGATTAGGCGAATCGCGCCTAATCATCCAAAATTTGGGCATTTGCAGAGGCAGGAACGACCCAATCAACAGGACAGGAGGGTAAGCGTATGGGCGACGTTGTATCTTTAAACAAATTCAGAAAGGCCCGCGCCAAGGATGACGCCAGACAACAGGCCAAAGAAAACCGCACGCGCCACGGTGAAACAAAGGCACAACGACATGAGCGCGAGACGGCGAAACAACACAAAGAAAACCAGCTTGAAGGCCATACATTAAACAATACCGACGGGCCTGAAGATTAGGGCTCAATCTGGTGGCGGTTCGCGCGCGATCACTCTAAACTGTCTTCATGGGGATAGTTCGCACCTATTTTGATCGCCTGCAGCAAAGCCAAACAGCGCGATTGCTTATAATCGGCCTTGCCATCGGCATATTGTCAGCCTATGGCGCGATTGCTTTTCGTTTGTGGATATCCGGCACCCAATTTGCAGCCTTCGGTTTCTCAGGTGAAGCATTGGGTAGTTATGTAACATCGCTTGAACCCTGGCGACTTTATGCTGCCCTAATGGGTGGCGGTCTACTGGTCGGGCTAATGCTCAAATACCTGCCTTTAAATGATCGCCCCGAAGGCGTGGCAGATGTGATTGACGCTGCAAACTTCAAAAACGGACATATGAGCCTGTCACGAGGGCTTTCGGCTGCGCTTGTCAGTGCAACGTCGCTTGGGGTGGGTGCCAGCGCCGGGCGCGAAGGCCCTGTTGTTCATTTAGGGGCAACCTTGGCAGGGGCGATCGCAAACCGACTAAACATGCCGCCACAGGCCGCCCGCACATTATTGGGTTGCGGCATTGCGGCGGCGGTAGCCGCATCGTTCAATGCCCCTTTGGCTGGCGCCATATTCGCGCACGAAATTGTACTTGGTCATTTTGCCCTGCGTAGTTTTGGTCCCATTGTCATCGCCTCGGTCGCCGGCACCGTTATTTGTCGTCTCCATATTGGGGCCGCTCCGGCCTTCATCATTCCAGATTATGCAATCGCCTCCACCTTTGAATATCCGGCTTTTGCTCTGCTTGGCCTTCTTTGTGGCATCCTTGCTGCCTTTTTTGTTCGCACCAGTTTAAGGTCTGCCCAACTGGCCGACCGCTTACCCATTCCCCTTATTTTCCGCCCCGTTCTTGGCGGGGCCTTGGTCGCCACCCTTGCGCTGGCCTTTCCGCAAATCTTGGGTGTGGGCTACGAGGCAACCGACATGGCCTTGAAAGAAGAACTGCCCCTGCTGCTGCTCATAAGTCTGATCGTTGCAAAGCTGGCTGCAACCGCCATCACGCTTGCCGCCCGGTTTGGCGGAGGCGTATTCTCCCCTGGCCTTTATTTGGGGGCTATGGCAGGCGGCGCATTTGGCATCTGCGCCGTATGGCTTGTACCCGCCATTGGCCAAACTCACGGGCTCTACACCCTTGCAGGCATGGGCGCAGTTGCAGCCGCCGTTCTAGGTGCGCCTCTTTCCACAATCTTAATCGTCTTTGAGCTGACAGGAGATTACCAACTCACCACCGCAGTTATGGTGGCCGTTGTCGTTTCATCCATTACAGCGCAGGGTTTGGCCGTTCCCGGCTATTTCACCAAACAACTTGAAAACCGTGGCCGCGCCTTAAGTGGCGGCTTTGGGCGAGCCCGCGCCCGGCTTGAACAAATCGGCAGCATTTTGGACCCAACCCCAATCACCATTCGCGACGACCTTGCCGGTGATGCGTTGATTGCAGCCTTGCGCGAGCCAACACATAACGTTGAAACGCCCCCCTTTGTTGTGGTCGATTCGGTGGGTCGCCCCTTGGGCCTCATTCTGGAGGCAGATATTTTACGGGCACTCTTCACGCCGGATCACACCGCAAGCGCCCATGATATTGTACACCCAATAGACGCCGTACCGCTGGTAGATACAGTGGAACACGCCATCGCTGTCATGAAAACTGCCCATTTACCGGCCCTCCCGGTTATTGACATGGACGGTAAACTGGTCGGGATAGTGCGCGAAAGTGCAGCTTTAGCCCATTATGCCGCGGCGTTGGAAGCCGCAGAAAGTGAAGCCGCCGGAGATAAAACACAGCCCCCCTTGCCCCCGTCGCCAACCCGGTCTAATCCATCTAAATGATTGGCGACGACCCTTTTGATTTAACAGATGATGATACGGCTTTTGAGCCCGTGCCGGTGCATGAGCGCGGCGGCCGCATTGCACAAGCTGCCACCGCCACTCCAAATCCCACTTATCTGGAAGGCTTGAATGCCGAACAGAAAGTCGCCGTTGAAACGCTGGATGGCCCGGTGCTGGTATTAGCCGGGGCAGGCACTGGCAAAACGCGTGTGCTGACCACACGCCTTGGACACCTTATTTCAACCGGACGTGCCTGGCCGGGGCAAATACTGGCCGTAACCTTCACCAATAAGGCCGCACGGGAAATGAAGGATCGCGTTGGTGCCCTCATCGGCGGGCAAGTGGAGGGCATGCCCTGGCTTGGCACGTTCCATTCCGTTGGCAGCCGCATCTTGCGCCGCCATGCCGAACTGGTCGGCCTTGATAGCAACTTCACAATTTTGGACACGGATGATCAGCTTCGTTTGCTCAAGCAGCTTATCGCCGCGGAAGGCATAGACGAGAAGCGCTGGCCGCCACGCATGATGGCAGCGCTTATTGATCGCTGGAAAAACCGCGGGCTTGCACCCGACAAGGTGCCCGATGCCGAAGGTGGGGCCTTTGCCAATGGCCGCGGGGTAGAATTATATAAAGCTTATCAAACGCGACTGAAAACATTAAACGCAGTAGATTTCGGCGATCTGTTGATGCTGAATTTGGATCTGTTTCGTAAGAACCCAGACGTGTTGGCGGATTATCAGCGGCGCTTCAAATATATCTTGGTGGATGAGTATCAAGACACAAATGTGGCCCAATATTTGTGGCTGCGGCTGCTTGCGCAATCTCACAAAAATATTTGCTGTGTCGGCGATGATGACCAATCCATCTATGGCTGGCGTGGTGCAGAGGTTGGAAACATCCTGCGCTTTGAAGAAGATTTTGAAGGTGCCACCATCATACGGCTGGAGCGCAACTATCGGTCGACCAAACAAATTTTGAGCGCCGCTTCTCACTTGATTGATGAAAATCGCGACCGTTTGGGAAAAACGCTATGGACTGACGACAAGGAAGGCCCCCCCGTCATCATTCAAGGTGTATGGGATGGCGAAGAAGAAGCGCGCGCCATCGGCGAAGAAATTGAGCAATTGCAGCGCCAAGGGCAATCGCTGGAAGAAATGGCAGTCTTAGTGCGCGCAGGCTTTCAAACGCGCGCCTTTGAAGAACGTTTTCTGACACTGGGCGTACCTTATCGCGTGATTGGTGGCCCACGCTTTTATGAGCGGATGGAAATCAGGGATGCCTTGGCCTATTTGCGGGTTATTGCCCAAGCAAATGATGATCTGGCGTTTGAACGCATCATCAACAAACCCAAGCGCGGCTTGGGTGACGCCACAGTAAAGGCGCTGAACGCCCATGCGCGCAGCCAAAATATCTCAATGTCAAAAGCCGCCGAAGCCTTGGCGAATGACCCAGACAGCAAGCTGCGCCCGCAAGCCCGCAAGGCCCTTAAAAGCCTGATGGATGACTTCGCCCGCTGGCGCAGCCTTGTGCCCACACTTGAACATGGCGTATTGGCCGAAACCGTGCTGGATGAATCAGGCTATATAAATATGTGGCGTGATGACAAATCGCCCGATGCCCCAACACGGGTGGAAAATCTGCAAGAATTGGTAGAGGCCATGGCGGCTTTTGAAAACCTTGCGGGTTTCCTTGAACATATCGCCCTTGTCATGGAAAATGATGCCGCAAGTGATGAAGACAAAGTTTCCCTTATGACGCTTCACGGGGCCAAAGGGCTGGAATTCAACAATGTGTTTTTACCCGGATGGGAAGAAGGGCTGTTTCCATCCCAGCGCACCATGGATGAAAGCGGCATGAAAGGGCTGGAGGAAGAGCGCCGCCTAGCCTATGTCGGCCTTACTCGCGCCAAGGAACGCGCACATATCACCTTTGTCGCCAATCGTTTCATGCATGGGCGATGGTTGTCGGCCATCCCGTCTCGTTTTGTAGACGAGCTGCCGGAGAATGAGGTTGATATCAGGTCAGATCAAGGAGCCTATGGTGCTGGTGATTTGATCGCACCGCAATTTGCAGGTGCGGAACAAAGCGGCTTTACCAGCACTTACAAAACCCCGGGGTGGCAACGCGGCCAACGCCGCACCCAAACCGTTGATGTTAAGCCCTCCCACTTTGTGCCGAATGAGACACAAAAACTCAATGCCACATCAACAACAGCAAGCAGCTTCAAAATGGCAGAACGAGTATTTCACGATAAATTCGGCTATGGCGAAATCATCGCCATTGAAGGAAACAAACTGACGGTTCGTTTTGAAAAGGCTGGCGAAAAGAAAGTTATAGATCGTTTTGTAGAGGCCGCGAAATGAGCACACCTGAGTGGCATGTCCTCATCACGGGGCCTGACCGCACCATGGATGATCGGGCGGAAACGCTGGAACCTTTGGCCTTGTCCATTTTTGAAGATGGGCCCCGTTGGCGGTTGGAAATGTGGTTCGATGACGAGCCCGCGCCGGACGCCGTCGCTCATGCAATTGGGGTGGCAATCGAGGCTGTAACCATCAACCCTGTGGCGCAAAAAGATTGGGTGACACTGTCTCAGCAAGCCCGCCCAGCCGTTCATGCCGGCCGCTTTTGGCTTTACGGCACCCATGAAGCGACGGCAGCGCCACAAGCGACAATTCCCATATTGATGGATGCAGGGCTTGCGTTTGGCACCGGGCACCATGGTACGACTTCGGGCTGTTTAATAGCGTTGAGCCATCATGCAGCGCGCAAGAACCGCCCTTTCAATGCGCTTGATCTCGGCACCGGCACTGGTGTGTTGGCCATCGCCATGGCCAAGCTGTGGCCGGACGCACCCATCATGGCCACGGATATTGATCCCGTAGCGATTGATGTAACCCGCGCCAATGCCGCACTAAATGCCTGTACCGGGCGCTTGGCTTTGCAGACAGCCCCGGGCCTTAACCACCCGACTATTACGGGCCGCGCACCATATGATTTGATTGTCGCCAATATTTTGGCAGGCCCCTTGATCAAAATGGCGAGGGATATTGCAAGCGCCATGACTTATGATGGCACGCTCATTCTTTCTGGCCTTTTGCGTACACAGGCACGCGCCGTGCAATTGGCTTACCGCGCGCAAGGGCTGGTGCTGAAAGACAAGATCGATAAAGATGAATGGTCAACACTGGTATTGGAACCTGCTTGATGACAACAGAACTCGATATTGCCCCCGCCAACAAGGCGCAAGCGGATGAACGTCTTGCAGCGCTCCGCGCTGAAATGAAGGCCCAAAGGCTGGATGGCTTTTTGGTGCCGCGTTCCGACGAATATCAAAATGAATATGCGCCGCCTGCCTCTATGCGCTTGGCGTGGATCACGGGGTTTACCGGCTCTGCCGGGTTTGCTGTTGTCCAACAAGATAACGCAGCCTTTTTTACCGACAGCCGCTACACGGTGCAGGCCGCCGCCCAGTTGGACCCGAGCGTTTGGACCTGCCTGCAAGCGCCCCCTAACAGTGTTTCAGCTTTCTTGGGTGATTTACCCGAAGGACTAACCCTTGGCTACGATCCGTGCTTGCACACAGTAAATGAATTGAAACCGCTGCTGAAAGCCCATGCGGGCCTGCGAGCAGTTGACCAAAACCCGCTGGATAAAGTGTGGGCGGACCAGCCAGATTGGCCGATCACCCCTTGCGTGCCCCACCCAATCGAATTTGCCGGAGAAGATAGCGAAAGCAAGCGCAGCCGCTTGGCCGCCTCTCTCAATACAGATGCTGCTTTAATTACCAGCCCCGCCTCCATCGCGTGGCTGTTGAATATGCGCGGCGCAGATGTCGCCTGCACCCCCCTGCCGCTTTCAACCGTAATATTACACAAGTCAGGTCACGTGGATTTGTTTATCCATCCCGACAAAGCCAACGACGCACTGGATGCGCATTTGGGCAACCAGGTTACACGCCATGATGAAGCTGCCTTGGCAGCCGCGCTTGCTGGCCTGAAAGATAAATCCGTTCTGCTTGATCCGGCCCAAAGTGCCGATGCCTACCGTATCCAACTGGAAAATGCAGGGGCAAATGTCACATTGGGGCACGACCCCTGCACACTGCCCAAGGCTTGCAAGAACGCCGTGGAGATTGAGGGCACCCACAAAGCCCATATCCGTGATGGCTTGGCGCTGACCAAATTTTTATACTGGCTGTCCATCGAAGCCCCTAAAGGCCAAGTAGATGAACTTCAAGCCGCCACCAAACTGACGGGCTTTCGTCAGGAAACAGGCGTGTTGAAAGATTTATCCTTCGACGTTATTTCCGCAAGTGGCGCCAATGCCGCTCTGCCCCACTACCGCGTCACAGAGGCCACCAACCGTAAGCTGCAACCGGGCGATGTCTATCTGGTGGATTCCGGCGGCCAATATCTGGATGGCACTACAGATGTTACACGCACCATCATGATCGGCCCGCGTGACCCTATCATCGCTGATCGGTTTACCCGCGTTCTTAAAGGCATGATCAGCCTTTCCATGGCGCGTTTTCCGGAAGGCACCACAGGCACCGCGCTGGATGCCTTTGCGCGCCAATCCTTGTGGGCAGGCGGACTTGATTTCGGCCATGGCACAGGGCACGGCGTGGGGTCCTATCTTGGGGTTCATGAAGGGCCGCAAGGCATTTCCCCCCGCGCGCAGGAACCTTTGCGCCCCGGCATGATCGTCTCGAATGAACCGGGCTACTATCTTGAAGGCGCGTTCGGTATTCGCATTGAAAATTTGGTGGTCGTCACCCCGCCGCAAGATATTCGTGATGGCGAAACACCCATGCTGGGCTTTGATACACTGACCTTCGCCCCCATTGATCGCACGCTTATTTTGGCAGATATGCTATCGCTGGATGAGCGCGAGTGGCTGAACGCCTATCATGCGCAAGTCTATGATCTTTATGCGGATGATCTGGATGAGCAGGCGCGCGCATGGTTAAAGAATGTAACGGCAGAAATTTAGCTGCTTGAAAGTTCAATCCAAGCATCTTCATCAATCACTTTCACACCAAGATCCGTCGCCTTCTTAAGCTTGGAGCCTGCGCCGGGGCCTGCCACCAGCAGATCCGTTTTGGCGGAGATAGAACCACTTACCTTTGCGCCCAAGGCTTCGGCCTGCGCCTTGGCTTCTGATCGGCTAAGTTTCTCCAGCTTACCCGTGAACACAATGGTTTTGCCGGCCAACGCCGTATCGGTGCGGGCCGCCTGCATTTCCCCCACTTCAAGTTGCGCCAGCAGCGCGCCCACCATATCTTTATGGTGTGGGTCAGCCCACCAATCCACCAATTGCTGCACCATGGCATCCCCAATGCCATCAATATCGATCAGGGCCGCGCGGGCTTCCGATCCCTCCTCCACCGCCGCGTCCAAGGCGGTTAGCAGGTTTTGAATGGAACCATAGGTGCGACCCAGAAGGCGCGCCGTTTGCAAGCCAATTTGGGGAATGCCAAGCCCAAAAAGAAAACGATCAAAGCCAATTTTACGGCGCTCATTTATTGCCGCGAAAAGATTATCAACCGACAGGGCGCCCCAGCCTTCTTTCTCGCGCAGCGCATCCCCATGGCGTTCTTCCAGCGTGAAAATATCTGCCGGACCGTTCACCCAGCCCCATGCGTGGAAGGCGGCAACCTGCTTGGCCCCCAACCCTTCAATATCAAATGCATCGCGCGACACGAAGTGGCGGAGCCGCTCCACCGCTTGCGCCGGGCAGGACAGGCCCCCGGTGCAGCGCCGCCGCGCATCCGGCTTACCGGTGCTTTCATTCATGGGCCGTGTCGCCGGGGAACCACAAATGGGACAGGCATCCGGGAACACAAAGTGTTGCTTGCCGCGCGGCTGGTCTTCCACCACCCGCACCACTTGGGGGATAACGTCGCCGGCGCGTTGCACCACCACCGTGTCGCCCACGCGCACGCCCAGGCGCGCAATTTCATCTTCGTTGTGCAGCGTGGCGTTGGACACGACGACACCGCCCACCGTTATGGGCTTCAACCGCGCGACCGGCGCCAGCGTGCCGGTGCGGCCCACTTGAATCTCAATCGCTTCCAGCACGGTCTGCGCTTGCTCTGCCGGAAATTTGTGGGCTATAGCCCAACGTGGCGCGCGCGCCACCATGCCCAAACGTTCCTGCCAATCCAATCGGTTCACCTTGTAGACCACACCGTCAATGTCATAGCCCAAATGCGGGCGGAGGGTGGCGATATGATCATAATGCGCAATAAGCGTGCCCAAATCATCAAACGCTTGCATATGCTCATTAATGGTGAAGCCAAGTGCTTGCAGTTTCTGCACCGCCTCCATTTGGGTTTTACCCAACGGCTCCGACAGCTCACCCCAGCTATAGGCAAAAAAGGAAAGAGGGCGCGCGGCTGTGATCTTGGGATCAAGCTGGCGTACAGAGCCCGCCGCCGCATTGCGCGGATTGGCAAAGGCGGGCTTACCCTCTTTTTCCTGACGCACATTCAGCGCCGCAAAATCCTCGTGGCTCATAAACACCTCACCGCGCACTTCCAACACGTCAGGTGCGCCTTTCAGCGTAGGCGGAATGTCATGCTTCAGCGTCAACAAATTGGCGGTGATGTCTTCCCCGACCTGCCCGTCGCCGCGTGTTGCGCCATAGACCAACTTGCCTTTTTCATAACGCAGGGAGGCCGACAGCCCATCAATCTTGGGTTCTGCGGTGAGCGACACAGCCGCATCTTCTTCCAACTTTAAAAACCGACGAATGCCTGCAACGAAATCTTGAACATCATCCGAGGAAAAAGCATTGCCCAGCGACAGCATGGGCAGGGTATGGGTGATTTTGGCAAATTTGCGCGACGGGGCTGCCCCCACTTTTTTAGAGGGACTATCCTCCCTCACCAAAGCGGGAAACTGTTTTTCAAGCTCAAGGTTGCGGGCACGCAAGGCATCATACTCCGCATCGGAAACCGCCGGTGCGTCCTCTCCGTGATAGAGCGCATCATGGCGGGCAATTTCCTGCGCCAGCTCTTCCAACTCCGCCGCCGCTTCCATGGGCAGCATTTTGTTGGGGGCAGGCCCTTTTTCGTTCTTTTGGGCCATTAGCCCACGCCCAATAGTTGATCGGCAGCGGCGCGGGCCTCATCACTGACAGACGCGCCGGAGAGCATCCGCGCCAACTCCTCACGCCGGGCTGCGGCATCCAGCGTCACTACCGTTGTGGTGGTAGCCGCCTTGCCTGATTTTGAAATTTGGAAATGGGCGGCCCCGCGCGCGGCCACTTGCGGTGAGTGGGTTACCACCAGCACCTGTGCGTCATCCCCCAACTTTTGCAGGCGTTCGCCCACCGCATCTGCGGTCGCGCCGCCAATGCCCTTATCCACCTCATCAAATACAAGGGTGGGCACGGCAATATCTTTCGCCAACACAACTTTCAGCGCCAGCAGAATGCGCGACAGTTCCCCGCCTGAGGCGATTTTTATAAGGGAGCCGGCCGCAGAGCCGGGATTGGTGGCCACTTGCAACACCACGCGGTCAATGCCGTCGGCGGCACCTTCTTCGATGGGGCGCACTTCCACCGCTGTTTCAAAGCGCACTTTATCAAGTTTCAGCGGCGGCAATTCCTGCATCACCGCCTTATCCAATGCCTTGGCAGCCTTTTGGCGCTTCGCGCTCAATTTTTGGGCGGCCGCTTCATAGGCCGCAAAGGTTTCCGCCACCTGTTTTTCCAGCCCGGCAATTTGATCATCCCCGCCTTCAATCGCGGCAAGTTGGGCTGCAAGCCGCTCCAGCAAGGCGGGCAGTTCATCAGCGGGCACAACATGGCGGCGCGCTTCTTCGCGCAAGGCAAATAAGCGATCTTCCACCTTATCCAAAGCCATGGGGTCATGGGGGATATCCGCCAAGGCGGACACGGCCTGGGCGCTTGCCTCCATCATTTCTGACACGGCGTGTCCTAGCGCGGCCACAAGGTCATTGAACCTGTCGGGCACCTGCGCATCCACCTTTTCGCCCAAGCGCATGGCGGCGGCCAGCTTGTCTTCTGCACCCTCATGGCCTTGCAATAGGTCGACCATCTTGCCGAGGTTTTCCCCCAGTTTTTCGCCCTGCTGCAACACCAGCCTATCTTGCGCCAGCTTCGCCTCTTCCCCCACTTCAGGGGCCAAGGCCGTCAAACGTTCTACCGCGCCTTCTAGGTGGTCCCTATCGCGGGCGGCAGCAGCAATAGCATCTCGCGCCTCTGCCAGTTGCTTTTGAGCATCGCCCCATTTGCGGTGGGCGGCGCGCACCTTTTCGACATCCTTTGCCGTACCTGCATACAGATCCAACAAAGCGCGATGGCCTGCCTCATTCAACAAGCCGCGTTCAGCATGTTGACCATGCACCTCAACCAAGCTTTCGCCCAAGTCTCGCAACACCTTGGCGGCGACCGCTTGATCGTTCACAAAGGCACGGCTGCGCCCATCAGCAGAAACAGAGCGGCGTAGCAACAAGGGCTCGCCCGGCTCAATCTCAATATCCTGATCTTGCAAAAGCGCGAAGGCCGCATGACTGGGAGGCAAATCAAAGCTAACATTTACAACCGCCTTGTCGGCCCCGGCACGCACCAACCCTTGATCGGCCCGCGCACCCAAGGCCAGCCCCAACGCATCCAGCAAAATGGACTTACCGGCGCCCGTTTCACCCGTCAGCACGGTAAGGCCCGCATTAAAGGCAAGATCGAGCTTTTCGATCAGCACCACATTTTGAATGGTGAGACCCGTTAACACGTCGCTCGCCCCTTATTGCCCGCCATATCCAGGTGAGCGCATAATATCCACCGGTTTTGTCGGGGCCGATTTCGCCTGTTCCTCGTCCCATTCCATCACGGAGGGATTGATCACAATATCACCCGATTGCGCTTCACGCGGCGTGGCTGGTTCCTGAGGCTTGGTGGCTTCTTCTTGCGCAGTTGGCTCGCGATCTTGTGGCGGGTAGAGAATATTCTTCGCATTGCCCGCCGCAGCCGCGCGCCCATCTGGATCATCGGGAATTTGAGCCGCAGGCGCTTGTTGGTTTTTCAACTTGCCTTCTTCGGTGACGAACCCGCCCATCCATTCCTTATTGGCAATGTATGGTTCCAAATTTGCTTCTTTCATCAGCTCATAGGTGTCTTCATACCAAATGTTACCGGGATAGTTATGCCCCAATACTGCCGCGGCTGTTTGCGCTTCCCCCAACATACCGAGAGATAGATATGCCTCCACCAAGCGATGCAGCGCTTCTGGTACATGGGTTGTGGTTTGGAATTTTTGAAGCACTGTCGTGAAGCGGTTCACAGCGGCAATATGATGGCCTTCATACAAATAGTACCGCCCAATCGCCATTTCCTTGCCGGCCAAGTGATCCCTTGTCAGATCAATTTTGAGGCGTGCATCGCGCGCATATTCACTGCCAGGATAGCGGCGCACCACTTCCAACAATCCGGCCAAGGCCAGTTCTGTTGTTTTTTGGTCCCGCCCCACATCAGTGATCTGTTCGTAATAGCTTACCGCAATCAGATAATGCGCGTAGGGCGCGTCCTTATTGCCAGGATGCAGCGCCAAAAATCGCTCTGCCGACAAAATGGTTAGGTCATAATCTTTATCAAGATAATGGGCATAGGCGCTCATCAACATGGCGCGCCGCGCCCAGCTTGAATATGGATGTTGGCGCTCAACTTCGTCGAACATGGCGGCAGCATTGCGATAAATGCCGTCTGTCAACTCATCCAAGGCGGCGTTGTAAAGTTCTTCTACCGGCCGCTCGACATATAGGGCTTTGGGCGCTTCTACTTTACCGTCATCATTAGAAGAACAGGCAGCAAGCCCCATAACCAGCAGAGTGGACAAGGCGATAATGG
The DNA here is from genome assembly GCA_049609145.1 of Alphaproteobacteria bacterium. Lineage (GTDB taxonomy): Bacteria > Pseudomonadota > Alphaproteobacteria > SPJN01 > SPJN01 > JBMYYF01. The sequence goes on from JBMYYF010000003.1 coordinate 238,455, forward strand.
CACTTTTTGCGTAACGACGATGCATGAGGATGAAACCGACCCGAGAATACTGGAAAGCCCCCGAAAAGAGGGCACGAACAGGCTCTTTGTAGCTGAATTGACGCCCCCACGAAAGAGGCTCCGGCGACAATTTACAGGCGTTTGTCGCTGAAAACTCGGCGCTTAGGCTGCCGAGGGCAATTTGGCGGCTTCTGCGGCGCTCAATGTCACAACCTCAAACGCATCTGGAGAGGCAAAAAGCGCCCGCAAAATACGATTATTCATGTCGTGACCGGGGCGGACCCCTTTAAATGTGCCCAAAATTGGCAAGCCAGCCAGCGCAAGATCGCCAACAGCATCCAGCGCCTTATGGCGCACAAACTCATCGTCAAAGCGCAGGCCGTCTTCATTCATCACTTCATCGCCATCGATCACAATGGCATTTTCCAGCGACCCCCCAAGCCCCAGCCCAAGCTGCTTGAGCGCCTCAACATCTTTCAAAAAGCCGAAAGTGCGCGCTTTGCCCAAATGCTTTCGGAATGCCCCATTTGCAAGCGACAAGCTGGCGCTTTGGCGGCCAATCACCTTGTTATCAAAATCAATGGACACATCCATTGCAAAACCATCGCCCGGCAACAAGGCGGCTTCTTTCGCGCCATCCACCAGTTGCACCGGCTTAACAATACGCAGCGCTTTCCGCGGTGCATCTTGCGCTTCAAGGCCAATCTTCATCAATTCGCCCAGAAAAATTTCAGAACTGCCATCCATCACCGGCATTTCAGGCGCATCAACCTCAATCAACAGATTATCGATCCCCAAACCGGCGATCGCTGCCATCAAATGCTCGATCGTTGCGACCGACGCCCCATACTTATTGGAGATCGTGGTGCACATCATCGTATCCGACACATGATCATAGCGGGCAGGAATGGTGCGTTCATTCAATGGGGCGTCAAGATCGCTGCGAACGAATACAATACCATGATCAGCCGCAGCCGGCTTCAATGCCAAAATAACCGGCGTACCTTGGTGCAAGCCAATGCCCTCAAGAACCAATGGCGCGGCCAGCGTGTGCTGCACTGCCATTTCGTTTTCCGGGCCGGTCATTGTTGTTTCAGACGCCATTGCCGTCTCCTTGAACACTGCCATGAATTTCATGCCATTTCATGTGCTTGTCATACCTAAGGAGAGTGCCTTGCCCCAATCAAGGTTTGTTACCTTGTGTTTCCGAAATATATCAATATTTTCAGATACTTAAAAGGCTGCGCCGGGATAGCGCAGCCTTCAGGATTCGCATCAAAACGATCAAGTGAACATAACGTCAGAGGCGGGAGGAGGCCCCGCCTCAAAACACGTTTGCCGCCTGATCGCCCTGTTCAGAGCAATTTTGGCGTTAGTTCGCCTGCCGTCGCAAAAAGGCGGGAATATCAAGATCATCCCCTCCTTCTTCTGCACCACTGGCCGCGGGAGCCGCCGGGGCCATTTCATCCCCGAACAAAGACCCTGAAGACGCTGCAGGTGCCGCAGGTGCTTCCGGCGCCTGCGGTTGCATGGCCATAGCTGGCGGCAAATCAGCATCTTGCTGAACCGCTGCCCCCACTTCCTTGCGCGAACGGGTGAAGCCTTTCAGCTTGTCGAACAGACCACTTTTCTTGGGCGCTGTTTCGTCACTACCGCTCATTGCACTGTGCACGGCCATATCTGAGGCTTCCGCCTTCAAAACTGGGGCCGCTACCGATGTTTGTTCTGCGACAGGTTCTGCAACCATTTGCGGTTGCGGATCAGACAACACCGCACCGGCTTCCGCGGGTGCTACAGGTTCTCCGCCAGCAATGGGCAGTTCTGCCGTATCCGGCATTTGCGGTGTTGGCGCCATGAAGGCATCTTCTTCCGCTGCCATTGCCGGATCATCATCGACAAACATCTCCGGTTCTGGTGCACGCTGTGCAGCCGCTCCGCCAGCACCACCAGCAGAAGCAGAAATCGGCGGCACACCACCCATATCTGCTTTAGGCGCGTTCATGGAGAAGCCGGGATGCGGTTGCCCCGCTTGGGGCGTAAAGCTGCTGGCGGCCGGTGCGGCCGGGCGCGCCGGTTGCTGTTGCGGTGCCGGCGTAGCGGTAAGCGGCACCACGTTCGCCGGATGGCCTTTATGCACCTCATCAGCATCAATACCCGTTGCCACGATGGAAACGCGCATCTTGCCTTCCATCGTATCATTGAGGATTGAGCCCACAACGATATTTGCTTCCGGATCAACTTCCTGACGGATGCGGTTTGCGGCTTCATCAACCTCGAACAAGGTAAGATCATTGCCGCCGGTAATGTTAATGAGAACGCCTTTTGCGCCCTTCATCGACACGTCATCCAGCAACGGATTGGAGATGGCCTCTTCCGCCGCGGCGATTGCCCGGTTTTCGGCATCAGATTCACCTGTGCCCATCATAGCTTTGCCCATTTCGGCCATCACGGTTTTAACATCCGCAAAGTCCAGATTGATCAGGCCAGGCATTACCATCAAATCGGTAATCCCGCACACGCCGGACCGCAGCACATTATCTGCCAACGCAAAGGCATCTGCGAAGGTTGTTTTCTCATTCGCGATCCGGAACAGGTTTTGGTTCGGGATCACGATCAACGTATCAACGTGATCTTGCAATGCCTCGATACCTGCTTCGGCCATACGTTGACGACGCGCACCTTCAAAATCAAACGGCTTTGTTACAACACCAACCGTCAAGATACCTTGTTCTTTAGCCGCTTTGGCAATAACAGGTGCCGCCCCGGTGCCGGTGCCGCCGCCCATACCGGCGGTGACAAACACCATATGCGCGCCCTGCAATTGAGCCAAAATCTGGTCAATCGCCTCTTCGGCGGCGGCTTTGCCAACATCAGGCTGTGCGCCTGCGCCCAAGCCCTGTGTTAAAGATGCCCCCAATTGTATTTTTTGGGGAGCCAACGAATGAGACAAAGCTTGTGCATCGGTGTTCGCGACAACGAACTCGACCCCTTCCAGCCCTGCATCGATCATATTGTTAACGCCATTGCCACCCGCGCCACCAACGCCAAAGACGGTTAGTCTTGGACGTAGCTCGGTTGGTTCTGGCATACCTAAATTAAGTGCCATGGGATGCCTCCTATCCCTAAATCCCTTGATAAGCGGCCCGCCCGCTTATCTTGCTGGGAATACGCGTTACTTCACCAATAATTGCCTGCATGTGCTTCATCAGAAGTTCTCACGCAGCCAACCTACTATCCGGCCAATCCCGCCACGTGCGGGGGCCGCATCTGCTTCAACCTCGCGTTCAACCGCCTCCAACGGGCCGTTCACCGCATAAGCCAAAAGTCCTGCACAGGTCGCAAAGGCGGGACCGCCCGTCGCCTCTGCCAAGCCTGTTAATCGAACGGGGCGCCCAAGCCTGATTTGCTTGCCCAGCACCCGTTCTGCAATTTCACTCACACCGGCCAATTGACTTGCCCCGCCTGTCAGCACGACTGAGCGGCCTGCCAATCGATCAATCCCGGCAGCGCGCATCCTGTCACGCACCATCTCAAAGGTTTCTTCGATGCGTGGCGCAATAACGCCCGCCAGCATGGAACGCTGAATATGATAGGTGCCTGCGCCGCCATCATCGCCGATTTGCGGCACATCGATCATATCGCGATGATCTTCCGGCCCGGCGGTTGCGCTGCCAAAAAGGGTTTTCATGCGCTCGGCTGCGATCAAAGGCGTGCGCAACCCATGCGCAATATCGGACGTAACGTGATTGCCGCCAATCGGCACGACATCGGTGTAAACGAGCGACCCTTCAAAGAAGACCGCGATAGAGGTTGTGCCACCACCCATATCAATGCAAGTGACACCCAAATCCATCTCGTCTTCGACCAAGGTACCAAGGCCAGACGCATAGGCAGATGTGGCAATGCCAGAAATCTTCAAATGCGCCAGATCAACGGCGCTGACCAAATTACGCATCGGTGCCGGATTTGCGGTCACAACATGCAACCCAACCCCCAGCTTTTCACCAAACATGCCGCGCGGATCACGAATGCCCGCTTGCCCGTCAATCGTGTAGCCTGTGGGAATGGCGTGAATAATATCACGCCCTTCGGGGCGCGCCTTGGCCCGGGCAGCACGGATTACACGCGCCAAATCCATATCTGTAATATCGTGGCCCGCAACCTCCACCTCAACCGCAACAGCATGACTTGCCACCTTGCCAGCGGACAGGTTCACCACCACACGATCAATTTTTTCAGCCGACATGCGCTCAGCATTTTCAACCGCCATACGGATGGCGGCGGCGGTGGCATCCATATCCACAACCGTGCCCGAGCGCATACCCTGACACATCTGATGACCAATGCCGACAACCTGAATGGGAAGCGGCCCCGACCCGCTAAGACGTGCCGCCGGGCCTTGCCCACCAACTTGTGCAATAAAACACGCCACCTTGCTGGAGCCGATATCAAGAGCGGCAACCACACCGTTGCGCATCATAGCATTGCGCACACCAGCGCGTCCGGTCCCGCCTGCCTTATCAATTGTCCCGAACCGCGCCATTAGGTGTCTTCCCCGTGTCGAGCGTTAATCAGACGCTTCTTGTCTTTTGGAATTTTAAGGCCCGCCCCTTCGGCGGTAAGCCGCACTGTCGGACGGCCGGGAATACGTAGATCAACCGTCGTGATCTCACGGTTCAAGATACCGTCTTCCTGCACCAATATTGCAAATTCGGCCCATGCCGCTTTGGCATTTTCTTCCGGCAACGCCACATCAACACCGTTTTCAAGGCGCACTGTCCACCGTCTGTCGCCCACCCGCGTGGCCGCGGCGACCAGAGGCGTCAGTTCACTTTCTGCGCGCATCAATGCCACCGCTTCGGCGGCATGAATATTCGCCCCCTCACCGACAACCAATGGCAGATGATGAAAGCGCGTCAGGTCTGCGCCCTCTATCACCGTGCCTGCCTGATCAACCAAGTGTAAATCACCGTGATGTTGCCACAAGGCAAAGCCGCGGCGTTCTTCCAGCACAACATGAATATGCCCCGGCAAACGTCGCGTAACCCGCGCCTTCATCACCCATGGCAATTCTTCCAACGCGATACGCGCTTCCTCAGGGCTGAAACGTAAAATGGATGTCCCGCTGGCAACCTCCAGCACATCCAGCAGCTCCTGCTTTGTGGTACGATTGCGCCCTGCCACCGTTACATCATTCACACCAAGACCCGCAGCCACGATTGTATTGTCTGCCCAAACATTCGCATCGCGCACCGCGCGATCAACAAAGCCTGTTTGCACCATCACAAAACCGGACACCACCACCACCGCAGCAATAACCCCGCTGGCAGAAACCCAGCGCGCCCGCGGCGTGGCCCACATGCTTGCCCACATATTGGTGAACATCAGCTTGATTGCATCAATCAAACCAAGTTCCACCGTTTGCGATTTTGCCCCGCGTTTAGAACCGCGCGCATTGGGGCTTTTAGGAGCAGCCCTTTTGGGCGCATTACGTTTTACCGCTGGCATGATGCATCCTCCACCATCCAACTCACCAGCTTCTCAAACGACAGGCCACGCATGGCAGCAATTTCAGGCACCAGTGATGTGGGCGTCATGCCCGGTTGGGTATTGATTTCAAGCAAATATTGTGTGGGCTTGCCATTTGACAGCTCTCCGGCTTCATCAAACCGAATGTCAGAGCGCGTTACGCCCCGACACCCTAAAACCTTGTGCGCGGTTTCGGCGATAGCGCGGGCCTCGGCCTCTACCTCTGCAGAAATATCCGCTGGCACCGTATGGCGCGAACCGCCATCGGCATATTTGGCATCATAGTCATAGAAGGCGCGATCGGTTTCGATCTCTGCCACGCCGAGCGCCTCACCATCCATCACCGCGACTGAAAGCTCACGCCCCGGCACAAATTTCTCCACCAGCACTTCTTCACCAAAGGTCCAGCTTTCTTCTGCCAGCAAACTGCGCGGGCGATTGTCGGATGAATGCACAATGGCAACACCAAAGCTGGAGCCTTCTGCAATGGGCTTTACCACATAGGGCGGCTCCATCGGGTCTTGGGCCAGAACTTCCTCGCGGCTGGCGACCCTGCCTTCGGCACAGCGCAATCCACTCATGGAAAAAATCTGACGGGCCTTCACCTTGTCCATCGCTGCAGCAGAGGCAAAGACGCCTGAATGGGTGTAAGGCAGGCCCAAGGTTTCAAACACGCCCTGCACCACACCGTCTTCACCATAACGGCCATGCAAGGCGTTAAACACCACATCGGGCTGCACTTCGCCCAGCGCCGCCATCAAAGCATCACCCCAAGCATCAATCTGGCTGACTTTATAGCCAGCCGTTTCCAGCGCGGTAACGCAGGCTGCACCAGACACGCGCGAAACTTCCTGTTCCGCGGAAATACCGCCCATCACAACTGCTACATGCAAGGGTGAAGCGTTCATCGCGCGCCCTCCCGCATATCGGCGGAAGCTGGTAGCCCAATCCGTCTGATTTCCCATTCAAGGGTCACGCCCATTTGCTCCTTCACCCGCGTCCGCACTTCCTCACCCACAGCCTCTAAATCTGCCCCCGTGGCAGTGCCAGTATTAATAAGAAAGTTACAGTGTAGATCAGACACCATTGCGCCATTGATTCGCAATCCACGACCGCCAACTGAGTCAATTAGTTCCCACGCTTTGCCCCCTTCGGGGTTTTTGAAGGTACTGCCGCCCGTGCGTTCCTTAATTGGCTGGCTTTCTGCCCGTTTATCCATGATCTCGGCCATTTCGGCGCGAATCACGGCCGGATCGCCTTTTTCGCCTTTGAAAGTGGCAGCAGTAAAAATCATCTCTTCGGGCGGATTGGCTGTGCGATAGGCATGGGAAATGTCATCCGGGCTCAAAATTATTTTGCGGCCTTGGCGTGTTACCCCCTCAACCGATACCAAATGATCATAGGTTTCGCCGCCATAGGCCCCGGCGTTCATGGCAAGTGCCCCGCCAATGGCACCGGGAATACCGCGCAGAAACGCCAACCCGGCCAGACCGGCCTCCGCTGCCGCTTCGGCGACCTTGGCATCCGGCACACCGGCGCCGGCGCGCACGGTACCAGCGGCTTCATCAATGCTGATTTCGTTGAATCCACGCCCCAAGCGCACAACCACGCCCGGTACGCCGCCATCACGTACCAGCAAATTGGAACCAACGCCCAAGGCCATTACCGGCAGGTCTTTGGGACATTCTTTCAAGAATGCTGCCAAGTCATCCACATCAGCAGGCCGAAACAACACCTCTGCCGGGCCACCCACACGGAACCATGTGAACGGCGCCAAGAGCGCGCCAGCCTCCAACGTACCGCGCACCGCAGGCAGGCGATTAATCAAGTCACTATGGGCAAAGGGTTTTTCAATCATTGCCCTTGCTCCAGCACAGCTTGCAGATCGTGCGCCCAACGGCCCACCGAGCCTGCCCCCAAACAAACGACGACATCGCCCTCTTGCAAGTCATCACGCACCAATTCTGCCAGCGCTTCCGCGCCTTCACCGTTCATCGCCGTCACATTGCCATGGCCATGCGCGACCAAACCGCGGGCCAAATCCTCATGGGTTGCCCCTTCGATCAATGCCTCACCCGCCGCGAAAACGGGTGCCACCAACACTTGATCCGCATCATTCATGCAGCGGCAAAAATCATCGAACAGGCTTTGCAAGCGGGTGTAGCGATGGGGTTGAACAACGGCGATCACCCGGCCATCAAAAGCCTCACGTGCGGCAGAAAGAGCGGCTGTGACTTCCACAGGGTGATGACCATAATCATCAATAAACGTCGCGCCTTTCCATGCGCCCGCGCGCGTAAACCGACGCGCGACACCGCTGAACCCAGCCAACGCAGCGCGCATTTTCTCACGATCAATCTCCAACGCTTCCGCCACCGCAATAGCACCCAAAGCGTTTTGCACATTATGCTTACCGGGCATGGCAAGGGAGATTTCACCGGCATCTTCGTGCGTATTCTGGCCTGTTGCGCGCACCAGCAAATCGAATTTTGCGACACCCTTCTCGACCGTCAAATTGCGCGCGGTTATATCGGCTTGCGTGTTAAGCCCGTAAGTCAAAATTCGCCGATCGCGCACCTTGGCGACCAAGGCCTGCACATCTGGATCATCGGTGCACATGGCGGCAAATCCGTAGAAAGGAATTTGCTCCACAAAGGTATGGAACGCCGCCTTCACATTTTCAAAATTGCCGTAGTGATCCAAATGCTCAGGATCAATATTCGTCACCACCGCCGCGGTGGCAGGCAAGCGCGTGAAGGTGCCATCAGATTCATCTGCTTCTGCCACCGCCCACGGGCCTTCACCCAACCGCGCGTTGGAGCCATAGGCATGAATAATGCCGCCATTAATGACGGTCGGGTCCAGCCCCGCACCATCCAATATGGCTGCAATAAGAGACGTTGTCGTGGTTTTGCCGTGAGTGCCGCCGACAGCAATAGACCAGCGCAAACGCATCAATTCTGCCAGCATCTCAGCCCGGCGCACTACGGGAATACGCGCCGCGCGTGCTGCCATAACTTCCGGGTTGTCTGCCTTCACAGCCGAAGAAATAACAACAACCTCAACACCTGCTACATGCGCCGCCTCATGGCCGATCATGATTTCAATGCCCAGCCCCCGCAGGCGCTCCACATTCGGGCTTTCCGCCATGTCGGAGCCGCGCACGGTATAGCCCAAGGTTGCCAGCACTTCGGCAATACCGCTCATGCCAATGCCGCCGATGCCGACAAAATGGATTGCGCCAAGTGTGCGGGGTAGTTGTGCCATCAGCTAATGCTCCCCAACAAGGGAATACGCCCGGTGCGCCGCCGCGTGAAAGCGATCACAAATCCCATGGCGATTGCCAACGCCAGAAGAGACGACCCGCCATAGGAGATGAAAGGCAGGGTCATACCTTTTGCCGGCATCAAGTTAAGGTTCACGCCGATATTGATGATAGCCTGCATGCCAAATTGCACGATCAAACCACCCGCCGCCAATTGCACGAAATGATCCGGCTCCGACACGATGCGGCCTAACGCGCGCAGAACGATGAAGGCAAATAGGGCGATCAAAAGAATGCACACCAACGCGCCAAACTCTTCCCCCGCCACGGCCAAAATATAATCGGTGTGAGCATCGGGCAGGCGCGCCTTGATAATGCCTTCACCCGGCCCAAGGCCGAAAAAGCCCCCAGCCTCAAAAGCATCGCGCGCGACATCAATCTGATAGGTGTCACCGCTTTCAGGGTCCAAAAACCGATCCACCCGGCTGGTGACATGGGGCAGGAACATATAGGCCAAAACCATGCCCGTAACACCCAAAATGCCGATCACCACCACAAACATCATCGGCAGGCCCGCAATAAAGAGCTGCGCGCCAAACACCAAGGACAGCAGAACCGTTTGTCCCAAATCCTTTTGCAGAAGCACCAATGCAGCGCTTACCGTGAACAAGCCAATGGCCAGCAGCGCGCCAGGCACTTGATCGTTCTTTTTACCTTCGGCCAACAACCAAGCACATGTCACCGCCAAGGCCGGTTTTAGAAACTCCGACGGTTGCAAGCTGAACGGCCCGATATAAAGCCAGCGATGCGCACCCTTAATTTCCGGCCCGAAGAAATGGGTCAACACAACAGCGAACAGGGAGCCCGCCAACAACAACATCGCAAAACGACGTGCCTCTTTCAAATCAAGTAAGGAGACGCCAATCATCAACCCCAAGGCGGGTATCAAAAACACTGCCTGGCGCGCTACAAAGTGGCTATCGCTCAACCCCAAACGCCCCGCCGCAGCAGGCCCGGCAGCCAAAATCATCAAAAAGCCAACGCCGATCAACAGACCAACACCGGCGATCAACCACCGATCAACCGTCCACCACCATTCCGACATGCGGCTGGTGTCGGTGCGCGCAAATGCCATGACAGTACTTGTATTCATGACGCTTCACCTCCGTGATGCAATGCTTGAACAGCCGCGCGAAAGGCCTCTCCGCGGGCTTCAAAATCTTTAAACTGATCGAACGATGCCGCCGCGGGCGAAAGCAAAACAACACCGCCCGTTTGCTTGGCATCTACCAAAGCTTTAGCTGTGGCTTGTTCAATTGTATTTGAAATCTGTGTTGGCACCTTGCCCGCCAATTCTTGTGCAAATTGCGCCGCTGCCTCCCCGATCAGATAAGCTTGGGTGACGTTACCCAACCCCTCATAAAGTGGGGCCAGCCCCCCCTCTTTCGGCTTGCCGCCGGCGATCCAGTAAATGTTGGTAAACGCCGCCAATGCTTTCGCCGCTGCTTCGGCGTTGGTGGCTTTGGAATCATTCACAAAGCGCACCCCATCAATGCAGCCAATGGTTTCAATGCGATGCGCCAGACCGGGAAAACTTTTGATCCGCGCCGCAATCGCCTCGCGTTCCATTCCTGCCAGCTTGCAAGCCGCATAGGCAGCGGCTGCGTTTTGCCCATTATGGGCACCGGGCATGGCCGGTGCATCAGCCATGTTGAGCACAGCCACAGCCGCCCCATCCATGGCATCGAACAAGGTGCCATCTTCTATGAAAACACCATGACTAAGCGCGCCATTGATCGAAATCGGCACCACGTTCAAGCGCCCCTCTGCCGCCAGCCCGGCACAAATACCGGCACTGTCGGGATCATCCACACCAATCACCGCATTTGCCCCATCGCGCTGCATAGCGAACAAGCGTTTCTTCGCAGCCTGATAGCCCGCAAAATTGCCATGCCGGTCAAGATGATCCGGCGCAAGGTTCAGCAAGATCGCCGTATCGCAGGCCAAGGTTTGGGTCAGATCAATTTGATAAGATGAAAGCTCAATCACATAGTGATCGGCGCTGGCTGGCAAATTCAGCACGGCTTCCCCAATATTGCCGCCAACCGCTGAACCTTGAATACAATGACCAATCAAGGCCGTCGTCGTCGACTTGCCGTTGGTCCCGGTGATCCCCGTTAGGCGGCTTTTATTTGCATCCCCCGCACACATCACCTGTGCGAATAACTCAGTATCCCCAATAACGGGACACCCCTGATCCTTCGCCAGCACCACAACTTCGTGCGGTTTGGGATGCGTGAACGGTACGCCCGGCGAAAGCACCAAGGCTGAGGCCCCGGTCAACACGGTTTCGTTCAACTCCGCCGTTTCAAATCCCTGTTCCGCCGCAGCCTTTAAAGCGGCCTCATTCCCATCGCCCAACACCACATGTGCGCCACCGGCCCGCAACGCGCGCGCGGCCGATAAGCCCGTGCGTCCCAGCCCGAAAATGGCGACCAAACGGCCCTGATATGTGGCGACTTCAATCAATTTAGCGCAGCTTCAAGGTTGAAAGGCCAATCAGCGCCAGCACCACTGCGATGATCCAAAAGCGGATCACAATCGTGGGCTCTGCCCAGCCTTTTTGTTCATAATGATGATGCAATGGGGCCATGCGAAAAACGCGCTTGCCTGTCAGCTTAAAGCTGGCAACCTGCACCATGACAGACACAGTTTCCAACACGAACACACCGCCAATAATGCCCAGCACAATTTCGTGCTTTGCGATTACCGCGACCGAGCCCAAGGCCCCGCCCATGGCGAGCGATCCCGTATCGCCCATAAAGATTTTTGCGGGCGGGGCGTTAAACCATAGAAAGCCCAAACCTGCACCCACCAAAGCGCCCAAAAACACCGCAAGTTCACCCGCGCCTGGCACGCCGGGAATTTGCAGATATTCTGAATAGGTCGCATGCCCCACAAGGTATGAGATAAAGGCAAAGCTCATTGCCGCGATCATTACCGGCACAATCGCCAAGCCATCCAACCCATCGGTCAGGTTTACGGCATTGCCCGCGCCAACAATCACAAAGGCCGCGATGGGTATGAAGAAGATGCCCAAATCAAACATCAGTGTTTTGATGAACGGCACCGCAAGTTGCGTCGCCATTTCAGGCTCCGCGACGACAGATGCCCAATAAACCGCCCCAACAGCAATCGCCGTTTCAATCACCAGCTTGATCTTGCCGGGAAACCCCGCGGTAGAATGCTTGGAGACTTTCAGATAGTCATCCACAAATCCAATCGCGCCATAACCAACCGTCACCAGCAGCACAATCCACACATAGCTGTTGGAAAGATCCGCCCACAACAAGGTAGACACCGCCATAGAGATCAAGATCAGAAAGCCGCCCATGGTGGGCGTGCCTTGCTTTTCAATAATATGCCGTTCCGGCCCATCATCGCGAATGGGTTGCCCCTTACCTTGACTGGCTTTCAATTTGGCAATCAGGCTTGGGCCAATCACAAAGGCAATAAACAACGCCGTCATGATCGCGCCACCTGTCCTGAATGTCAGGTAACGAAACACATTGAAGATCACATATTCATCCGCCAAAGGCGCAAGCAAATTAAACAGCATGGGGTGTTTCCTCTGGCGTGAAGGCGGCGATAATTTGTTCAAGCCCGACAGAGCGTGATCCCTTTATCGCCAGCACATCATTGGCATTGATTAAATCCGGCACCTTTGCGGCAGCCTTCTTTGCATCCGCAAAATGGGGGCCGCGCAGCGCTTTCGGCAAGGCGCGGTTCAGCGCCTTCATTTCCGGCCCCACAGTAATCACCATATCGGTCGCCGTGCTGGCGTGGCTTGCAAGGGCGGCGTGTTCTGCGGCGCTCACATCGCCCAGTTCTTTCATATCTCCCAGCAAAGCAATGCGGCGACCTTGGCGTTTGGTTTTGGTTGCCGCCAAAACCTCAAACATCGCGCGCATGGAAGGGGGGCTGGCATTATAGCTTTCATCAATGATCAAAGCTGTGCCGCGGCCTGCTTGTACTTTCAGGCGCACGCCGCGCCCTTTGGGTGGCGTTAAGGTTCCCAGCGCGATGGCGGCACGGGCCATATCACCTGTCATTTCCTTAGCGACTGCCAAAACCGCCAGCGCGTTGCGGGCATGGTGATCGCCCACCAAGCCAAGCTTGAATGTAACGGGCGCGCCGCCTGCAATCGCTTTCACGCAGGTGCAAGTGTCATGTGGCACCGTGCGTTCAAGGCTCAGCATCGCGCCTTCATTGCGCCCAAAGGAAACAACGCGGCTGGCACCATTACCCAAGGCAAAATCAGTAAGCAAATCAAAATGGGGATTGTCATGCGGCAACACGGCAATGCCGCCCGGCAGCAATCCTTCAAAAATTTCTGCCTTGGCGCGCGCGATCTCTGCCACGCTTTCAAAGAATTCCATATGCACGCCTTGCACCTCCGTCACCACCGCAAGGCGGGGGCGGGCAAGCTTGGTAAGCGGGCGAATTTCACCGGCATGGTTCATGCCAATTTCAATCACGGCGAAATCGGTGTCCCGCGGCATCCGCGCCAAGGTGAGCGGCACACCCCAATGATTGTTGAAGCTGCCAACCGGCGCATGGGTTTTGCCGCAGGCAGAAAGCACATGTGCCAAGGCTTCCTTCATGCCGGTTTTGCCGACAGAGCCCGTGACCGCTACCACATCAGCCGCCGTGCGAGCACGCGCCGCGCGCGCAATATCATACAGCGCTTCAAACGTGTCATCGACAATCAAGGCGCGGCCCAACCCGGCGATTTCTTGATGAATAAGGGGAATGGCCCCTTTTTCCAGCGCCGCCAAGGCGTGATCGTGCCCATCGTGAAGCGGGCCTTTGAGCGCAATAAACAAATCACCCTTTTGCGCGGTACGACTATCAATCGATACACCTTCAACCTCGAAGGCACCGCCGATTACTTTGCCACGGGTTGCACGCCGAAGGGCGGCTGATGTCCAAAGCGGTGTGTTCATACCGCACCTCGCGCAACATCAGCATCACTGAAGGGCAATACCTTGTCACCAATGATTTGGCCGCTTTCATGGCCCTTGCCTGCCAACAACACGACATCACCGGCACCCGCTTGCGCGATCGCAGCCTCAATCGCTTGGGCCCGATCTGCAATCTCATGCGCATCGGGGCTTGCTTGCAAAATTTCCTGCCGGATCAAGGCAGCGTCTTCTGTCCGCGGATTATCATCGGTCACGATCACCAGATCAGCCAAGCGATGGGCGATCTCGCCCATAAGGGGGCGCTTGCCTTTGTCACGATCCCCGCCGCACCCAAACACGACACATAAAGACCCTGCCACATGTGGACGCAGCGCTTTCAACACGGTTTCAAGCGCATCCGGCGTGTGGGCATAATCCACAAGAATAGGCGCACCACTTTTTGCGCGCGCTACTTGCTCCATGCGGCCTGCAACACCTTTGAGGTGCGATAGCGCTGCAACCGCGCCCGCCAGATCACCGCCGGTTTGATGCACCAGCGCCACGGCCATAATTGCATTGCGCAGTTGAAAGCCACCGATCAACGGCAAATCAACCTCATACCGATCCCCGGCAAATTCAAGCGCGGCGCGAATGCCTTGGCCGTGTGGCACCACATCGCCTAAGGCATAATCACCGCCAATCGTCAGCAGCTTAAGGCGGCGCTCTTTCGCAATTTCTTGCAACGCCGTTTGTGTTTCATGATCCAGCCCGGCATCCACAATCGCTGTGCCGCCTTCATCCATTACGCGATCAAACAGGCCCAACTTGGCAATGCGGTACGCGCCCAAATCAGGATGATAATCCAAATGGTCCCGCCCCAGATTGGTGAACCCCGCCGCCGCGACCTTCACCCCATCCATGCGGAATTGATCCAACCCGTGGGAGGATGCTTCCAACGCCAACGCTGTCACGCCATTTTTGGCGGCACGTTGCAGGGCTTTGTGCAAGCCCACCGGATCAGGCGTGGTGTGACCAAAATCAATCGCGGCGCCATCGCTCATCTTCAGGCCCAGCGTGCCAAGGGCCGCGCCCTTTACACCCAGATGCGCCCAAATCTGGCGCACAAATTCAACGGTGGAAGATTTGCCGTTGGTGCCGGTCACCGCAACCGCCAGTTCAGGCTGGGGGGCATAAAACCTCGCTGCCATATGGGCCAGGGCACGATGGGGCTTTTCATCGGCAACAAACGCCAATCCCAAATCTGTTGCCCGTTCACGTGCGCCTGGCGCACCCAAGGCAGCAACCGCACCCGCGGCAACAGCTTTGTCCAAGAAATCTGCGCCATCTACCTTGGTGCCGGGCAAGGCCGCAAACAAGTAGCCGGGCTTGAGGGCACGGCTATCGGCGCTGAGCCCCTCAATCATCAGGTCTTCATGCGTTTCCGGACAGCCGGTTCCAGCCAAGGCAGCGAGAGACATCATTGCGCCCCCCCGGCCTTACGCGCTTTTTCAGCACTTGCCAAAATTACGGAAAGGGCGCGCACAGATTCTACATCCGGCGCATCATATTCAACTGGCTGCAACCCCAATAGCGGCCCAATGCGGCCAACGATTGCACCCACCGTGGGTGCTGCATTCCAACCCGCAGTGGCAAAACCCCATGTCTTTTTGGTGCCGCGCGGCTCATCCAACACGGCCACAACCGCATAACGCGGATCATGCGCCGGAAAAATGCCCGCAAAGGACGTAACCATGGCCCGGCGATTATAGCCGCGTTTGGTGCTTTTTTCAGCCGTGCCGGTTTTGCCACCTACCAAATAGCCCTCAGCCTCGGCCTGTTTGCCGGTACCGGTTTCAACCACAAGTCTAAGAAGGCCGCGCATCAGCATAGATGTATCTTCACTCATCACCCGCCTTGCACCCGCGCCTTCCTTATCGCCCAGAACGGGCAATAATGTGGCAGGCCGAAACAAGCCACCATTCACAGTGGCAGATAATGCAGTGGCGATATGCAATGGTGTCACCGCAATGCCATGACCGAAGGAAACAGTCATGCGGTTCACATCGCGCCATGCTTCCGGCGTTAAGGGCCGCGCCGCCTCGTACAGTTCAACACCGGGCGCATCCATCAGCCCCAAACTTTTCAGGAACTGCCAATGCGTATCCGGCGAAACCGACAGCGCCATTTTGGAGGCGCCAATATTGGAGGAATGCATGACCACCTCCGGCACAGTCAGCCAACGGTTTTCGGCGTGATGATCACGAATGGAATGCCGCCCAATACGAATTGGCTTGGTCGCATCATAGCTGGTGGTCAGCCGCGCCACGCCTTTGTCCAGCACCATGGCAGTGGTGAACGCCTTAAATGTAGACCCCATCTCATAACGACTTGAAACGGCATTGTTACGCTTGAACTCAGGGTTCGCCTCGCCGGGGCGATTGGGATCGAAATCAGGCAGAGAGACAAGCGCCACGACCTCACCCGTGTTTACATCCATCACCACACCCGCCGCACCCTTGGCCGAAAACGTCTTCATGGAATGTTGCAGCTCGGCGCGCACGGCATGTTGCACCCGAATATCCAACGAAAGCGAAAGCGGCGCGCCTTTTGATCCACGCGCTTTCAGTTCGCCATTCATGGAACGCTCTATGCCTTCAAGGCCCTCATCATCCACATTTACAAAGCCCAAAACGTGTGACGCCAAGGCCCCATGCGGATAGAAACGCTGATCCTCATAACGAAAGCCAATGCCGGGCAGGCCCAGCGCCAACACCTTGGCTTCTTCCTGCGGTGACAAGCCCCGCTTGATCCATTGAAAACGCCCGTCAGAAATCAACTTCTGGCGCACCATCTCCACCGACAGATCAGGCAGCACCGAGACAAGTCTAAGCGCCGTATCACGCGCATCCAAAATGCGCGACGGGTCCGCATAGACAGAGGCGGTTTGCAAATTAGTGGCAAGAAGCGCGCCATTGCGGTCAACAATCTCGGCACGGCCCTTGGGCGTTGCCGCCTCCAGCCGCGTGGCCAGGGGCGACACATCCCCGCCCAAAAGCGAAAGATCCAGCAAGCGCAAAGCAAGCACGGCAAAGCAGGCCATAAAGGCCAGCGCTACCAGCGCCAAACGATCACGGCCCGTATCCACCGCCTGCTTTTCAACGCCTGTCAGCGTAAAACCCGCATCGGCCTTTGGTTTGGCAAAGCCAGAAACTTGATTTGGCACATGCACGGCCCCAGCCGCTTCATCGCGCGGCCAAACACGTTGCGTTACCTCCAGCCCTTCGCTGCCATCACCCTTATTGTTGGTTGGCCCCCCGCTCACTGCCCGCTCCCGCTATAGCTGGCAGGCCGCAAAGCGCGGCGCGCATAATTAGCGATGGCATGGCGCGTATTGGGGTCCATGCTGGCATAGGATTTGCTCAACCGATCATTTGTCGTGTGCCGTGGCCGACGATTAGGGGTGGCGGGCGCCAGCACAACTTGCTGTTCCTCCGCCACAGCTTCCACCCCGGCCTCTGCCTCAGTGGCCGCTTCGGCCAAACGGATTACCTCGGCCTCTTGCTCCAGCACATCAAAACGCACCGGCAGCTCCGCCACTTGGGCGCGATGATCCACCTTCAATGGCTTGAGCGTAAGATAACGCCCCGCCAATTCTTCCAACCGCTCTGGCCGGGAAAGGTAAGCCCACTCGGCTTTCAGCAGGGCCGTTTGCTTACGAATATCGTGAATGTCCCGCGCGGTTTTATCGGCTTGTTGACGCACTTCCTTCACCTCACCTTTGAGGGAGTATGTGCCAAATGCGACAAGCGAAATGGTGACAACGGCGGCAATAATGGCATTGCGATTCATCAGGCTGCCTCCCCATTCATGCCCACCGGCCAAGGGGCTGCAAAACGTTTGAAAGCCGGAGCAATAGCAGGCGCAGAGGTGCGCCGTGCCGCCCGCAGCTTGGCAGACCGCGCACGCGGATTGCGCGCACACTCAGCCTCACCCGCCACGATCGGCTTGCGGGTCAAAATCTCGAAACTGGGTTGAAAACTGTCTGCGCGCATATCCGGCATATGGCGTGAGCCGCTTTTCTCCGCCTCACCGCACATTTTAAGAAAACGCTTTACGATCCGGTCTTCCAGCGAATGGAAAGAAACAACCGCTAGGATACCGCCCGGCTTCAATGCCTGTTCCGCACCGATCAAGGCGCGGGCCAGTTCTCCCAACTCATCATTCACATAGATACGCAGGGCCTGAAAAGTCCGCGTTGCGGGATGAATTTTATCAGGGCGCACACCGCCCACCGCCTGCGCCACCAAATCAGCAAGGGCGCTTGTGGTTTCAATCGCATTTTCCTTGCGCGCATGGGTAACAGCGCGCGCAATGCGGCGCGCCTTGCGTTCTTCGCCATACGCAAAAAAGATATCCGCCAACAATCCTTCATCGGCCTCGTTCACCACATCTGCCGCGCTTACGCCAGATTGCGCCATGCGCATATCCAGCGGTCCATCCCCTTGGAATGAAAAGCCGCGCACCGCTTGGTCCAACTGCATGGACGACACACCGATATCCAGCGCAATGCCATCAACCGGCGCCACACCGCGATCAGAAGCTATATCTGCCAAATCTGAAAAGCAGCCTTCATGCAAGGTCAACCGCCCGGCCATTTCATCCACCATGGCTTGGCCATTGGCAATCGCATCGGGGTCACGGTCAATTGCCAGCACGGCACAATCAGCCGCACCCAGCATCGCGCGCGTGTAACCACCCGCCCCAAAGGTACCATCAACCAAAACCGCGCCATCCTTGGGATCGAGCGCGGCCAAAACTTCATCTCTCAAAACAGGAATATGAGGGGCATCAGCCATCTTTTGTGCCCCCGCTATCTGCGCCGCGCCGCCCGCGCAATGCTGCGCGTTTTTCCAGCGCAATCTTGCGCGCGCGCTCACTGTGTTCTTCCCAGCGATCCGGGTTCCAAATAAAGAACCTGTCACCCTGCCCCACAAAGGCCGCCATATCGGACAGGTCTGCATGGGTGATCAACTTCTCCGGCAACATGATGCGACCATCGCCATCAAAATTCAGAACCTGCACATCGGACATTACGACAGAGGCAAAGGCGTCGCGTTCTTCGGAATAGGCATCCAGCGCCCCAACATCATCTGAAATGTCGTCAAGCTGCTCCATCGACATGCCTTCAATCGCGTCATTCACGAAGGAGCGAAAGCAAACAACCCCATTGTGACGAGAGCCCACAACAGCTTGGCGGAAGGTGGCCGGCACAGACACGCGCCCCTTCTTGTCCACCTTATTGGTGAAACTGGAATAGAACCTGCTTTTGAAGCCGCTCTCAGCCAAAATCTTGCCTGCCCAATTACCTCGCGCAAATCATTGCCAGAGGCCCTGCCTGTTTGGTTGGCCGCCCGTTAACGCGCGGAAGCCTTACCGGTGAATACGCAAACCACCTCAACTTTGTGGCAGCGGAGGCGGGTGCACCCCTCACAATCGATGCAACCCGCCCCTGCCAATCCTGATGTCATCCGATGTTGAGACGTGCCCGCGGGGCCGAACCGGAAGTTTGAGACGCTGCAATCACGCCGCCCACGGCGTTTTTGCGGACATCAGGCACACGAAACCAACTCCGGTTTCGTATGGGATGTATCGGGATACCATGGGTTTTGATCTTTCGTCAATGGAAATCGACCTAAAGCCCAGTAAAAATAAGGCTTTTGAGTCCACTTGAGAATCCCCGGAAGGCCCAAAACAGAGATCAAAAAGAGAACATGTCGGAAAAAAACGCCAGATGGCCTGTAAGCCGGGTTCTGTCCCACAAAATCCCATAAGGATTCCGCGTGGATGGTCATTCATCTGGGACGGTTGTTACCAACCGCCTCGTGCAACCAACCCGAATGGCGATGCGGAAATGCATCTGCTTGCGAACAAGCAGCCATTCCTATTCGGTCTTGCTTCCGGTGGGGTTTACCCTGCCGCCTTTGTTACCAAAGGCGCGGTGCGCTCTTACCGCACCCTTTCACCCTTACCGAGCCTTACGGTCCGGTGGTTTGCTTTCTGTGGCACTTTCCCTACGCTCGCGCGCGCCGGACGTTATCCGGCACCGTATTTCCGTGAAGCCCGGACTTTCCTCCCCCTCACTTGCGATCAGGAGCGACCATCCAGCCATCTGGCGGGCGGACTTAACGGGGTTTTGTCAATGCGGTCAAGGCCTTGCGCGTACCCTGATCCGCGCAACCAGAGAAACAACTTGGCCTGAACCGCCGTTGGAATGCCCGGGTCGCCGCGGTTTCATCGCTTACATCATAACCAAAAGCGGCCAAGCCTTGGATCAGTTCGGCGCGATCGGCAGGCGTTTGGTCTTCGCAGCCTTGCGGCACCGGCAAACAAAGCCCCTGTGCCGCCAATCGCCCCCAAGGAAAATGCTCGCCCGGGTCTTGCTTGCGAGTGGGCGCAATATCCGAATGCGCGACCACCCGGCTTTTGGGAACGCCATAGCGCCCCATAATCCCGGCCAGCAACTGCCCCACCACCTGCATCTGGCTATCTGGAAACACTTGCAAGCTGCCATCTGCCATCAAAAAATCATGGCCGCGATTGACGATTTCTATGCCGATGGAGCACGAATTGATATCCGTCTCCCCGGCCCAAAAGCTCACACCGGCATGCCAGGCGCGCTTATCTTCAGCCACAAGCTGCAACACCCGCCCGTCGCGTTCCACTACATAATGCGCCGAAACCTGCGCGGCGGGATCACACAAATGCGCCGTGGCCGCCGCCCCATTTTCCATGCCGGTATAATGCAGCACAACCATATTGATCGGGCCTGATGGACGTTCCCCAAAATTAGGCGATGGATGTTGTATGATCTGCATCACACCTCCACCTTGGCGGGTACGGTACGTTGGCGCATCGCAATTATCAGGCAGCCACTCAATGTAATGACAATGCCCATAATCATCCGCGGGCTTAGTACATCCCCCATCAAGGTCACACCGAACATAACCCCGAAGGTGGGCGCCAGCAGCGATAGCGGCGCGATCAACGACACATCATAGCGCTGCACCAAATAGAAATTCGCGGCGTGCCCGATAAGACTGGCCCCCAGCGCCGTGTAAAGCACCGCACCCCAAGCCGCCCAGCTTGCATTCTGCATGGCTTCAATCTGGCCGCTTTCCAAGGCGAATGAGGCAACGAACAGTAACGGCCAACTCAACATGGCAACCCATGCCTGCATTTGAAACGGTCCCACATCATGCACGCGCTTCATGTAAATCATGCCGATAGATCCCAGCAACGCCGCCATCACCGCCAGCCCAACGCCATCAAGATAGCCCAGCACCCGCGGATCAAAGCTGATCAACATCACCCCGCCAAAGGCCAACGTAATGCCCAAGCCGCGCCGCCAGCGCACTTTTTCCTTCAAAAAGATCATCGACAAGATGGTCGAAAACGGCACCGAAAGCTGCACCGCCACCGCCACAGACGACACATCATCTGCCAGCGCCATGCCGCCATAGAAAAAGCAAAAATGCAGACCGCCGGAAAACAGCGAGATGATTGCAACCGTTTTCATCTGCCCCGGTGCCACCTTCAACACCGGCAATAATACTGCCGCCAACAAGACATAACGTAACGCCGTAAACAAAATGGGCGGCAGTTCCATCACCCCCCATTTGCCCGCCACAAAGGTAAACCCCCACACCACACAGGTGAAGATCATCAAGGCCAGATGGGCCGGCTTCATGACAGTCATAAAGGTTCCTAACTCAGCCCGCGGGCCTGCTTGATATGGTCATAGGCGTCGTTGATCGCCGCCAGTTTTTGGCCTGCCTGCCGGATGAACTCTTCCGGCACGCCGCGCGCAATCAAAGCATCGGGATGATTTTCCCGCGCCAAGGCGCGCCATGCATTCTTAATTGTTGTGTCGTCAGCATCTGGCGCCACCCCCAACACGGCATAGGGATCAACGCCATCATCACCTGGCACATAAATAGCGCACAGCCGCGCAAAAACCTTGGGGTCCAGTTTGAATATCTCGCTTACCGCTTCAAGATACAGCAGCTCGTTCTCATGCATTATGCCATCGGCCTGCGCGATATAGAAAAGACCGTGCAGCACATCTTCCAACAGGGCCGCATCACCGCGCAAAATGCGCCGCACATCGCGGGCATACAGGTCGAACCCGGCCACATCCTGTCGCGCCAAATCGAACATTCTGGCAACATGGTGCATTTCCGCCTGTGGAAAATCGAACACTTGGCGAAAAGCCGCCACCTCATCGCGCGTCACCACCCCATCTGCCTTGGCCATTTTGGCCGATAGCGCAATGACAGCAATGGTAAAGCCGGTTGCCTTGGTGGGATCACGCCCCTCCCCGCCGCCAGCCATGGCACTTTCCCCCAACACGGCATAGGCCAACCGCCCCAAAAGCCCATCAGGCTTGAGAGTCCGGGCAGCGTCTGCGATGCGATCCAAAAAGGCCATAAAGATCAATCCCTTTGCGCGAACACTATGTCAGAAGCCTGCGCAATGTGCATCCCAAAGCGCCCAAACCCCTTTGCGGCGGATCGCCCTCACCCTATTTTTGACCCCCGGTTTCAGCCTGTGGATAAGTTTGTGGAAATTTTTTCGCGATTCGACCAGAAAAGACTCCACAAAAGTGTTTTTTAGAGTCAAACTTGTCGCACCCATGAGACGGAATTCTTGGTGAACCGCTTTATGGCCTCGCAAGGCATCCCAAACTGCCTTGCACCCTACTTCGGGCGCCCGCATTCCCGAAGCTCTGGATGGCCCACCCTCGCCCAAAGGGTGTTTGTGTTTCACCTGTCTCGTCCGTGGTTTACCTCACCAGGGGACCCTGCCCGAACCCTCCGGGCAGGGTCTTTTTGTTTCTGGTCGTCCTCAATAAAATTGCCTCTATCCCGGTGCGTCAAAGGCTTGTAAATCTTGCATCATGTTGGACGACAGCCGAATAGAGCATTTCAGAACCAACGGCCTGCTAAAGCTGCCGGGCTTTTTCGACGCTGCCACCATGCCCCCCATGCGCGAGAAGGTTTGGGCCTTTCTGGAAGCGCGGGACAATGTATGCCGCAACGATCCCGCAAGCTGGCCTGCCATAACCAATCCGCCAGCGGGCGCGGCGCGGCCAACCAAACTCATCCGCCTCAATACCGACCCTGCCTTCAACGTGCTGGACACTACCGCGCTGCTTGACACCTTGCGCGCCTTGGCAGGCAGCGATGTTACGCCATTTCCCGGCGCGGGCCACCGGCAAGTATTATTCACCTATCCCGAAACGCTTGAATGGGCTTTGCCGCATAATATGTGGCACGCCGATCTGCCCCACGCGATTGGCCGGAAAGCACCGACAGGCCTGCAAGCTTTTCTGTGTCTGGATGAGGTGCGTCCCACAGGGGGTGGCACAATCGTGTTGAGCGGCAGCCATCGCGCCCTTGTCAATCAATCCGGCCAAGCCGGACAAACCCACCTGCCCTCAAGCGCGTTCAAGAAATGGCTGGCGCGCAAAAGCGATTATGTGAGCGCCCTGTTCGCCAAAGACACACCCAACAGAAACCGCTTTCTCAACCAACCGGGCATGTTCGATGAGATTGAATTGCAGCCGGTGGAACTAATAGGCGCGCCCGGCGATCTCTATATTATGGATATGCGCTGCCTGCACAGCTTGGCCCCCAATGCGCAAAACACACCGCGCATCATGCTGACCGAACGCTTTCAAGTGGCTAGCTAGCAGCCGCCGTTAAACCGAACGACGTGCATCCCGAAAAGACCCGCGCGGTTTCCTGTAGGGGTGACAGACAATACCGGACCACGCGCAAAATAAAACAAGACCCGGCAGTTTCCTGCCGGGCCTTTCGTTTTCGCGCCTTGAAGAACTACCTGCTGTATGGTGAACTCCGTTGCGGCTGTACCGTTTTTGGCTGCTGATATTGCGGCGCGCCCTGATATTGTTGCTGGCTTGAGGCGGGCTTGTTTTTCTGTTCCACCTTCTTGCCACTCACGGCCTGTTGCTTGACCGTCTTGGGCTTCGGCTTGGCCATCCCGCGCTGTTGCACCTGCCCCTTCTGCACGCTGGAACCTTTGACGTTGGGATCTTGCACGCTTTCGCCCTTCTTCTTGGCGTAGAAGTTCACAGTGCCGATATGCACCTGCTTGCGCGGCACGGAGAAATGCACACGATAGCTATAAGTACCCAGTGCAGGGCGGTCGGCATCTTTCAGCGTGCCATATTGAATACCCCGGTCATTGGCGGCAAAGCGTTTGGAAGCGATGGAAACCCACCGGCTGTCGCCTTTTTTCTGCCGCTGCAAATAAACGGTTTGTGCCGGGCAGGTTGCCCCATCCTTGTTGGACAGACTGATCTTGGTTTGCACCGCCTCGGTTTGGCCCATATCGGATTTGCCGATCTTCGATGCTGATCCGACAATGTTGCACTTACTGGGGCAGCTTTCTACGATATTGATCCGCGGCGTACTTTTGCGAATGCCAACGCGACCGATATCAGGCGTGTCACCATAGGCAGATGCCCATAGTCTCTCTGTGCCTTTCTGCTTGATTTCAACACGGTCAAACTGCACCCGCACGGCGCGCCCTCCCGCCGGCATACGCACATTCTTTGAGGCGATAATGTTGTGCGGGTCCATGCTGTTATCATCTCCCAACGACACCTTCACCGGCAAAGTATGATTGCCTTGATAGTCTTGCTTGGCATTTTTCAGCACTGCGATAACGGTATTACACTTGCCGATACGTAGGCCATGGCCGCCAACAACGGCAATGCTTTGGATCACAGCGGAGGGCAGGCTTTTACATTTTGGGTGATCCCAATTCGCATAACCCCGGCTGGTTTTTTCCTTGCACCAGGTTGAAAACATGGCGTCGTCAGAGTTTTGAGATTTGGAATCACTGCCGGAACTCGAAGACGATCCGCCAGTGCTTGATGAACCGCTGGACGATGAATGGGGCCCGGTATAATTCTCATCGCCCGGAATATCCGATCCGCCATCTCGCCGCTTGCCACAAGCTTCGTATCTGTGAAAACGCGCATGTTCATGAGCAAGTCGGAATTCATTGCCGCAATGATAGTGATCCGCTTTGGCCTCGGTCGGCATTGTCATAATAGCAGCCGGTGCCAACACCCCGGCGGTGAGTGCCACGGCAGGCAGCACTTTCAATAATGGATTTCGCATAATCTTCCCTTCCCTTGGACCCGACCAAGATTGATCGGTCAGCGAGTGTCACGCGCAAATAAGGCGAGAAGTTTCGCGAAATGCGGCAGCAATCAAGTTAATTCGTGACAAAGTTCGTTCAAGAATAAGGCAAAATCAAGCACTTATTGGCTTGGCAGCTTAATGGGCGTTAAACAGCCCCCTACACTGTACTGGCCAGATCACGCGCCACTTTCAGCAATTCCCGCCTTGTCAGCCCCATGCGCGCGCGCACCGCCAAAGCAAATAACAGGCTGGAATATAGCTGCGCCATTTGATCGGCGCTCTTGCCCCGCTGTTTCAATTCCACTGCATAATCCCGCGCGATCACGGCGGCCAGCGCGCTGTCCATCTCGGTGACAAAACCGCTTAGAATATTCTGCACCCCCTCATCCACCACAGCGGCAGGCAGCGACGTGCCGATCAACAGACAGCCCACTGAATGGCCGCTCACCGGCGCATAAACCTTGGCGGCTTCTTGCAACATGGTTGCCGCCGCCTCTGCCAATGTGGCCTTGCCTGCCACTGCGTCCATCACTAGCCCATGGGCCAGCGCCGCATAGTCTTCAATGATGCGGGCAAACAGGGCCGCCTTGTCACCAAAACTGTTATAGAGGCTGGGCTTGGACAGCCCCGTTGCCAGACCGATCTTGTCATAGCTG
Source organism: Alphaproteobacteria bacterium (assembly GCA_049609145.1). Lineage (GTDB taxonomy): Bacteria > Pseudomonadota > Alphaproteobacteria > SPJN01 > SPJN01 > JBMYYF01. The sequence continues at coordinate 264,103 of JBMYYF010000003.1, forward strand.
GTGGCCTCAAACCCCTGCGCCAAAAAAATCTCACCGGCCTTGGCCAGCACGGCGGCTTCATCAAATTTGCGAGGCCTGCCACGACCCCCTGATTTATTTTTATCCGACATCGTATATATTTCTTGCAATTGCGTTGGCTATTTTTATACTAATCCGTACAAATAATCAATTGATGGAGGCCGTCATGCAAGCCAGTCGCGCCATATTGTTGGGGCTTTCCGCCCTTTTCGCTGCCGTTGCCCTCTATTTTTGGGCAAACCCGGCCCCGCTCAAGAAAGCGGCGTTTTCGCAGGCCATGCCAGTGGATTACTTTGCGCCTTATGAGGAAAGCATCCCGCCCGCGCTCTATCAGGTACAAGGCCCCATCTATGCCTATGAACATGGGTTTACCCGTTCCCTCATCATCGTCACCGACGGCGGCATCGCTGTATTCGATACGTTTGACGAAGCCCATGCGCATGACATGAAGGCGGCTTTGGCCGAACAGTTTCCCGGCAACCCGGTGCGCTGGGTGGTTTATTCCCACAACCACCTTGATCACTTGCGCGGCTCTGATGTGTTTTCCGGCGCTGAAGTCATTGGCCATACGCTGGTGAATGATCTGGTGGCCGATTGGCCCGAAGCAGGCAAAAGCATCGCGCCGGTCACCCGCGCCATAGAGGGCGATACGGTTCTGCAATTCGGCCCGGTCACGGTAGATGCACTTTATATGACCTTCTCTCACTCCCATACGCTTTATGGCTTTCATGTGCGCGACCATGATGTGGTGTTTGCAGCAGACATGATGTTTGTGAAGGCCGTGCCGCCCTTTGACTTTCCAGACTTCTACCACCCCGGCTATATCCGCGCCTTGGATCGTCTGATTGCCCTGAACGCTGCCCACTATGTGCCCAGCCATATGGACCGCGGCACGCGCGACGACTTGATCGCCTTCCGTGACATGATGGTGAAGGTTGAGGCAACCATTCGCGGCTTGTTTCTCACCCATGGGGAAGCCATCGCGACCGATGGCTATATCATGCGTCAGAGCCTGCGTGACAGCTATGATGTTTTGGCCGCCGACTATGGTGATTGGCACGGTTTTGACGCCATGTTCGTTCCCAAATTCGGTCGCCATTGGGGCGGAGCCTATTTGGGATATTAGAGCTTGGCCGCGGCGTCACACACCGCTTGCTCAACTTCTCCTTGATCATCTGTCTGCGCGAAGCCTGCAATGGTGATGGCCTCGCGGCGGAAGTGATAGCAAGCAAAGACGCTGCCCGGCCCCTGCCCTGTATGACCAAAGCAGCGGCCCATATCGGCCATCACGCCCAGCCCATAGGTCGGCATCTTCCATGGGCGGCCGGGCAATGGCCCGCCAATCTGTGATTGGTCCGACAGTGCCCACGCGCCAAAATCATCACGCGCCATCGCGTCCAACTGCAAGGCTGCATCGGCCAAGGTGCCCGCCATCAAACCATGCGCGACCCATCTTGGATCATAAGGGGGGTCATACCCCTCCAACGGCTCTGATACGAAGGGCAGCGCAATGCCTTGGCATTCCAACTCTTCGCGCAAAAGCATGTAGCCGATATTGGAATAGGCAAAGGCTTGGCCCGGCTCACCGATCAGATCATCAGCCTTGGTTTCTGCCCAAAAACGATCCGCATCCCACGGGGTATCACCGCGTGCCGCTGCCTGATGATAGTGAGGCAAGGGTCCATAGCACGACAGGCCCGCGCGGTGCATCAAAACCTCTTTCACCGTGTAGAGCGTGAAGGGACCACCACGCCCGCGCAAAGGCCGTTCAATATCAATCTCATTGCGCCAAAACGCGGCGGCGATCAGCAGCTTGGTAAAGCTCCACCACGGCACCGCATCATCCGCAGTCGCCGCGGTCGCCGCGGTCGCCGCGGTCGACCGGGTCGTCACCGCCCCATTTTCAACAACACAAAGCTGCATCTATTCCCCCAAAAGAAAGGCGCCGCGATAATTCTATCACGGCGCCTGATCTGTTTTAACCCATTTTGCGCTAGCGACGAATTGTAGGGTTCGTCCGCTTGGGTTTTACCTGTTGCGGTTTTTGTAAGTCGTTCCGGTTATAGGTTTTTTTGGGAGCACCGGTAGAAGCATTCGGGTTCGTCACTTCCCCGAAATCATACCACCCCAGTTCCTTGCTCACTACATATTGCAAAACCGGATCAAAATACGAGATACTGTAATGGTAAGCGCCGACCTTCGGCGTAGCGGTATCAGTCAGAGTAATACTTCTTTTTCCCGTCGTCGGTTTTACCCGCTTTTCAAATTTCCTTGCCGCCCCGTCCGGACCGTTATTACGCCACAAACTAAACTTGTTCACCTCGCAGTTAGGATTACGCGGATTTTCATATGTCACCGTAGCCGTAAAATTGCCCCTTCCTTTGTATTTTGCGGCACCGGCCTTGTTTTTCCCGCCATATGTGGGCTGAACCGTCACGTTTTCCCAGCACCGTGCCTCGGGACAAACCTTGTTCACCTGCACCGCGCCATGCTTTTCAGAGTAGGTGGAAAAATCTCCATCTCGCGATTTGGCATCCTGATTGTTAACGCTGGCACGCAACGACGCCCTGAAAGGCACATCGCCCGCTATTGTGAAATTACGAAACCGCACCGTACGATCACCATGCCCGCCATACGAAACGCGGCGCTTAGAATCGGCGGTGGTATTTGCCTGTCCGGGATTTGCCCGCAAGCTAATATAGAGATTCCGTTTTGGTACTTTGGACGAACGCGGGGCAACTGTTACATCAATCGTGTTGCAACTCCCCTTTTTTGCATCGCCCAAAACTTTTATCGACTTCACATAAATATCGTATTGATCGGCGGCGTTTGCCACGGTGGGCGACAAGGTGGCTGCCGCCAACACACCGGCGGCTATTGGCACCGCCCATAGATTTTTTTGAATTTGCATTTTGTTTCCTTCCCTGTTGCCGCCCCATATTTCATGAACATTATGGCGTTTAACGGGCGCGAACAAGGCCGCATTGGGAAACATTCAGGCAAAACAAAGGCTGCGCGCTTAATGGCGGTGAAGCGGCGGCCGTTCCCAAACGCAAAACGCCGCGATGTTTCCACCGCGGCGCTTGGATGATTTATCAGGCTCGTGTGGCTAGCGCCAAGTGCCCGTTTTGGTGCCTCTGGGTGCCATTTGCTTTTTCTGATATTGCGGGCTTTTCTGCAGCTTGCCATCCGCCCCGCGGCGCGTGCTGGATTTCGGGCAGGTGCTTTTAACATTCCATGTGCCACGCACCACGTTGTCGCTATTGTCAGCATCCGTATGATATCCGGCGCTGCCACCCATAAACTTGGCTTGATAACGCACACTCCCGCCGGGGCTGCGCGAAACCTCCATATTCCGGAAGCGTACGGTTTTGGTTGTCGATGTACCGTCAAATTTTACCGTTTGCCATTTCGACTTCATCCCCTTGTCGTAACGCGAGGGATCTTCCAACCAAACATTAACGGACCCCTTTTTACTTGGCCCCGATATGGCCACAACAACATCGATCGTATTACACGAACCAGTACGCAAACTGTTTGACGACACAATTTTTGCGCTTTTGATGGCGTAGTTTTTGTCTGACGTACTATCCTGACGGTCAACGGCCAGCGCAGGGGTTGACGTGACGGCCACACCGGCCACAAGACCAAGCGCCAAAGGTGCCGCAAGCCATTTAGATTGAATTTGCATTTTGTTTCCTTCCCTATATGCCACCCTCATTTTCATGAACTTTATGGCGTTCAAAGGGTAAGAACAAGGCCGCATTGGGAAACATTCAGGCAAAACAAAGGCAAATTACGGATTTAGGCGTCGTAATTCAGGATCGGGGCCAGCCAGCGCTCTACCACGGCCAAGTCCATGCCCTTGCGCTTGGCGTAGTCTTCCACTTGGTCTTTCTCAATCTTGCCGGTGCCGAAATATTCACTATCAGGATGCGCAAAATAAAGACCGGACACCGCCGCGCCGGGCCACATGGCAAAGCTTTCCGTCAGCTCAATCCCTGCATTTTCGGTCGCGTTCAACAGCTTAAACAGGGTTTCTTTTTCCGTGTGGTCGGGCTGGGCGGGATAGCCCGGCGCGGGGCGAATGCCTTGATATTTCTCCAATATCAGGGCTTCGGTATCCAAACCTTCATCCGCCGCATAGCCCCAATAATCGCGCCGCACCTTGGCGTGCAGATATTCCGCAAAGGCTTCTGCCAAGCGATCGGCCAAAGCCTCACACAAAATGGCATTGTAATCATCGCCCGCTTCTTTGAAAGCATCGGCGCGTTCTTTCACGCCATGGCCTGCCGTGACCGCAAAGCCGCCAATATAGTCATCCCCTTGCGGTGCCACAAAATCCGCCAAGGCATAGTTTGCCCGGCCCGCTGAATGCACCATTTGTTGACGGATCGTGTGCAGCCGCGTGCCATCTTCCAACACAATGTCATCGCCATCGGAGTTTGCTTTCCACAAACCCGCAACACCTTTGGCGGTGAACCATTTCTCTGCCACGATTTGCTTCAGCATCGCCTGCGCATCTTCATAAAGCGGCTTGGCGGCTTCCCCCACAATGGGGTCTTCCAAAATTTCGGGGAAGTGCCCGGCCAGTTCCCAGGTTGAGAAGAAAGGCGTCCAGTCAATATAGGGCACAAGGTCTTCCAACGGCACATCATCCAGCACGGTGAGGCCCAATTTCTTCGGCGTCACCGGCGCATAGGTGAGCTTGGGCGCATTGGCGCGCGCGTCGGCAATCTTTAAACGCTCTACCTGTTTGCGACCGGCCAAATGCTTTTCGCGGATGCTGTCATATTCTGACCTAATCTCCCGCGCGAAGGCATTATCATTGCTGACGGAAAGCAGGTTCTGCACCACGCCCACGGCGCGGGACGCATCCGGCACATAAACGGTTGAGCCTTCAAAACCCGGTGCCACCTTAACAGCGGTATGCACGCGGGATGTTGTTGCGCCGCCAATCAACAAAGGTTGATGGAAGCCTTCACGCTCCATCTCCTTCGCCATATGCACCATCTCATCAAGCGAGGGCGTGATAAGACCGGACAGGCCAATCACATCTACTTTTTCTTCGCGCGCGACATCCAAGATTTTTTGCGCAGGCACCATGACGCCCAGATCAATCACTTCGTAATTGTTGCACTGCAGCACAACGCCCACGATGTTTTTGCCAATGTCATGCACATCGCCCTTCACGGTCGCGAGCAGGATTTTACCGGCAGATTGGGTTTTGCCATCATCTTCCGCCTCCATAAACGGCATCAGATAGGCCACGGCCTTTTTCATCACCCGGGCAGATTTCACCACCTGTGGCAAAAACATTTTGCCGGAGCCGAAAAGATCCCCCACCACATTCATGCCGTCCATCAACGGGCCTTCAATCACATGCAAGGGGCGCTGGGCCAATTGGCGGGCCTCTTCCACATCTTCATCCACATAATCGCCAATGCCATGCACCAGTGAATGGGTAAGCCGCGCATTCACATCGCCCTCGCGCCAGGTCAAATCCTTTTCTTTGGTTTTGGCCCCGCCGCCGCGATATTCCTCGGCAATTTCCAGCAGGCGGTCGGTCGCGTCATCGCGCCGGTTCAGCAGCACATCTTCCACACGGTCGCGCAAATCTTTTGGAATGTCTTCATACACATCCAATTGGCCCGCATTCACAATCGCCATATCCAGCCCGGCCTGAATGCCATGATACAGAAAACAACTATGCATGGCGCGGCGCACAGGTTCGTTCCCACGGAATGAAAACGACACGTTGGACAAACCGCCGGACACGCGCGCATGGGGCAGCGTTTCCTTAATGCGCTTGGTCGCTTCAAAGAAATCCATGGCGTAATTGTTGTGTTCTTCAATGCCGGTGGCGACGGCGAAGATATTGGGATCGAAGATAATGTCTTCCGGCGCAACGCCCACTTCTTCCGTTAGGATTTTGTAGGAGCGCGTGCAGATTTCCACTTTGCGATCTGCCGTATCGGCTTGGCCGTCCTCATCAAACGCCATCACCACCATGGCGGCCCCATAGCGGCGCACTTTTTTGGCCTGTTCAATAAATTGATCCACCCCTTCCTTCATGGAAATGGAGTTCACAACCGCCTTGCCTTGCACGCATTTCAGCCCCGCCTCAATGACAGACCACTTTGAGCTGTCGATCATTACGGGCACGCGCGCAATATCCGGCTCCGCCGCGATCAAATTCAAAAAGCGCACCATGGCGGCTTCTGAATCCAACATGCCTTCATCCATATTGATGTCGATGATCTGCGCACCGTTTTCAACTTGATCACGCGCCACCTCCACCGCTGCATCAAAATCCCCATTGGTAATGAGTTTGCGAAACTTGGCAGAGCCGGTCACATTCGTGCGCTCACCCACATTCACAAAACCCAAGGCTTCGTTCACCACCAAAGGTTCAAGGCCGGAAAGACGTAGTGGCTTCATTTTTTCAGTACTCATAATTCTTCACTTACCTAAAGTGCCATGCCGGGCCCAGACCTTCTGGGGATGGGACCCGGCATCCAGTCTGACTGGACCCCGGCTCGCGGTCTAACGACCTTGGCCGGGGTGACGTTTGTTTTCCTAAGCTGCCAGCGCCACACGGCTGCGGGGTTTAACCCCGTCAACCGCTTTGGCAATAGCCGCAATATGATCCGGCGTGGTGCCACAGCAACCGCCCACAATGTTGAGCAAGCCGCTTTCCGCCCATTCTTTAATATGTGCGGCCATATCTTCCGGTGTCAGGTCATAACCGCCAAACTCATTCGGCAGGCCCGCATTGGGATGGGCAGAGATCAAGGCCGTATCTGCCACGCCATCCAGTTCCACCACATATTGGCGCAGCTCCTTCGGGCCAAGCGCGCAATTGAGCCCAACCGAAAGCGGCTGCGTATGCGCGATGGAGGTCCAAAAAGCCGGGGCCGTTTGGCCGGAAAGGAAACGACCGGACAGATCCGTAATAGTGCCAGAGATCATGATCGGCAACCGAATGCCATAGGCTTCAAACACTTCCTCAATCGCAAACAGTGCCGCCTTGGCGTTCAATGTATCGAAGATGGTTTCCACCAACAGCAAATCTGCGCCGCCATCAATCAGGCCGCATGTTTCTTCCACATAGGCTTCTACCAAGCCATCAAAGGTAATGTCGCGAAACCCCGGATCGTTCACATCGGGACTGATGGAGGCCGTTTTGTTGGTCGGCCCGATAGAGCCTGCCACGAAACGCGCCTTGCCCGTTTCTTGGCCCACCGCATCACACACCTCGCGCGCAACCTCTGCGCCTGCCTTATTGATAAGATAGGCATGTTGCTCCAACCCGTAATCGGCCTGCGCGATAGAGGTGCCGGAAAACGTATTGGTTTCAATAATGTCCGCACCCGCTTCCAAATAGCGACGGTGAATTTCCTTCAACACATCAGGCCGCGTGAGTTGGATCAAGTCATTATTGCCTTTGAGGTCATGATTGTGACCGCGAAAAATCTCGCCGCGAAAGTCATCTTCGCTCAGATTGTATGATTGGATGAGTGACCCCATGGCGCCATCCAGCACCACAATGCGTTCGGCCAAGGCGGCGTTCAAATCTTCAAGCCGCTTCAAACGCGCTGCATTTGTTGCTTCAAAATCATCCGGTTTATTGATCGTGCTCATGTCGCACCTCCTTCCTTATAGCGAAGCAGATTTTCTCATTCCTGAAAATCTGATCGCGGTAGCCCGCGACTGCGGGCCGCGCACAGTTGCGCGCCCTCGCGGAGCCGTTCAGCTTTGCTGAACTGGCGTGAGCGATAATGGCTGAACCCGGCTGTTTCATTTTGAAACCGCCGGGCGAAGCCCTAATATATGGCAGATGGCGTAGACCAGATCTGCCCTGTTCAATGTATAGAAGTGAAAGTCCGTTACGCCATGGGCCGCCAAGTCGCGCACTTGGTCTGCGGCCACTGTTGCGGCCACCAGCTTACGGGTGCCTATGTCGTCATCCAGCCCTTCGTAAAGGTCGCCAAGCCATTGGGGCACACTGGCCCCGGCTTGGGTCGCAAAGCGGCTTACCTGCTTATAGTTCTGCACCGGCATCACGCCAGGCACAATCGGCACGGTGATACCATGGGCGCGCGCACGTTCTACAAAGTCCACATATAGATGTGTATCGAAAAAGAACTGGGTGATGGCGCGGTTGGCCCCCGCCTCCACCTTGGCTTTCAAATTATCCAACTCCACATCCCAGCCAGCGCTGTCAGGATGCGTCTCTGGATAGCACGCCACCGATATATCCATGTTTGGTTGGCGCGCCTTGATGCCCGCCACCAGATCCGCCGCATTTTTATATCCTTGCGGGTGCGGTTCGTAATGGGTCGCGCCTTCGGGCGCGTCACCACGCAAAGCGACCAGATGGTTCACACCTTCTTCAGCGTAGTTGTCAATCACCTCGTTCACTTCATCTTTTGAAGCCCCCACACAGGTGAGATGGCTGGCGGGCTTCAAATCCGTTTCCGTCAAAATGCGGTGCACGGTGCGATGGGTCCGCTCGCGCGTCGAGCCACCGGCGCCATATGTCACCGACACGAAGTTTGGGTTCAACGGTGCCAATCGCTGGATGGATTGCCACAGCGTTTCTTCCATTGCCGGGGTGTTTGGCGGGAAGAATTCGAACGAAATGTTCAGCTTGTCAGCGCTCAAGGGCTGAAACGCACTAAAACGTTCCCGAAACTCTGCTTTCTTCATTTTTTTCAGTTTCCAACTTCAGTTTTTTCAGCCCGTTCTGGGCCGTTATTTCGATTTATCGGCACACCAAACCGTGACGGTCAGTGGCTGTTTTTGTGCCCCCTTATTGGTATTTGGGGGCGTAAGGTATAAGGGGTCATGCAGGGTAAGCCCTGCCATTTTCAATGGTTCCTGAATTTCAGCATCCGCAAAGCCCAACCGCCTATGTGCTTGATTTTCCCTAAGAAATTCAAGGTCGTGCGGAGCAAAGTCAGCGATAATCAGGCGGCCGCCCGGCGCCAAAGTGCGCGCTGCTTCCCGTATTGCGGCCTGTGGCCGGTCCAGATAATGCAGCACTTGGTGTAGGGTGATCAGATCGAACTCACCGCCTTCAAAGGGCAGCGCGAAAAGGTCGGCGCGGCGCACCTGACAATGGCTAAGCCCTTGACTTTCCAACTTAAATCGCGCCAACGCCAGCATCTCGGAGCTAAGGTCTACGCCAATGCCCAGTTCAATCTGGCCCGCGAAGATCTCCAAAATGCGGCCCGTGCCGGTGCCGATATCCAGCAGCTTTTGCGGCCTAAGTCCTTGAGATTTCTTAAGAAATGCAGCCTCTACCGCCTCGTCTGCCACATGCAGCGCGCGCAACTCGTCCCAGGCATTGGCGTTCTCTGCAAAATAGTCCTGAGCTTTTTGGGCGCGTTCCTCAATCACTTGTTGCAGCCGGTCGAGGTCGCGAGAAATTTCCGGATCTTCCTTTGGAATCAAGGGGATAAGCTGTTCGCTCAGGCCCTGATCGGTGGCCCGGTAGAACGCCCAAGTACCCTCTGAGAACCGTCGAATCAGCCCCGCCTCTACCAGTAATTTCAAGTGGCGGCTTACCCGCGGTTGGCTTTGGCCCAAGATTTGCGTCAGCTCCGTCACCGTCAGTTCGTGATCTGCCAACAACGCCAGCACCCGCAGGCGCGTGGGCTCACCCGCTGCTTTCAAGCCATTTATCAGTGCTTCTGCCGTTGTCATCACGCTCTCCTTGAGTGATTTGTACGACCCTGTGCATATTTAGTCAATATATAAACATATCTTTATCTAATAAATCGAATTGATCCCTCTTTTGCCGCAAACCCGCTTGTGCTAAGCGTTTTCACCTTGGGTGGTGTTGGGGCTGAGACACACATTCCTAATCAAATGCTGGATCACGCATCACAGATATTGACAGTTGCGTGAAGTCGGCACATTTGTGGGCGTAATCGCCTATGATGGAATTGTCGGTATCACGATTTCAACATAGGCTGACCAACTTATGGCCTTATTCAAGGTCATGCTGTGAGGGTATCAATGGTGCGGGTGTTTCTTATGCAAGCAGGCATAAAACGTAATATAGTCAAAGCGTTAAGCGTGGCGGTGTTGGGCCTTGGCCTAACCGCCTGCGCCTCTATGCCTGACCGGAATGATCAAGTGGCTGTTGCACAATATGAGCAAGCCAATGACCCGTTCGAGCCTGCCAACCGTGCCATATTCGGCTTCAACCAAGCGATTGATGGCGCTGTACTGCGCCCTGCCGCCGAAGCCTATCGCAGCCTGCTGCCCGATGAAGTGCGTGGCGGCATTCGTAATTTCATCAATAATCTTGGGTCCCCTCTGATTTTTGCGAACGACATTCTGCAATTCGACCTTGGCCGCGCCAGCACAACATTTGTGCGCTTTGTGCTGAATTCCACCATCGGGATCGCGGGTCTGATGGATCCTGCAACAGATATGGGGTTTGAGCGGCACGAGGAAGATCTGGGGCAAACCTTGGGCGTATGGGGCTTTGGCGAAGGCCCGTTCCTGATGGCGCCTTTCCTTGGGCCGATGCCCCTGCGCGATGCCATTGGCTTTGGCGTGCAAACATACTTCAATCCAGTTAATCTTTATCTGGATCGCATCGGCGAAGATTGGGCGATGTACGCCCTGTTTGCGGTTGATGCCGTTGATGCCCGTTCGCGCAACATAGAAACCTTTGATGAGATCGAGCGCACCGCAATTGATCTCTACGCTACGGTACGTACCGGCTATCGGCAGGCCCGCAACAATGCAATTCGCAACGGCGCGACTGATCCGAATGCCGGTAACTCTGCCGAAGATTTTGATTTCGACTTTTAACCCATTTTAAGGAGCAGGTTTGATGTTTTCCCTCACACGCAGAACCTTCACCCGTCTGGCAACCGGCGTGGCATTTGCCTTGGCACTGCCTGCCGTTGCTTTCGCCGGCCAATCGCCCGAGGCCGAAACCTTTATCCAAAATCTAGCGGATGAAGCTGTCACAATATTGTCAGACAAGAATATCAGTGAAGCTGAAAAAATTAGCCGCTTTGATGTGATCCTGTCACGCGATGTGGACATGGGCCGTGTTGGCCGCTTTGTGCTTGGCCGCTATTGGCGCGGCCTGCCCGAAGCAGAGCTGAACACCTATCTGGAAACTTATCAGGATTACCTGATCCACTCCAACGCAGCCCGCCTGTCGGCCTATGCGGGCGACAAGATCGTTGTAAAGAACTCCGTGCCTGATGCGCGCGACCAATTTATCGTGCAAAGCGAAGTGCCCAATGATCAAGGCTCACCATTCAAAATTGATTGGCGTGTGCGCGTAAAAGACGGTGAAATGAAAGTGGTTGATATCATCGTCGAAGGCATCTCTATGGCGCTGACGCAGCGTGATGAATTTGCAGGCATTATGCAGCGCAGCGGTGGCAAAATTGATCCACTGATGGTGCGTATGAAAAAGGTGATTGGTAACGACGCCTAATAGAACAGCCTATAAAGACAAAAAGCCCCGACCATGAACTTCATGGCCGGGGCTTTTTCGTTAAACCCTAAAGGTCTGCTTTAAAGCCAATGCGGAATGCTTGCGGCTTACCGGGACGCAAGCCCGCAGGACGGCGCGCAACCGCATAGTCGCTATCGAATACGTTTTGTACCGACCCGGTGAGCGCCACATAATCGCTCAAAGCGACCTCACCGGAAAGATCAAACACGGTGTGACTTTCAATGCGTTCACTGGCAGGGATCGGCCCTTGTCCCGCCACGGCGCGCACTTCATCCACATATGACATTACGCCGTGCACGGCCCAGCCATCCCCTTCAGCGCCCAACCCCAGGCTAAGTTGATGTTCGGGAATATACGGCAAGTGATCACCTGCCATTACCTTCCCCCAACCATCGAACTTGGAGTCAAAGGTGCTGTCAAAGGTTGCATCCGTGTAGGTGTAGCTGGCCCAGAACGGCAGCATTACCGGCACATCAACAAAACTGCGCAGATCGCCTGAAGCTTTGGCTTCTACCCCCAACACCGTAACAGCATCGCCATTGAATTGGTCGCCTATGGCGCATCCACCCCCTGTAGACGCTGTACACGTTGCAACAAGATTATCGTAATCCGACCAAAAGCCGATAAGTTCCGCACTTACGCCATTGTCCAAAAACAGTCGCGCGCCGGCTTCATAGTTCCAGGCTTCTTCCGCATCCGCTGTATTGCCGGGCGCAGGCGGGGTAAAACCTTTATTGGCCCCTGCCAGCAGCGTTAGCTGATCTGACGCCTCAAACAAAATGCCAATACCGGGTATCCAAATATCGATATCATGATTTTGCGGGCTTGGGCTGGTCGTTCTTGCAGGATCGGCCGCCCCGAAATCAATTCGCTTGGTTTCAATCTGTTCAAACCGTACGCCAGGCACAAAGGTCCATGCCCCGTGGGTGATTTCATCCTGCAAGAAGAATGACCACGCTTCTGCGCTATCAATCCTGTTGTTTCCCTTGCCTTCTCCGGGCACACCCGCAGTGGTTAGGACCAAAGTACCGTTATCCATGCGGAACTTATCCACCCATTGAAAACGATCCATCTCGTCCTCGTGCCAGCGGGCGGAGAGCTGAATGCGATGTTGCATACCGTGCATCTCGCGCTCAACTGTCAGGACCGACTGCACGCCTTGAGAATAATATTCTCGGTTATTGGCTTTCACCTCAATGCTGTCATCTGCACCCACATGCCCGGATGCACCAACGATATCAGCAAAGGCGGCTGCATGGGTGGTGGGGTCTTCCAGAATATCTGACAAACCGACCGCGCCAGCCTTGCTTAGCTTGTACCAATTGCGCTGAAAATCATGGGTGTAATAGACGGTTGCCAGATCAATATCAGGGGTCAGTTCTACAGTGTGCCCAACCCGGAAACCTTTCCGTTCCCAGTCCATCTCATCCAATTGACTTGCATTGTAACGCCTGTATGGGTTGGCGGCGAAATCTGCATCCGTCAAACCCAAATAGGTTTCGTTGGAATTTTGTTCGGCGTAGCTGCCGGAAACATCCAGCGTGTGAACGTAGCCGAAAGCTGAACCACGCAGGCGCAACTTTGCGCCCGTGTCAGATAAACGATAGCCCGTGTCACCGCCGCGATCCAATTCCTTGAAGCCCGTTGTTTCATCTTGCAAGGTTTCTACCAACAGCCCCACAGTGCTGCCATTTTGACGTTCAAGTGTTGTACCTGCCGAGGCGTGGATGCGGCGCTGATCAAAGCTGCCAATATCACCGCGCAGCCTTACCTGTTGCTCTTCCGGCACCGGCGTAGACAGCAAGTTCAGCGCGCCGCCCACAGTATTGGGACCATATTTGATCGCCGCCGGACCCTTGGAAACTTCTACCGCGCTAATGCGCGCTTGATTGGGAAAGTAGTAGGCAGAAGGCGCCGCATAAGGTGCAGGTGCCACCAATACGCCATCTTCCATCAGCGCAATCTTGGCTGAACGATCAAGACCCGATCCGCGCATACCGATATTGGGGCGCAAACCGAACCCATCTTCCTCTTGCATGTAAACGCCGGTGGTACGACGCAACACGCGGGTAATATCGCTGTAGCTTTGTTCTTGCAGCACTTCCGGGTCCAGAAAATCGACCGACCCTGGCACATCCTTAATATCACTCACTTGCCCAACAACGGTGATCGCATCAATTGCGGGATCATATTCCCCTGCCAAACCTGCCTGCGCTGACCATACCAAAGCCAGCGCCGTTGCCCCGGCTATGCCCACAAACCTTCTCATAACTCTCTCCACTCATTGAATTTCGCCGACCTTGCGTTCAGCAGTAATTGATAATCATTCTCAATATATGATCTGGAGATAACTGCAAATGCAAACAGGTTGCAATTGCAAAAATGCCGCGGATGCTTTGTGGTAATCAGTAGAAAATTTGATGGCTAATTGTCCGACTTAGCGGCTTCGGCGCTTTGATATGAGCTTGCAAGCAAACCCACCAAAGCCGAGGTAAGCGCGCGATAGAGCCAGCCATCAAAGTAGGTTTGATATGTCGACAGGGTACTGGCGATAAAGGCAGGATCATAAACGCGCCCATCAACTATCACCGTCCGCCAAGCCTTCAACACCGACAGGTCATCGCGCGGATCAGCCGATAAAAGCAATAAGTCTGCCCGCGCGCCCACCGCAATGCGCCCGATATTGCCATCATCAATCGCTCTGCCGTTGACAAGCGTGGCCGCGGTCAAAGCAGCTTCAGCGCTGCCCAATGGCTCTTGCAGAGCAGCAAGCTCGCGATGCAGCGCATCCCCGGGAATAACATAGGGCATGAGGGTATCTGTGCCCGCCAAGATGGGGATGTTCATTTCACGCGCTTGGCGCACCTGCGCGACCAGTGCTGGATACATGGCTTGCTGCTGCGCAATTCCCGTTTCTGTTTTGGGAAAGCCCGCAACAAGCCTGAAACCCTGTTGCCAAAACGCCGGAAGAGTGGCGAGCGCCGTGGGAGGAGGAAAACGCGTAGGGTCTGATGCACTCAGACGCAGTTTGAAATTCGCCAATGTGGGGGTGAAGGAAACATTGTTTCTTTTTGCCACCGCGAGCGCGCCGTTGATTTCCGCCCCGTCCATCGCCAACACATCTACAAAGGCCACGTCATCCCCAACTGGTGGACGGGGTCGTGTGACATAGGGCAGGCCCGTCATGTGCTGGGCTTCAAAGTAACGCACATTTCGCAATCCAACCTTGTGCGGCACATGCCCGATCAACGGCAACTCGTGTCGCTTGGCGGCAACGGCTATTGCTTCATATACCTTGGGGCCAATTTCATTATAAAGCTTTAGGCAATCCACTCCGCCCGCGGCCAGCTCATCAACGGCCTGCGTGGCTTCGGCGGCGGTGTGCAACACACGGGCCGTTGGCCATGCGGGTGGATCCCCCTCAAGTACCGGCCCACAGCGATACATGCGCGGCCCAGCCAGCGTACCGCCGTTCAGCTTTTCTGCCAAATCAACCACACTGCCATCTGCTTGGCCGACATCACGTATTGTGGTCACCCCGTGGGCTAAATAGAGCAGCGCAAATATCTCCTGATTGCCTCTCAACACCGCCGGTGGAAAATGAACATGCGCATCAATCAAACCCGGCATGACCCAGCAACCGGTGCATTCGCCAACGGGATCTGCCTCTATCGAGGGTCGCAACCCCGTGATGTTGCCGCCTTTAACTTCCACAGTATAATCATGGAGAGGTCGCTCACCGGGATTGAGCACCGTTACATGCGCAAACACCTGATCTTGCTGAGGTGGCACCGCAACTTCGGGTGGCGCAAGCATCCACCATACTCCCGCCACCACAAGCACCGGCAAACAAATTATCGCCAGTGCACTTTTCATATTTTAGCGCTCGAACTTTTTGAACTTGATGCGCTTCGGTCCATCAGCCAATTCAGGATGGCGGCGTTTGAAATCCACCTCGTAATCCTCGTAATTGCCCTCAAACCACTCCACGTGGCTGTCGCCCTCAAAGGCCAGAATGTGGGTCGCGATGCGATCTAGGAACCAGCGATCATGCGAAATGATAACGGCACACCCGGCAAAGTTATCAAGAGCGTCTTCAAGGGCGCGCAGGGTCTCCACATCCAGATCATTGGTCGGTTCATCAAGCAACAGCACATTGGCTTCTGACTTAAGCATTTTGGCCAGATGAACCCGATTACGTTCCCCGCCCGACAACATGCCAACTTTCTTTTGCTGGTCCGGCCCTTTGAAATTGAACGCGGACGTATAGGCCCGACTGTTCATCTCATGCTTGCCAAGTTGAATGACATCATTACCGCCGGAGACTTCTTCCCACACGGTTTTGGCCCCATCCAAACTATCACGAGACTGGTCCACATAGCCCAAGGCAACTGTTTCCCCCAGTTTGATCGAGCCTTCATCGGGCTGTTCTTGCCCGGTGATCATACGAAACAGGGTGGTTTTACCCGCGCCGTTGGCCCCGATAATGCCAACAATAGCGCCGGGCGGCATGGTGAAATCCAACCCATCAACCAACAATTTGTCACCAAAGGCTTTTTTGATTCCTTCGGCCTTGATCACGACATCGCCCAAGCGTGGCCCAGGCGGAATGATAATCTGGGCCCGACCCGGCGCACGATCCGCCGATTTAGCCAACAACTCATCGTAGGCTTTCAAGCGCGCCTTGGATTTGGCTTGGCGGGCTTTGGGGCTTTGGCGCACCCATTCCAGCTCCTTATCCAATGTGCGTTGGCGGGCGGCTTCTTCACTTTCTTCCTGTGCCAACCGCTTGGCTTTCTGTTCCAGCCAGCTTGAGTAATTGCCCTCGTAAGGAATACCCTGACCGCGATCGAGTTCCAAAATCCAACCCGTGATATTATCAAGGAAGTAACGGTCATGGGTTACGACCATAACGGTGCCGGTAAATTCCTTCAAATGGCGCTCCAGCCATGCCACGCTTTCCGCGTCCAAATGGTTGGTCGGTTCATCAAGCAGCAGCAAATCGGGCTTGGAAAGCAGCAGCCGTGTCAGCGCCACGCGACGACGCTCACCGCCTGACAGCTTGGACACATCAGCATCACCCGGGGGGCAACGCAGTGCCTCCATCGCGATTTCCACCTTGTTTTGCAAATCCCACGCGTCGGCGGCATCAATCTGTTCTTGCAAGGCGGCCTGTTCTTCGATCAAGGCGTTCATTTCATCGTCATCGGTCACTTCACCGAATTTGAGAGAAACTTCCTCAAACCGATCGAGCAGTGCCTTGGTTTCGCCCACGCCTTCCATCACATTACCCAGCACGTCCTTGCTGTCGTTCAGTTCCGGTTCCTGCGCCAGATAGCCCACCTTGGCATCCTTGGCGGCCCAAGCCTCGCCCGTATATTCTTTATCGATCCCGGCCATGATTTTAAGCAAAGTTGACTTACCGGCGCCGTTCACCCCCAAAACGCCGATTTTGACGCCCGGCAAGAACTGCAAATGCACATCTTTCAGCACTTGTTTGCCGCCGGGCCAAACCTTGTTCAAACCCTGCATGGTGTAGACATATTGATAAGACGCCATGGAACTACTTCTCTCGCTGAATTCGGAAATTAGCGCGCTTGTAGCCTATGCTTGTATGGGCGGCAAGACGGCACAAAAACGAAAACCACCCCAGTCTGCCAATTGCAGGCATTGCAGGCCCTGCCCACCTATGTGTTATACTAAGCGCAAAGGGGACATATGATGACCGGACGGCTGAGTAAAATTGGATTATTGGCAGGTGCTTTCAGCCTTCTGCCTGCCTTGGCCCATGCCTGCGCCTATCACGCCATGTTTGCAAACCTGACCTTCGGGCGATTTGTCATGGCGCTATTGGACTATTTCCAAACCAGCGCGACCGCCGCCATGGTCGCCGCCGCGGCTGGCGTGCGCGATGGCTCTGACCTGTCGCCGCTTGTTACAGCTCTTGCCTTTGGTTTTGGCTATGGGGCGTTACATGCCTTGGGACCGGGTCATGGCAAGTTGATCATTTCCTCCTATTTTTTGGGTCAGGATGGCAAAATGAAAGAGGGCCTGATAATGGGCACGCAGATCGCCATTGTGCATGTGGCGAGCGCGATTGTGATCGTTTGGGCCGCACATCTGCTCCTATCCAACGTCTTTGCCTCTGAAACCGCTGATTATCGCTATGTGCGGCTCGCAAGCTATGCCGCGATCACCGGCATTGGCCTTTACATGGCATGGGGTGCCGCCAAAAAAGTGGTTCACTATTTCCGCCATCACCGCGGTAGCCACGGCCATCACCACAGCCATGCGGATGAAGGCGGATGCGCCTGCGCCGCGCATGAGAAATTGAGCGGTGGCGAAGGCAAAAAACGTTCCTTCATCTCTGTTATGGTAGGCGTTGTGCCCTGTACCGGCGCGATTTTGGTGATGCTGTTCGCGCTGGCCAATGACATGGTGTTTTTAGGCACGCTGGTCGTTGTCGCTATTTCTATCGGTATGGCGGCAACCATGGCGGGACTTGGTATGGCAAGCGTTTGGCTGCGCCGCTCGGTGCTGGACAAAACGGGGTCAAATGGGGTCATGGTGCTGAACCTTGAAATGCTTGGCGCCCTTCTGATTGTTTCTATTGGCGCCGGATTATTTGCGCTTACCATCTAGGAATTACCCATGAAAGCGATTCAATGCGCCGCGTTCGGAGCGCCCGAAACCTTGAGCCTTGTCGATTTGCCAAACCCAACGGCGGGTCCGGCGCAAGTGGTGGTGGACGTAAAAGCCTGCGGCGCCAATTTTGTGGATGCCTTGCTGGTGCAGGGGCTTTATCAGGTAAAACCGCCCCTGCCCTATTTTCCCGGCAATGAGGTTTCCGGCGTGGTTCTTGAGGTGGGCGAAGGCGTAGAGCACCTCAAGGCTGGCGACGAGGTAATGGGCCTCACCATGGTGGGGGGCTTTGCAGAACAGCTTGTCGCCCCCGCGATGGTGTTTTCCAAGAAACCGGAAGGATTGAGTTTCCCGCAAGCTGCTGCCTTTTTGATGAACTATTGCACCGTCTCTTACGCGCTGGATGATATTGCGAACATTCAAAAAGGTGAAACCGTCTTGATATTGGGCGCAGGTGGTGGCGTGGGACTTGCCGCGCTTGACCTTGCAATTGGCCGTGGTGCGCGGGTGATTGCCGCCGCGGCATCGTCTGAAAAACGAGCGCTCTGCCTTGAGATGGGCGCGAGCGACGCCATCGACTACGATAATGAAGACCTGAAAGCCCGCGTGAAAGAGCTTGGTGGAGCCGATATCATTGTGGACCCGGTGGGCGGCAAGTATACAGAACAAGCCTTCCGCGCGATCAAGCCCAAGGGCCGGCATCTGATTATCGGTTTTGCGGCGGGCGACATTCCACGCATTCCCGTCAATCTGGCGCTGCTGAAACGCGCGGCCATTCTGGGGGTAGACTGGGGTGGTTATACCCGTGCCAATCCAGCCGACAATCTGCCCATTCTTGCGCGTATTTCAGAAGATGTTGCAGCAGGCCGCATCAGCCCTGTCGTAAATGCCCTCTACCCGCTTGAAGAAACAGGCAAAGCATTACGGGACTTGCTTGATCGCAAAGTAACAGGAAAAGCCGTTGTCGTCACAAGCTGAGGCCTTTGCAAAACGCTGGGGCGTGAAACTTTCTGATCGCGTTGATGAAACCCATGCTTCCGCCCTGTATCATGGCTGGCGTGGCTTGGCCCCGGTTGTACTCAAAATCGGCAAGCCCCATGCAGAAGAGGCACATGCCGCCCCCATCATGCAGGCTTATCAAACCTATGGCGGTGTAACCGTGTTTGAGGCTGATGGGCCCGCGGTGTTGATGCCCCTACTTTCCGGCATTGAACTGAGTGAACTTACCGCCAACGGGGAAGATGAAGAGGCGACGGAAATTTTCTGTAGTGTGATGCAAAAACTCCACCGCGCTGCAATCCCGCACGGCACGCAAAAAATTGAGGCATTGGCGAAAGGGTTTGAAAATTCAACCCTTCCCCCATCCTTACTTGCTGAAGCCAAATCGTTATTCGCCGAACTATGCAAATCACAAGGACGCCCCGTGTTACTGCATGGCGACCTGCATCACACAAATATACTGCAAGACATCAATCGCGGTTGGGTGGTGATCGACCCCAAGGGGCTGGTAGGTGAAGCTGAAATTGATTGCTGGTCCTATCTACGCAATCCAATCAACCAACCGCAAATCGTTCTTTCCCCAGAAACACTTGAACGCCGCATCAATCAAATTGCGGCGGCCACAAAGCTGCATGCGGGCCGTATAAGAGCATGGGCCTTTACATTGGGCGTTCTATCAGCCTGCTGGGACGAGGCTGCAGGTAAAGCCCCGGATCTCGCCTATCCACTTATGATAAAACGGTTGGTTTAGCCCTGCCACTCCGGCTTGCGCTTCTCCATAAGGGCCTTTAGTCCCTCGCGATAATCATCCTCACGCATCATTTCTTCCAGCCGAGCTTTGGAATCTGCAATAGCATCTGCAACACCGCGATGCTGATCCAAATAGGTTTGATGGCGTGTGGCCTTAAGTGAGCCGGGAGAAATGCCTTCCACCATGCCAAGGGCATAATCATAGGCGGCGGTGCGCACGGCCTCTGCATCCGGCTCGGCGCGATTGAACAGACCAAGCTGCACGCCTTCTTCGCCTGTAAACACGCGACTGGTAAGCAGTAAATCCATGGCCTGGGTCAGCCCCATGGCGCGCGGCAATATCCACGACAGGCCGAATTCTGCCGGTAGGTTCAGCCGCCCATGAGCTGTTGTAAATTTGGCATCGCTTCGCACAATTTTGATGTCGCAAAAACATGCCAACGCCAAGCCAATGCCTGCCGCCGCCCCGTTGATCGCGCCAATAACTGGTTTGGACAGCCCCATCATCCACGCGAAATCGCCGCGGAATTCAGGCGCCGCAGCCTCGCCCGGTGTGGGCATCTCCGGCGGGGTACCGGCATCGTAACTGCCGCGCTTTGCGTGAGTATCAAGCGCACCGAAATCACCGCCGGGGCAAAAGGCATTTCCCGCACCGGTCAGCACAATGGCACGCACATTGGGGTTTTCATCCAGCTCAGCGAAAGCCGTGCGCAGTTCCAGATGCATCCTACCAGTCCAGCTGTTTTGACGTTCCGGACGGTTCAGCATTACCGTAGCAACAGGACCGCGCTGTGCAATCTCAATCGTCTTCCAGTCCATGATCACCCTTTTTTCCATGTGAACACCGTGCGACACTGCCATTCCATAACATACGAATCAGTTCTTCGGACCCCACAATGAGCGACAAAGCGGCAGGCGACTACGCCCCGTCTATTCCTGAAAGCGCCGCGATTTCCATCGCCACAATCGAGGCACGCGCGCTTTCCATGCGCCGCCACCTAACCCATGAAGGCCCGGCAACACTGGACCAACGGCTGGATCGCCTAAGCCGTCTGGAACGTGCTATTCGCGCTCATGCGGATTTGATCGCCCAAGCCATCGAGCAGGATTTTCAGGTCCGCGGACGGCTTCAATCCATTTTGTCCGATGTGTATGAACCGCTCAGCGCTGCACGCACCAGCCGATCTCAGGCAAGACTGGCCCTCCTACGCCAAAAGATAAAGTTGGCCTTTCCCTTCAACATTGCAGGCCGCGCCTATTTGGAAGCGCAACCGGCAGGACTAGTCGGCGTCATCACACCTGCCAGCGACCCTGTTCGGCTTTCGTTGCTTATACTGGTAGATGCCCTTGCGGCCGGAAATCGGGTAATCATCAAACCTTCGGAAGAGACACCCGCAAGCGCCCATTTGCTGGATAGAATGCTGGGCAGCGAATTCGACGCTGATGAGGTGTCGGTCGTGACGGGGGACGCACAGGTCGCGCAAGCTCTTGCGAAAATGCCAATTGATCATTTGGTTGCCGCTGGCAGCAGGCCAGCTCTTTCTGCCATTATGGCCGCGGCAGCAACGAACCTGACCCCTGTCACCTTGATCCCCGGCGGCAAATCGGCCGCCTTGGTTGCGCCTGATTTTCCGATCAATGAAGCGGCTGAAAAAATTTTCACCGCAAAATTGATCAATGCGGGCCAAAGTTGTGAGGCCCCAGACTATGCCTTGGTATCCACAACTGACGAGGCTGAGTTTGTTGCCGCCGCACAGGCTGCGGTGCAAACACATTGGGAAAGGCTGGAGGGTCACCCCGATTACGCCGCCGTGCCATCGCAAAACGATCGCAAACGCTTACAAACCCTGATCGCCGATGCGATAGAAAAGGGTGCCCGGCTGGTGCCACTTGGCCCTTCCTCGGAACAATTTGGCCCGGAACAGTCGAAAATGCGGCCTGCCTTATTGCTTAGTGTTACCGACGATATGGAAGTACTGCACACCGAGATTATGGGACCAATATTGCCCGTGCTTGGCTACAATCATTTGGAAGATGCCTTGCAGTTCATTAACGCCGGAGACACAGCACCCATCCTATCGCTGTTTACACACAGCCCAAATTGGCGACGCCAAGTTTTAAACCATGCCAATATTGGCGGTCTGATTGTGAACGATGCCGGGCCGGGTGCGCGCCCTGCCAGCCTGCCTTTTGGCACGACGGGCCGGGCCGCAAGCGGCTTGATTGGTGGGGTAAGCGGCATGATGGGACTTACGCGCCTCACCCCGGTTTTTGAACGGTTCCGCCTTACCGTATTGCCGCGCACGCGCCCGCCCTTTACGGCGCAGGACGAAGCGACAATCAACCGATTGGTGCGCCGCGGTCGCTAGGCGTTATCGCCAATATATTTAGGGTAAATGAACTAAAAACACGCTTATCTGTCTTGCGAAGCGTGGCGATCCTGATAGGCTCGCCGGTTATAACCCAGTAAAGAGACATATTAAGGGAGGTCGAAATGACCGATGGGGCTAAATTTGGGGTCGGCGCGCTTGTCGTTGCAGCCATTGCCATTGCGGTGATGCTGTTCACGCGTTCTGGCGAGGACACAAGCACTGCACAGGTGGAAGAACCGGCAGCCATAGAAGAAATGGGTGCTGAAGATGGGGCCCAGACAGCCGATACGCTGGCAATGACCCCGCATGTCGATTCAGCAGCTACCGCCGCCGATCAACGCCGCGATGCCGCCAACATTAACGGCGCGCGCATCATCGCCGCCGACAGCGAACCGCAAAACTGGCTGGCCCATGGTCGTACCTATGGCGAACAACGCTATTCACCGCTGGGGCAAATCAATACAGACAATGTGAAGGATCTGGGCCTTGAGTGGGTCTATGAAACCGGCACAGATCGCGGGCTGGAAGCCAGCCCCATCGTGGTGGATGGCACCATGTATCTCACGGGTTCGTGGTCCATCACCTATGCGCTGGACGCGCTTACAGGTGAAGAACTGTGGTCCTACGACCCGGAAGTCCCCAGAGAGTGGGGCCGCTATGCCTGCTGTGATGTTGTAAACCGCGGCGTTGCTGTGTGGGAAGGCAAGGTCTATGTCGGCACCATTGATGGCTATCTGGTGGCACTTGATGCCGGTACCGGCGAGGTGTTGTGGAAGATTGACACCATCAACCGCAAGGCCCCCTACACCATCACCGGCGCCCCACGGGTCGTAAAAGGCAAGGTCATCATTGGGAATGGCGGCGCGGAATACGGCGTGCGTGGCTACTTCACCGCCTATGATGCCAACACAGGTGAGCTGCAATGGCGCTTCTACACCGTGCCGGGTGATCCCTCAAAACCGTTTGAGCACCCCGAGCTTGAGAAAGCAGCCGAAACCTGGACAGGTGAATGGTGGAACTATGGCGGCGGCGGCACCGCATGGGACAGCATGGCCTACGACCCAGAGCTTGATTTGCTTTATGTCGGCACCGGCAATGGCTCACCGTGGAACCGCAATATCCGCAGCCCGGAAGGCGGCGACAACCTATATCTTTCCTCCATTTTGGCAATTGATCCAGATGACGGGTCGCTGAAATGGCACTACCAAACAACGCCCGGCGAAACCTGGGATTACACTGCCACGCAGCACATTATTTTGGCTGACATGGAAATTGATGGCGCGGTCCGCAAGGTGCTGATGCAAGCACCGAAAAACGGTTTCTTCTATGTGATTGACCGCGAAACGGGCGAGCTGATCTCGGCGGAAAACTATATCCCGATCTTGTGGGCTACCCATGTGGACATGGAAACCGGTCGCCCGGTTGAAACACCGGACGCCCGGTATGAGGCCGAAGATGGCTTTGGCCTGATCGGTCCCGTCCCGATCGGTGGCCACAACTGGCACCCCATGGCCTATAATCCGAATGCGGGCCTTGTTTACATTCCAGCAATTGAAATCAACTCAGTGGCAGAAGTTGACCGGAATTTTGAATTCAAGGAAGGCGCATGGAATCTTGGGCAAGACTTTAAAGCCCAAACCGACGCACCGCCTGAACTCTTTGCCGGTCGTCTGCTGGCATGGGATCCGGTAAAACAGAAAGAGGCATGGCGCGTTGAACATTGGGGCGGCTGGAATGGGGGTGTGCTCACCACCGCCGGTAATCTTGTGTTCCAAGGTACAGGCGATGGCTATGTGAAAGCTCATAACGCCGAAACGGGTGCCACCCTTTGGCAGGCCCCCGCTGGCACGGGCGTGATTGCCCCGCCTGTCACCTGGTCCAAGAACGGCGAACAATATGTCACCGTTTTGGCCGGTTGGGGCGGCGCCTATGCCTTGGCCTATGGCCGCGCCGCCAAGCAAGCTGGCGTTCATCGTGGTGGTAGCGTTCTTACCTTCAAACTCGGCGGCACAGCCCAACTTGACCCGGTAGAACGTGGCGGCGAAGCACCCGAACCACCAGCCATGACCGAGGACGCACAAAATGCTGAACTGGTTGCCAAAGGCTCCGCCGCTTATGCTAACACCTGCGCTGTCTGCCATGGCATTGGCGCGGTAAGCGGCGGTGTGCTGGCTGATCTGCGTTACTCAGCCCCAGAGGTCTTCGATATGTATGAAGACATCGTTCTTGAGGGTGTCATGAAGGAACGCGGCATGGCGAGCTTTGCCGACGTGGTAAATGCAGAGGATGTACGGGCCATCAAAGCCTATGTAATCAGCCGCGCCCATGAAGGCGATGTGCCGACAATCCCCCCCGCCTTCCCAGATCGCATCTGGCGAGCGATGGGCATTGATCCTGCCACTGGCCAACCGCTGGCAGCCGCAGAGGAAGAAGCCAATGTGGAAGCCCCAACACCAAAGGGCCAGCAATAGGCATCAACTTAGATCGCTAAAATTTGAAGGGGCTGGCAGAAATGTCAGCCCTTTTCTTGTTCGCTGTCGGAGAACTCCAGCACCGGCTGGGTTTCATGTTCTTCCTCGGCGCTGTCCACAAGCCCTTGATCAAGGCTTTTCTTGCTGCGTGCGCCCAACGCCTTTAGCTGCTCGGACTGGCGCACCAAATTCCCGCGCCCCAGTTTCAGCTTATTGAACGCATCCCCATAGGCTTTCTGCGCCCCATCCAATGATTTACCAATGGTTTCCAAATCACCCACAAAGTTCACAAACTTGTCGTAGAGCCGCCCGGCACGATCTGCAATATCGCGCGCATTTTGGTTTTGCTGTTCTGTCCGCCACAGGCTGGCAACTGTGCGTAGCAGGGCCATCAAAGTCGTTGGCGTTGCGATCATCACGCGCGTGCCCGCCGCCTCTGCCAACAATCCGGCCTCCGAAGCCGATGCGGCAGCCAGTGCCCCCTCTATCGGCACAAACATGATGACGTAATCCACGCGCGTACCAACCTCGCGCGCATAATCCTTCGCTGCCAGTGACTTCACGTGATTGCGCATTGAGGTAACGTGGCGCGCCAGCGCGGCCTCACGTTCGCCTTCTTCCGGCGCGTTCACATAGTCATCAAAGGCGGTAAGGGAAACCTTGGAATCAATTACAATGCGATCTGTGCCGCCGGGCAAATCGACAATCACATCTGGGCGAATACGCTTGCCATCATCCAATGTGTGACTTTCCTGTGTATGAAACTCCCGCCCTTCTTCAAGGCCCGACCGTTCAAGGATCGTTTCCAGAATCATTTCGCCCCACGCCCCTTGGGCTTGGCTATCCGACTTCAGCGCCCGAGTAAGGTTGGATGCCTCACTGGTCATTGCCTGCCCCAAATCAGTCAAGCCACGCAGTTGTTCACCCAATTGCGTGCGCTGTTGCATGGCATCTGTATGGCTGCGATCCAGCCCTTCGCGAAACTCTTTAAGGCGTGTGTGCATGGGATTGAGCAACGCTTCCAACTGGTCCTTGTTTTGAGACTTGAGCGTTTCGCCCTGATTGGCCAGCGCCTTATTGGCAAGCTCTCCAAATTCCTGCGTCATTTGCTGGCGCATTTCTTTCAGCAGCGCCACGTTTTCTTCCAAAGCGGTCTTGTTTTTCTCCAGCCCCTCAACACGTTCGCGCAACGCCGCAATATCTGCCTGCGCGTTGTTCAGGCGTTGAAGGGATTTTTCCTCCGCCTCCTTGGCGGCGCGCGCGGCCTCCTCAGCTTTGGCGCGGGCGCCTGCTGCCTCCACCTTGTCAGCTTGCAGGGCTTCCACCTTGGCTTTTTGAACCGAAAGCTCGGCCTCCAGTCCTGGCACCCGCTCTGCAATGGCTTCTTGCACCGCCAAGTCACGCGCCAGCTCACTGTCATCGGCACCGCGTCTGCCCAGCAAAAAACCGATAGCGGCGGCACCCAGCGCAATAAAACTCGCAAAAATTGCAAACTCAATATAGGTCATCTGCTTACTCTCAAGGCTATACGGTGAACGAACGATATGTCAGGTCATTGTCGCTGCTATCGTCAATTTGCGACGTAAATGAGGCCATGACATCGTGATCAGGCGAAAGGGCACAGGCGGGATCAACCGCCGCCGCATCCCCAGCCAGCGCCAGTGCCTGACAACGACAGCCGCCGAAGTCTACATCGCGCCTTTCACAACTCTGGCATGGTTCGGGCATCCAGTCTGTCCCGCGATAGGCATTGAAGGCCGGGCTATCATGCCAGATTTCCTTTAACGATCTTTCCAACACAGAAGGGAAGGATAGATGCTCAATCGTTTCTGCCGCATGGCACGGCAACACCTTGCCCGATGGCGTCACGTTAAAGAACCTGCGTGCCCAGCCACCCATACACGCCTTGGGGCGCGCGGCGTAGTAATCCGGCACGACGTGATCGATCACCAGTTTGCCTTTTAGGTCCGTAATCGCCTGATCTGTGATCCGCGCCGCCTTATCCACCTGTGCGCGTGTCGGCATCAAGGCCGCGCGGTTTTTAAGGCCCCAGCCATAATATTGAGTATGGGCCAACTCCAACCGCCCCGCCCCCATATCAACCGCCTGCTGAATTATTTGCGGCAGCCGGTCCACATTGTGACGGGTTAAAACTGTATTGACTGTAAAGGCAAAACCAATCTCCAACACTTCTTTGGCAAAGGCATGCTTCTTTTCAAAGCTGCCTTTGAGACCCGCCATATGGTCGGACGCGCCTGCCTCAACATCTTGAATGGATAGCTGAATATGGGACAGGCCCGCTTCTTTCAATGCCACCAACCGCGCCTTGTCTAGCAGTAATCCCGACGTAATGAGATTGCCGTAAAGCCCTGCCGCGCTGGCAGCTTGCACGATTTCAACCAAATCCTTCCGCACTGCGGGTTCCCCGCCAGATAGATGCACCTGTAAGCATCCCAATGCAGCAGCCTCCTGCATTACGCGCACCCAATCAGCCGTGGACAGTTCTGCGCTTGCCCGATCCAACTCCAGCGGGTTGGAACAATAGGCACAGCGCAGCGGGCAGCGATGCGTAAGTTCTGCCAACAAGGCAAGGGGCGGATCAACATTCATACGGAGACAAACCCTTTTTCTACAAGGTCGCCCAGAAACTCAATCACATCCGCCGCTATAGCGTCACGCGGCGCATCATAGGCGGCGGCGAGATCATCAATGATTGTGGCCAAGGCATCTTCGCCCGTCACCTTATTCAAAATGGCAACACCTTGATCGTCCAATAACAGCACACGCTCTGGCGCGTTCATAATCCATTGGCCGCGCGCTTCGTCAAATCGCACCTGAATATGGGGGGAAAGCGCGGGAATGGCGGTTTCAGGCAAACTCATTCCGCCTCCTTCGGCGCAAAGGCACCGGGGGAAATAACATGAGGCCCCGCCCCATAAGCATAATCCAGCGCATCCAGCATGGACCACAAAAGCCCGGTCTTGAAGCGCAGCGCCTCTATAACCGCCTGCTGCTGTTCGAGCGTTTGCGCATGTTCCTTGCAGTAATTAAGTGCGAAGGTGGAATCTTGCGGGGCTTGGGTGAGCCGCTTGTCGAAATACGCCAAAGTGCTCCCCTCCACATAGTCATAATTCGCCAACATGCCTGCCACGCGATCCGCGATGATCGCGGGGGCAAACAACTCTGTCAAGGATGAGGCAATCGCCTCAAGCAAGCTGCGTTCCGCCACAAAGCGCACATAGGCTTCCACCGCAAATTTGGTGGCGGGCAGCGCCCCACGTTCTGACAGCACATAAGCACGATCCAGTCCCAAGCCTTCACACAACTTAATCCAGCGTTCCACGCCGCCTTCATCGCCTTCTCTGCCGTCGTGATCTTCGATACGCCTGCGCCATTCGCGGCGCAGTGCCAGATCATTCAACCGCGCCATCAAGGCGGCATCTTTCAAAGGCACCCGGCTTTGATACAGATAACGGTTCAGCGCCCATGCCTGCAGCGCACCTTTGGATAGCTTGCCATCCCGCATAGCGGCATGAAAGGGATGTTGGTTGTGATAGCGCTCATCCAACAGGCCGCGCAGCGCAGCCTCCAAGTCATCCGGGCTTACGGTGCCCTCCAACACCCAATCCGCAGCACGTAGCTTCTCAAGATCAAGGCTCACAGATCAATCTCCATCTTGTCATGGGCGACCCCCCAGCCCGCGCCTTCCACCACGCCGCGTTCCTTGGAGCCGCGATCCAGAACCGGGTTGGTGTTGTTCAAATGGATGTAAAGCCGTTTGCCAATATCAACATCATCAAAGGCATTCAGTGATCCCCCGTCACCGGTGATGGAAATATGCCCCATCCGAGCGCCGGTTTTGATGCTTTCGCCGCTGCTTGTCATTTCCGCATCAAAATAGAGAGTGCCATCAAACAACAAAAGCGCAGCGCCTTGCGCGCGCGCCTTCAGCTCGTCCGTAATTTGGGCGCAGCCGGGCACATATAAAACCCGTTTTCCCGCATGGGAAATCTCAACTCCAACCGTATCTTCCTCCACCGTGCCGAAATTCGCTTCGCCTTCTTTCTCCAGATAAAGAGCCACTTTTCCCGGCACAGGAAACAGCGTGATGGTGAGCCCGGCGACCTCGAAAGCGGTGTTCGCCTGCACTGCTTTGCGCGTCACAAATTCAGGGTTAAGCACATTGAAAACACTGTTGCTGCCAAGCGTAGCCAACACCCGGCTGGTCGCGTAAAGACTATAGGCTTGGCGCTCCCGCAAGGTGAGCAGTCCCGCAATATGATCGACATCGGCATTCGACAGCACCACGCCTTTGATTGGCGTGTGTCGCAACACCTCGCCGTTGGGGTGCATAGCGGGATTTTCAGTAAATTGTTGGCGCAGATCAGGTGAGGCGTTGAACAACACCCAATCCACCCCATCGGCACTTACCGCAATGGAGCTTTGAGTTTGCGGTGGGCAATCAGGGTCGCCTGCGCGCGCGCGTTTGTTCAACGCATTGTTGGCGTTCCATTGCGGAAAGCCACCGCCTGCAGCGGCCCCCAAAATCAAAATTTTCATGACGCTTCTATTCCAAAACAAAATGGGCTGCCGCGTTGCCGCCGGCAGCCCACCTATTCTTTAACAGAAAAAGGGGTTCGCCCTATTTCTTAAGCTCCGCACAGGCATAGCAATTGATTTCAAGCCCAACGGGAATTTCGATAATTTTCGGTTTCGTCCATTTCATGGCAATCCCCTTTCCTGTCTGTTTATAATTGCCCCTACAATGCCCGATCCGGGCGCGCGAGACAAGAGTATAAGGAACGCTGACAATGTTACGGTTGATCACAATTTTGTGGGTGTTAATAACACCTGCTTTAGCCGCGGAATGGCAGATTTTGGCCGATATGCATACAAGCCGGTCTGAAATCACTGCGGCCCACCTCAACGGGCACATTTATGTTGCAGGCGGCATTTCAATACCCGGCACACGCAAAGAGTTCGAGGCTTACGACATTGCCAGCGGCACATGGGCCAAGCTCGCCCCCCTGCCCAAGCCGCTGCATCATGTTGCGTTGGCCGCCGCTAGTGGCAAAATCTATGCAACCGGGGGCTATGTTGCCTTGGACTTCAGCCCAAATGACCCGGAATTGTGGGAATATGACCCGGGAGAGGATCGCTGGGTCCGCAAAGCCGATATGCCTGCGGCGCGTGGCGAACACGCCATGGTGAGTTGGCGCGGCAAGCTCTATGTCATCTCCGGCAGAGGCCAGAACGCCCGACAAGTTTGGGAATATGATCCCGCAAGCGATACTTGGACCGCAGACCGCGCGCCCATCCCCACCTATCGTCATTCGGCGGCTGTGATGCTGAATGAAGTCACGGGCCAAGTCTATGTGGCAGGCGGACGTGACGACACCTATAGCGTACTCACCCCAGTTGAAGTCTATGACATCCCAACCGACACATGGAAAAGCCTGCCCGACCTTCCCACACCTTTGGGCGGCCATGGCGGTGCCTATTATGGCGGCAACCTGCACATATTCGGCGGAGAACTGTTGGACAGCGCCGAGGTGCTGGATGAGCACTATGTGCTCAATCTCGCGTCGGGGATATGGACTGAAGGCCCACCCCTTGCCAAGCCAAGGCACGGGATTGCCTATATCACCGTTAATGGCATCACCTATGTGATCGGCGGCGGCTCCAAAGCGGGGTGGCGCACCTATTTCTTCGCGACGGACACACTGCAGGCCTACACCCACCAATAGCCAATTGCTTGCATTCGCCTTGAAAGCGCGCAATCTTACGCGCCAAGTAACATATAGTCAGCCAATGGGGGGAACCATGTTTGAGCCAACGAAGATCACCGCACCAGAAGAAGTGGGGCTAAGCACGGAGCGCCTAGGCCGCATCGCGCCCTATATGCAGAAATATCTGGATGCGGGAAAATTCGCCGCTCTTTCAACCATGGTGGCCCGGCGCGGACAAATCGCGCATTTTTCTACACAGGGCCACAAGGCGTTTGATGGCCCGGCGCTGACGCAAGACACGATCTTCCGTATCTATTCCATGACCAAGCCCATCACTTCCGTCGGGTTGATGATGCTTTATGAGCAAGGAGCGTTTCGGCTGGATCATCCAGTGCATCGCTATTTGCCAGAATTCAAGGACACACAGGTTTGGGCAAATGGCACGGCTGACAGCTTTGCGACAGAGACGCAACGCCGTCCCATGCAAATCATTGATCTGCTGCGCCACACATCGGGCCTCACCTATGACTTTATGTTCCAACACCCGGTCGATAAGCTCTACCGCAAGAACAAGCTGTTCTCTGCACGCGGCAAGGGCTACACGCTGGAAGAATTCGTCAAAGGCGTTGCGGCACAGCCTTTGATGTTCCACCCGGGTGAAAGCTGGAATTACTCCGTTTCAACCGATGTGTGCGGCCGCCTGATCGAGGTTATGTCCGGCCAATCGCTGGGAGACTTTTTCGCGGAACACATTTTCAAGCCACTCAAAATGGTCGATACCGGCTTTAAGCTGCCGCTCGACAAAATTGATCGCTTTGCCGCCTGCTATGAGAAAGACCCGGTCACGCGGGAAATCAAATTGCAGGACAGCCCGGAAACCAGCCCTTATCTGGAAAACTCGGAACGCGCCATTCAATCCGGGGGCGGTGGGCTGGTCAGCACCATGAGCGACTATATGCGGTTTGCCCAAATGTTGCTGAATGGCGGTGAGCTGGATGGCGCGCGCATTCTCTCACCCACCACCATCAACCTCATGACCTTGAACCATCTTGAGAACAATCAGACCATTGGTGAAATGGGCGACAGCCTGTTCACCGAGGCCACAATGGATGGCACAGGGTTTGGGCTGGGATTCGGCGTGGTGATTGATCAAGCCCGCGCAGCCGATGCCACATCCGAAGGAGCGTTCTCCTGGGGCGGGGCGGCTTCAACCTATTTCTGGATTGATCCCAAACAGGATTTGATTGGTTTGATGATGACGCAAATCATGCCTTCCACCTCCTATCCCATTCGCCCTCAGTTTCAGCAATTGGTCTATGCCAGCATCGTGGACTGACGCCCTGCCCGCAGGCTGCCTGATCGCCGGGGGCGCGGGCAGCCGCTTAGGCGGCCAAAAAGCGGAAGCCATATTGGGTGATAAACCACTGTTTCAGCACACGCTGGATCGGGTAGAATCACAGGTTAGGCCACTGGCAATCAACAGCGCTCCGGCTGATTGGATACCGGAAGGCATATCCACCCTGCCCGATACGCAACCGGATCAAGGCCCGCTTATGGGCCTGCAAGTCGCCCTGCTATGGGCGCAGATGCAAGGCGCTGATTGGCTTTTCACCGCCCCGATTGATTGCCCCTTTCTACCGCGAGAGATAGTCCAACGCTTGATAAACAAGCGCGCCGATCGCAGCCTTGCGGTTATCGCAAAAGCCGGGGGCCGCGCGCACAATCTCACCGCCCTTTGGCATGTGGATGTGCTGCCCACGCTCATCGCGCATCTGGATCAATACCAACGATCCGCCCACAAGCTGATCGCCGCCTTGCCCCACAACACCGTCACCTTCGATGAACCGCACGCCTTCTTCAACATCAACACGCCGGGCGATTTGAAAGAAGCCGAGCTTCTTTTGAACACGCCGGGTTTGTAGCGACTTTGGCCCCCCAGTGCCTCGCCCTTCAAAAGATTGTGACCGGCATTTCCATCGTTAAATTGATACTAGATCATCGGCAGAAGATTGATCGCCTCATCGGCCACAGATTGCCCTTTGACCCGCCAATTTCTATCTTGGCACCTTGTCACTCTTTGCTGGTGAGTAAGTGACATCCACGCTGTAAGGCTTGTCATCACGTTTCCACATGGCCAAATTGACATCCACCTTGTCCAAATACCAAACAGCACCGCGCACCATCGAGACCTCCACTTTGGAATATGGCGCACCGTAGGCTTTCCCTAACACACGCATGGTGGAGTGAAAGGCACGGGAATAATCAACCCCCTCACCCTTGGCCTGCAAAATCTCTTTGACCATTGCCAGTTTGCCATCTTCAAAAAGCATGGAGACTTTGAACGGCACCCCCCCTATCTCGTATGGCTCTATTCGAACACGCTCCAACTCTTCCCCACGTTTGATCATGCTCGGATCACCCGCATCGATCGCAACGGCATCCGGAAAAATGTTCAATACCTCATCGACGGACATGCCCACCTTTGCACCACGCCACAAATCAGCCCCCTTTGCCTCTTCCGTGCAGGCGGCCAAAACACAAGCCATCAACAGGCTGGCAATTGTAATAACAACACTTCTTTTATGCATAGACTTCTCAACTTCCCACGAGATCGCTTGATACAAACTTGGATTGGTCACAATGACAGAGCGATAGTCCGCCAATGTCGACTTTCTTGTAAAAAACCGCTCATTCACCATTTTCGCGTTCACTATTTTGGCGTTCATTGTGCCGAACGATAGATTGTCGCTTTAACCCCGCGCGATTAACGGCATTCCCGCGTGCTAAGGTTTTGGCCAATACCGCACAAATTTTTCCCCACCATCGCCATCATAATCAATTAGCACCCCGCCGGGCACAGCTTGCACGCTCACAAAGTAGTTGCCCGTTATATCCAATACGGGGCCTTCAGCATCATGTGAGACCAAGAATATTCTGATGCGCTGCGAATGCACACCCACATGACAGGTCACACCTACCGCTACCTTTTGGCCACCTTCGCCATGCTTGATCGGAAAAACACCATCCTGCTCACAATTATCATCCTCCCCGAGGCAAAATTTGCAATCAGAAATATCATAGCGCCTATTTGCAAGCGGCTCGCCTGCTTTTGTTACAACAAGGGTTGAACTATAGCTGTCCCTTTCCAGAGACCATAAAGGCGCGACGCCGTCGGTAGAAAACCCTCGCCGACAACTAGGTTCTTCAGCCAGTACGCCCGATTGGCTAAGGAGAAAGAGTGTTGCCGCGAATGCAACCTGCCCAGTATACAGCTTCATAGCTTCCAAATTGGTTGCGAGGCTCGGAAAATATTCCAGTTCAACAATCCGGCACTCTACCAACAACAGCAATGAAACAACAGGCTGGAAACGGCTCGCTTGCAAATAGGCATCCCGCGAAAAGAAACCGGCCCCAAAATCTTGAAACGATATACGTTCCAAGCCTATTCGCACCGCTATGGGAAGAGACGAAATCACTGGGAGGGGCTGGCGGAGAGGAAGGGATTCGAACCCTCGATACCTTTCGGTATACACGCTTTCCAAGCGTGCGCCTTAAGCCACTCGGCCACCTCTCCGCGGGCGAATATAGTGGCATGACAGCGTGAGGCAAGCATTGGAACAGCCTTTTTGGGTGCCACACCGTCGCATGGCACACCTACACTCCGCCTCACATTTAGTCACATTGGCGTAAGCAGCGCTTGCTCCTTCCGCGCGCCTTCGCTAGCGTGAATTCCATGAGAGTATTTGCAACAATTGGCCTAATACTGGCACTGTTCGGACTGGCCGTTCTCGCCTATGACGTGGCGCAATGGCTGGAATTTGGCGGCCTTGAGCTTACCGCGGTGGGCGACATTTGGTACGCATTTCATGCTGCCAGCCTTAATCTGGTTCAAGCTGTGATCGAACGCTATTTGTGGCCCCCTTTGTGGGATCCGTTGCTCACCACCGTTTTATTGTGGCCGGCAGGCATTGTTGATTTGATCTTTGGGCTATTGATGTTTTTTGGCGCAAAATCGCGGATCAACTAGATACGAAATCAAGCCCGATATCCAAAATGGAGGAGGAGTGTGTGAGCGCGCCAACAGAGATAAGGTCAACTCCGGTTGCCGCCACCTCGCCAATCCGCTCCAAACTCATCCGACCTGAAGCCTCCAGTACAGCTTGCCCCTGCGTGATTGCCACCGCCTCTACCATTTGATCGGTCGTCATATTGTCAAGCAGCACAGCTTCAACGCCCAGCACCAAGGCCTCGCGCAATTGATCCAGCGTATCCACCTCAAGCTCAATCTTGACCATATGGCCATTAGCAGCGCGCGCACCTTCAACAGCAGCCCTCACAGACCCCACAATGGCGATGTGATTATCCTTAATCAGCACACCGTCATCCAAGCCGAAGCGATGATTGGCACCACCACCTGCACGCACGGCATACTTTTCCAGCGCCCGCAGGCCCGGCGTTGTTTTGCGTGTGCAGGTGATGCGCGCTTTGTGATCCCCCGCAGCGGCAACCATTTTCGCCGTAGCAGTGGCAATCCCTGAAAGATGGGACACAAAGTTGAGTGCCGTGCGCTCTGCAGAAAGCACCGCTTGCGCATTGCCCGCAATCGTAAGCGCTTTGGTGCCCGGCTGAACGGCCACTCCATCTTCCAAATGGCGCGTAATCTGAACCTGCGGGTCCAGCACCTCAAAGGCGATGGCCGCCAAATCCAATCCCGCAATCACGCCTTTCTGCCGTGCCGCCATTTCAACAGTGGCTTGTTGATCGGCAGGCACTGTGCTCATGGCCGTGATGTCACCGGCACGGCCTAAATCTTCTTTCAACGCGGCACGCACATGTTCTTCCAATAGCAAGCGCGGCAAGGGTAACAAATTACGGGTCATGCAATGGCTTCCTTACCGTTATGCTTAGACTTGTTTTGCGGCGCATCGGCACGGAAGTGCCCGCCTAAAGAATTGCGCCGTGCAAGGGCCGCCTTGGTAACTTCACTCGCTGCAAAGTGCATCGCCGCGGTACGATTATGTTGAGCCGCTTTCGGCCCCATCCGTTCCAAACTGCGCAGCAGATCTGTTAATCCCGCTGCGTGACGTTCAACACCGGCATGGGCGGCCATGCCCAAGCGGATCGCCTGCCCCAGATTATGAACGGCATCGGTCATCGGTTGAGTGGCAGGGGCCTCAATCTTCGGTGTCGCGGCGTTATCAATAACGCGTGCCTCTATCACCTTTGCAGCGCGCGCCCCAAACACAATAGCCTCAGCCAATGAATTACTGGCAAGGCGGTTCGCCCCATGCACGCCTGTGCAAGCCACCTCACCCACGCAAAAAAGGCCGGGAACTTCTGTTTCGCCCATCAAATCTGTTGCCACGCCCCCCATATGGTAATGAGCAGCCGGGGCAACCGGCATGGGGGCTACACGCGGATCGATGCCTGCTTCCATACAGGCAGCAAATACAGTGGGGAACCGGTCTGGAAAAGCTGCTCCAACCGCCTGCGTTGCATCCAAAAACACCTTGCCCGTCGCCTGACGCGCTTTGTGAATGCCCCGCGCAACAACATCCCGCGGCGCAAGTTCCGCCATTTTGTGCTGCCCGATCATGAAGCGATCGCCATCGGCATCAATCAACCACGAGCCAACACCACGCAATGCTTCTGTTGCCAGTGGTGCGGGGTCACGCCCGAGGTCCAATCCCGTGGGATGAAACTGGACAAACTCCATATCTTTCAGATTGGCCCCCAAATCGGCGGCCAATTTCAAACCACTGCCAACCGCCCCTTGCGGGTTGGTAGTTACTTCATACAGCCCACCCAAGCCGCCAGTTGCCAACACAACATGGCGCGCAGATACCCATTCGGCCTGCCCATCCAACGTAGAAAGGGCAACGGCGCTCACGCCCTGATCATCCGCGCCAAGCTGCGTTGCGACCACACCCTCACGCACTTGAATAGAAGGCGTAGCCAGCACTTTGGCCACCAGTGCCTGCATCAGCTCTTTCCCAAAACCGTCTTCTGCGGCCGCGCGCAGCACCCGGGGATGGCGATGCGCGCCTTCCTTGATCAGATCGTATTCGCCGTTTTCAGCCCGTGCGAAATGAACCCCAAACGTTTCAAGATCACGCACCCTTGCCGGTGCTTCAGCACACACTGCCTGAACAGCCAACGGATCACAGTGGCCCGCCCCCGCGCTCATCGTATCTGCGGCATGGGCCATGACGCTGTCACCAGCTCCCACTGCCGCTGCAATGCCACCTTGCGCCCACGCACTGGCAGCTTCTGCTGCCAAGGGCGCGGCTGTCACCACCATGACGCGGCGCGGGGCGAGCTTGAGCGCGGTAAAGAGCCCCGCCACACCCGCCCCAATAATGATGACATCAGGCTTGGTCATTGTGGATACCTAGGCGACTGCCAACATCGCCTCAACAGAGGCTTTGGCTTGCTCTGCCACACGCGGGTCCACATGCACTTCATGGCGACCGGTTTGTAGGGTCTCCAATATGCGCGGCAAGGTAATGCGCTTCATATGCGGGCAAAGGTTACATGGCTTAACGAAATCCACATCGGGGAAATTAACCGAAACATTGTCTGCCATGGAGCATTCGGTAATCATCACTACCCGCGCCGGGCGCTTTTCATCCACATAGTTGATCAGGCCCGAGGTCGAGCCGGTATAGTCAGACGCATTGATCACATCGGGCGGGCATTCGGGATGTGCCAAAACCACAACGCCGGGATGGCTCTTGCGGTAGCGCGCAATATCATCTGCGGTGAAGCGCTCATGCACTTCGCAATGGCCCTTCCATGTCAGGATTTCGATATCTGTTTGGGTCGCCACATATTGCGCCAAATATTCATCGGGGATCATCAACACCTTATCGACGCCGAGACTCTCCACCACTTTCACCGCATTAGAGGACGTGCAGCAAATATCGCTTTCCGCCTTCACATCCGCCGACGTGTTCACATAGGTAACAATCGGCACGCCGGGATATTTCTCTTTCAACAAACGCACATCTGCCCCGGTGATAGACGCCGCCAGCGAACAGCCAGCATCCATATCCGGGATCAAAACGGTTTTGTTCGGCGCCAGCACTTTTGACGTTTCGGCCATAAAATGAACGCCGCATTGCACGATCACATCTGCATCGCATTCAGCTGCCTCACGCGCCAATTGCAGGCTGTCGCCTGTGAAATCGGCAATGCAGTGGAAGATTTCCGGCGTTTGGTAGTTGTGCGCCAGAATAACCGCGTTTTTCTCTTTCTTGAGCTTATTGATTGCGTCGATATAGGGCGCAAAACTGGGCCACTCGATCTCGGGGATGACATCACTTACCCGCTTGTAGAGCTCCGCTGTCGCCTCAGCCACAGCCGGGGTGTATTGCGGGGTCGTTTGGCTGACATTGGTTGTTGTTCCGCCCATAACATCTTCCACCGTTGTTGTATCCGGTAGCCTCATCTACTTATACTCAAAATGAGCATAAGGAAGTTCCAAAACAACCCAGCCCAAGTGAGGCCGGGATTTGGGCTTATGCTATGGATGAGCATTAGGAAGTCAAGTCGGATTGTTCTGGCCCAATTGCGGAAAGCAGCCGTGGATTTCCGTACCTAGCCACGCCTACCTGGCAGCCGAACGCCGGGATTCAGCCGTTCGCGCACCGCTTCTGGCCTAAATCGAAACTGCTCCGCTGGTCGTCCACCGGTCTGTGTGACCTTCCGTCCCGTACCTTCCACAAGGCCCGATTTATCAATCAACCGGCGAAAATTCTGTTTATGCACCTTGGCGCCTGCAATCGCCTCCACCGCCTTTTGTAGCTCGGTCAGCGTAAAAGTTGGTGGCATAAGCTCAAAAATGATGGGGCGGTATTTGATCTTGGCGCGCAAGCGCGAGATAGCCGTGGCCAGCACTCTGCGATGATCAATCGCCATAGCGGGGCCGGTCAAGCTATGTGCGTCATCTGATTGGTCGCTCCCATCCCCAAGATGGGTATCGCGGCTTGCCTCTGCAACTAGGCCCGCCTCATACAACAGCTCATAGCGTTCCAGCACTTTTTCGTCGTCAAACGTCAGCCCGTCCAGCCCGAAACACAGCCGGGCGCGTTCCATTCGTTGTTTTTGCTTGGGCTCACTCTTACCGGCTTTGGCGTAAATTTTCAGGCGCGGCGCAATCACTTCATCAATAATGGTGGGCCGACCTTCACGCCAATCCTCCCACGGGAAAAAGCGATACCATGGGGAGAAACCACCCGACGCATCAGCCGAAACAGGCCGCGTGAGAGCCAAATACCCAACCGAGATAAAATGCGGTTCCCCCCCCGCACGCACAGAATTACGCCCTTGATCTCCAAAGGTGTAAAGTTGCTCCACATAACCCAGTTCAAACGGCGTTTGGTCTGCTACAAAGCGTCGAAGCGCACGCTCCAGTGTGCCATCTGCCTCCGGCGCAAAAGGACCAAAGGGAAGTGCCCGGCCACTATCACCCGCTGCAGTGAACACGCCGGGGCCATCCGGCCCCAATGCCACAATCACGGCGTTAATTCCCACCAGAACTGAGCTAATTTCGCCTATTGCCACGACTGTGCCCTATTGCATCACTAACCGATTTTAAGCCTATCATGGGGCAGGCGATTCCAGGAAAGAAATCAGCGATGGCGAATAGACAATCCCCGATTGCATTTACTGGCGGCGGCAGTGCCGGGCACGTAACACCGGGCTTGGGGCCGCTACGTCAATTAAAAGCCGATGGGGTGCCGCTTGTCTATTTTGGCTCTGTGCAAGGGATAGAGCGCGAAATGATTGCGCAGGAAGGCGTGCCCTATATTGCACTGCCCACGGGCAAGCTGCGGCGGTACTTTTCGTGGCAAAACTTCATTGATCCGGTGAAAATCGTTTTCGGTATCCTGCTTGCCTTCGTTCATATGATAAGGCAACGCCCACGC
This sequence comes from Alphaproteobacteria bacterium, assembly GCA_049609145.1. Lineage (GTDB taxonomy): Bacteria > Pseudomonadota > Alphaproteobacteria > SPJN01 > SPJN01 > JBMYYF01. Next base: position 303,511 of record JBMYYF010000003.1, read on the forward strand.
TTGCTGTTTTCTACCGGCGGCTTCGCAGGTGTGCCCCCCATTGTAGCGGCATGGGTGCTACGTATCCCCATTGCGATTTATGAGAATGATCGCACCCCCGGCCTGGCCAATAAAATTGCCGCCCGCTTCGCTGGTCGCATTTGCGTTGCAAACAGCGAAAGCAGCCTGCTTACCAGCCACGCCAGCCGCACCACCTTTACCGGCCCCCCCATTCGCGGCGGCCTGTTTTCAGGTGATCGTGATCGCGGACTTGCCTTCGCGGGATTGGACGGGGCGCGGCCCGTTTTGTTGGTGGTTGGTGGCTCATTAGGAGCCAAGGCCATCAATGAAACCATTTGGGCCGCATTTGATGACCTGACACAAAAATTCGACATCGTTCACATTTGCGGGCCCGGTCAATGCAAAGCTGAGTTAGTCAATCACGCCCACTACCGCGCCTTCGAGTTTGTACGCGATGAATATGCGGATCTGCTGGCCGCAGCAGATTTTGTGGTTTCACGCGCCGGTGCCAACGCCCTGGCAGAGCTTGTTGCTCTGGAGAAACCGCATCTTGTTATCCCACTCACGCGCGCTCAAAGCCGCGGCGACCAAATCGAAAACGCAGAAGAGGCGCAGGCAAATGGCACCAGCCTTGTTTTGTTGGAGGAAGATTTGACAGCTAGAACACTGCTTTTTGCGCTGGAGGAATTGGCGGCCAAGGCCCCCACATTGAAAGCCGCCATGGCCACCGCTCCTTATGACAAAGGTGGCGCTAAGCTGCTTGCGGTGATGCTTGAAGCCGCCGGGTAATGCCAAGAACGGCCAAGGTGGTCACCACACACCACACCACAGCAGTCCACGCCACGTCCGGCACGGACCATCCATTGTCAAACGCATAGCCAAACAAGAAGGGTGATGCGGCAGACGCCCCTACGCCAAGCGACATATTCATCGCCTTGATCGCTCCCAAATTGGCGGTGCCATAAAGCTCTGCCCATAGGGATGAATAGATCGGTACGCCGCTACCTGCTGTCACTCCAAGGGGCAACAGGTAAAACCAAAGCGACCCCGTGCCCTCCACTAGCGCCAGCATGGCCGCCCCCAAAACCAGTGGGATCGCCCCAATCCACGCAAGCCGCGCTGCTGTCAGCCGATCGACCAGCCATCCGGTTGCCAAATTCGTGCTGAATGACACCGCGGCAAACACAGCCATCGCCAGCGCAACTTCTTCCAACGTCCAGCCCTTCTCTCCGGCGATATGAACCTGATGGAAAAAGAACCCTGTAATGAAGAATGGCCCGGCAATATTGAGCGCTTGAACAACCCAATAGCGATAATCCCGCATTACTTGCTTTCGCGACCATTCCAGCGGTGCAGCAACACCCACCGCCACTTCATGCCGCACCTTCAACCAGTTTTCATGGCGCGCTTTCTGACCTCTTAGAAACCAAAGGCAAAGCGGCACAACAACGACAATGATTGTGAGAGCAAACAGGAACCACGCCTGCCGCCATCCCAGCGCCGCCATGGCTGCAACCCCCATGACCGGCCACACCGCATTGCCAATGGGAAAACCAAGCGATGTCAGTGATAACGCCTTGCCGCGCCCTGTCTCAAAATAACGCGCCATGCCCGTCATCGCCGCGTGGGACGACAAGCCCTGCCCAAAAAACCGCAAGCCAAAGAAGGCGATTGTGAGCGCCAATGTCGTCTCCGCCAATCCGGTCAACGCCGCAGACAAGCCAAGCCCCACCAAAACGGCAACGGCGAACAGCCGCAAATCCACAAGATCAACCAAACGGCCGACCCAGAAAATCAAAACACCGCTGATGAGCGTTGCGAGGGAATAAAGCGCCCCAAAGCCTGCATGGCTCAGCCCCAGCTCATCACTTATTGCCCCGCCGAATAGCCCAACAAAAAATGTCTGCCCATAAGACGACCCAATCGTCATCGTCAGCCCAAAGGCCACAAAGCGCGCATTCTGCCGTATGAATTCAAGATACCCCATAGGCGGTGGCATAGGCTTGGGATACGCGCATTGCAACATTTGATTACGAATTTTGAACGGCTGCGCGGTGCTGTCACGCAGATTGCCCGGTCCCCGTGACTAAGCTGCCACAAACAGCGGAGTAAAAATTAGATGTCCCCCAAAATTCGTTTGCCACGCTTGGCGCTTATGGCTGCCTCTGCCCTCACACTTGTAGGCCTTGGTGCCTGCATGATGGAAGGCCCGCTACCGCCCCCCAATCTCGCAAACGCACGCGCGGCGGCTGCACAGTATAATGTGCAAATCGTGCGTGATGATTTCGGCGTGCCCCACATATATGGCCCGCGCAATGCAGACACCGCCTTTGGTCTGGGCTATGCGGCGGCAGAAGATGATTTTGCCACCATCTTGGAAACCGCCGTTGCCATGCGCGGCGAGCTTGCCCGCTATAAAGGCCCTGACGCCGCGGTGACGGATTATCTGGTGCGCCTGATGAAAGTTTGGGAAGTGGTTGATGCCAAGTGGCAAACAGAACCTTCCCCCCAAGCGCAAGCGCTGGCAAAAGCCTATGCGGATGGCCTCAATCTCTATGCTGCGGAACATCCCGACGAAGTATGGGCCGACATTTACCCCTTCACGCCGCAGGATATTTTTGTCGGCATATTGTTCAAGCAACCTCTTTTCTTCGGGGTTGAGCGCGAGGTACGCAAAATCATGGAAGGGCGCACCACCGCTCTGCCCACTCAAACCGCCAATGCCGATCCGTTCTTCCAGACAATGGGGTCAAACACCATGGCCGTGGATCCCGACCGCAGCGCCGATGGGGTGACCCGCCTGTTTGTGAACTCCCACCAGCCGTTTGAAGGGCCGGTAGCATGGTATGAGGCGCATCTTAAATCTGACGAGGGGCTGGATATTATCGGCGGCACTTTCCCCGGCTTTCCGTTAATAGGCCACGGCGTGCGGCCCGAGCTTGGCTGGGCCTTCACCGTCAATCTGCCGGATTTGACGGATATCTACGAACTCACCCTCAACCCTGAGAATGAAAACGAATATTTGCTGGATGGTGAATACGTCCCGTTTGAACGCGAAGAAGCCAAAATCGCCGTCAAGCTGTTTGGCTTTATTCCCTGGACCGTCAGCCAAGAAGTGATCTGGTCGAAGCACGGCCCGGCCTTACGCACGGACCACGGCGTTTTTGCCATTCGCTTCCCCGGCATGGATGACATGCGCGCACTCGATCAATATCTGGCAATGAACACTGCCACAAACTTTGATGAATGGCGGGATGCCATGCGCATCAATGCTATCCCCAGTTTCAATGTCGTTTATGCGGATCAAAGCGGCACAATCGCCCATTTCCACAACAGCCGTTTCCCCAAACGTAAAGCAGAGGCGGGCATTAATTGGCGTGGCGTGGTACCGGGTGACCGCTCCGACTTGATTTGGACCGAGGAATATGGATTCGACAAAGTGCCTAGCGTGGTGCGCCCCAAATCCGGGTTCGTGTTTTCCGCCAATTCCACGCCGTTCGATGTGACCGATGGGCCAGATAACCCTGATCGCAACCTGTGGCCGAGCGAGCTGTGGGTCGAGGAGCGCTATACCAATCGCGCCCATCGCATTAAGGAAACCTATGGCGTGGACAAATCCATCACGCGCGCTGAGTTCATCGATTACAAATACGATTTGGCCTATTCCGAAAAGTCACAGATTGCGGAAGGCATTCGCGAAATACTCGCGGCAGATTTCTCAAGCCAACCCGCCTTGCAAGCTGCGCAGCAGCATCTATCCGCGTGGGATTATCAAACCAATATGGAAAACCGCCAAGCGGCTTTGGCAATCTATAGCTTCTTCCCCTCCATCGCGGCAGAGGTTAAAGGCGAGGAATGGCCCAGCCCCCTTCCCGGCTTCAAACAAGCGGTTGAAACACTGACGGACAAATTCGGCACCTATGACCTAGAATGGGGCAAGGTTAACCGCATCCGCCGGGGTGAGGTCAACATGCCGGTCAATGGCGGGCCGGACATTGTGCGCGCCATCTATGATGTTGACGGACCGGAAGCAGATGGTGGTTTGATGGCAACCGTGGGCGATTGCTACATCGCGCTGGCAGAGTGGGCACCCGATGGCACCCAAACCTTGGCCACAGTTCATCAATTTGGCTCTGCCGCCTCACGGCCCAATTCTCCCCACTACGCGGACCAAGTGCCCCTTTTTGCGGGCCAGCAGCTAAAACCGATGACATTTGATTGGCAGGCCATCACAAAGGCTGCCAAAGTCACCTACAGGCCCGGCGAATAAGCCGGATCGGCCCAAAAAACACGAGTAGAAGGGGGCAGACGCCCCCTTTTCCTTTCTGTACAGTGCGCCCCAACACAGAATCGATTGGGGGTCCACTATGTCTGCAAATCTCACATCCCAGCAATGGCGTCTAAAAGAACGGCCAGACGGTTTATTGACCAAGGCGAATTTCGATTGGGTGGAAAACACGCTGCCCGACTTAAACGAAGGTGATGTGCTGGTTCGCACCCTTTATCTATCGCTTGATCCCACCAACCGCATTTGGACCTCTGATATCGACCAATACATGCCCCCAGTAGAATTGGGTGAGGTGATGCGCGGCGGCACGCTTGGCGTGGTAGAGGCAAGCCGCAATGAGGCTTTCCCCGTCGGCACCAAGGTGCAAGGGTTTTGGGGCTGGCAGTCACATGAAGTTCTGCCCGGCGCTTTTGGCCTTACCCCCCTTCCCGATCTAGGCGGGGCCGTTCCATTAACCGCGTTTTTGTCCGTCATCGGTCTTACCGGGCTTACCGCCTATTTCGGCCTGCTTGATTGCGGCAATCCGAAAGAAGGCGAAACCGTTGTTGTTTCCGCTGCCGCCGGGGCGGTTGGCTCCATTGTTGGGCAAATTGCCAAAATCAAAGGCTGCCATGTTGTGGGCATTGCTGGCAGCGATGACAAATGCAAATGGATCACCGACGAGCTGGGCTTTGATGCCGCCATCAACTACAAGACCGAAGATGTTGGCGCGCAGCTAGACGCCACCTGCCCAAACGGCATTGATGTGTATTTCGAAAATGTCGGCGGCACGATAACCGAGGCGGTGATCGATCGGCTCAACAATTTTTCCCGCATCGCCATGTGCGGCCTTATCTCCTCCTACAATGATGAAGGCGCCAGCGCCGCCCCTTCCAACTACGCCCAATTTCTTATGCGCCGCGTAACGCTCAAAGGTTTCATCCTGACAGATTACCTTGATCGCTTTGAAGAAGGTGCCGCCCAACTTGGCCAGTGGATCATGGAAGGCAAGTTGAAGTGGGCGGTTGATGTTGTGCCGGGGCTGGAAAACGCGCCCGACGCGCTTGCCAAACTGTTTGATGGCTCAAACACCGGCAAACTTATCATTCAAGTATCAGACGAAAATTAGAACCAGTATTACGGAGTTACCTCATGGATATTTCACTCGCCCCGGAAGACGAAGCGTTCCGTCAGGAAGTGCGTGCGTTTTTGGACGAAAACCTGCCGCAAGACATGCGCCGCGACGCAGCCAAAGCAGCAAGCGTTTTCTCCGAATATGATCTGAACATTCGCTGGCACAAGATCCTTCATAAAAAAGGCTGGATTGCGCCTAGTTGGCCGGTGGAATATGGCGGCACGGGCTGGACGATCATGCAGCGCTTTATCTGGTCATCAGAATGCGCGCGCGCCAACACGCCCAACCTGTCGCCCATGGGGCTTGCCATGGTTGGGCCTTGCATCATGCATATGGGCACGCAGGAACAAAAAGATTTCTACCTGCCCCGCATTCTTTCAGGCGAGGATTATTGGTGCCAAGGCTATTCCGAACCGGGCAGCGGCTCTGACCTCGCTTCGCTGCAATGTAAAGCGATGAAGGATGGTGATCACTACGTAATTAACGGCACCAAAATTTGGACCACCCACGCCCACTTTGCCAATCGCATGTTCTGCTTGGTGCGCACCGACAATTCCGGCAAGCCGCAGCAGGGCATCACCTTCATTCTGCTGGAGATGGATGATCCCGGCATCACGGTAGAGCCCATCATCACCATGGCGGGTGATCATGAAGTGAACCAAGTGTTCTTTGACAATGTGCGCGTGCCTGCCGAAAATGTTGTGGGCGAAGAAAATGATGGCTGGACCGTTGCCAAGCTGCTGCTTGAATTTGAACGCGGCGGCTCTGGCCGGGGCGCCGGTGTGCTCGAACAGCTCAAACAATTGCGCGAAGTCGCTCAGGCGGAACACTCCGGCACCGGGCAAGCAATGATTGATGATCCCGATTTTGCGCGGGAATTTGCCCAACTTACCATTGAGGCCGAAGCGATGCAGTTCAATGAAATGCGCATTGCATCCGCCCTGTCATCCGGTCAAAATCCCGGCGCTATTTCATCCATGATGAAGGTGACATCGACAGAGCTGATCCAACGCATCGATACATTGTGCGTGGAATTGGCGGCGTTTTATGGTGCCCCGCATGAGCCGAAATTCCGCCTGCCCGGCTCCAATATCGAGGCACCGGGTACCGAGTTCGGCAATGTGTCGGTCGCTGCCTATCTCAACAATCGTGCCGCCTCTATCTATGGTGGCTCCAACCAAGTTCAACGCAATATCATGGCCAAGCTGGTATTGGGCCTTTAGGAGAACACCATGACCGTCGCCGATCACATCGCCCAGCAACCCGCCCTTGTTCAAAACTGGATCCAATTTATGGGTCTGGTCAATATGACAGCGTTGCTGTTTTTTGTGGTCGGCCTCGGCCGTGGGCTTTTGGGTCTGCGCGGCCCCAACGGCACCTTCAAGCTCTATTATTGGGAAGGCATGGTGATGTTGGTCGCAGCCGCGATCAGCAGCGCCTTCATGGATTATCTGTTCGCCGAATATGGTTACACACGCATTTTGGGGCTGGCACATGTCGTGTTCTGGACCCCCGCTGTCGCATGGCTGGCTCTGCGTTTGAAAAAGGGCACCATCCCTATTCGGTCAATTTTCGGCGGATATATTGCGCTTTTGGTCGCCACCAACACCACCTCGCTGGTGATTGATTACATTGATGTTGCCCGCTATTTGCTGGGTGATACGGGGATTGTCGGCCCTGCCGCCTAAGTTCCAGACTTGCATATTGGCCTGATTTCGGCAGACTCCCACAACTGACAAAGTTGTTGATTCGCAAAGGGTGGCCCCATGGAAACCGAAGCACTCAATCTGGGTAAGCACATCGCACAGGAGCCTATTTGGCTTCAGGCTTGGGTTTTGTGGATGGTGATTGTCAATCTGGGCATCGCCATTTTTATCCCCTTCAAATGGGCGCGCAAGGAAGCATGGGTGATTGCCATCGCCATGGTGATCAACATTGCCTTCATGAACTTCCTGTTCAGCCAAACAGGCTATACGCGGCTGCTGGGCCTGTCCCACATCCTGATCTGGACCCCCATGCTGGTGTGGCTTGCCCCGCGCCTGAAACGCCATGGCACCGGCAACCTCTATGGCCTTGGATTACATACGGTTTTCATCACCAACGCCTTATCCTTGATCGTCGATTACATTGATTTAGTGCGCTATCTGGTGGGAGATGGCGACCTCGTCTAGCGCCCTCAAAAAACTGACGTTGAAACTCATCAAAAGCACAGTTAGGCGGGTTTAACCCGACTTGATGCAAGTTTTGGCCCATGCCACGCTTCCCCGACAGTTCAGGGGGTTTCATGAGCCAAAATTTCGACGCGATTGTCGTGGGTGCCGGTTTCGCCGGCATGGCAATGATCCAAAAATTGCAGAACGACAACTTCAGCGTTCAAGGCTTCGAGCGCGGGGATGATGTGGGCGGCACCTGGTATTGGAACCGCTATCCCGGTTGCCGCTGCGATGTGGAGAGCTTGGAATATTCCTACCAGTTCGATGAAGCCTTGCAGCAGGAGTGGCGTTGGTCTGAACGCTATGCCAGCCAGCCGGAAATTTTGGACTATGCCCGCCACGTTGCCGACCGATACAAGCTGCGCGACCACATTCAATTTGGCACCACCGTTGCCGCTGCCACATGGCAGGCGGCGCAAGGCCACTGGCACATCACCACCGATAGGGGCGACACCTTCACCAGCCAATTTCTGATCATGGCGGTGGGCTGCCTTAGCGCCACCAACACGCCGAAGATTGAGGGGCTGGAAAGTTTTGCAGGCAAGCACTACCACACCGGGGCATGGCCCCATGACGGCGTGGACATGCAAAGCAAACGCGTCGCGGTAATCGGCACGGGATCATCGGGCATTCAATCCATTCCACTGATCGCCCAGCAAGCCGCGCAGCTCACCGTCTTTCAACGCACCCCAAATTACAGCCTGCCCGCCCGCAACGCCCCCTTGAGCGACGCCGAAGACCAAGCCATCAAGCAAGACTATGCCGCCTTCCGCGCCAAGGGACAGTTGGAACAAGCCGCCCAAGGCGCAAAATACCCCACCCAAAAAGACAGCGCCTTAAAGGCCACGCAAGAAGAACGTCAAGCGCGCTTTGAAAGCTATTGGCAATTAGGTGGCTTTGCCTTTGGCAAATCATTCGGCGACCTTTCCACGAATGAAGACGCAAATGAAATCGCGGCAAATTTTGTACGCAACAAAATCCGCAGCATCGTGAAAGACCCTGCCACGGCAGAAAAACTGATGCCGCGCGGCAAGTTGGGCTGCAAGCGCCTCTGCGTCGATACCGATTATTACGAAACCTATAATCGCGAAAATGTGGAACTGGTTGATATCAACACCCACCCGATTGAGCGCATCACACCCCACGGGCTTATTACCCAAGGCAGAGAATACAAGGCAGACATTATCGTTTTCGCCACCGGCTATGACGCCATGACAGGTTCGATCCTGAAATGCGATATCACCGGGCGGGATGGCCTTAGCCTAAAGGAAAAATGGGCCGATGGACCCAAAACCTATTTGGGGTTGAGCGTTGCGGGCTTCCCCAATTTGTTCAACATGACCGGGCCGGGCAGCCCATCGGTGCTGGCAAATATGATTACGGGCGCAGAACAACATGCAGACTTTATTGGCGACATGATGGTGTGGATGCGCAGCCAAGGCCACCGCACGGCGGAAACAACGACGGCGCATGAAAACGCATGGGCCGGCCGCGTAAACGCGCGCGCTGACATCACGTTTTATCCCACCTGTAATTCGTGGTATCTGGGCGCCAATGTGCCCGGCAAACCGCGTGTCTTCATGCCCTATGTGGGCTATCCTGATTATGTAAAACAAACGACCCATGTGGCGGAAAATGGGTATGTGGGGTTTGAGCTAGCTTGACGCTTCACCATCATGCGTGGCTCCCATCTTTTCCATCACCCAATCCATCGCCCGGTTTGGATTGCGGTCACCCGAGTCAGAAGCTTCCATTTTTTCTGCAGGATTAAAAGTCAACTCAAAAAATGTAGCTGCTGCGATTTCTTCCTCATAGTCAGGAGCTTGCTGCTTGAACCCTTCAACAGAAGACGCGACCGAGTACTTATATGCATAGTGCTCTTGCAAACGAAATAACGCGGCATGCCGCGCAGCCGCAAACTTGGTGAACCATGCAGCAGGTAACAACAACAATGCTCGAACAGCAACTTGTCCTATCAACTCAATAAACGATGCCGGTGTGTCAGCACCTTTCATCTGATCACCATTTCCGGAAGGATCATCTGCCACACTGGCCGCGTCTACGCCACCAGAGGCCAACCCAAACAATTCATTTAGACCCGGAAATATATACGTCATAAGTGGTATCACAGACAAGAATAGAAATCCGATAGCGAAATAGAACGTCCGCCGCGCAGTTTTCAAATCGTTAGCAGTATCACTTCGCAACCTTTCAAAAGCGCCAGCTAAGCCAGCCACTGTTGCACCTTCCAGCATCCCTTCCGCGCGCGCAGTCATATCCTCAATGTTGGAGGAGGCTTCCTTCAACCGATCTTCCAATTGGAGTTGCTTTTTGCTTCCCTCTTGAAGAGCATCTATTCTCCCATCAAGTTCTTCTTGGAAGCGCGTAAAATCATCGGTGTAGTCACCAATCATTTCCTCCAAGCGCTCGGCCTCGCCCTGAACATCTGAGACCTTCTCAACCGATGCCGTCACTTGCACTTGGCATTCGGCGATCTCCTCTTGACCCTTTTGTGCGGCAGCCAACGCCTCCTCTGATTCTTCCGCAAATTGCGCGACTCTATTTTTTTGCTCCTCAGCTTCTGTAAGGCTTTCACTAACCCTATCTACCTTTTCAACAAGCTCTTCGAAATTTTTCTCTAAAGCAGAATAGGCCTCAACAAAACCAATAAGTGTATCTGAAAAATCTCCACTTCCTTCAGATTCATATGCCGCACGTATTTTTTGAAAGGCCTCCAAAAAGCCTTCTGCAGCCCCATAAATTTCAATAAACAAATCCCCGATCCGTAGCTCACTCTCCTCATCGCCACCGCTTATTACGAGAACGTCATAGTCAAAAACTACGTTACGGATATCAAAGGCATCACTCTCAATAAGTTCGTTTGTAATTTCACGATAGCTGGCCGTTAAACTTTCTACCGCTTTAGTGGCTTCTGTAAGGCCTAAATCTGAGATGAGAAAGCTGGTTTCTTTGAACTTTAGGCTCAAAACAAAATCACTTATCAGGCCGACACGCATATCAACGTCGGCTATGGAGTAACCCAAATCTGGAACCTCGACGGAAAGGTCAAATTTCTTGCGGTCACCTGTTCTGAGTAACTGCAGCGCTCTTAGCGCATCTTTTCGATGCCGCCTCAGATCCTCAAGCTTTTCATTTATTTCTCTAATTGCTTCCATGTCAGCCTCACAAGTTCATCGAGATTATTTGCATTATCGAATCAATATATGTTGATAAACTTTACCACTTTAAGGTCTATGCGGCTTCGCAATTATGCAGAGCATTGTTGGCTCTAATTTGCTAAAGATACGGTTCCGCATCCTGAAAGCTGTTATGAAGGCCCATCTCATGATCCTGCATAATTATCCTGAAAGCCCCTATGCCGAGAAAATTCGCGCCATGCTTGGCTATACAGGTCTGCCATGGCAATCGGTAGATGTGCCGCCGCAACCGCCGCGGCCCTCGCTTGATCCGCTGCTGGGCGGCTATCGCCGCATTCCCGTCATGCAGGATGGCGCAGACATATATTGCGATTCAAACGTGATCGCCACCGAGATTGCCGCACGTAGCAACCACCCGGAGTTGGCCGTTGAAAACACAGACGCCGAAACCCAAGCCTTTGTAGAATTTGTCGAGGGCGATATTTTTGCCGCCGCCATTTTCGGTGCGCCCAAGGGCACCATGCTTTTTAAAATGCTGCGCCAGCGCGGCTTTGGCTTTTTCAAATTCATGGCAGATCGCGCCCGTGCCGCGAAAGATGGCAGCATTGGCAATGTTACTCCGGCAGAAGCGAAAGATGTGTGGGCAAACCACATGGATGATATGGAGCAACGGCTGACCCAATCCGGCGCGGATTTTTTAGGCGGGACCACGCCCACAATCGCCGACTTTGCCGCCTATCACACGGTATGGATTTTTAATGCGCAGGCGGGTGGCAAGGTGCCCGGTCAGGCGCTGGCCCGCTGGCAAGCGCGCATTGCGGCCTTCGGTCATGGCAACGTAACCCCCCTTGCCACCAATGACGCGCTGGACATTGCAAAGAACGCCACGCCCAAGCCCATTGCGGCAAACGAAGCCGCAGGCGCGTTGATCGACAAGCCTGTCCGCATCGCGCCCAATGACTATATGAAGGACGCCACAGAAGGCACTCTTATTGGGGAAAATGCCCAGACGTGGACCCTTGCGCGGGAGACCGACCGCGCAGGCCTGATCCATGTTCACTTCCCCAAAGCAGGATACGAACTGGCTGATTAGACCCCGGCATCGGGTGCGACCTTGCTGCGCCGCCAAAAGGCAAAACGCCCAATTGTAAGGGGCCTTTCACCTCTATACACACCGCCTTCTACGGCCCACGCCCAATGGCGCGCCGTGCCGGGTGCCTGCGCGATATGGCCGGATGTGTATGGAGTGATTTGTGCAAAAAGTTGATGCGTTGAACGGGTCTGCCGGTGCGGGCTTTGGGTGGTTTGCCAATGGCAAGCAGGAATGGTTTGGCAATATCAGGGGCGATTTATTATCGGGCCTTGTGGTGGCGCTGGCACTTATTCCCGAAGCGATTGCCTTTTCTATCATTGCCGGGGTTGATCCCAAGATCGGGCTTTATGCGTCGTTCTCCATCGCGGTGATTACCGCCATTGTGGGCGGGCGGCCCGGCATGATTTCTGCCGCCACCGCCGCCACCGCCGTGTTGATGGTAACGCTGGTGAAGGATCATGGCCTGCAATATCTGCTGGCCGCCACCGTGCTTGCGGGCTTGCTGCAAATTGGGGCGGGCCTGTTGAAACTGGGCAGTGTGATGCGCTTTGTTTCCAACTCTGTCATGACCGGCTTTGTGAACGCGCTGGCGATACTGATCTTTCTGGCCCAATTGCCGGAACTGGTGGGCGTGCCATCACTTACCTATGTGATGGTGGCGGCGGGGCTGGGCATTATCTATCTTTTCCCTTACCTCACCCGCGCCATCCCTTCCCCGCTTGTGTGCATCATCTTGCTGACCGGGGTTGCTTTGGCATTTGATTTTGATCTGCGCACGGTGGGCGATATGGGCGAACTGCCCGATACGCTGCCGGTGTTCCTGCTGCCGGATATTCCGCTGACATGGGAAACGCTGCAAATCATTTTGCCCTATTCTGCCGCTGTGGCGGCGGTGGGCCTGCTGGAAAGCCTGATGACGGCGCGCATTGTGGATGATTTGACCGACACCCCTTCTGACAAAAACCGTGAATGCATTGGCCAAGGCGTGGCCAACACGGCTACGGGCTTTATTGGTGGCATGGCGGGTTGCGCGATGATTGGCCAATCTATGATCAATGTGAAATCTGGCGGGCGGGGGCGGCTTTCGACCTTTTGTGCCGGGGTGTTTTTGCTGATTTTGATTGTGGGCTTGGGGGATTGGGTATCGATCATTCCCATGGCGGCCTTGGTGGCGATCATGATTATGGTATCCATCTCTACCTTTGATTGGGGCTCCATCAAAACACTGGTAACGCATCCACGTCGTTCCTCCACCGTGATGGTGGCGACGGTGATTACCGTTGTGGCAACGCATAATCTGGCAATTGGGGTGTTGGTGGGCGTGCTGCTTTCCGGCCTGTTTTTCGCCTGGAAAATTGCCGATGTGATCGACATTTCATCGGTGCTGAGTGCCGATGGGCGCACCCGCACTTATCATCTTGAAGGGCAGGTTTTCTTCGCCACGGCGCATGAAATTTCCGCCGCTTTTGATTACCGCGAAGATATCGACAGCGTGACCATTGATGTGTCCCACGCGCATATTTGGGATATTTCCGGCGTGTCGGCGCTGGATGCGGTGGTGCTGAAGTTCCGCGGCAAGGGGATTGAGGCGCATTTGATCGGGTTGAATGAAGCCAGCGAAGTGATCATCGATCGGCTGGCAGTGCATGACAAGCCGGATGGCGTTTTGTCCGACCATTAGGGCAATAAAATAGGCCCGGCGGTTTCCCACCGGGCCTTAAACTCAGGCGTGAGCCTTCGGAAGTTTTAGTAAACCTCGAACAGGCCCGCTGCGCCCATGCCGCCACCAATACACATGGTCACAACCACGTTCTTGGCGCCGCGACGCTTGCCTTCGATCAGGGCATGGCCCGTCATGCGGGAGCCTGACATACCGAAGGGATGGCCGATGGAGATGGAGCCGCCATTCACATTCAGCTTCTCGTTGGGGATGCCCAAACGATCACGGCAGTAAACCACTTGGCAAGCAAAGGCTTCGTTCAGTTCCCACAGGTCGATATCATCCATGGTCAGGCCCGTGCGTTCCAGCAAGCGCGGAATGGCGAATACGGGACCAATGCCCATTTCGTCGGGGTCGCAACCGGCAACAGCCAAGGAACGGAAGGCACCGAGAGGCTCTAGGCCACGGCGCTCGGCCTCTTTGGCTTCCATCAGCAAGCAAGCGGATGCGCCATCGGAAAGCTGGGAGGCGTTACCGGCAGTGATGAACTTGCCTTCGCCGCGCACCGGTGCCAAACCGGACAGGCTTTCCAGCGTGGTGGAGGGACGGTTACATTCGTCGCGCTCTACCGTGTAGTCAACGATGTCAACTTCGCCGGTTTCTTTGTTGGCTTTGGCCCATTTCACATCCATCGGGACGATTTCGTCATCGAACTTGCCGGCTTGTTGCGCGGCGGCGGTGCGTTGTTGGGATTGCAAGGAATATTCGTCCTGTGCTTCACGCGAAATGTTGTAACGCTCTGCCACGATGTCGGCTGTGTCGATCATGGGCATCCACAAAGCAGGCCATTCGCCCATCAACTTGTCTTCGGTGAAGTTGGTGAGGTTCATGTTCGGTTGCACGAGCGAGATTTGCTCAACACCACCACCAACAGCGCAATCAACGCCATCAACGATAATGCGTTGCGCCGCGAAGGCGACCGTTTGCAGACCGGAAGAACAGAAACGGTTAACCGACGTGCCGGACGTGGTGGAAGGGCAACCGGCCCAAAGAGCCGCATTGCGGGCTACGTTGTGACCCGTTGCGCCTTCAAGCTGGGCACCGCCAATGATCACATCTTCAACGGCTGCCGGCTCTACGCCTGCTTTTTCCATGGCACCTTTGATGCAATGGCCTGTCATGGCCGCGCCGTGGGTTTGGTTGAAACCGCCACGATGGGCTTTGGTCAGACCCGTACGGGCGGTTGAAACGATTACTGCTTCACGCATTTAGCTTCTCCTTGAGATAGAGCGTAGATCATCAGGCGAAGCCAGCCCCGCCTTTCGGTATTTGAAGCCATGTTTGGAGCATATGCGCGCAAAAAGGGCAAGAGGGCGGGACATTCGTCAGCGGCGCAGCGCCGCTATTCCCCCATAATATGGCATTCGACGTGCCGATTGTGAGCAATTGCTCGGTGTTCGGCAATGAAAACACCCTGCCAGGTGCCCAGCATTAATTGCCCCTCACGCACGGGGATTGAAACCGAGACGGGCAACAGCGCCGCCTTGATATGAGCTGGCATATCATCCGGCCCTTCTGATGTGTGAATATAGGGCGCTGATTGCGGCGCCAGCCTGTCCAGCGCGGCACGCAAATCTACCAGCACATCGGGGTCTGCGTTCTCCATTACCAGCAAAGATGCAGAGGTATGGCGGATATAGGCCGTAAAAAGCCCATCGCGAATGCGGCTGGCGCGCAAGATATGCTGCATGGCTCCCGTAATTTCCGCAAAGCCGGTTGCTGGCGTGCTGAGTTCCAGCGTTTCAAAGTGCTGCATCATTCCGTCACCCTCTCCTTACCCTCTAATCCCTGCATTATAGACAAAAGACATTCAGGAGTATCCCCGTGAGCGAATATGAGATCGACGAAGATGGCCGCTACCAATCTATGATTGGCCCGCTGTACCACCGTGAAGTTGAGCCCGGCAAATGGCACCTGCGCTTTCAGGTAGAAGAACGCCATTTGAACGGCGGCGATGTTGTGCATGGGGGCATGATGATGAGCTTCGCAGACCATGTGCTGGGCAAAGTTGTGTGGGAAGCCACAGGCCAAACGCCCTGCACCACCATGTCGATGAACTGTGATTTCGTAGCTGCGGGCAAATTGGGTGACTGGATTGAAGGCACCGCTGAGATTACCCGCAAAACCCGCTCTATCATTTTTGTGCAAGGCGAGCTGAGCGCCAATGGCAAAACGCTGATGACAGCGACCGGCCTTTGGAAAATCTTGGGCCAACAATAGGGGCACGATCACAATGTCAGGCTGGGGTCCAGAGGTAGAAACAATGCGCAAGGTAGCCGCGCCTGCGGGCTATCATAATCAGCCTATCTTTGATCCGTTTGAGGCCGAGATCGGCCCCTTCTTTCGCGCCGATGGGAATGACGGTGCGCAAAAGCAAGGCAAGCCTGTGCTGCTGGCGCTGCCGATCGCAGAAGAATTTGCCGGGCCGGATGGCAACCCCGCCGTTGGACCCATCCTATGTTTCGCCGATGCTTCTATGGGTTGGGCCGTGTGGGATTTGCTGGATGACCCACCTTGCGTCACCCTTTCCTTCACCGCTGATTGGCTGCAAAAGCCCAAGATCGGTGATTGGGTTTATGGCGAAACCGAGGTTTCAGGCCGGGAGGGGGACACGGTTACGGCGCGCGGCACCTTTCGCGATCAACATGGCAATACATTGCTGACCACCCGATCCCTTTGGAAATTGCTTTAGGGGGAAGTTGCTTCAGGGGGGAAAGCTGCTTTAACCGAAGTATCCCCAAATCAGCGCCCCGATCACCCACAGCATTGTAAGCCATGTAATCATATTGCCGGCAACGCGGGTTGGCTGCAGCCCGTCTGCTATCACCTGTATGCCATGGCTGACCAACAGGCGCGCCAGCAGCAGCAGGGCACCAATGGGCCACATAAAAATGGCATCGCAAATGAAGATCGCGGACACACCTAGACTGACGGCCCTTGCCGCACTAATAGGGGCTATCCCCTCATTATCCTGCATATCGCCTTAAGATACATGTGCCCCTTTATATTTCATCACCCGTTTCTCCCGCCGACAGCAAGGTTTCAATCGACATACGGTGAGTTGACCCATCACCAAGGGGCTGTTTAACTTCCCCCGCAATCTTCAAGGAGCCATGACATGACCCAACAAACTGAAAAAGCGATCCTGGCAGGCGGCTGCTTTTGGGGCATGCAGGATTTGATCCGCAAGATGGATGGGGTGATTGCCACCCGTGTTGGTTATTCCGGCGGGGATGTGCCCAATGCCACCTATCGCAATCATGGCACCCATGCCGAAGCGATTGAAATTATCTTCGATCCGGCGCGGTTGAACTTTCGCGACTTGCTGGAATTCTTCTTCCAAATCCATGATCCCACCACGCCGAACCGCCAAGGCAATGATATGGGCATGAGCTATCGATCTGCCATCTACTACACAACCGCCGAACAACTGGCGACCGCGGTGGACACGATAGCGGATGTGGATGCCAGCGGCCTGTGGCCCGGCAAGGTGGTGACGGAAGTAGAGCCGGAGGGCGACTTTTGGGAAGCCGAGCCAGAGCACCAAGATTATCTGGAACGCTATCCCAATGGCTATACCTGCCACTGGGCGCGGCCTGACTGGAAACTGCCAAGGCGGCAGCAAGAGGCGTCATAAGTAGTATTCACTCACGGCAATTCGCGAGCGCTCATGCCTCTGTGATGGCGGCGCATAAGCGCCGAGCCACGCTTGTGGCTAGTTGGTCGCTGCGCTCCCGGGCTAAATCAACTACCACCACCGGCGCTTAACCAACCCGGCGTTCAATACCTTCCCAATAGGGTTCACGCAATTTGACTTTCAGCACCTTGCCCGTGCCGTTGCGTGGCAATGCCTCAACCCGGTCGATTGATTTAGGCACCTTGAAGCCACCCAAATGTTCGCGGCAATAGGCGATCACTTCCTCGTCCCCAATCTCTGCGGCGGTGGGGATGATTGCTTTGATAGCTTCGCCCCATTTTTCATCCGGCACGCCGATGACAGCGGCTTCGGCAATGGCGGGATGGCGCATCAATACCTCTTCCACCTCTACCGACGACACATTCTCCCCGCCCGACACGATAATGTCTTTCAAGCGATCAACGATATAGAGATAGCCTTCTTCGTCAAAGCGGCCTGCATCACCAGTGCGCATCTCACCGTTTACGATGGATTCTGCGGTTGCATCCGGGCGCTTCCAATAGCCTTTCATCACACCGTCAGACGCGATGCAGATTTCCCCCGTCTCCCCAATCGGCAGAGCGTTGCCATCTTCATCGCGAATGGTGATCCGGCAGCCCGCAGCGGGTTTACCAGCCGCAGCGATTAAGTGGGCCCCTTCGTTTGAAAGCGCGCGGCGGTGATCGGCGGCGGTGAGGCCACATGACAAGGCATAAGTTTCAGACATGCCGTAAACTTGCCCAAAGTCGCAGTCGTAGCGCGCTGCTGCCCCCTTCAATACTTCAGACCCAATGGGCGAGGCCCCATAGGTAATGCTTTTCATGGTTGAGAAATCGCGCTTGGTATCCCCGCCCACCATCAAACAAGCTTGGATCATGGCGGGCACCATGCCAGCGCGGCAAATGTCGCCGGTGGCCATCATCTCTTCCACCTCTACCGGGTTGAAGTCGCGCCGCAGCACCGCTGTGCCGCCACGCAGGGCCACCATATGCACAACGATGATACCGCCAATATGGAACAGCGGCAGGCCGCTATAAAGGCGCTCGCCGGGATCCATAATAATGTCGAATGTGCTGGGCAGGGAATAAAGGAAGGATTGGGCATTGCGTTCCGTCAGCATCACCCCTTTGGGCAACCCTGTTGTGCCGGAGGTATAGATTTGCAGCAGTTCTTCATCGTCTTGGGATGTGTTGGGCACCTCTTTATCACTTTGGGCGCCTTCCCACTCAGCGAAGGAAAGCCAGCCTTCTTCTGCCCCATCAAAGCTGAAACGACGGTCTGCCGGAATAGCCTCAGGCACTTTGCCTGCCAGCATTTCTATAAAAGGTTGTTCGGCAAACAAGGCGGCGCAATCGGCGTTTTCCAAAATCCAAACCATTTCAGCGGGGGCAAGACGATTATTGATCGGCACGAAGATCGGCCCGCCCTTCATGGAGGCGCAAAATAGCAACACGACCTCAAGCCTGTTGCGGGCGATGACACCCACATGATCTTCGCGCCCCAAGCCCAGTGCTTTAAAGCCGTTGAGCAAGCGGTTTACCCGATCAGCGGTTTGGGCATAGGTCGCTTGGCCAAGCTCTGAATCCACAAACAGGCGATCGGGCGTGGTGCGCGCGAAATGTTCAATACTGTCGTAGCTTTTCATCGGGGATCACCTTTTGCTTGGCTGAAAGATGAAAAGCCTATCAAAAACAGCGCCGCTAATCCAGAAAATCAAGTAACAGGTCGGTCGTGATATCCGGCTGTTCCAACGGGGCAAGGTGGCCGCATGTGGGCACAATCTCCAATCGCGCATCGGGGAGAAGCTCTGCCATCTCACGGGCGAGTTTGGGTGGGGTGATAGCATCTTCATCGCCTACAATGATCAGCGTGTTTTGCGTAATGCCCTTCAGGTCGCCCCGCGAATCCGGCCGCGCCAGCAGTGCCCTTTGCTGACGCACAAAACCCGCCTGCCCCACATCTGCCGCCATTTGCAAAACAACGGAGGTAACGCTTTCATCATCAAGGCGACTTTTGTGGATTAACAGTGGCAGCAGGCGCGGGGTGACGCCCTTGAAAGTGCCGAAGGATGATTGGTCGATCAATTCGGCCCGGCGCTTCGCTTGATCTGTGCTATCGGCACGGGCGGATGTATCCATCAACACCAGCTTGTCCACCCGATCAGGCGCTTGGCGCAAAATCTCAAAGCTCACATAGCCGCCCATGGACAGCCCCACCAGATCAAAGCAGGGCGGCGCGCTGGCGAGCACATGGGCCGCCATTTCAGACACGTTTTCGTGGCGCGTAACATCGCCGATGTGAACGCCCCGCGTGCCCCCAAGACCCAATATCTGGTCTGCGAACAACGCGCCCGTACACAAAAGGCCCGGCACGAAAACAACTGGCAGTGGCATGGCGCGCCCCTTCATTTTGGCGATAAACCCTCTTCACCTGCCTGATACGATCCCTTATCATCCCACGCAACCCAAGCCTTGCCTTTTGGGGCAAATCAACTTTGAAGGAAGAGATATCCATGAAATCCGTTAAAACAATTGCGACCGCTGCCGTTCTGGCCGCTGCCCTGACCTTGTCGGCCTGTGGCAAACCTTCCAAACAAGCCCTGATCGACAAATCAGAAGATGCCACCTCAGCCTCTGAGCTGGAAACAATGCTGGGCAAGCCCGACAACATCTCCAAGCTTGGCCCGGTTGAAACCTGGACCTATGAAGCATCAGACGGGGCCGTGAAGTTCACCATCACCGGCGACACCGTGATGCTGACACACACATCAGAAGGCGCGACAGAAGAAGCTAACTAGGCTTCACACCCTAGAAACATCTGCAAAGGCGTGGCCGAAAGGTCACGCCTTTTTGCTGCGTCACTGCTATTCGCGGCAAGCTGTCGCGGAATTAGGCCACACGCATTGACTCAAGACATAGCCCGACGCACTGTCCGCCAAATTTGATCAACCGCCCGCAATTACGGGCCAAAACGGCAGTGTGAATGAGCGAAGCAACAGAAGAAACCGGTATCGAAACAGAAGCCGAAACGGACACCCCGAAGAATGAATTTGCGGGGCTTGGTCTGGGCGACCCGGTTCTAAACGCCATCACCGATGCGGGCTATTCCACCCCCACCCCCATTCAGGCAGAAGCCATTCCCCATGTACTTGCGGGCAAGGATGTGATGGGCATTGCCCAAACGGGTACGGGTAAAACCGCCTCTTTCACTTTGCCGATGATTGATCGTTTGGCCCAAGGCCGCGCCAAGGCCCGGATGCCGCGTTCGCTCATTTTGTGCCCCACGCGGGAGCTGGCCGCACAGGTTGCTGAAAACTTCACTACCTATGGCAAATATCACAAGCTTTCCATGGCGCTGCTGATTGGGGGCGTTGCCTTCAAGGAACAGGAACGCAAGATTGATCGTGGTGTGGATGTGTTGATCGCCACGCCGGGCCGTTTGCTGGACCATGTGGAACGCGGCAAGCTGGTATTGCTGGGTGTCCAAATTTTGGTGGTGGATGAAGCCGACCGCATGCTGGACATGGGCTTTATTCCCGATGTGGAACGTATCTGCGCGCTGGTGCCGCCACGGGGACGGCAAATGCTGTTCTTCTCGGCCACCATGGCCCCGGAGATTTCACGCCTGACCAAGCGTTTCTTGAACGATCCCGTGCGTGTTGAAGTGGCCCGCCAATCAACCACCGCCGACACGGTGGAACAGGGCTTGGCTTTTGCGGCTCCGCGCCAAAAGCGGGCGGTATTGCGCAAATTGCTGGACCAAGAAGATATCAAAAATGCCATCGTGTTTTGCAACCGCAAACGCGATGTAACCGACCTTTACCAAAGCCTGCAAAAAAACGGCTATTCTGTTGGCGCGCTGCATGGGGATATTCCCCAAAACCTGCGCACCCAGACCTTGGATGGGTTCCGTAACAATGAAATCTCTATCCTTGTAGCATCCGATGTTGCTGCGCGCGGATTGGACATTCCGGCGGTGAGCCATGTGTTCAACTTTGATGCGCCGTTCCACGCAGAAGATTACGTGCACAGGATTGGCCGCACAGGCCGGGCCGGACGCGAGGGCAAAGCCTATACACTGGTCGGCAAGGGTGATGACACCTTGATCGAGGCCATAGAGAGCCTGATTAAAAAGCCGATCCCTTATCTTGCTGGATTTGAAGGCCAATCTGCCTCAACAGAAGAACCTGCCGGTGAGACGAAAGACGCGGCCCCGGCACCCAAGAAAAAGGCCCCGGCAAAAGCCAAAGCTGCGGCGGAGCCAAATGAAGACGCGGCACCTGCTTCGAATGAAGAAAATACGGCCGCCCCAAAGAATGCCAATCGTGAAGGTAGCCGCAATAACAACCGCGATGGTGGCCGCAATAACAACCGCGACGGGGGCCGCAACAACAATAACGGACGCGCCCGCCGTAATGGTGACAATGCGCTAACGGCACGCGGGCCAGACAAGCCGGTAATCGGCATGGGGGACCATGTGCCTGCCTTCTTGATGCGCCCGGTCAATCGCCCAAAGAAAGCGGCAGCCACCACTGGCGCAGAAGAAAGCCCCACCTCCTAGAAGGAGGCAGGGCCTTCATTTTTTCCAGCTATCGTGCCGCGTGTTAGAACGTGGCTTGGAACGTGGCCTTAATCAGCCGCGGCGCTTTCAATATGCCAATATGCGACCCGTTTTGCAGCGGCGCATCCACGCTTAACACCTGCACTTTTTCATCCGTAATATTGGATGCATTGACCAAGAAAGCCCACGCGCCTTCTTCCTGCACAAGGCCAATGCGTGCATCAAACTGCCAATAGCTGGGGCGGTAGGATGCGGGATCGTAATCCAGGTTCAAGAACGTATCACTTGCATAAAGGGCGTCGCCCCCCAAAATCAAAGCGGCCCCTAGGCCATCTATGCCAAGCGCCTGCAAGGGCAGCATCCAATTGGCCCCAATATGCCCATTCCATTCAGGCGAATCGGTTAGACGCTTGCCAGAAGCATCGCAGCTATTGGGGTCACCCAGCGTATTTGCCGGATCGGCTATACAAGGTGAATTTGGGTAGCTGTCAAATGTTGCATCCGTCCAGCCAAGTGCACCTGCCAACATGAAGCCGGGGAACACAGCCCATTGGCCATCCAGTTCAAAGCCCTGACTTGTGGCCTTGGCTGCATTCCCCACAATAAAGGTGGAGCCCGTACCGCCCACTACAGATACTTGCAAATCATCGAACTTGGTGCGGAAAAGCGAGAAGTTCATCTCAACCGAACTGTCGAAGAAGCGCCCCTTAATCCCGCCTTCAGTCGTGACGGAGCTTTCCGGCTCAAAGTCCACATTCTCAGGCGTTTCAGCAAAGGGGTTAAAGCCGCCTGCCTTATAGCCTTCCGCCACGGTTGCATAGATCATCAGATCATCGCGAATTTGATATTTGATTGATGCTTTGGGGGAGATATTGGATTCGCTGCGGTCCACATTTTGCTGGTATTCGGTGATACCTAAGCCTGCGCGCAGCAACACGCCCGTATCTTCATATTGCTGGCTCATAAAGGCTTCTTTGATTTCATGCGAAACCCGCGCCCCAACCACCACAGAAAGGTCTTCCGTGAGGTAGCCGGTGATTTGCCCAAAGGCAGCATAGGTGAAAGTGTCCTGAATAAAGTCTTGATCCAACCTGTCTGACAGGGTTTGGCCCAAAATATCATCAACGCCAAGTTGGCCGCCAACAGCATCGGATAATTGTTGCGCCAGCAAACCCTGCAATGCCGGTGGCAAAGCAATGCCGAGCAGCAGCCCCGTACCATCATCGAAATTGCCAAGGCGGAAATCGGTTGTGCCTTCATACTTGTTTTGGAAGTAGTAAAGGCCAGCCACATATTCAAACTTACCCGGAGGCGAAATCAGCCGCAGCTCTGCACTGGTTTGATCGTAGAAATCCAGATTGTTCCATTGCAGCAAAGGCAGCGAGCCGCCATCGGCATCGATATCTGTTTGGGATTCAAAATTGGAATGCCCCACAATCAACGCCATGTTGTGATCACCCAATTCAAGATCACCATGCAAGGTGTATGTTTTGATATCAATATCATACACAGCCGGGGCATCGGTTGAGCCGCGCCAATTGGCAACATAATCGGCCTGTGGATCTGCGGCGCTGACCAACGTGGTGGTAACGGCTGATGCGTGGGTCAGCTCAAAACCGGGACCGTTATCCTTGATTTTGGCATAGCCCGCGCCAACCAAAAAGCTTAGCCGATCGTTCACATCCCACAGCAATTTTGCGCGGGTGTTAAACTTGTTCAGCTTGTTTTCGTTCAGCCCGCGCGCTGAGTTATAGGTATAGCCTTCCCGCCGCTCACGATTGCCTGATAAACGCGCCGCCAATACGTCATCCCAAATCGGCGCGTTTAGAGAAAGCGTTTGCGCGTTAAAACCTAGATCCCCGAAACCAATATCCACTTCCGCACCCCATTCATGGCGCGGGCGGCTGGTATGTACATTGACGGCCCCGGCAACAGTGTTCTTGCCAAACAAGGTGCCTTGGGGACCGCGCAACACCTCAATCCGGTCAAGGTCCAGAAAGCCCAGCGCGATATAGATGTTGCGGGCGTAATAAATATCGTCGGTGTAAAAGCCAACGGATTCCTCAAACCCGTCATTCGCCATCGAGCCCAAGCCCCGAATACGAATGCTGCCGCCTGCATTGCTGGGCGCCAGATCAACATTGGGCGTGTAGGCCATAACCGAGGAAAGGTCTGTTAGCCCTTTCTCCTTCAAAGTCTCGCCGCCAATGGCCGACATGGAAACAGGCACATCTTGAATATTTTCGGCGCGCTTGTTGGCGGTAACGATAATTTCGTCAAGCCGAGCTTTTTGGGCGGGGTTTTCTGCGGGCTGGGTGGCGGCACCTTCTTCTGCATTGGCCAGAGCTTCCAAATCGGCTTCATCCTGCGCAAAGGCGGTGGTCGCCAGCGCCAAAGCCAATACGGACACGCCTGCCAACCGGAACGGCCGGCCGAATTTACGACTGCTCATGATACTTCCCCCACACGACAACACTTTATTTTTGGTGCCTGATTGTGCCAATGATAGCGCCTGTACTGCAAGGGTGTTTGAGGCTGGCATGCGAAATTTTATACTAGGCGCGATCGGGTTAACCATGTTGTCGGCCCCCGCTATGGCGCTGGAAACCAGCTTTCAAGGCTATATCGAGCCGGAGGCACAACTATTTGTTGAAGAGGGCGCTTTTGGCGATCAGGAACGCTACAATCTTTCCCTCGCCTCAGAGCTGGAGCTTGATCTTTATTGGTCAGACGACAAGGCGCATTTGGCGATCCACCCCTTCGGGCGGGTGGACCTGAACGACGACAACCGCACCCATTGGGATTTGCGCGAAGCACGGTTTGAGCTTGTGCCGCTTGATATGCTTTCGATCTCAATCGGGCTTGGCCAAATTTTTTGGGGCGTGACAGAGGTGGTGCATCTGGTGGATATCGTCAACCAAACCGATGCCGTTGAAAGCTTTGATGGCGAAGACAAGCTGGGCCAGCCCATGGGGCAAGTGGTTTTGGATTTTGGCGATTACGGCATTTTGGACATGATGGTGATGCCGTTTTTTCGCGAACGCAGCTTTGCCGATACGGATGGCGGGCGGCCACGTTTTCCGCTGCCAGTTGATCGGGATTTCACTACTTATGAAAGCGGCGAAACGGATCGCCATTTAGATTGGGCGGCGCGCTATTCCATTGTGCTGGGTGATTTTGATTTGGGGGTCAGCGCCTTTTCCGGCACAGCCCGCGCACCTGATTTGGTGCCCGTGGTGCTGGTAGATGGCGCGCCATGTTCGCCCTTCCCCGCCACAGCTTACGGTCGTCCCCCCTGCCCCGAACCGCCGGGCTTTCCGTTAAGCCTGCTGGCAGGTGAGCTGCCAAATGTCGAGGTGCGGCTGGCCCCGCATTATCCGCTGCTTAACCAATTGGCGTTTGATGGGCAAGCTACCTTGGAGAACTGGCTATTGAAGCTCGAAATCGCAGGGCGGGAGGTTCATGACCAGCATGATTTTGCTGCAACCGGCGGGCTGGAATACAGCTTCTATCAAGTGTTTGGCACAGATGGCGATTTGGGCGTTGTGGTGGAATACGCCTTTGATGACCGCGGCGAACAACTTGCCGCCCCGTTCCAAAACGATGCCATTTTTGGCCTCCGCTGGGCGGCGAACAATGTGCAATCCACCGCTGTGTTGGTAGCAGGCACCCGCGATTTGGACAACGGCACCACCGCGATCTCGGTGGAGGGTGACACGCGCATCGGTGAAAATTTCAAGCTGACATTAGAGGGCCGCTTTTTCGTGGAAACCGCACCAACTGATCCCTTCGCGGCCTTTGAGAAAGACAGCTTCGCGCAATTGCGCTTTGCCTGGTATTTTTAGGCGACCTGACGGATGGAATGGAAAACCACAGACGCATTGGTGCCCTACCCTGAGGCCTTGGCTTTTATGGAAGAACGGGTGCGCCAAATCCATGAAGAAGGCGCCCCCGACCTTATCTGGTTGCTGGAACACCCACCGCTCTACACCGCAGGCACATCCGCCGACGTGAAAGACTTGGTCGCGCCGGATCGATTTCCCGTATACGACGCGGGCCGTGGCGGCCAATACACCTATCACGGTCCCGGCCAGCGCGTTGCCTATGTGATGATGGACCTCAAGCGCGCCGCCACCGCAAAGGGTGGTGAGCCAGACTTGCGCGATTTCGTTTTCCGCTTGGAAGACTGGATCATTCGCACCCTTTCAGAATTCAACGTGAAGGGCGAACGTCGGGAAGGCCGCGTAGGCGTTTGGGTTGATCGCGCCCAAGACAAAGGCCCCGGCGTGGAAGACAAGATTGCCGCCATTGGCGTGCGTGTGCGCAAATGGGTAACTTTCCACGGCATCTCCATCAATCAAGACCCTGACCTTGAGCACTTCACCGGCATAGTACCTTGCGGCATTGCCGAACATGGCGTGACCAGCCTTGTCGATTTGGGCTTGCCTGTTGGTTTGAACGATGTGGATGTGGCGTTGAAGAAAACATTCGCTGACGCGTTAAATGGCTGAGATCAGCCTGATACGCGGCGGGCCAGATGATTTGGCAAAGCTGGAACGCTTGTTACAACTCTATTTGCACGATTTTTCCAGCTATGCAGGTGCCCAGAGCGAACATGGCTTGATTGGGGATGATGGCCGCTTTGCCTATCACGATCATGATGGCGGCTTGGCAGGGTTTCTCAAAAACCCGGATCGATCTGCATGGTTTTTTGAAATGCCACACCCGCACACAAACAGCGGTAAAACACTGGCGGGATTTGCGCTGGTAAACGCATGGAGCCCATCAGGGCGCGACACGGATTATGTCGTGGCGGAGTTTCACGTGCTACGCAAGTTCCGGCGCACGGGGCTGGGTATGACAGCCGCGCACAAATTGTTTGAAGCCCTGCCCGGTACATGGGAGTTGGGCATTTTGGACGACAATGTGGGTGCCCGTGCCTTTTGGCCCAAGGTTGTGCAATCAGGCCCCTGCCGTAATGCTGAGTTGCACCGCGGTGATGGGGACAGGTGGGATGGAGATATTTGGAGATTTCTCTCTCACGGCAGTTGAGCAAAGCTCAACACCTGCGCCCACTTTTTAGGGGCGCGGCTAGTTGGTCGCTAACGCGCCCTTAGAGCACCGCCTCCAAAAACGTCACCGCTTCCAGCTTGTTGCCATCCAGATCACGAATGAAGGCCCCGTAATAGCGCGTGATGGTGGCTTGACGTTCGCCCGGCGGGCCATCGCAGCGGCCGCCACCGGCCAGCGCGGCGGCATGAAAAGCGTCTACCGCCTCAATGCTGCGTGCGCGCAAACAAATGTGAATGCCTGTATCATCCGGTGCTTTTGCCACGCCTTCACGCAGATTGATCCAGAACTCAGGGTACTTCTTGCCAAAGCCAGCCCTGTCATCACCTGCGATGAACAGGTTAAGGCCAAGGGGGGCCAACACTGCCTCGTAAAAGGTGGTGCTGGCCTCTAAATCGGCCACCGCCACAGAAACATGGTCGATCATTTGTGCCTCCTAGAACGAAAACGGGCGCGCATTTCTGCACGCCCGCATCATATCAAGAATGGCGCTTGCGCCTATTCAAATTCGAGGATGATTTCATCCACCGCAAGGCTGTCGCCCGGTCCGGCATTGATGACAGAAACCACGCCATCTTTTTCGGCGCGCAGCACATTTTCCATCTTCATGGCTTCGACCACTGCCAAGGTTTGTCCCGCAAAGACTTGTTCGCCCACTTCTACATCAATAGAAACGATCAAACCCGGCATGGGGCAAAGCAGCAATTTGGAGGTGTCCGGCGGTGCTTTATAAGGCATCAAATCGGCCAGCTCTGCCGCGCGCTTGGTGCGCACCCGTGCCTCAACCGTTGCGCCACCATGCGAAATAGCAAAGCCCGCTGCCGTGCGATCAATCTGCGCCGTGAAAATTTCGCCGTTCACCGTGCCGCGAAAACGACCATGGCCCAGCACCCAATCGGATTGCACACGATAGAGATTGCCGCTTGCGCCTACCTTCACCTCCAGCGCCCCGGAAGCCTGTTCAACCGATACGCCAATCTTGTCTTCTTCCACCGCAACGACATAATCATCAGCCAGCGACAGCGGATCATTGGACAAGCGGCCAGAGATCAAGCGATCACGCGCACGGTTTTTAAGCGCCACATAGGTCGCCAAGGCCGCCAACTTTTCACGATCCACATCGTTCAACACGGCACCTTCAAAACCATCGGGATATTCTTCCGCGATAAAGCCGGTGGTGATGTTGCCGGAACGGAACCGATCATGGCCCATAACGGCAGCCAAAAACGGCACATTGTGACCAATGCCGCGAATGTAGAATTCATCCAGCGCCTGTTCCATATGCGCAATCGCATCATCGCGCGTGGCCCCATGCGTGCAAAGCTTTGCGATCATGGGATCATAGAACATGGAAATTTCAGCGCCTTCAAACACCCCCGTATCGTTACGGATGGTGCGGCCAGCACTATTGGTGCCCTCCGCCGGCGGACGATAGCGCGTGAGGCGACCGATGGAAGGCAGGAAGTTACGGAAAGGGTCTTCCGCATAAATGCGGCTTTCCATCGCCCAACCATTAATACCGATGTCTTCCTGTTTGATGGACAGTTCCTCGCCATAGGCCACGCGGATCATTTGTTCCACAAGATCAACACCCGTAATCAGTTCCGTTACGGGATGTTCCACCTGCAAGCGGGTGTTCATTTCAAGGAAGTAGAAGTTGCGATCCCCATCCACGATGAATTCCACCGTGCCGGCGCTGCAATAATCAACCGCCTTGGCGAGGGCAATCGCTTCTGCGCCCATCGCATCACGCGTTTCTTGATCCAGGAAGGGTGACGGCGCTTCTTCGATCACCTTTTGGTGACGCCGCTGAATGGAACATTCGCGTTCATTCAAATGGATCACATTGCCGTGCTTGTCGCCCAACACTTGAATTTCAATGTGGCGCGGGTCGGTCACGAATTTTTCGATAAAGACACGGTCATCCCCAAAGCTGGAAACAGCTTCGTTCACGGCAGATTGAAAGCCCTCACGCGCTTCATCATCGTTCCACGCAACGCGCATACCTTTACCGCCACCCCCGGCGGAGGCCTTAAGCATAACGGGATAGCCAATTTCGCTGGAGATTTTGACGGCTTCATCGGCATCTTTAATCACACCCAAAACGCCCGGCACAGTTGAAACGCCTGCTTCATCGGCCAGTTTTTTGGATTCGATCTTGTCGCCCATGGCCCCAATGGCGCGCACGCCCGGGCCAATAAAGACGATACCGGCGGCTTCCAGCGCTTCGCAGAAATCAGCATTTTCTGACAGGAAACCGAAGCCGGGATGCACCGCCTCTGCGCCTGTATCCTTACAGGCTTGCACAATCTTATCCATCAACAGATAAGATTCTGCCGCAGGCGGCGGGCCTAGATATACGGCCTCGTCTGCCATTTCCACATGCAAGCCATCGGCATCTGCGTCGGAATAAACGGCGACTGTTTGAATGCCCATCTTGCGGGCGGTTTTTATCACGCGGCAAGCAATTTCACCGCGATTGGCGATCAGTATTTTCTTAAACATTATCTATACCCTTTGCCGCTATAGCGGGATGTTGTCATGTTTCTTCCACGGGTTCTCAAGCTCTTTATCTTCCAAAAGCTTGAGCGCGCGCGCGATACGGCGGCGCGTGGAATGTGGCATGATCACATCATCAATATAGCCGCGTGCAGACGCGACAAACGGATTGGCAAAACGATCTTCATATTCTGCCGTGCGTTCAGCGATTTTGGTTTCATCACCAATTTCCGAGCGGAAGATAATTTCCACCGCCCCTTTGGCACCCATCACCGCAATTTCAGCCGTGGGCCATGCGTAGTTCATATCGCCCCGCAAATGCTTGGAGGCCATCACATCATAGGCGCCGCCATAGGCTTTGCGGGTAATGACCGTGATTTTCGGCACCGTTGCTTCGCCATAGGCAAACAGCAATTTGGCGCCATGCTTGATAATGCCGTTATGCTCTTGGCTGGTGCCCGGCAAGAAGCCCGGCACATCAACCAAGGTCACAATCGGGATATTGAACGCATCGCAGAACCGTACAAAACGCGCCGCCTTACGGCTGCTGTCAATATCCAGCACCCCTGCCAGCACCATAGGTTGATTGCCCACAATGCCCACTGTTTTGCCGCCAACGCGCCCAAACCCGGTAATGATGTTCTTGGCGAAATCCGGTTGAATTTCGAAGAAATCCGCTTCATCGACAACCTTGGTGATCAGCTCCATCATATCATAGGGCTTGTTGGGGTTATCGGGGATCAATGTATCCAGCGACTTTTCAATCCGATCAATCGGATCATCTGTTGGGCGTTCCGGCACCTCTTCACGGTTGGACAATGGCAAGAAATCGAACATGCGGCGGGTTTGTTCCAGCGCCTCCACATCGTTTTCAAACGCATTGTCAGCCACAGAGGTTTTGGAGGTGTGCGTTTTGGCACCGCCCAGTTCTTCCTGCGTAACTTCTTCCTGCGTAACCGTTTTCACCACATCAGGCCCGGTAACGAACATGTAGGAGGTGTCTTTCACCATGAAGATGAAATCGGTCATGGCAGGCGAATAAACCGCCCCACCGGCACAAGGCCCCATGATGACAGAAATTTGCGGCACCACGCCACTTGCCAATACGTTCTTTTGGAACACATCTGCATAGCCACCGAGGGAAGCCACGCCTTCTTGAATGCGCGCGCCGCCCGAATCGTTCAAGCCGATAACAGGGGCCCCATTTTTCATGGCCATATCCATCACCTTGCAGATTTTGGCTGCATGGGTTTCGGACAGGGAGCCGCCGAACACGGTGAAATCCTGGCTGTACACAAAAGTCTTGCGACCGTTGATCGTGCCCCAGCCGGTAACAACACCGTCGCCCGGCACTTTATCATCCTGCATATCGAAATCGGTGCAGCGATGTTCAACGAACATGTCGAATTCTTCGAAGCTGCCTTCATCCAACAGCAGTTCCAGCCGTTCGCGTGCGGTTAGCTTGCCGCGATTGTGTTGGCTTTGAATGCGTTTTTCACCGCCGCCAAGCCTTGCGCGTTCACGACGTTCTTCCAGTTCCTTCAGGATGTTCTGCATGAACCCTCCGGATCAAAGTGTGGCACCGCTCAAAGCCCTGAAAAAGCCGTTCATAGAGCAGCAGATGGGAATAATGTGATAGGCGTTCGATAGCACCAATTTGGAGGGGAGCAAACCCTTTTCGACCCTGGGGTCAAATTTCCGAGCTAGTGACAAAACGTCAAGAATTCTGCCGCTTTTTCGAGTGCCACGACGATGCCTTTGCGGCGATCTTCGGCTTCTGCATCTGTGCCCCAAACATGCGCTTGATAAAGCTCATCCAAGTGACAAATTTCAAACGCCTGGGCCGCTGTAATGTGCCCATCATGAACCGCAATACCCGCTGTGAAGGAGCCTGTGACCGTGATCAGTGTAAAGAGAGCTGCCAGCTCAAAATCGCTCATTGCGGTCAGCAAGGCGGTGGCTTGCGCCAGCGTTTGTTCCGGCTGGGCCACATGCAATATGCCCTCGGCCAATTTAAACGTCAGCCCTTTGGCGTCGCAGGCCCATGCCAAAAGCGGATCCCATTCCGCCTTTTGACGATCCACCAAGGCAGCGGGGTCAGCCGCGCGATAGCAAAGCAGTTCCGTGCCCGCATAGCCGACAAGTTCTTTCACAACATCGGCGCGTTGGGGGATAACCCGATCAATCGCCGTATTGGCGTGCGTGGTGATGGGCATTTGATCGGGAAATATTTTGTCACCCGCTGCATTCCATTCTGCAGCAACGGCCTGTGCCATAGCCTGCGTGGGCAAGACGAACGCACTTTCCGCCGGGGTTTTGTAGGTTCGGCCATCCAAGGTAAGGCCAAAACCGCCTGCCACCTTTTGCGCCGCGGCTTCTTTGTAGAAACGCTTGATCCCGTCGCTCATGCTATCAACCCCCACTGTTGCAACAGCGGCGTGAGCGCCGCCCAATTGTTGATCACGATATCTGCGCCCGCGTCCATCAGCTCTTCACCATCGTGATTGCCCCAAGACACGCCTATTGTGCGCATACCGGCATGACGCCCCATCTCGATATCGTAGGTCGTGTCCCCGATCATCACGGAGCGACCTGCCGCGCTGCCTGCTGCCGCCATCGCCGTTTCCAGCATGGAAGGATGTGGCTTGGAGGGATGAAAATCTGCCGTTTGGCTGGTAACGAAAAAGCGCGCCAGATCATGCTGCGTATAAAGAGATTGCAAGCCCTTGGCGCTTTTACCTGTGGCTACCCCCATCAAGGTTTGACGCGCCAGCAAGTCTTCCAGCATAGCCTGCGTGCCCTCAAACAAGGGGGCCGCCATTTTCTTTTCATCCCGCAGCACCACAAATTCTGCGCGATAGGCATCTGCCACCTGTTCAACTTGAGGCAACTCCACCGATACATCCAGCAAACGCGCCACCGCATGATGCAGATTGAGGCCGATAATCCGGCGTACATCATTTCTAGCAGGCGGTGGAACATCACACGTCTTGAAGGCATTTTGCAGGCCCAAGACGATCAGCCCTTCGCTATCCACCAGCGTGCCATCGCAATCAAATATAATCAGGGCAGGCGTCTCGTTCACTTTTCAGCATCCACCGCAGCAAAGGCGTTATCGCCTTCATGTTCAACAAAGCCGAACAACCGCCAGCTTTTTGCCATGTGATCAGGCAAAGGCGCCACCGCATTCAACCGCCCGCCCATGGGATGCGCAATATCCAACGAGCGCGCAAACAGATGCATGTTTTTATCCACACCTTCCAGACGTTCACCCCCGGCATATTTGCCATCACCTTGAATGGGGGTGCCCATATGGGCCAAATGTATGCGCAGTTGATGCGTGCGCCCCGTAATGGGCCGAAGCGCTACCCACGCTGCCTTCAAGGCCGCGCGATCCACCACCTCAAACAAGGTGAGCGCGCGCTTGGCATCTTTATCTCGGCGATCGACAACCTCCATCTTTTCGTTGCCTGCCGTGCCCCGCTTGGCCAGTGCGGCCTCTATCTCGCCTTCTTCCATGGGCGGCACCCCAACGGTCAAGGCCCAATAAGTTTTTTTGGCATCACGCGCCCGAAATGCCTGTGTTAGCGCCCGCGCCGATTGATCGGTTTTCGCAATCACGCAAATACCTGCCGTGTCGCGATCCAGACGATGCACCAATTTGGGCCGTTCCCCGCCGCGCCCGACCAATCCGGGCAGCAATCCATCCAGATGGCGGTGTGTACCGCTGCCCCCTTGCACGGCCAAGCCTGCAGGCTTGTTCAGCACAAACAGCGCCTTGTCTTCATGCATGACCATGGAACGCACATAGTCGCGATCTTCGGCGGTCAGTTCCCGTTCTGCCCGTGGTGTGGGTGCCTGCCGTTCCTTCGATAGCGGCGGCACGCGCACAACATCCCCCACCGCGATCCTGTCGGCGGCCTTGGCGCGCTTGCCATTCACGCGAATGTCGCCCTTGCGCAGCAACTTTTGCAAACGGCCAAAACTCAGCCCCGGATATTTCGCCGCGAACCAGCGGTCCAGCCGCATATCGGCATCACTGGCCTTGATTTCGATATGCTGCACACCACTCATGACAAGGCCCCACGCATCAACGCCAATCCGGCGAAGCAAAAAAGAACGGAAACACCAACGGAGCCCAAAGCATATAATGACGCCTCCATATGGGCCTTGCGTTCCAACAATTGAATAACGTCCAATGAAAACGCCGAAAAGGTGGTGAAGCCACCCAACACACCCGTTACCAACAAAGCGCGCATCTCAGCAGTTCCTTCGGCCTTGGTGGCAAGCCACGCCACTGCAATACCAATCAAAAACGACCCGATGATATTCACGCCGAAAGTTCCCCACGGGAAGCCAGCCCCGAACAAACGGCCCGCCGCTTGCACAGACAAATAGCGCAGCACGGCACCGATCGCACCACCGGCGGCAACATAAGCCAGGATCATTGGTTCAGTTCCTCTCTCAAGCGTTGCCAATATTGCAGGCGTTTCACGACTTCACGTTCAAAGCCACGTTCGCCCGGCGCATAAAACTGCCTACGCCCCATATCGGCGGGAAAGTAGTTTTGGCCCGCAAAACCATCTGGCGTATCGGGATCATAGACATAACCATCTGAGTAGCCTTGATCCTTCATCATTTTGGTTGGCGCATTGAGCGCATGTTTGGGCGGCATGAGGGAGCCTGTTTCTTTCGCAGCCGCAACTGCGCCTTTATAGGCGACATAGGCGGCATTGGACTTTGGTGCGGTGGCCAAATAAAGCGTTGCCTGCGCAATGGCCAGCTCCCCTTCCGGGCTGCCCAGAAAATCATAGGCATCCTTCGCGGCCAATGTTTGTGCCAATGCTTGCGGGTCGGCAAGGCCGATATCCTCACTGGCCATGCGCACCAACCGCCGAAGCAGATAGAGCGGGTCTTCCCCCGCGGTGAGCATACGCGCCAGCCAATAAAGTGCGCCATCCACATCGGAGCCGCGCACCGCCTTGTGAAGCGCACTGATAAGGTTGTAATGCCCCTCATCTGATTTATCATAAAGCGGTGCCCGCTGGTTAAGCGCTGCTGCTACCTCTGCCGCGCCGAGAGGGCCATCACCACCAAGGGCGTAAAGCTCCTCAACCAAATTCAGGAAGAAGCGCCCATCCCCATCTGCCAGCCGGAACAGCGTCGCCCTGCCATCATCGCTTAAGGGCAAAGCGGTGCCCATATCTTCTGCCGCCCGATCCAGCAGCAGGCCCAGCGCGTCCTCTGACAAACGCTCCAGCACCAGCACCTGACAGCGAGATAGAAGAGCACCATTTAACTCAAAAGACGGGTTTTCGGTTGTCGCGCCGATCAAGGTGATGGTGCCATCTTCCACATGGGGCAGAAAACTATCCTGCTGGGCTTTGTTGAAGCGGTGAATTTCGTCCACAAACAACAGCGTGCCCTTGCCCGCCATACGCGCGGCCTTTGCCTTTTCAAACACTTTGCGCAGATCCGCCACGCCGGAAAAAATGGCGGAGATCTGCTCAAAATGCAGGTCGGCATGATCTGCCAACAAGCGCGCAATGGTAGTTTTGCCGGTGCCCGGCGGTCCCCACAAAATGAGGGACGCCATGCGCCCCTGCCCGATCATCCGCCCCAAGGGGGCCTCTGCCCCCACCACGTGATCCTGCCCCACCACATCAGCCAATTGGGCAGGTCGCAAACGGTCTGCCAAGGGGCGCGGGGCCGAAGCCGCCAGATCAGAATTTTGGAACAAATCGCTCATGGGTCTTGTTAGATCATGGGCGGATTGAAAACAAAAGGTGCCTATTCGCCGCCAACCCGGATGGTGGCAAGTTTACCGCCACGATCCACCGTGACCGTCCAATCGCCCTTATGTGACTTGATAACGCCAAGCAGTTCCTTCACCCGATCAATCGCTTGACCATCAACCGCTGCGATAATGTCACCTGGGCGCAGACCAACACGCGCCGCATAGGAACGGCGGGACATTTTTACGACCATCACCCCTTGGGCCATGCTGTCCAGCCCCAGCTCGTCGGCATAGGCCGGGCTGAGATTAGCAACAGTTGCGCCGCCAAAGGGATTGCGCCCCTCAATCTCTGTTTCGTTGCGGGCCGGTTTTTCAGGTGGCGGCAGTAAGGCGACATTCAGCTTTTCCTGCTTGCCATTGCGCCACAAGGTTAACGTGGCCGTTTTGCCCTGCGTTGCCGCCAATCGATAGCGCAGCCCCTGACCATCGAAGATTTCATACTTGCCAACGGCCTGCACCACATCCCCCACACGCAGGCCCGCCTTATCTGCCGGACCGCCGGGATAAATATCGTTCACCAGCACACCGCCGGGACGATCCAGCCCCAAGCCTTCCGCAATCTCTGCCGTGACAGGCTGGCCGGCTGCACCCAGCCATGGCCGCACCAACTCTTCCCCTTTGATGGCGGTTGCCACAACCGTTTGCACCATGGCGGCGGGGATCGCAAAGCCAATACCAACAGAGCCGCCGCCGCGCGAATAGATAGCGGTGTTGATGCCAATCAGTGAACCATCCATGGCGACCAGCGCCCCGCCGGAATTGCCGGGATTGATGGCCGCATCGGTTTGGATAAAGAACTGATAATCCGATACCCCAACTTGCGTGCGTGCCAAGGCCGACACGATACCGCTGGTGACGGTTTGCCCGACCCCAAACGGGTTGCCAACGGCCAGCACTAAATCGCCAACTTCCAGCGCTTCTGAATCACCGAAGCTGAGAGCGGGCAATTTTTCATCTACTTTCTTAAGCCGCAGCACCGCAAGGTCTGTGCGTTCATCGGCCAATATCAGTTCTGCCGCAAACTCACGCCTGTCGGCCAGCACAACGGTGATTTCGCTGGCTTTTTCAATCACGTGATTATTGGTCACCACCGTGCCATCGGCCCCCACAATGACGCCGGAACCGAGAGAATTTTGCACCCGTTCACGCGGCGCCCCGAACCCACGCAAATTATCGCCAAAGAAGCGTTTA
Organism: Alphaproteobacteria bacterium; assembly: GCA_049609145.1. GTDB lineage: Bacteria > Pseudomonadota > Alphaproteobacteria > SPJN01 > SPJN01 > JBMYYF01. Next base: position 339,890 of record JBMYYF010000003.1, read on the forward strand.
AAGAACGGATCATCGAACAAGGGCGAGCGTGCGCCGCGCGTTTGCACCACACGCTTGGCATAAATATTCACCACCGCAGGTGCAACTTCCTTCACGACAGGCGCGTAGCTCAATGTGATTTCAGTGCGACTTTCAGGCACTTTTGGCTGCGCGGCTGCAGGCTTCTCCCACAACAGAGCCACAGCGCCTGCCAAGGAAAGCCCCAGTGCCAACCCGATTGAAACCTGTCTCATAACCGTTACTCCGCGTGATAATTTCTGGCCGCACACTGCAAAAGAAAAAGGGCAGCCGCATGGCGACTGCCCTTCTATTTAGGTTAGCCTAATCTACGATCAAGCCTAAACCCTATTCCTCGTCGTCGCTAAAACCGCCTTCGGCTGTCGGCCCGCTATCGGCACCCTTGGCCTCCGGGTCGCGATCCACAAATTCGATAATCGCCATAGGCGCGGAATCGCCATAACGATAACCAGCTTTGATGATGCGGATATAACCGCCTTCGCGTTCTTTGTAGCGATCTGCGATTGTATCGAACAATTTACGTACTGCGCCTTCTTCCGGCAGCTTGGATAGCGCTTGACGACGCGCATGAAGGTCGCCGCGCTTGCCAAGCGTTACCAGCTTTTCGGTGTAGGGGCGCAGTTCTTTGGCTTTTGGCAAGGTGGTCTTGATTTGCTCATGCTTGATGAGCGCAACCGCCATATTTGCCAACATGGCCTTACGATGAGTATGGGTCCGGTTGAGCTTCCGGTGAGCTTTACGATGCCGCATGGGTCTTTTCCTTTTCCGAGGCCGTCTTGATTGTTCTTTCCGGCTTATCCCGGTGAACGACAGCTCTTTCTTCGGTGGTAAAATGGGGTGCCAATCAACTTGCCACCCCGGTGATTTTTCTCAAGATCAGGCTAGATGGAATCTTCGTGCTTCTTGGCCAGATCTTCAATATTGTCCGGCGGCCAATCCGGGATTTCCATTCCCAGATGCAGCCCCATATTCACCAGCACATCCTTAATTTCGTTCAAGGATTTGCGGCCAAAGTTTGGTGTGCGCAGCATTTCGCCTTCGGTCTTCTGGATCAAATCGCCGATATAAACGATGTTGTCGTTTTTCAGGCAATTGGCAGAACGGACGGAAAGCTCCAGCTCGTCGACTTTCTTCAACAGCGCCGGGTTGAATTGCAGTTCCGGCACCACTTCTTCTTCGACAACCACTTTAGGTTCTTCAAAGTTGATGAAGAGTTGCAATTGGTCTTGCAAGATGCGCGCGGCATAGGCCATGGCATCATCCGGCGTCAACGCACCGTTGGTTTCAAGCTTCAAGGTCAGCTTGTCATAATCCAGCACTTGTCCGGCACGGGTTTTGTCAACCTTATAGGAGCATTTGCGGATAGGTGAGAACACGCTGTCTACCGGGATCAGGCCAATGGGCGCATCTTCCGGGCGATTGCGTTCTGCCGGGACATAGCCCTTGCCGTTGCCGATGGTCAATTCCATATGGACGGACGCACCTTCATCCAGATTGCAGATGACGTGATCGGGGTTCAAAACCTCAATATCCGCTGATTCCTGGATTTGACCGGCGGTAACAACACCGGGCCCTTCGGCAGCCAATACAACACGACGCGAGCCGGTTGCGTGACTTAGCACTGCCAGTTCTTTCAAGTTCAACACAATGTCGGTTACGTCTTCACGCACACCTTCAATGGAGGAGAACTCGTGCAACACACCGTCGATTTGGACGGATGTCACAGCAGACCCTTGCAGGGATGACAGCAGCACGCGCCGCATTGCATTCCCTAGCGTTAGGCCAAAACCGCGTTCGAGGGGTTCAGCAACCACGGTCGCTGTCCGCTTCGGGTCCGCGCCGGGTTCGATCTCAAGCTTTGTCGGCTTGATCAGTTCTTGCCAATTCTTCTGGATCACCTGCAAACCTCTTAGGCACTGTGTGGCGGGGGCTCAAAACGCGGCCAACCGTCCACATGTTATTGAATGTTGTTATGCCTCAGGCCAGACTTGGCCGAAGGTAGAAACAAATTGCTTATACGCGCCGACGCTTACGCGGCCGACAGCCATTATGTGGGATAGATGTCACATCACGGATGGATGTGATGGTAAACCCGATAGCTTGCAAAGCCCGCAAAGCTGATTCGCGGCCAGAACCTGGCCCACGCACTTCAACTTCCAGCGTTTTCATGCCGTGGTCTTGCGCTTTTTTTCCTGCATCTTCGGCGGCAACCTGTGCGGCCCAAGGGGTAGATTTACGCGACCCTTTAAAACCCATTGCACCAGCAGACGACCAGGAAATTGCATTCCCTTGGGCATCAGTGATGGTGATCATCGTGTTGTTGAAAGTCGCAGCTACGTGAGCCACGCCAGAAGTGATATTTTTGCGCTCGCGCCGCCGGGGGCGTTGTGCCTGCTTTGCCATGGAAATGCCTTGCCTTCACACCAGTGACGGGCTTGCGAAACGCCAGCCCGTATAAATCAAATTACTACTTTTTCTTACCTGCGATTGCGCGGGCCGGGCCTTTACGCGTGCGCGCATTGGTATGCGTGCGCTGACCACGTACAGGCAAATGCCGACGATGGCGTAAGCCACGATAGCATTTAAGGTCCATCAACCGCTTGATGTTCATCGCCGTTTCCCGGCGCAAATCACCTTCAACGAGATAATTGCCATCAATCGCTTCACGAATTTGGATAACTTCCGCATCCGACAATTCATTGATACGACGTTCGGACGCAATGCCGACCGTTTCGCAAATTTCACGGGCTTTCGAATCGCCAATGCCGTGAATATAGGTGAGGCCGATTACGACCCGCTTGTTTGTTGGGATATTGACCCCTGCAATACGCGCCACCTTGTTAACTCCTGCTCATCCTTAACGGCTGAATTAGCCGCTAACCCCCGGATTACGGGGAATTCCAATGCACAAACGACCCAGCCGGCCCCAAACTTACTTAGTTTGACGCCAGCGGGACGTATTCATACCCTGATTGGACCGATAGATTATAGGGCCAAGAAGCCCCGCGTCAACCCGCCGCAACCAAAGTTTCGATAGCCGCACTCACATCTTCGATTGCAGCCATCCCGTCCACCGTGCGCAACAAATTTTTGCGCCCGTAATACTCTACCAACGGCGCCGTCTGCTTATGATAAGCAGCCAGACGGCTTGTTACCGTTTCTTCATTGTCATCAGCGCGGCGCTTAAACTCGCTGCCACCGCAATTATCGCAAACACCCGCTTGCTTGGGTTGTTTGAATTCGTCGTGATAGCCCGCCCCGCAATTCCCGCAAGAGAAACGACCCGTGATGCGCTTTACCAACGGCGCGTCATCCACCTGCATCTCAATCACGCAGTTCAGGCTAAGCCCTTTTTCTTCCAGCAAGGCAGTCAGGCTTTCGGCCTGTGCTTCCGTGCGGGGGAAACCATCAAGGATGAAGCCGTTTTTGACATCATCTTCATCCAGCCGATCTGAAATAATGCCCACCACCACATCATCGGGCACCAAATCACCCGCTTCCATAATGGCCTTAGCTTTCAAACCAACCTCTGAACCCGATGCCACGGCGGCGCGCAACATGTCGCCCGTAGAAAGCTGCACCAGCCCAAATTTGGCGACCAACATTTCGGCCTGAGTGCCTTTACCGGCCCCTGGCGGGCCCAACAAGATCAGATTACGCGCCTCGCTCATCTTTATCGCTTCGCCCCCCGCAGTTTGGTCTTTTTGATCAGCCCCTCATATTGATGGGCAATCAAATGGCTTTGAATTTGGGCCACCGTATCCATTGTAACGGACACCACAATCAGCAGGCTGGTACCACCAAAATAAAACGGCACGGAATATTCGCTGATCAAGAACTCTGGCAGCAAACACACGGCCACAAGGTAGGCCGCGCCAACCACCGTCAAGCGTGTCAAAACACGATCGATATATTCCGCTGTTTTCTTGCCCGGCCGAATACCCGGCACAAAGCCACCATATTTACGTAGATTATCTGCCGTATCTTCTGGATTAAACACAATCGCCGTATAGAAAAAGGCAAAGAAGATAATGCCAAGCGCATAGAACGCCAGATAAAGCGGCTGCCCGCGGCCCAACATGGCCACAATATCAGCAAACCAGCCCGGACCACCCCCGGCATTGAAATTCGCAATTGTAATCGGCAACACCAAGATTGATGAGGCAAAGATCGGCGGAATAACGCCTGCGGTATTCAGTTTCAAAGGCAGATGGGAGCTGTCGCCACCTGTCATCTTGTTCGCGCCAACCTGACGCTTTGGATATTGAATTAGCAAGCGGCGCTGCGCGCGTTCCATGAACACCACAAAGGCAATCACACCAACGGACATAACCAGCAAACCGATGATCACCAGCGTTGGCAAAGCGCCTGTGCGCCCCAGCTCGAAGGTGGCAACCAAGGCCCGCGGCAACTCGGCTACAATACCGGCGAAGATGATCAGTGAAATACCGTTACCCACCCCGCGCTGCGTAATTTGCTCACCCAGCCACATCAGGAAGACGGTACCGCCAACCAGTGTCACCACAGTTGTCGCCTCGAAGAACCAGCCCGGGTTCATCACCACACCGCTGGAAGCCTCTAGCCCGCGGGCAATCATAAAGGCCTGCCCGGCCGCCAAGAACACCGTGAAGTAACGCGTGTATTGATTGATTTTCTGACGCCCCTGTTCCCCATCTTTCTTGAGCTGTTCAAGAGTTGGGAACACCGCCGTCATCAACTGCATGATGATGGAGGCTGTAATATAGGGCATGATGTTGAGCGCAAAAATTGCCATCCGGCCAACAGCGCCACCGGCAAAGGTGTTCAACATGCCTAAAATACCGGTTTGGTTTTGCTCAACCAACGCCGCCAGCGCCGTCGGGTCGATCCCCGGCATGGGAATGAAGGTGCCCAGACGGTAAACGATTAACGCGCCAAGGGTAAACCACAGGCGCTTTTTCAGCTCCTCCGCCTTCGCAAAGGCGGCGAAATTGATGTTTCCTGCCAGTTGTTCAGCCGCAGAGGCCATGGACGTACCCTTTATTGTGATCTAGCAATCTTGGGCGAAAGCAGAAGCCTTATGCTTCCGCTTTGGGATTCTTTTTGGTTTTCGAGGGCTTGTTCACGGTGACAGAACCACCGGCAGCCTCAATCTTTTGAATTGCACCGGCAGACGCGCCTGCAACATCCAAGGTCAGCTTGGCTGTAAGTTCGCCCGTACCCAGCACACGCACGCCATCCAGCGTCCGGCGGCAAACACCGGCAGCAACCAAAGCGCCTGCATCAATCGTATTACCGGCATCCAGCTTGCCCGCATCAACAGCACGTTGCAGCCGATCCAAGTTCACTTCGTTGAATTTCAGGCGATTGGGCTTATTGAAGCCACGCTTGGGCAAACGCATGTGAAGGGGCATTTGACCGCCTTCAAAACCCTTGATCGCTACGCCGGAACGGGCCTTTTGACCCTTCTGACCGCGCGTGGAGGTTTTGCCCATGCCAGAGCCGATACCGCGACCGACCCGCTTGCGTTTTTTGGTGGCACCGGGATTATCCCGAAGTTCGTTCAATTTCATTTGTCTGACCTCTGATTGAGACCCCTAACCGGGATCATCGTCTCGCAGCACTGAAAATCAGTCCCACTCGGTTTATGAAAAGCGGGGCCGAAGCCCCACCCAAAATTCTTTGGCTATCTAGCCCTCTTCAACAATGCGTACCATGTGGGACACTTTGTTGATCATGCCGCGCACGGAAGGTGTATCTTCCAATGTGCGCACGCGATGCATCTTGTTCAAGCCCAAGCCCTTCAGGGTTTCGCCTTGATCTTTCGGGCGACGGATCGGGGATCCGATCTGCTCGATCGTAATGGTTTTTTTCTTCGCCATCGGAATTATCCTTCTGCCGCAGCTTCAGCCGTATCTGCGCCCTTACGCGGGCCCAAAATATCAGCAACCTTTTTACCACGGCGGTTTGCAACCATACGCGGGCTTTGTTGACGCTTAAGGGCATCGAACGTGGCCCGAACCATGTTGTAAGGGTTGGATGTGCCAACAGATTTTGTCACCACATCTTGCACACCCACCATCTCGAAGACGGCGCGCATCGGGCCACCTGCGATGATACCGGTACCCGGAGGTGCCGCGCGCAGTACAACGTTACCGGCGCCGTGATGGCCTGTAACATCATGGTGCAATGTGCGGCCTTCGCGCAGTGGTACACGAATGATTTGGCGCTGGGCCTGCTCGGTTGCCTTGCGAATTGCCTCAGGCACCTCGCGGGCTTTACCGTGGCCATAACCAACGCGGCCCTTACCATCACCCACCACTACCAGTGCAGCAAAGGCAAACCGGCGGCCACCCTTTACCACTTTGGCAACGCGGTTAATGAAGACCAGCTTGTCTTGGAATTCGCTTTCTTCGCGATCCCGACGATCGTCTTTCCGTGCCATCTTAATCCCCTTAGAACTTCAAGCCGCCGTCGCGGGCGCCTTCAGCCAGAGCTTGCACCCGACCGTGATAAAGATACCCGCCGCGATCAAACACGACATCGGTGATACCGGCCGCAACGGCGCGTTCCGCAATCAATTTGCCAACCGCTTCGGCAGCAGCCTTATCGGCACCGGTTTTCAAGTTGCTGCGCATGTCTTTTTCAAGACTGGATGCGGCAGCAATTGTGTGACCGGCCAGATCATCGATCACTTGCGCGTAGATGTGCTGCGATGAACGATGAACAGACAAACGCGGACGACCATTCGCCACTTTCTGTAACTTAGCCCGAGCGCGCTGTTTGCGCCGCGCGAACATTTTATTTCCTGACAGAGGCATTGGCTTACCCTACTTCTTCTTGCCTTCTTTGCGCAGAATGAATTCATCGGCATAGCGCACGCCCTTGCCCTTATAGGGCTCCGGCGGCCGCCAACCGCGAACTTCCGCAGCAAACTGGCCTACTTTTTGTTTGTCGATACCGCTGATTGTTACCTCAGTCTGGCTATCGCATTTCACGTCAACACCTTCAGGCGCTTCGATATTTACATCATGGCTAAAGCCAAGTTGCAGGTTCAAGGTCTTGCCCTTCATCTGCGCGCGGTAACCCACACCCTGGATGAGCAGCTTTTTCTCGAAACCATCGGATACGCCCGTTACCATATTGGCGATCAGCGAACGTTGCAGGCCCCACATGGACCGTGCGCGCTTGCTGTCATCAATTGGCGTGACAGTCACCTCGTTGTCGTTCAACGCAGCGGTTACTTCATCCACAAGTACAAGCACAAGCTCGCCCTTGGGGCCTTTCACCGTTACATTGCGATCTTTGATATCAACCGAAACCTTCTCAGGTACCGGGATTGCCTTGCCACCAATTCGCGACATTTGTTTGCTCCCTTAACCCTAGAAGACCTGACACAAAACTTCGCCACCGACATTTTCGGTACGTGCTTTTGTGTCTGTCATTACGCCTTTGGGGGTTGATAGAATTGCAACACCCAAACCATTTTGAATACGCGGCATTTCTTTAACCGAGGTGTAAACCCGGCGGCCTGGCCGTGAAATACGCGAAATCTCGCGGATCACGGGTTCACCTTCGAAATACTTCAATTCAATTTCCAACTCGCCTTGCGGCTGATCTTCGCCCTGAACGGTATAGCCACGAATAAAACCTTCGTCAGCCAACACATCAAGAACACTTGCCCGCAACTTGGAAGCAGGGGTGCGCACAACAGATTTGCGGCGCCCTTGCGCGTTACGGATACGGGTGAGCATATCACCAAGAGGATCAGTCATTGTCATAGGACTTCCTCCTTACCAGCTTGATTTGACAACGCCGGGGATTTGGCCTTCAGAGGCCAGATCACGCAGCGAAATACGGGACATATCGAACTTGCGATAGTAACCGCGCGGACGCCCGGTTACACCACAACGATTACGCACCCGGTTGGGCGCGCTGTTGCGCGGCAGTTCTGCCAATTTCAGGCGCGCTTTAAAACGCTCTTCCATCGGTTGGCTCTCATCTTCTGCAATCGCTTTCAGCGATGCACGTTTCGCAGCATATTTTTGAACAAGCTTCTTGCGACGCTCATTCTTTGCCACTGCGCTTTTCTTTGCCATGTCTTCTTCTCCGTTCAGACCTGCCCGGCACTACCTTATGTTAGCCGGTGGTTTCCTCTCGGTCCCCAAAATTGGTTAAGCTGCTTCTTCCCCATCCGCATCTTGCGGGAAAGGAAAGCCGATCAAGCTCAATAACGCACGCGCCTCATCATCATTTGTGGCGGATGTGCATACGATAATATCCATGCCCCATGTGTTATCGACCTTGTCATAGTCGATTTCAGGGAAAATGGTATGTTCTTTAATGCCCATGGCGAAATTGCCACGGCCATCGAAACTTTTTGGGTTCAGCCCGCGGAAGTCACGAATACGCGGCATCGCGATTGTGACTAGACGATCCAAAAACTCATACATTTGCGCGCCGCGCAATGTAACTTTTGTGCCCAGCGGCATGGCTTCACGAACCTTAAAGCCGGCAATCGACTTTTTAGCCCGGGTGACAACCGGCTGCTGGCCCGCAATCACGGTCAACGCTTCAACGGCAGATTTCACCTTTTTGGTGTCATTCACCGCGTCACCGACGCCCATATTGATTACAACCTTTTCAATAACAGGCATTTGCATAACATTCTTATACGCAAATTTTTCCTGCATTGCCGGGCGCACGGCTTCTTCGTAGCGCACTTTCAGGCGTGGTTTGTTCGACGTATCAGACATCGATCACCTCCCCGGACCGCTTGGCAAAACGCACCTTGCGACCATCATCCAATGTTTTGAACCCAACGCGGGTTGGCTTGTCTTCCTTGGGATCAATCACCGCCAGGTTCGACAGCTGAATGGCGGCTTCCTTGGAAACCAAACCACCTTGATCCATTTGACTGGGCTTTTGATGCCGCGTTACCCGGTTCACGCCTTGCACAAGGGCACGGCCTTCCGCAGGGATCACCTTCAGCACTTGCCCACGCTTGCCTTTATCACGGCCAGCCAGAACTTGCACTTGATCGCCTTTCTTGATCTTCGCAGCCATCACAACACCTCCGGTGCCAAAGAAATGATCTTCATGTGATTGCGGCCACGCAGTTCACGCGTTACCGGACCAAAAATACGTGTGCCGATCGGCTCGCCGTTATTGTTGATCAACACAGCCGCATTGCGATCAAAACGAATGACAGAACCATCGGCCCGGCGCACTTCTTTCGCCGTGCGCACTATGACAGCTTTCATCACATCGCCTTTTTTCACTTTGCCGCGCGGGATTGCTTCCTTGACAGATACGACAATCGTATCGCCAAGACCGGCAATCATGTGCTTGGACCCGCCAAGCACCTTGATGCACTGCACCCGGCGTGCGCCGGAATTGTCAGCTACATCTAGATTTGTTTGCATCTGGATCATGGTGATCCGCTCCTACTTCGTTTGGACGATATCGCTTAATTGGGCATGCAAGCCTAATCGGCGATCACTTCCCACCGCTTTAGCTTCGAGACAGGGCGACATTCGCGAATTTGCACGGCGTCACCTTCCTTGAAGCGGTTTTCAGCATCGTGCGCGTGATACTTTTTAGAACTACGCACGGTCTTCTTCATCACCGGGTGCGTGTAACGACGATCAACCCGCACAACAACCGTGCAGTCTGTTTTGTCTGATACCACGACACCTTGAAGAATTCGTTTTGGCATTGTCTTGCCCTATCCTTCTAACAGAAAACCGGCCTTAAAGCGGCGGCTTAGCTGTTTGCTTTCTTTTGCATCAACACGGTTTCGATACGCGCAATATCTCTACGCACATCGCGCACACGCGCTGTATTTTCCAACTGACCCGTCGCCTTCTGGAACCGGAGATTAAGCTGTTCTTTTTTCAGCTTTTTCAACGCGTCCACAAGTTGGTCGGGCGTTTGATCACGAAGTTCGCTGGCTTGCATATCCCTCAACGCTCCCCGTTATTCGCCAAGGCGCGTAACAATACGCGTCTTGATCGGCAGTTTGGCGGCAGCACGCGACAAGGCACCTTCGGCCACGTCAGGTGTAACACCATCAATTTCAAACATGATCCGGCCAGGCTTTACCTTGGCAGCCCAAAACTCGGGCGAACCTTTACCTTTACCCATCCGCACTTCGGTCGGCTTCTTCGACACCGGCACATCCGGGAAAATGCGGATCCACACACGACCAGAACGCTTCATATGACGCGTCATGGCACGACGGGCGGCCTCGATCTGCCGGGCAGTTACCCGCTCGGGCTCAAGGGCTTTAAGACCGTAGGAACCAAAGTTCAGCGATGTGCCGCCCTTTGCGTTGCCTTTGATCCGGCCTTTGTGCATCTTGCGAAACTTTGTGCGCTTCGGCTGCTGCATTGTTCCGTTCCTTAAACTACTGGCTCGTCACGCACATCGCGTTGGAACCAAATTCCCAAATCTTAAGCTGCGCGACCGCGGTTATTGCCGCCGCCGCCTTCATTGCCTGCATTCGCCTGGCGCTCAGAGGCCATCGGATCATGTTCCATGATCTCGCCTTTGAAGATCCAGACCTTAATACCGATAATGCCATATGTGGTCATGGCTTCTTTCGTACCGTAATCGATATCGGCACGCAGAGTATGAAGCGGCACACGACCTTCGCGGTACCATTCGGTCCGGGCGATATCGGCACCGGCCAAACGGCCTGCGCAGTTGATACGAATGCCACCGGCACCCAAACGAATGGCAGATTGCACTGAACGCTTCATTGCCCGGCGGAAAGCCACACGACGTTCAAGCTGCTGCGCCACATTCTCGGCAACCAGAGTTGCATCGATTTCCGGCTTGCGCACTTCAACAACGTTGAGATGCACTTCAGAGCTGGTCATTTGACCCAGCGCACGGCGCAGCTTCTCAATGTCTGCACCTTTCTTACCGATCACAACACCCGGACGCGCCGTGTGCAGTGTGACCCGGCATTTGCGATGCGGCCTCTCAATGATGATCCGGGAAATACCGGCTTGCGCCAGATTCTTATTCAGATATTCCCGAATCTTGATGTCTTCGTGCAACAACTGCCCGTATTCGCCTGTATCGGCGTACCAGCGGCTGTCCCAGGTGCGGTTTACGCCAAGACGCAGACCGATTGGATTAACTTTTTGACCCATCGTTTCTCTTCCTGACCTTAACTGTCGTCGTCGTCGGCTTGTTCACGCACCACAATTGTGAGGTGTGAAAACGGCTTCAGAATTTTACCAACACGACCACGTGCCCGCGGACGCCAACGCTTCATGACCATGGATTTACCGACATGAGCCTCTGACACGATCAGGCTATCAACATCCAGACCGTGATTGTTCTCTGCATTCGCAATCGCGCTTTGCAGAATCTTCTTCACATCGCCGGAAATCCGGCGGTTGGAAAAAGTAAGTTCTGCCAAAGCGGCTTCGGCGCTCAAGCCCCGAATTTGCGTGGCCACCAGGTTCAGCTTTTGCGGGCTGACCCGGATGTTACGACCTACAGCGCGTGCCTCATTATCGGCAAGGCTGCGTTCTCTCGCCTGCTTGCCCATGATTACTTCCTCTTCGCCTTCTTGTCGGCTTCATGGCCGTAATAGGTGCGGGTCGGTGAAAACTCACCAAATTTGTGCCCCACCATATCTTCCGTCACCAAGACCGGAATAAACTTCTGACCGTTATAAACACCAAAAGTCAGTCCAATGAACTGCGGCACAATAGTAGAGCGCCGCGACCAAATCTTAATCACATCCGAACGACCGCTATCGCGGGCCGCTTCGGCTTTTTTCAACAGATAGCCGTCGATAAACGGCCCTTTTTTCAGTGAACGCGCCATGGCTCAGCCCCTACCGCTTCTTCTTCGTGCGCCGACGGCGCAGAATGAATTTGTCCGTAGCCTTGTTGGAACGCGTTTTGGCGCCCTTAGTCGGCTTGCCCCAAGGCGTCACTGGATGACGACCCCCGGAGGTCCGGCCTTCACCACCACCATGGGGATGATCGACCGGGTTCATAGCTACACCCCGCACGGAGGGGCGACGCCCCATATGCCGGGACCGGCCTGCCTTACCCAGCTTGACATTCTGATGGTCCGGATTTGACACCGCCCCAACAGTTGCCATGCAGGCAGAAGGCACCATGCGTTGTTCACCTGACGGCAAACGTAGCAAGGCATAACCGCCATCGCGGCCAACCAATTGTGCATAGGCACCGGCAGAACGGGCCATTTGGCCACCCTTGCCGGGCTTCATTTCAACATTGTGAACAATCGTGCCGATCGGCATGGCAGAAAGCGGCATCGCATTGCCCGGCTTCACATCAACTTTGGCACCGGAAACGACCTTGTCGCCTTCGGCCAAGCGTTGCGGCGCCAGAATATAGGCCAGCTCACCGTCTTCATATTTCAGCAGCGCGATAAAGGCGGTGCGATTGGGGTCGTATTCCAGCCGTTCAACGGTGGCGACCACATCTGCTTTGGTGCGCTTGAAGTCAATCTGACGATACAGGCGCTTCGCCCCACCGCCGCGACGACGCATGGTGATACGACCGTGATTGTTACGACCGCCAGACTTGGTCAAACCTTCCGTCAGTTCCTTAACAGGACGCCCCTTATGCAGGTGCGAACGGTCAACCAGAACCAGGTTACGGCGGCTCGGCGTTGTCGGCTTATATTGCTTTAATGCCATCTTACTCGTTCCCTTAGCCTAGCCACTAAATGCCGGTTGAAACGTCGAGCGTTTCACCGTCTACCAGCGTGACATAAGCCTTTTTCACATCTGAACGTTTACCAAGGTGACCACGAAAACGCTTTACCTTGCCCTTTGTCAGAACGGTTTGAACCTTGCGCACCTTCACACCGAACAACCGCTCTACCGCGCCTTTGATCTCGGGCTTGGTAGCATCGGTCGCGACATTGAAAACCACCTGATTGTGCTCAGAGGCCAATGTCGACTTCTCGGTGATCACTGGTGACAGGATCACATCATAATCACGGACGACCTTCATTTGAGGCGCGCCTCCAACGCTTCTACAGCCGCCTGGGTCAATACCAGACGATCACGCTTCAGGATGTCGTAAACATTCGCACCCTGTGAGGGCAGAATATCCACATTCGGAATATTGCGCGCGGCGCGGGCAAAAGCGGCATTCGCTTCAGGCCCATCAATCACCAGCGCATTGGACCAACCCAACTTCGCCAGCGACGCCTTCAACGTTGCGGTCTTGCCGTCGTTGTCAGCTTTATCCAACACAATCAGGCTGCCTTCTTTCGCCTTCGCAGAAAGCGCAAGTTTCAGCCCCAATGTCCGCACTTTTTTCGGCAAGGCATGTGCATGGGAGCGCACAACCGGCCCCATCGCACGACCACCACCACGGAACTGCGGTACACGCTTGGAACCATGGCGGGCATTACCCGTGCCCTTTTGCTTGTACATCTTGGCAGTTGTCGCCTTGATCTCAGAGCGACCCTTTACCTTATGTGTGCCGGCCTGGCGCTTCGCCAACTGCCAACGCACAACGCGATGCAGAATATCGGCGCGTGGCTCAAGGCCGAACACGTCATCGGACAGATCGACGGAACCAGCCGTCTCACCACCCAGTGTTGTTACATCGAGTTTCATGATCAAGCATCCCCCTCTTTATCAGTGGTGGGCTCATCGACTGCGGCCTCTGCTGCCATTTCTTCGGCGGGTGCTTCATCAGCAGGCGCTTCAGCGGCAGTATCGTTTGCAGCTTCAAAAATTGAGGCAGGCATCGGCGCATCTTCCGGCAACGCCTTCTTGATCGCATCACGGATCAGAACCCAGCCGCCTTTATGGCCAGGCACAGAGCCTTTTACCAAAATCAAGCCGCGCTCAACATCGGTGCGCACAATCTCAAGATTAAGCGTTGTCACACGGGCTGCACCCATATGACCGGCCATTCTCTTGCCCTTGAACACCTTGCCGGGGAATTCGCACTGCCCGGTAGAACCGTGAGAACGATGCGAAATAGACACACCATGCGAGGCACGCAAACCACCAAAGTTATGGCGTTTCATGGCACCGGCGAAACCTTTACCGATAGAGGTACCGCTTACATCCACATACTGACCATTCACAAAATGGTCGGCCTTGAACTTGGCACCAACATCCAAAAGGTTGTCTTCGCTCACCCGAAACTCGGCCAATTTGCGCTTCGGCTCCACACTTGCTTTCGCAAAATGGCCGCGCAATGGGCGAGTTACATTTTTAACTTTTGCCGTGCCAGCGCCCAACTGAATAGCTGTATAGCCATCCGTATCGGCGGTGCGCTGGGCAACTACTTGGCAGCCATCCAGCTTCAACACGGTCACAGGAATATGCCGCCCGTCTTCACCGAAGACACGGGTCATACCCACTTTCTGTGCAATTACTCCGGAACGCATGTTCGTCCCCTCACTTCCAAAAACCCCGCAGAGCGGCCTGAAATCAGGTCGATGCTAAAGTTTGATCTCCACATCCACACCGGCAGCCAAGTCTAGCTTCATCAAAGCATCAACTGTTTGCGGCGTGGGGTCGATAATGTCCAAAAGACGCTTATGGGTCCGAACTTCGAACTGTTCGCGGCTTTTTTTGTCGATGTGCGGGCCCCGCAACACCGTGAACTTCTCGATCTTGGTCGGGAGCGGAATGGGGCCACGTACACGTGCACCAGTCCGCTTCGCGGTCGCAACGATTTCGCCGGTCGAGCTATCGAGAATACGATGATCGAACGCTTTCAATCGGATGCGGATATTTTGACTATCCATCGACCTTGATCCTTTGTGTCAAATTCAAAAAAAGACGCCGCCCCAAACCGGGGCGGCCTCAAACGCTAGTCAGTAATGGCAGATACGACGCCTGAACCGACGGTACGGCCCCCTTCGCGGATAGCGAAGCGCAGGCCTTCATCCATGGCGATCGGGCAGATCAGCTCGACATCCATAGAGATGTTATCGCCGGGCATAACCATTTCCGTGCCTTCGGGCAGGGAAACAACGCCGGTCACATCCGTTGTACGGAAGTAGAATTGCGGACGATAATTGGTGAAGAACGGCGTATGACGGCCACCTTCATCTTTCGTCAGAATATAGGCTTCGGCCTTGAACTTCGTGTGCGGCGTGATCGTGCCGGGATGCGCAAGCACCTGGCCACGTTCAACGTCTTCACGGTCAACACCGCGCAGAAGCGCGCCAACATTGTCACCGGCTTGACCTTGATCCAGCAATTTGCGGAACATTTCAACGCCTGTAACAGTCGTTTTCGTGGTGTCCTTGATACCGATAATCTCGATCTCTTCACCCACTTTAACAACACCGCGCTCAACACGACCGGTCACAACCGTACCACGGCCGGAAATGGAGAACACATCTTCAATCGGCATCAGGAACGCACCGTCAATGGCACGCTCAGGCTGCGGAATATACTCATCAACAGCGGCCATCAGCTCAAGCACCTTGCTCTTGCCAATGTCTTCGTCGCGATCTTCCAAAGCCGCCAAGGCAGAACCGGCAATCACGGGGATATCATCGCCCGGGAAGTCATACTCAGAAAGCAGCTCACGCACTTCCATTTCAACCAGTTCCAGCAGCTCTTCATCGTCAACCTGATCAACCTTGTTCAGGAACACAACGATCGAAGGCACACCAACCTGACGGGCAAGCAAAATATGCTCACGCGTTTGCGGCATCGGGCCATCAGCAGCGTTCACAACCAAAATCGCGCCATCCATTTGCGCCGCACCCGTGATCATGTTCTTCACATAGTCAGCATGGCCCGGGCAATCCACATGCGCGTAGTGACGGTTCGCCGTCTCATACTCAACATGCGCCGTCGAAATCGTAATGCCGCGCTCACGCTCTTCCGGCGCACCATCAATATCTTCATAGGCAGAGAACGTGGCCCCGCCGCTTTCCGCCAATACTTTCGTAATGGCTGCCGTCAAACTCGTCTTGCCGTGGTCAACATGGCCAATCGTGCCAATGTTACAATGCGGCTTGGTACGTTCAAACTTTTCCTTCGACATAACTTTCGCTCCCTATGATCGAAGTTGAAACCTAAATTCAAATCAGTCCGTAGACTTACGCCATCTTCGCGACGACTTCGTCCTGCACGGCCTGAGGTACTTTTTCGTAATGATCAAACAACATGGTATATTGTGCGCGACCTTGGCTCATTGAGCGCAGATTGTTCACATACCCAAACATATTTGCCAGCGGCACCATGGCGTTGATCACCGTGGCATTGCCACGCTGTTCGGTGCCAGAGATTTGCCCGCGGCGTGAATTCAAATCGCCGATCACGTCACCCATATAGTCTTCCGGCGTTACCACCTCGACCTTCATGATGGGTTCCAGCAACTTGATACCGGCGGAAGAAGCGATCTCACGCAGGGCTGCGCGGCCCGCGATTTCAAACGCCATCACAGATGAGTCAACATCATGATACGCGCCATCAACCAAGGTGATGGAATAATCGATTACCGGGAAGCCCGCCAGCACACCGGCATCGGCAACGCTGTTCAAGCCCTTTTCAACACCGGGGATATATTCCTTCGGCACCGAACCACCAACGATCTTGCTTTCAAACAAGCGACCTGTGCCGGGCTCACCCGGCTCCAGCTCAAGAATAATACGTGCGAACTGACCTGAACCACCCGATTGCTTTTTATGGGTGTAGTCAACACGGGCAGCGCGCGTAAAGGTTTCGCGGTATGCCACTTGCGGCGCACCAACATTGCCTTCAACCTTAAACTCACGCTTCAGGCGATCAACGATGATGTCCAGATGAAGCTCGCCCATACCGGCGATCACGGTTTGGCCTGATTCATCATCTGTCTTCACGCGGAAGGAAGGATCTTCCTTTGCCAAGCGAGACAGCGCCAAGCCCATTTTTTCCTGGTCAGCCTTGGTTTTCGGCTCAATCGCGATTTCAATAACCGGATCAGGGAATTCCATCCGCTCAAGAATAACGGGGTTTGCGGGATCACACAGCGTGTCACCCGTTGTCGTGTCTTTCAAACCGGCGATGGCGACAATGTCGCCGGCGCGGGCTTCCTTAATGTCTTCGCGGCTGTTGGAGTGCATTTGCAGCATCCGGCCAACGCGTTCCTTGTTGTCTTTCACGGAGTTCATGACAGAGGTACCCGTCTCCAGAACGCCGGAATAAACGCGCGCAAAGGTCAAGGACCCCACAAATGGGTCATTCATGATCTTGAACGCCAAAGCGGCAAACGGTTCGTCATCAGAAGACGGACGCGTCATTTCTTTTTCTTCGTCGTCCGGGTCCACGCCCTTAATGGCAGGCACATCCAGCGGCGACGGCATGAAATCAATCACGGCATCCAACAAAGGCTGCACACCCTTATTCTTAAAGGCGGTACCGTTCAAAACCGGCACAAAAGCACTATCCAATGTGCCCTTACGGATACAGCGCTTCAGCGTATCTTCATCAGGCTCGTTGCCTTCCAGATAAGCTTCCATCACGTCATCATCAACTTCAACGGCAAGCTCTACCAAGGTTGACCGATATTCCTCGGCCTTGTCCTTCAGCTCATCGCGAATGTCTTGGTATTTGTATTCAGCGCCCAGACCTTCATCCAACCACACAATTTCTTGCATTTTGAGGAGGTCAACCACGCCTTCATATTCGCTTTCGGCACCAATCGGCAATTGGCAAACCAAAGGCACCGAGCCCAAACGATCGGAGATCATCTCAACACAGCGATAGAAATCGGCGCCGGTGCGGTCCATCTTGTTGACAAAGCACATCCGCGGCACGCCGTACTTATCGGCCTGACGCCACACGGTTTCTGATTGCGGTTCAACGCCGGCGACAGAGTCAAACACCGCGACAGAACCATCAAGCACCCGCAAGGAACGCTCAACCTCAATCGTGAAGTCCACATGGCCCGGCGTGTCAATGATGTTAATGCGGTGATCTTTCCAGAAACAGGTCGTCGCAGCAGACGTAATCGTAATGCCGCGTTCTTGCTCCTGCTCCATCCAGTCCATGGTGGCTGCGCCATCATGCACTTCACCGATTTTGTGGCTTACGCCCGTATAATAGAGAATACGCTCGGTGGTCGTGGTTTTACCCGCATCAATATGGGCCATAATGCCGATATTGCGGTAGTCTTTAAGTTTCGTTGTGCGGGCCATAGGTCCAAATCTCCGAGGGCGTTCTTTTAGCGTTTACCAGCGATAATGAGCGAAGGCGCGGTTGGCTTCGGCCATTTTATGAGTGTCTTCCCGCTTCTTCACGGCAGAGCCGCGATTTTGGGCGGCATCAAGCAACTCACCTGCAAGACGATCGATCATTGTGCGTTCAGAACGCTTGCGCGCCGCATCAATGGTCCAGCGAATAGCCAGCGCCTGACGGCGTTCGTTGCGCACCTCAACCGGCACCTGGTAGGTCGCACCACCAACACGGCGGGAGCGCACCTCAACGGTGGGGCTGATATTTTCCAGCGCCTCATGGAACGTAGCAACAGGGTCTTGACCCGTTTTGCTTTCGATCTGATCAAAGGCACCATAAACAATTTTTTCCGCAGTGGACTTTTTGCCATCCTGCATCAGATTGTTCATGAATTTGGAAATCACCTTGTCCCCAAATTTGGGATCAGGGTTGATAACGCGTTTTTCAGCGGCGTGACGACGAGACATTCTGGAATTCCCCTACTTAGGCCGCTTGGCGCCGTATTTGGAACGCCGCTGACGACGATCCTTAACGCCTTGGGTATCAGACACACCGCGCAATACGTGATAACGCACACCCGGCAAATCCTTCACACGGCCACCGCGAATGGTGACAACGCTATGTTCTTGCAGGTTATGACCTTCACCGGGAATGTACCCGATAACTTCAAAACCGTTAGAAAGACGAATCTTCGCCACTTTACGCAGCGCCGAGTTCGGCTTTTTAGGTGTAGTCGTATACACGCGCGTGCATACGCCCCGCTTTTGCGGGCAGGCTTCAAGAGCCGGAACTTTATTACGCTTCACCTGCGGTTTACGCGGCTTGCGGATCAACTGGTTGATCGTCGGCATGACGAACATCCCCTAAATTTTGTGGGCGCGCGCAAAAGCACAGCACCTTGGTTAATGAAGGCACAAAATCATCCGGAGCCCATCCTTCCCCTTAAAATCGGTGGAGAAAGTGGCCTCAGGCACTTACAGAGGACCCCGCAAAGGGTCATGATCCAGCACTGTTCATGCGATACGAAGCCAGCGTCTAGGAACCATGTGTGTCGCCCAAAGGTCGGTTGACAGCGGAAGTTCCTACGGCCTGCCTATATCGTGGCGCGGTTTATACGCCGCGAATCTCGAAAGCGCAACCACCGCAAAGGCCAAAACCCTTAGAAAACTCGGTCATTTTTGCCGCATCAGCAGGTTATCGGCCTCTTTGACGTCTATGTCGCATCAATCGACACAAAACGCCCAAGAACAAATGGGGGTCATTCAGCCGGAACGACCTCTTTCAACCCGGATGAACGCAAAATACGCCTTTGCGCCTTGGCGCTTTTCCACGCGAAAGATCGCGGCAGGCCCAACCGCACGGCCGCATTGGCAGCCGGGCTATCCAAATCAGGCACAATGTCCGCAAGTTTGCCACCGATTCTCAACGCCATGTTCTGAGCCATGGTCAGATCATATTCCGACCCCAGCTCCAGCGCGGCGCGCACATGGGGCGGTAAAATGGCGACAGCCGCATGAACCACCGCCTTTTGCGGCCATACCGGTGCCCCCGGCGCAGCCTTACCCGACGCCATAATCTCCAAAAACTCTGTATTAATCGCATGCGGCTCAAAACGCGGGGCCAAATTGGCCATCATGGCTTCAAAATCCGCAACCGAGTTCAAAGGGGTTTCCACACCATAAAGCGCGCTGACCGCATGACCTTCCGCGAAATACTGATCCTTCTCGGCCTCGCTCAATGGCGAAACGAATCTGTCATACGCGACCATAAAGCCCCAAATGGCCGTGGCGTTTACCCAATCCAGCAATTCCACATCCTGCGCGTCATAGGCTTCGCCATCGGGCGTGTGACCAACAACGCGCTTATGCATGTTGTTCACGCCCTGAATAACGCGGCGCGCGGCGCTTTGCGGGCCATAAACCCCCACCATGGCCGCCGTACCTGTGCGCTTGGCACGGCCAACGGGGTCGGTCTTGAAGGTTGAATGGTCCCATACGCCCGATCTAATGCGCGCATCGGCAAATTCCAGCAATACTGCCGCAATGCCACCTATACCCAGCGCGACAGGGTTTTTGAAAACCCGCCACGAAATAGAATCAGGCGACGCGAAAGACGGCTCCCCCTTCGGGGTGGTAAAGTCCACCTTCCAGCCCAGATAGGTTTGACCCTTTTTCATGTTTGCTAAATCAGCCATAAATCACAATCCCGAATAAATGCTCGTTTTAACAAAACATAAGCTTCCCCCCTTGATCCGACTACTCGGATTGATGTCGCAGCTCAGCAAGGTTGCCCGTGAACCGGCACCTAAAATGAAGCGCGGAACTCCGCTTCGAACCAGCGTTGCGGCACAGCCCCGCCAAAGTGGGTACCTTCAAAAATAGGTACATCAGCCGTGCCGACAGCCCATTCTTCATCCAATAAATTGTTGCCATACACCATGAAGGACCATGTGTTCTCCTCATTGTGCAAGCCCAAACGCATGGTCAAACCGTTCACCGCCTCGCGGAAGTCTTTCGGGTCATGATCAGCTTGGAACCACACCTCCCCTTGGCGGAAAATTTCGCCCGAGGTCAGTAGGTACAGGTTGGTATTTCCCAATTGCACATCATAGATGAAGGCCAGTGTGCCCGAATCGCGCGGCGCATCGGCAAATTCTGTACCCGATTGATCGCAGGGAAAATCTTCGCCCTGCGGCTCTGCAATACATGGCCCCTGCGTAAACGTGCCGAACCTGGTGTTGATTGTGCCGTAATTGGCGGTCAGGATCAGGCCCGGCAGCGGGATCAACGCGAATTCAAGCTCAAGCCCGTGCGACGTTGCCGTTTCGGCATTTGCGACCACAAATTGCTGCCCGTTATAGATAGACTGCTGCATGTTCTTGAAGCGCGTATAATAATAGTTGGCGTTAAACGTCATCGCGCCGCCCAACCAGGTTGACTTAAACCCGCCTTCAAAAGAGTAAGATGTTTCCTCCTCAAACTCGAACTCGCCGGGGTTTACTGCATTGGCATTGAAACCACCGCCTTTAAAGCCTTGGGCCGCCAGCGCATAAAACATGATGTCCTCATCGAAATCATATTTTACCGTTACCTTTGGTGTCAGGCTGGTTTCGGTGCGTTCGCCCTTGGAATAATGTTGCTCCAGCCCCGGCACCAATTGCGGAAAAAGCTGCCCGGTATTGGAAAGCGTCAGCTCGCGCTCAGCCTCTTTCTTTTCATAATCAACCCGCGCGCCGAACATCAAATCCAGATCTTGGTTCAGGTGAAACGTAAACTGCGTAAAGCCTGAAACACTCCACGCCTTTTGCTTGTGATAACTGATAATGGATTCTGCAGAATTACCGCTGATACCCCCAATGCCGTTACCCAAAATGTCGCCCAACATATTTAGAACGCTGGTGTCCACAATACCCGCCAGGGCCGCTGGCAGTGTCGCAGCCACCGTATCGATGGTCAGTTCATCAACAATCACAAACGGAATATCTGCGGTTGCATCAATATCGTTTGAAAAGAAATAGGCACCAATAATGTAGTCGTAATCCATGCCGCCAAACAGATCCAAATCAAGCGGCGATGTCAGGCGTAACTCTTGGCTGAACTGCGTATATTCCTCGTCTGACTGGGCAGCCAAAACCGGCGCGGCAGAAAAATCGGCGTCGGTGAAAATATCTTCATCCGACCATGAATAGCCACTGATGGACGTGACGGTAAAATCGCCCCATTCATATACGGCCTTCAAAATGCCTGATGCCACATCACGGTCCGCATAGCCTTCACCATCCAACGCGCTTTGATGATTGAACAAATTTGCTTCGGTTGTGGGGTCATAAAGTTTGAAGAAGGCTTCGTGCTCCGGCATCACGAACGACAATTGCGCGCCCTGCCCGTTTTGCTTCACCATGCCCATATCGGCGGTCACAATAACATCAAGATTAGAGATACCCGTGTAACGAATTTTGGCGCGGATATTCTTGTTGTCCGTATTGGCTTCGTTACGCCCGCGGGTGGTGTTGTGCACAAAGCCGTCGGCCACGTTCGCCCCAAAGGCGATACGAAAACTTAAATCTTCCCCCCAAATCGGTCCTTTGATCATACCGCGCACCCGGATTTTATCCGTATAGCTATCGGTCAAACCTTGAATATCCATCGCCCATTCTGGGTCTGGATCACCTGTTTTCAGATGCATGGCTCCAGCAACCGTGTTCTTGCCGTAAAGCGTGCCTTGCGGGCCGCGTAAAACCTCAAAGCCCACAATATCAATCTGCGCGCCGGTCATATACCCCATGCGGGCATAATAAATGCCATCTACAATGGTAGCGACCGATTGCTCAAACCCCTTATTCAACCCCGTGCCCGCACCGCGAATATAAACGAAAGAATAGGTTGGGGTTTGCAGCAATTTGAGGTTCGGCACATAAATTGCCATCGCATTCAAATCGCCCATATTTTTCATCTTGATATCTTCCTCACCGATAGCGGTGATGGAAAGCGGCACATCTTGGACGTTTTGTGTGCGCTTTTGGGCGGTCACAATCACCTCGTCCAGCGTTGTGCGGCTGGCCAGCGTACGCGCGGCTGGGGTTGCAGAAGGCTGTGTGGGCCGCGCCTCGGTCTGGGGGGCTGTTGTCGCTACCACGGCAATGCTCTCAAGACTGTCATCGCCCTTTGTGGGCACCGCCGCCGGTTCGGCCGCAGCCGCCTCTGTGGGCGTCTGATCTGCCATAGGGGCAGCGTCTGGCTCTGCTTGGGCAAGCCTCACCGTCTGCGACTGGGCGTCCGGCTCCTCATCTAAAAATGCCAGATCGTCCTCCGCCGTTTGTGCAAAAGCGGTCCCGGCCGCAAGCCCTGCAATGCAGGCAGCAAGGCTCACGCCCCGCAACCCACCGCCTAAGCGGTTGCTGTAAAAAATCCCCATCTGATTGACCCCCCGGTCGAGACACCCACCAATGTCTTGGTTGTAGCTCCTAGTCTCAAGGCACAAGCCTATGCGCAACCGGGAGATGTGCGCAAGCACAGAATTACACCGTTCACGTGAGGCAAAGAAAAAGGCCCCGCCATTTTCGGCAGGGCCTTGATCTATTTGATGGTGATAGGCTTGCGACCAAGCACGTCACTTTAGGGCAACGGGCTAGTGTAACGGGCGTCGATAGCGCAACAACACAGTTTGTTCATTGCTTTCAGAATCGCCTACGACTGCTTCATAGCTAACATCTACCAAAGCTTTCTCGCCGAACCGGGTGCCGAAGGCACCGCCAACGACAAAGCGGGTATTATCGGCCCCGTCCAATGCAACCGCGCCCGGCACCCCACTGTTTACGACGACTGAACGACCACCATCTTCAAACTCTCGTTCAAATGCAGCGTGACCACGCAGTGTTAGAACACCGTCATCATCGGTTTCTTCACTGTATTGACTTTCAACCCCGATGCGGCCTGTGAAGGATTGCTGGCTTTGCCCGGAAACCGACAGCACCGGGGCACCGCCGGATGTTTCCTGATAACCGTCAATATCCACATCTGCGTAAAACAGGCGTGCCATTGGCCCGGCAATCAAAGTGCCTTCCTGCAAACCGGCAGACTGCGTTACATCGTAAGAGCGGCTTGCCCCAACACCGCCATAAAAGGCAGAGAAGTCAGTGTCGCCGCGATTGGTTGTAAGCGCTGTCTTACGCACATAATCAAATTCACCCCCGGCATAACCGGCGAAAACTTCCAAGCTTGTACTATTCTCCAGTTTCTTGCGCAGGAACAATGTACCGCTGGTGGCGCGGCTATCATGGGTGCCCACACCGTTATTGAAGTCACCATCATAACGATTGTGACCAAGCGCAACCGCCAGTTCGGTTTGCTCATCCAAATCAAAAGCCAGCCCAACAATGCCACCCGTACCTGCATAATCAAAACCTGTTTGATTTGTTGTGTTGTCAAAAGACCCGAAGCTGCGAGAGACATTTACAAAGATGGTGGCTTTCTCGAAATCAAGGTTAAAGCCTCCATCACCAGCCAGCGCCGCTGCCAGATCATTTTCCTCGAACGCCATTTCGATTTCCGACCCGGTTAAATTCAGGGTACCCTGCCCGGTCGCCCCCATTGCCCCACCTAAGGGAAGGGTCATCCGGCCCATCGCGCCAGCAATCAACCCAAGCTGTTGTTGGATCATGATCGCTGCAACATCAAACTGGGAAGACAAGATGTTGGGGCCCACGCCTCCTCTGGATTTCTCAACTTCGTCCACGAGGAATTGCACGAGGTTTGCCAAAAATTCCTCTGAATCGGGATCAACCGCAGGCTCCTGCTCGAAAGTCTGCATGAAGTTGATATCGAAAATCACCGTCAAAGTGCCCATCAAGGCGTTCGCCAACGTGCCCGGATCCCATGCGATGGCACTGCCGCCTTCGCGCCCGATCAACTCCGTTATAAAAAAGCCTGTGCCCGGCGTTGAGGCCACATCTGCTGCCCCGTAGAAAAAATCCTGATCAGTGATTGCGTTGGGCTGATTAAAACGATCATGCACGCGTTGCAGATCAAATGTCTGTTCACCATTCAGTGCGATGCTGCCGCCACCGGCCAAGGCAATCAAGGCTAACACTGTGTTGTTTCTTGCGGTAAAACCGCTATTTTCGCCCATGACAAACATACCGCCGCCGGATTGCAAAAAGGCAAGATATTGTTGTTGTTGAGCCTCGCTTAAATTATGGGCCGAATGGTTTCCAACACGCAAATCCCACACTTGATCGAATCCGCTCAAATCATCAGGAATAGCATTTTCCACAAAAACCGTATTGCCAACCGCCTCATGATGCCCGGTTAGATTGTCGGTTATTTGCTGGGTAACACCCCCATGACCAACTTCCTCAATGCCGTTGACGATCAAAATATCACCCGCCAATGCCGGTTGTACGGCCAAACCCAAGGCGGTCACGAACGCCAATGATTGGCGCGCTATAGAATCATAAAGCTGCATTTCCAAAACCCTCAATTTTGGTGATTGCTAACCCAAGCCTCACCAACCCTTGTTTCTTACGACGCACATCTCCAAACTGTTTTTCGTGCGCAAGACGGCCAAATAATTCCAAAACATTTTCAGTTTGTCAATTTTGCCACAACCGCCGATTGCGCTCATCTTGCCGCACCAAAACAAAAGGCCCCGCCATTTCTGGCAGGGCCTTGTTATTCAGTAGGGGCGAAAGAGGTGCCTAAGCGGCGCTTTCGTCCGCGGCGGCTTCTTCGCCCTCGGCAGCCTCTTCGGCCTCCGCTGGCACGCCAACGCGGGCGCGGCGTTCTTCAATCACCGCCTTGTCGCGTTCATGAGCAATGCGTGAGAACTGGTTCATGGTGGCGCCCGTCCCGGCTGGGATCAAGCGGCCCACAATCACGTTCTCTTTCAAGCCTTCCAGCGTGTCGGACTTGCCGGCCACAGAAGCCTCTGTCAGCACCCGTGTCGTTTCCTGGAACGACGCAGCAGAGATGAAGGAACGGGTTTGCAGGCTTGCCTTGGTGATACCCAACAAAATCGGATGCGCTTCTGCCAGCTCCAGCCCTTCGGCTTCGGCTTTGGCATTGGCTTCATCAAACTCAAGGCGATCAACTGTTTCGCCCACCAACAGCGTGGTTTCCCCGCCTTTGGTGATTTCCACTTTTTGCATCATCTGCTTCACGATCACTTCGATGTGCTTATCGTTGATCTTCACACCTTGCAGGCGGTAAACCTCCTGCACTTCGTTCACCAGATAATTGGCCAAGGCTTCAACACCCATTACCGCCAAAATATCGTGCGGTGAAGGATTACCATCAACGATGTATTCACCCTTCTGCACAAAGTCGTGTTCCTGCACGGCAATATGCTTGCCCTTGGGCAGCAGATATTCAACAGGATCCGCGTCTTCATCTTGCGGCACAATCGCAATACGGCGCTTGTTCTTATAGTCCTTCATGAATTCGATGCGGCCATCAATTTCGGCAATCACCGCATGTTCCTTCGGCTTCCGGGCTTCGAACAGTTCCGCCACGCGCGGCAGACCACCGGTAATGTCACGCGTTTTTGCGCTTTCACGCGGAATACGCGCCAGCACGTCACCGGCATGCACTTCCTGGCCTTCCTCGACAGACAAAATTGCGTCCACCGACAGCGCATAGCGCGCTGGCAAGCCATTTGCCAATGTCAGTTCCCCGCCCTTGGCGTCCTGCAGAACGATCGCAGGCTTCAGGTCGGTGCCCTTGGCGTTGGAGCGCCAATCAGCGATATGCTTCGTGGCGATACCGGTGGTTTCATCCACCTCGTCGCGCACCGACACGCCTTCCATCACGTCTTCGAAATGGGCAACCCCATCGCGTTCGGTAATGATCGGCATAGTGTAGGGATCCCATTCGCACAGGCGATCGCCTTTGGACACGTCTTGACCATCGGTCACGTGCAAACGTGTACCGTACAGCACCTTATGCGACGCCCGTTCACGATCTTGATCGTCCACAATCGTCAAGGCGGAGTTACGGCTCATCACCACAAGCTGACCATTGGAATCGGTCACCACATTGGCGTTCACCAATTTGACTTTACCGTCATAATTGCTTTCCAGGAACGATTGGTCGCCCACCGTTGCCGTACCACCAATATGGAAGGTCCGCATGGTTAGCTGCGTGCCCGGTTCACCGATTGACTGTGCCGCAATCACGCCCACGGCCTCACCCATATTGACTTGGGTACCGCGCGCCAGATCACGCCCGTAACACGCACCACATGTGCCATGTTTGGTGTCACAGGTAAGAACGGACCGGATTTGCACACCTTGCAAGCCCGCCTGCTCAATCGCGTCAACCGCCAGTTCAGTGATTTCGTCACCGGCTTTTACCAGCAAGTCACCGGAAACGGGGTCCACCACATCTTGCGCCGCATGGCGGCCCAAAATGCGTTCGCCCAGTTCTTCGATGATTTCACCACCATCAACAACCGCCTCCACAAACGGACCACGCGTGGTGCCGCAATCGCGTTCGGTGATGATGCAATCTTGCGCCACATCCACCAAACGACGGGTGAGATAACCGGAAGACGCTGTCTTAAGCGCCGTATCGGCCAAGCCCTTACGCGCCCCATGGGTTGAGTTAAAGTACTCAAGCACCGACAGGCCTTCCTTAAAGTTGGAGATAATTGGCGTTTCAATAATCTCACCGGAAGGTTTGGCCATCAGCCCGCGCATACCGGCAAGCTGTTTCATCTGGGCGGGTGAACCACGCGCCCCGGAATGGGCCATCATGTAAATGGAGTTAATGTTTTTGAGACGGCCTGTTTCTTCATCGGTATCTTCCGATGAAATCTTGTCCATCATCACATCGGCCACACGGTCGGTACATTGCGACCACGCATCCACCACCTTGTTGTATTTTTCACCTTGGGTGATGTAACCGTCGATATATTGTTGCTCGAATTCTTTAACCAAAGTGCGGGTATCATCCACCATCTTGGTTTTTTCTTCCGGCACAACCATGTCGTCCATGCCGAAGGAAATACCGGCCCGGCACGCATGACCAAAGCCTAACGCCATGATCTGATCACAGAAGATCACCGTGTCTTTCTGGCCGCAATGGCGATACACCGTATCAATCACGCCACCCACTTCTTTCTTGGTCAGCAGGCGATTGATCAAGCTGTATTTGATCTTGTGGCTTTTGGGCAGATGTTCCGCCAGCAACATACGGCCCGGCGTGGTTTCCACACGCTCAAACACCGGATTGCCATCTTCATCCACCGTTTCGTAACGCGCCTTGATCTTGGCATGAAGCGTCACCGCACCTTCATCCAGCGCATGCTGCAACTCACCCAAATCGGCAAAGGCCATGCCTTCGCCCGGCTCGTTCGGTTTTTCCATCGTGATGTAGTAAAGGCCCAGAATAATATCCTGAGACGGCACGATGATCGGCTTGCCGTTGGCAGGTGCCAGAATGTTGTTGGTAGACATCATCAACACACGGGCTTCCAACTGCGCTTCAAGCGACAGCGGCACGTGAACAGCCATTTGGTCGCCATCAAAGTCGGCGTTAAAGGCGGTACATACCAGCGGATGTAATTGAATGGCCTTGCCTTCAATCAACACCGGTTCAAAGGCTTGAATGCCAAGTCTATGCAGCGTTGGCGCGCGGTTGAGCATGACCGGATGTTCACGGATAACCTCATCCAGAATATCCCACACCTCTGGTCGTTCTTTCTCCACCAGTTTTTTCGCCTGCTTGACGGTACTGGCAAGACCCAGCGCCTCCAGCCGCGAATAGATGAAGGGCTTGAACAGCTCCAGCGCCATTTTCTTCGGCAGGCCACATTGATGCAATTTAAGCTCTGGCCCCACCACAATTACGGAACGACCGGAATAGTCAACGCGCTTACCCAACAGGTTTTGGCGGAAACGCCCTTGCTTGCCTTTCAGCATATCAGCCAGTGATTTCAGCGGGCGCTTATTGGCACCCGTAATCACGCGGCCACGACGCCCATTGTCGAACAGGGCATCAACCGATTCCTGCAACATGCGTTTTTCGTTACGAATAATGATATCCGGCGCACGCAGTTCCATCAAGCGCTTCAAGCGCGTGTTCCGGTTGATAACGCGGCGATACAGGTCGTTCAGGTCAGAGGTCGCAAAACGGCCCCCATCCAACGGCACCAAGGGGCGCAGTTCCGGCGGAATAACCGGCACAACCGTCAAGATCATCCATTCGGGCTTGTTACCGCTTTCCTGGAAAGCTTCAACCAGCTTCAGGCGCTTAACCAGTTTCTTGGGCTTAAGCTCTGATTTGGTTGAACGGATTTCTTCGCGCACATCTTCCTTGATTTTATCAAGGTCCAGGCCGATCAGAATTTCACGAATGGCTTCGGCCCCGATGGAGGCGGTGAAGCTGTCTTCGCCATATTCATCAATCGCGTCGTAATATTCTTCTTCCGACAGCAATTGCCGTTCTTTCATCGGGGTCAGGCCCGGCTCAAGCACGATAAAGCTTTCAAAATAAAGAACGCGCTCAATGTCCTTCAAGGTCATGTCCAACAGCAGACCAATACGGCTGGGCAATGATTTCAAGAACCAAATATGCGCAACCGGTGCGGCCAGCTCAATATGGCCCATGCGTTCGCGGCGCACCTTCGACAAGGTAACTTCCACGCCGCACTTTTCGCAGACAATGCCTTTATACTTCATGCGCTTATATTTGCCGCACAAGCATTCGTAATCCTTGATCGGACCAAAGATACGCGCACAGAACAGGCCATCGCGCTCCGGCTTGAAGGTACGATAGTTAATCGTTTCCGGTTTTTTGATTTCACCAAACGACCAGGAGAAAATTTTCTCCGGGCTGGCCAGTGAAATACGGATGGAATCGAAAGTTTCCTGCTTCTCGGTCGGTGAGAAGATATTGGACAATTCTTGGTTCATAAGATCGTCCTCCCTATTCTTCGTTCATTGCAAGTTCAACGTTCAGGCCCAAGGCTCTCATTTCCTTGACCAACACGTTAAAGCTTTCAGGGATACCGGCTTCGAATGTATCGTCGCCGCGCACGATGGCTTCATAGACTTTCGTCCGGCCTGCCACATCATCAGACTTGACGGTCAGCATTTCCTGCAAGGTGTATGCTGCGCCATAAGCTTGCAGCGCCCACACTTCCATTTCGCCGAAGCGCTGCCCACCAAACTGCGCCTTACCACCCAGCGGTTGCTGGGTAACAAGCGAGTACGGGCCGATGGAACGCGCATGGATTTTGTCGTCCACCAAATGGTGCAGTTTCAGCATATAGATGTAACCAACCGTTACCGGGCGGTCGAACTGTTCACCGGTACGGCCATCAAACAGGATGGATTGCCCCGATGTGCCGTAATTGGCCAGCTTCAAATGCTCAACAATATCGTCTTGCGTTGCCCCGTCGAACACCGGCGTTGCCATTGGCACACCGCGAGACAGGTTCTTGCCCAGCTCAACAATCGCATCGGTATCATCTCCAAACTCTTTCATGGCTTGATCGTAGATCTCGTCGCCATAAGCATGTTTGAGGGATTTTTTCAGTGGCGCATCCTTGCCGCTGCGTTGATATTCTTCAACTGCGCCACGAATTTGGCCACCCAAACCATGCGCCGCCCAACCCAAATGGGTTTCCAGAATTTGCCCCACATTCATCCGTGAAGGCACACCCAGCGGGTTCAGCACCACATCAACCGGGGTACCGTCTTCCAGATAAGGCATATCTTCTTCCGGCAAAATGCGAGAGATAACACCCTTATTACCATGACGACCGGCCATCTTATCGCCCGGTTGCAGCTTGCGCTTCACCGCCACGAATACTTTGACCATTTTCATCACGCCGGGCATCAGCTCATCGCCGCGCTGCACTTTGTCGACCTTGTCTTCAAAGCGTTCTTGCAGGCGCTCACGATTTTCATCATAGAGCTTTTTCAGTGCTTCAACGTCGGCCATGGCTTTTTCGTTGACCAAGGCCAGTTCCCACCAGCGCGAACGCGGCAGTTCTTCAAGCACGCTTTCCGTGATCTTGGACCCGGCATCAATACCGGCAGGGCCTTTGGCCACTTGTTTGCCCAACAAAAGTTCACGCAAACGACCATAAGAACTGCGATCCAGAATGGATTGTTCGTCATCGCGGTCATGGGCCAGATTTTCGATCTGCGCCTGTTCAATCGCCAAGGCGCGTTCGTCTTTATCAATGCCGTGACGGTTGAACACCCGCACTTCAACTACTGTACCGGTCGCGCCCGGAGGCATTTTGAGTGAGCTATCACGCACATCAGATGCTTTTTCACCGAAGATGGCGCGCAGAAGTTTTTCTTCCGGCGTCATCGGGCTTTCACCCTTCGGCGTAATTTTACCCACCAGAATA
Source organism: Alphaproteobacteria bacterium (assembly GCA_049609145.1). Taxonomy (GTDB): domain Bacteria; phylum Pseudomonadota; class Alphaproteobacteria; order SPJN01; family SPJN01; genus JBMYYF01. Next base: position 370,950 of record JBMYYF010000003.1, read on the forward strand.
TCGCCCGGCTTCACTTCCGCGCCAATGTAAACGATGCCCGCCTCGTCCAGATTGGACAGGTTTTCTTCGCCTACATTGGGAATATCGCGGGTGATTTCTTCCGGGCCCAATTTGGTATCGCGGGCCATCACCTCAAATTCTTCCAGATGGATAGACGTGAAGACATCGTCTTTCACAATCCGTTCTGAAATCAGGATACTATCTTCGAAGTTGTAACCGTTCCACGGCATGAACGCGACCAGCGCGTTACGGCCAAGGGCCAATTCACCCAAATCGGTGGAAGGACCGTCAGCAACGATGTCGCCCTTCTTCACCACATCGTCCTTCTTCACGATCGGACGTTGGTTGATGCAGGTGTTTTGGTTGGAACGCTGGAACTTGCGCAGGTTATAAATATCCACGCCGGATTTGCGCGGATCATTTTCTTCCGTGGCGCGGATAACGATACGTTGCGCATCCACCTGTTCCACAATACCCGTGCGGCGCGCCACAATGGCAGCACCGGAATCACGGGCCACAACCTCTTCCATACCGGTGCCCACATAAGGCGCCTCGGCCCGCACCAAAGGCACGGCTTGACGTTGCATGTTCGAGCCCATCAAGGCGCGGTTCGCATCATCGTTTTCAAGGAAGGGGATCAAAGCCGCAGCCACAGACACAAGCTGTTTCGGGCTAACATCGATGAAATCAATGTTTTCAGGCTTCGTCATCGTAAAGTCGCCGGCCTTACGGCACGACACAATCTCGTTCACGAAATTGCCCTTGTCATCCAAATGAGCATTGGCCTGCGCAATGGAATAACGGCCTTCTTCCATGGCGGAAAGGTAGACCACCTCATCCGTCACACGGCCATTTTCAACCTTGCGATAAGGGCTTTCAATAAAGCCATATTTGTTGACCCGCGCATATGTCGCCAGTGAGTTGATCAAGCCGATATTCGGGCCTTCAGGCGTTTCAATCGGGCAGATCCGGCCATAATGGGTGGGATGCACGTCGCGCACTTCAAAGCCCGCACGCTCACGCGTGAGCCCCCCCGGCCCAAGCGCAGACAAGCGGCGCTTATGGGTAATCTCTGACAGCGGATTGGTTTGGTCCATAAACTGTGAAAGCTGGCTGGAGCCAAAGAACTCCCGCACCGCGGCCCCAACAGGCTTGGAGTTGATCAAATCCTGCGGCACCACCGTATCAATCTCAACCGATGACATCCGCTCCTTAATGGCGCGTTCCATCCGCAACAAACCGATGCGATATTGGTTCTCCATCAATTCACCGACAGAGCGCACCCGGCGATTGCCCAAATGGTCAATATCGTCCACCTCGCCCTTGCCATCACGCAGATCGACAATGGTTTTAAGCACGCCCAAAATGTCTTCGCGACGCAAGGTGCGCAGCGTGTCTTCTGTTTCCTGTGCCAAGCGTGCGTTCATCTTCACCCGGCCAACGGCGGAAAGATCATAGCGCTCTGAATCAAAGAACAGGCCATCAAACAGCGCATGCGCCGTTTCCTCGGTCGGCGGCTCACCGGGGCGCATCACACGGTAAATGTCGTACAGGCCCGTGTCGCGATCTTCGGCTTTATCGACTGCCAGCGTGTTACGGATCCACGGACCCACATTCACATGGTCAATATCCAGCAGGTTGAGCGCCTTGATGCCTTCTTCGGCAAAGCGTGCCAAATGCGCTTCGGTCAACTCTTCACCGGCTTCGATCAGCACTTCACCGTTTTCTTCATCGATCATGTCTTCGGCGGCATAGCGACCGATCATGTCTTCGGTAGTGACAAGCAGCTCTTTCAAGCCTTCTTCAACCAAAATGCGTGCCTTGCGCGGCGAAATCTTGGTCCCGGCTTCCACCACAACATCGCCGGTTTTCGCATCAATCAAATCATGCGTGGGTTTCAGCCCATGGAATTTCTCCGGCACGAATTTGACTTTCCAGCCATTACCCTTCTTGGAATAGGTGTAAGGCACACTGTCGTAGAAATAGTTCAGAATGTCTTCTGAACTCATGCCCAGCGCATAAAGCAGCGTGGTAGCAGGCATTTTACGACGACGGTCAATGCGCACATGCACAATGTCTTTTGCGTCGAATTCAAAATCCAGCCAGGAGCCCCGGTAAGGAATAACGCGCGCCGCAAACAGCAACTTGCCGGACACATGTGTTTTGCCGCGGTCATGATCGAAAAACACGCCGGGCGAGCGATGCATTTGCGATACGATAACGCGTTCGGTGCCGTTCACCACAAATGTGCCGTGATCGGTCATCAAGGGCATGTCGCCCATGTAAACGTCTTGCTGCTTGATATCTAAAACAGACTTGGCGCCGGTTTCTTCATCCACTTCAAACACGATCAGGCGCAGCGTTACTTTCAGCGGCGCAGAATAGGTCAGGCCGCGCTGCTGGCATTCCTCAACATCGAATTTCGGCTTTTCAAATTCATAGGAAATGAACTCCAGCGTGGAGGTTTCCGTGAAATCGGAAATCGGGAAGACAGAGCGGAAAACGCCCTCCAGCCCTTCATCACCCCGGTCAGCGGCCAAAACCTCGCGCAGCAGGAAGCTTTCGTAAGATTGTTTTTGCACCTCAATGAGGTTCGGCATTTCCGCCACTTCGGGAATCTCACCGAAGAATTTGCGAATACGCTTTTTGCCTGTGAAGGAAAGATGCGCACCTTTGCCCGCACCATTTGCAGCAGATCTTTGTACCATGTTGCTTATCGCCCGATAGCTGAGGGCCGCACCCGCGCGCAAAACACACGCCGGAAACGACCATTGGATCAAAAATTTCGATGGAACGGGAGGCTGCCCGCGCCGGACTAACTTGTTGAATTTCCTGCATAAATGCGGGAAATTTTAAGCGGCGCGCTATCCAATCGCTGCGCCTGCCATTGCCCCGGAAAGTTGAAACCTATCGCTGCCTTGCCACAAGCAGCACCCGTTTCACCCCGCGCGGCGTTCCCCATTGTGAGGAAAAGGAGGCTGAACATAGGGATTTTGGCGGATTTTAGCAAGGTTGTGGGGGGTCTTTTTCAGGGGTGCGACAGGATTCCCGTGGCGCGAGCCTTGATTGCACTTCCTTCCCGGGTTGGACGCGCCGATGCCCGGCGTCATGGCCCGCCCCTTGACACATTACCCCCCCCCTCCGCAAATTGCACCAAACGGGCAAGAGAGGTTAGGCACATGCACTTTGTGATGGGAGCCGCGCTGGCGGCAATTTTGGGGCTGGCTGGCGCAAGCGCGCAGGCCGCAGACAGTTTGGGGAATTATAGGGCAGATGATCGGCCCGTCATGCTTTCCTACAGCCTGCCATTGCAAGGCAGCGCGAATGACGAAGAAACATTCGCCCTAAGCGTGGCAGGCAATATGCGTGCCAGCATCAGCACATCTTTTGAGATGGACAGCCTAACCCTCAACGGCCTGAACGTCGCGGATGTGAGCGACCGCCTTTATGCAGATGGAAATGATGATGGCTATTTGCCCCTCATCGCCATCGGCCTTGTTGTGGGCACCGCCCTGCTCGTCGCGAATGAGGATGATGATTCCGCCGCGGCTAAGAAGGCGCCAGAGTGTCCGGAAGGGTTAACGCCCGATGGATTCGGAAATTGCAGCGGCGGCGGTGGCTTCTAAATCTCCATCGCATAGCGATGGATCGCGCCCGACCCCCAGTCATCACACCGGGCCCACATTGATTGTATGGGGCCGGGGTCCATGCAGCCGTGAAATTTGCAGAGCAATGCAAGCCCATCCTCAGACTGGATTCCCGGTTCGCGCAAAGCGCGCCCGAGAATGACGATGGACCCCAATTCAGAAGCCATTAACAGCCGTCGCCACCGCCCAGAAACAAAATTGAATGCGGGGTCCATGCAGCAGTGAAATTTGCAGAGCAGTGCGAGCTGAAACTCAGACCTGATGCCGGGCTGCGGCTGCGCCACCCCCGGCGTGACGGATATGCAAGTCCGTCACCCCGGCCAAGCGTAGTGCGAGCCGGGGTCCAGACTGAAGCGCAACCGGCATAATCTTTCATGTTGGGGCATCCACTGGATTCCGGCTCAAGGCCGGAATGACGGCTTTAGACAAGCGGCCCAAATAAAGAAAAGGCGGCGCTCTTGCGAGCACCGCCCCTCCAAGACTTTAGAAAAACAGGTCGAACTATTTGAGTTCGACGGTTGCGCCAGCGGCTTCCAGCTTTTCTTTGATCTCTTCTGCTTCGGCTTTCGGAGCAGCTTCTTTAACAGTCGTCGGCGCACCTTCAACCATTTCTTTAGCTTCCTTCAGGCCAAGACCCGTAATGCCGCGAACTTCCTTGATGACGTTGATTTTCTTGTCACCAGCGGATGCCAGAACGACGTCGAATTCGTCCTTGGCTTCGGCGGCAGCACCACCGGCGTCACCGCCAGCAGCGGCAACAGCCACAGGGGCTGCTGCAGAAACGCCCCACTTCTCTTCGAGAAGTTTGGCAAGGTCGGCAGCTTCCAGAACCGTCAGGTTTGAAAGCTCCTCAGCAATTTTTTCGATATCAGCCATGGTTTTACCCTCAATGCTGTGTGGCAACCCTTTATCAAATTGGCGGGCTGCCAATGTTTAACAAATAAAAGGCTTACCCAGCCTAACCCTTATCGGCATATGCCTGAAGAACACGGGCAATTTGGCCACCAGGTGTTGAAACAACGCGGGCAATTTTGCCTGCAGGTGCTTGCAACAACCCGACCAACTTCCCACGAAGTTCGTCAAGTGACGGCAGCGAGGCCAAAGCCTTCACACCGTCAACATCCAACACCGTGTCGCCCATGATCCCACCAATAACGACAAGCTTGTCGTTGGCTTTGGCAAAATCAGCAACAACTTTCGGCGCTGCAACAGGATCACTTGAATAAGCAATCGCTGTTGGGCCTGTGAACAAATCTTTGATCGGTTCGCAGGTCGTACCATCAAGGGCAAGTTTGGTAAGCCGGTTTTTAGTAACCTTAAAGCTGGCCCCCGCATCCGCAACTTTGTCCCGAAGATCGGACACTTCCGGCACCGTCAACCCTTTGTACTGGGTGACGATAACCACGCCCGCTTCTTCAAAGACGCCATGCATCTCGGCGACAAGCTCTTCTTTTTGAGCTCGATCCATACTCACTCCGTCGCGTCAAGGGCTTTGAACTGAAAGATCGGTCCAAACCCCGGTTGCGCACTGAGGCATGAGGGAATTCCCATGCCCCGGTTCGACTGTCCTTCCGGGGTTGACCGAATAGCATGAGGACAATTTATGACCTCGCGAAATTCGCTCGTCCCGTCTCATGTTGGCAGATTTAAGACCCCAGGGATAAACCTGATCGGTCGCCGACAATCTTGGACAGGGCGGCAGCACATACGCAAAACTTTGTGCCACCTAGTCCAGCGGACCGAAACCCGCCGGAAATTCTTAAATAACCTCAACAACTGGCCTTTTAACCAGTTTCAACGTCAGTTTCGTGTCACCTAGGCGTTTAGGCTCGCCACATCCACCTGAACACCGGGGCCCATGGTGGAAGAAACAGAAACTTTTTGCACATAAGTGCCTTTAGCACCGCTGGGCTTGGCATTCATAATCGCCAGGAAAATGGCGCGTATATTGGCTTCCAGCGCATCTGCACCAAAGCTTGCCTTACCAACACCGGCTTGCACAACGCCTGCTTTTTCGCAGCGGAACTCAACCTGACCGCCCTTTGCCGCTTGCACAGCCGCTGCCACATCGGCGGTAACAGTGCCAACGCGGGGGTTCGGCATCAGGCCGCGGGGGCCAAGCACTTTGCCCAAACGACCAACAATCGGCATCATGTCCGGCGTTGCAATGCAGCGCTCAAACTCGATCTTGCCGGATTGCACGATTTCCATCAGATCTTCGGCACCCACAACATCGGCCCCGGCTTCGCGGGCTTCGTCAGCCTTGGCGTCACGGGCAAACACTGCCACGCGGACAGTTTTACCGGTGCCGTTCGGCAATGAAATTACGCCACGCACCATTTGGTCGGCATGACGCGGATCAACATTCAAATTCACAGCAATTTCAACGGTTTCGTCGAATTTTGCTGTCGCGTTTTCCTTGATGGTTTTTACCGCATCGCTGATTGAAACAGCCACATTGCGATCTACACCTTCACGGGCGGCGCGAATACGTTTTCCTGATTTCGCCATCTGCCTAACCCTTTACCTCAAGACCCATAGAACGGGCAGAACCTTTGATGCTTTCCATCGCGGCTTCCACGTCACGGGCATTCATGTCTTCCATTTTCTCGGTCGCAATCTCACGGACTTGCGCCTCGGTCACAGAACCGGCCACTTCACGGCTGGGGTTGCTGGCCCCTTTTTTAAGCTTAGCGGCTTTCTTCAGGAAGAAGGAAACCGGCGGTTTCTTCATCGTGAAGGTAAAGGATTTATCGGCAAACACCGTAATGGTAACAGGAATAGGCATCCCGTTTTCCATTTGTTGAGTTTGTGCGTTAAACGCCTTACAGAATTCCATAATATTCACGCCATGCTGACCGAGCGCAGGCCCGATCGGCGGTGACGGATTGGCCTGACCAGCAGGCACTTGCAGCTTGATATAGCCGTCAATCTTCTTTGCCATTTTATCCTCTATGACTGTTGAAAACGGCAAAAATGAGCCGTTTTCTGTTCATATGGTCCGTGGTCGGGCCGCCTGATGGCATATGCTTTCCAGGCCAAACCTCCCACAGAATTTGAAAGCCTTTAGACTTTCTCGACTTGTCCGTACTCTAATTCGACAGGTGTTTCACGCCCAAAAATGCTAACTGCGACCTTGAGGCGCGCACGTTCTTCATCCACGCCTTCCACAACACCGTTGAAAGAAGCGAACGGCCCATCGCAAACGCGCACCTGTTCGCCCACTTCGAAAGTGACCGAAGGCCGGGGGCGATCAACGCCCTCTTTCACTTGGGACAAGATTTGCTGCGCTTCGCGATCGGTGATCGGTAAAGGCTTTGTGCCTGTACCCAAAAAGCCTGTCACCTTGGGATTATCTTTCACCAGATGGTAGGCCCCATCCGTCATTTCCATTTTCGCCAGCACATAGCCAGGGAAAAACTTCCGTTCGGAGGAGACTTTCTTACCGCGGCGCACTTGCACCACCTCTTCAACCGGCACGAGAATTTCTTCAAACAGATCTTCCATGCCCAGACGCGCAGCGTCGTCTTGAATAGCTTGAGCGACCTTCTTCTCAAAGCCGGAATAGGCGTGAATAATGTACCAACGCATTGCCATAAGCCCGTTCCTAACCCTTAAAGACCGCCGCCTGAGCTGCCATTACCAAACAGCCAGCCAAGATCCATTTCAATCAGGCTTTGCACCAAAAAGCCCAGCACCTGATCAACACCCAAAAAGAACACCGCCACGATCACCACCATGATAAAGACCATGATTGTCGTCACCATTGTTTCGCGCCGCGTGGGCCACGTTACTTTTGATGCTTCCGTACGCACTTCCTGAAGGAATTGTGCCGGATTGGTTGTCTTCGCCATTGCGATACCCTTTTCTATTTATTGCCAAAGCTCCCAAATCAGGAACCATGGCAGGAGTGGAGGGACTCGAACCCACAACCCCCGGTTTTGGAGACCGGTGCTCTGCCAATTGAGCTACACTCCTAAAGCCTTGCGGCAACACCCTTATTCAGAGTGCATCAGCCGGGCCATCCGAAACAAACGAACAGCCCGGCCTAATCTTTATCAATTCGGCAGATGAATGCCGAACACTTATCCGCCAAACGCTAGTCAGTAATGGCAGATACGACGCCTGAACCGACGGTACGGCCCCCT
>JBMYYF010000004.1:0-249809 GCA_049609145.1 Alphaproteobacteria bacterium
CCCTATTTGGCCCCTATTTGGCCCCTATTTGGCCCCTATTTGGCCCCTATTTGGCGAAGGGACGCATACGCCTTAGCACCGGCTTTTCGAACCATTCATAGATCACAATCCCGGCCACAACCGACAGTGTCAGCAAGGCGTAAAACATGATGGCTGGGGTTGGCGAAAATGGCCCGATGATTGGCGTTAAGGTTGCCAATACGAGCGGATGCACAAGATAGATGGAGTATGATGCATCCCCCAAATAAACTAGCACACCATGCACGGAATCATGCAGCTTTACGGCCACGGCAAAGAACATCACCACCACGCCAACAACTGCCGCCGCGATATGTCCTTCCAATGACCCGACAGGCAGGAGTTCACTGCGGAATGCCACAAGGCAAAACAGGGCATAGACCACCAAAAAGGCGATAGTTATCTGTTGCTGATTCCAGGTAATTTTGTCCTTCAGCCAAATGATCCCGTAATAGCTGATGATGCCCAGAACAAACAGATAGTTGAACGGCCACAACAAAGTTTCGATGAAAATGTTTTCATGCAGATCATGCAACTGCCCTGTTTCGGCCCAATCTCCGACCAAGGTGCGTTCCCCCAGAAACAAGGACGCGACAACCCAAATCAGCAACACAACCAACATTGCTTTGCGATTTATAAACATTAGACTAAATAGCAGATAAAAGATCAGCTCGTTCCGCAAGGTCCACATGACGCCCGGCTTCGTGGGTTCCTGCATGGGATAAATCAGCATCGAATTTAGGTACTGACCGAAACTGAGGGTTTCTCCCCCCATGCCTGCTGTCGCTTTTAACCACGCCCCAACCGCGCCTGCTGTGACAACCAAGAAAACCAATGGAAAAATTCTGAAGTGTCGCTTCAAATGAAACACGCGCCAATTGCGAATGTTTGGGGCTTCGTGCCAATGGATCATCATCATTAGCAGGCCCGAGACGACAAAAAACAGATGCAAATGGCGTAAGCCAATATCAAAAACCGCATCGGGTAACTGCATAGGCGAATACAGGCTGACATAGGCCGTGCAGTGATGGGCGGCAACAATCATTACCCCGACGCCGCGCAAATATTGCAAGCCATATAGTTTGCCCGACGCGAAAGCCGCTGCCGTTGCGGTTTGTGGTTGGTTACTCATTGCGCTGTCCTAGAATCGATACACGGAACCGCAACCCTACATGGCTTGCATTCTGCCGCAAGTAATTCACAATCGGATTTTTGAATAATTGGCCGGTTTAGTGGCGATCCCGGCAGGACTCGAACCTGCAACCTGCTGATTAGAAGTCAGCTGCTCTATCCAGTTGAGCTACGGAACCGCAAGCGGGTTATCAGCCCCAAGTGTTAGCCCGGTAGCTGAAAACGGAAATTTTCTGCATAGGATTTGCGCTTGGGCGTTCTTTCCTGTGCTGCGATGACAACATAATCAATGCCATGCTTTTCGGCATAGTTTTTGGCATGATTCAGGGATTGAAAGCGCAGCTTGACCTGCGTTTGCGTTTCTGCGGCGCTGGTCCAACCCATTAGTGGGTCTGCACTGCGTGCGCTTGAGGGCGCAAATTCCAGTACCCATGTCCGGTTATTGGCGCGCCCAGATTGCATGGCATTTTTGCTTGGCCGATAAATTCGCGCGGTCATGAATGCACCCTCTCAAAAAGTCTTCATCTTGAATGGCAGCATACCGCCAAGCGGCGAGCCTGTCATGCCTTGGTGTAACGTTGTGCAACGGTCGTTTTTGGTCGGGGCGGCCAGATTCGAACTGACGACTTCCTGCTCCCAAAGCAGGCGCTCTACCAGGCTGAGCTACGCCCCGATTGGTTGGTGGCCCCGCATAGCTGAAAGCGCGCGCCCAAGCAAGCACCTTAACCCAAGCTGTTGATTTGTCGCGCGTTGCAGTGCTTTAGAGCGACCTTAGCTGCCGCGCGGGCGCATAACCTTGAAAATTGCCTTGGCGCGAAATACATCGCGCTTGCCGACGAACAGACGTCCGTCCAGGAACACAACGGATTTGGTGGCGCGGGTGACTGTTGCTTCGCCCTCCAGCCAATCGCCGGGTTTGGCGATATGCAGAAAATCACTGTTCATGCGGATTGTCAGTGTGTGGCCGTTCACGGCCGTCCATGCCGTGTAGCCCATGATACCATCCATAAAAGCCATCAGGCCGCCACCATGGGCGACCCCTGCCCCATTGCAGTGGCGTTGGCGAATACGCATGGCCCGGCGGTACAAGCCATCTGCCTTCATCTCGTATTGGGGTCCATTGCGGGTGGAATAAGGGCCGGAGCGCGGATAGGCGCGATAGCCTGCGGGGGGATCATCGGGCAACAGATCATCATCAAATGTCTGGTTGCGCTGCTCAAACAACGCTTCGGGCGATGGGAAATCAGACATGGGCACTACTTCGGGTTGAGATTGCTAAAAGGTGCCTTGCCTTAGCCGATCTCCGGGCTGAAAGCCATGCCTGCGCGCTGCCCCGGCAGGGATTTCCAACACTAGCGACGTTGCGCCGCCGGAATGCATCGGGGTTTCATCAAACGGTACGGCATCCCGATGAATATGCATCAACACGCCGTCGGCATCAAAAAACACCAGATCAAGGGGGATAAAGGTGTTGCGCATCCAAAACCCGACCGGCTTGGGCGGATTATATGGGAAGACCATGCCGCATTCATCTTTCAAGCTGCGGACATACATCAGGCCATAGGCTTGTTTGTCCGGCGTATCGGCAATTTCTACCGACAGGGAAACCGTTTGGCCGACTGCCTTTTCGATATGCAGAGTGGTGCGCGCGAAATCAGGCCGGGCGGGGCCTTCATGGGTTAGGCAATTTGCATAAGCAGGCTGCGTCCCGCCCAAGACAACCGACAACGCAGCGCCCGCCAGCACGGCGGCAATGATAACGAAAAAGAGAACGCGTTTAGACAGAACGAACATCCGCGACTTGCAGACCTTTAGGGCCTTGCCCCACACGCACTTCAACGGTCATGCCTTCATCCAGTTCTGCCAGGCCGCAACGACGCAGGGTCTCAATATGTACGAACAAGTCGTCCGTCCCTTCCCCACGAGTGATAAAGCCATATCCCTTGGAGCGATTAAACCACTTAACGGTGGCTTCCACGAAATCACCTTCCGGCACAATTTGCGGCGCACTGGGGCGACTACCGCCTGTGCCGCCCATGCCGCCATCCCTGTTTTTAGGCGCTGCCGACGGCGCACAGGTTGAGTTATCAAGCGACAAAACTTCTACCGCCTGCAAGCCACGAGGCCGTTCTACAACCACGACTTCAATGGTCGCCCCTTCATTCGTTGTCTCAAACCCACTGTCATGAAGCGAGGTTGTATGCAGCATGATATCGGGTGAGCCATCATCGGGCACCACGAAACCATACCCCTTGACGGGATCGAACCATTTAACGCGCCCATTGACCGACCATGTTTTCTGGTCGTGCCCACTTTGATTAGCTGCGCCCCGGCTTGCGCCGTCATCTCCGGAAAATACTGACATCTTCTTCAACTGCCCCCAGTTACGAGCTGAACTATATCACGTCCACACAATCGGGCAATCCTTGTTAACTATATTTTGCAACTTCTAATTGCGCCAAAATTGGCACTTGGCGGATAGCGGACTGAAATGGCATAGTCTTGAAAGACGTTAAGGAATCAGCCCCGCACCGGGCTGAGGATGAGGGACAATGTAATATCACGCTTTGCTTTTTGGGCGGCGCGATAATGTAAGTTGAGGGGGGCTTCCTTGGCCCATCTATTTTCGCTGGCACTTTTTTTGACCGGGTTGTGGCTGCTGCTATCCGGCTATTACACCGCCTTGCTTCTAAGCTTTGGCGCGGCGTCCGTGTTGCTTGTAGTGACAATCGCGCGACGAATGGACATTGCCGATCATGAGGGCGTGCCGCTGCAAATGGGCCACCGTATTGTGCTTTACTGGCCGTGGCTGATAATCGAAATCATCAAGGCCAATATTGATGTGACAAAACGGGTGCTGAACCCTTCCCTGCCGATTTCACCTACTTTGTTTAGCCTGAAGACCAGTCAAAAGACCGATATCGGCCAAGTGCTTTATGCCAACTCCATCACGCTTACACCCGGTACGGTTGCAGTGGACATAATGGAGGATGAAATTCTGGTGCATGGCCTTTCGCTGGAAGCTGCCATGGACCTTGAAGAAGGCGGCATGGACCGAAAAGTCACCAGCGCGGAGGGGCGCCAATAATGTTTGCTGCTGCGACTGCCGCCATCATGGTAACTATGGCCCTGGCTTTGGTGCGCCTGCTGGCTGGCCCCACAGTATATGACCGTGTTTTGGCCGTGAACATGTTTGGCACCAAAACCGTTATACTGATTGCCTTGTTCGGTTTTTTGACCGAACGGCCCGAATTTCTGGATATTGCGCTGGCCTATGCGTTGATCAACTTTATCGGCACGATCGCGGTGTTGAAATTCTTCCGCTATCGCGGCTTGGGCGACCCCGGCCCGGACAGGGGGGATTGATAACATGACCGAGATTGATTTGATTGAGATCGCCAGTTGGGCCCTGCTGATGGGCGGCGCTTTCTTCATGCTGGTTGGTGCTTTGGGGGTTTTGCGCCTGCCAGATGTTTACACCCGCCTACACGCCGCCGGTGTTACCGATACATTGGGCGCGGCCTTGATGATTGCAGGCATGAGCTTGCAGGCCGGGCTGACACTGTTAACCGTAAAGCTGTTTTTGATACTGATCTTCCTTTGGTTTACCGGCCCGGTTTCAAGCCATGCCCTGGCACAATCTGCCCTTCTATCGGGTCGTAGACCCAAATTGGCGCATAATAGGCTGAGCGCAGAAAGCCAAAGATTATTTGAGTTAGACGACTTGCCGACAGAGCAACCCCGGGACGACGCGGAGGTTCAATCATGACCGAAAGTGCCACCCTGTTTGGCATCAATATGGAGATTGCGGTAAACCTTCTGCTGTTCTCCTTCCTTGCCATTACGGCGTTCGGGATCATGCGTCTGCGCAATTTGTTTGCGGTCGTTATGCTGTCGGGTGCTTATTCCCTGTTGTCTGCCGGCATGTTTGTGGTGCTGGATGCCGTTGATGTGGCCTTTACGGAGGCCGCGGTGGGGGCCGGTATATCAACTGTTTTGATGCTGGGGACCATTGCCCTTACCAGCGGGCAGGAAAAGCGGCCCACCCATACAGCCTTGCTGCCTTTGGTTGTGGTGCTGATAACCGGCAGCGTGCTGGTTTATGGCACAATGGATATGCCCCGTTTTGGCGATCCTGATGCGCCGGCCAGCACCTATTTGGCTCCAGACTTTATTGAAGGGTCTGAAACGCAGATCGATGTGCCCAATATCGTGACCTCCGTTCTGGCCTCCTATCGGGGTTTTGATACTTTGGGCGAAACCGGTGTGATCTTTACGGCAGGTATTGCCGTGATGCTGTTACTTGGCGGCAAAGGGGCCATGCGCCGGCGCCGCCCCTTAAAGCCAGTGCCGCCCGAAGAAGCCGAAAACAAATATGATCCCAACAATGGGGGGAACGCATGAAGCATCATCTGATCTTGCGTGTTGCCACCAAATTGCTGGTGCCGCCCATTTTGTTGTTTGCACTTTATGTGCAATTTCATGGCGATTTTGGTCCCGGTGGCGGTTTTCAAGCGGGCGTTATATTTGCTGCGGCGATCGTTCTTTATGCCTTGGTGTTTGGTCTTGAAACAGCGCGCCAGGCCATAAGCCCCAATGTGGTGCGCTTTTTGGTGCCAATAGGCTTTTTGCTTTATGCCTCTGTCGGTATTGCCAGCCTGTTTTTGGGTGCAAATTTTCTTGATTACAACGTGCTACGCCATGACCCGATCCACGGACAACATCTGGGCATTTTGTTGGTCGAGCTGGGGGTTGGCATCACGGTGGCGGCAACAATGGTGACACTGTTTTATCATTTTGCCGGACGTGACAAGAACGCCCCGGACATGACCGGCGACAGCGATCATATAGACCAGGGGGAAGGTTCATGAATTTTCCTTCGCAAGAAACTGTTCTTGGCCTCTATAATTATTGGCTTGTCATTGTGCTGATGATGACCGGGCTTTATGTCGTGGTTTCACGCGGCAACTTGATTAAAAAAATTGTCGGTCTGAATATCTTCCAAACATCCGTTTTTCTTCTCTATATCTCCATCGGTAAGGTTGCAGGCGGCACTGCGCCCATTTTGTATGACGGGGATCGCCCTTTCTCCAACCCCCTGCCCCATGTATTGATCCTGACCGCCATTGTGGTGGGGGTTGCCACCACGGCGCTGGCGCTGGCGCTTGTTGTGCGCATTCGCGAAGCCTATGGCACCATTGAAGAAGATGAGCTGGAGGCCGCAGATCACGCGACCGAGGCGGAGGAAGAAGACCGTGTTGGTATTGCCTTTGGCCACCCCTATGATGAAATTGAGACCGAGGCGCGGTCATGAGCGTTGAGGCAGATGCAAATATGACCGTTTCACAGGCTTTCGTTTTTGTTGAACATCTGCCGGTATTGGCCGTGTTGGTGCCGTTGATCGCAGCCCCGCTAACTGCCTTGATCCGGGATCGCCGGGCGGCGGCGGGTTTTACAATTTTGGTTACCATCGCCACTTTTTATGTCGTGCTGCGCCTGTTGGGCGAAGTGCTGGCTGAAGGCACGCTTTCCTACCATTTAGGCGGCTGGGCACCCCCGGTTGGGATTGAGTTCCGGGTCGATACCGCCAATGCCTTTGTGGCCTTGATCGTTGCCGCCATTGGCGCAATCGTTGCAATTTACGCACCGCGGTCGGTTGAAAAAGAAATCGGGCCGCATCAGCAAAACCTGTTCTACACGGCTTACCTGTTGTGCCTTGCAGGCCTGTTGGGTGTGACGTTGACGGGTGATGCGTTCAATCTGTTCGTGTTCCTTGAGATATCATCCCTTTCTACCTATGCCTTGATCGCCATGGGCGCGAAGGCGGATCGCCGGGCGCTGACCGCGTCTTACACCTATTTGGTGATGGGTACGGTGGGCGCTACGTTTTATGTGATCGGCTTGGGCTTGGCCTATATGATGACAGGCACGCTCAACATGGCCGACTTGGCCGAACGCCTGCCCCAAATGGCAGAGAACCGCACAGTGATTGTGGGCTTTGCCTTTATCGTGATCGGGCTGGCATTGAAGCTGGCCATGTTCCCGCTGCATCTGTGGCTGCCTAATGCCTATGCCTATGCGCCTTCCATCGTGACGGGCTTTTTGGCGGCAACCGCGACCAAGGTGGCGGTCTATGCCTTGGTGCGCTTTGTCTTCACCATTTATGGGCCAGAGGTTGAGCTTGAAGGCCATTTGTTTACCTATCTCATTATGCCATTGGCCTTGCTGGGCATGGTAATGGGTTCCATCGTGGCGATCTTTCAGGCCAATACCAAACGCTTGCTGGCTTATTCGTCTGTTGCACAAATCGGTTATATTCTGCTTGGCATATCGTTTTTAACGGCGGGCGGGCTAACCGCCTCACTGTTGCATCTGTTCAATCACGCCTTGATGAAGGGCGCGTTGTTCCTGGCTCTTGGGGCGGTGATGTGGAAGATGGGCGGTGTCACGCTAGACAAGATCAAAGGTGCGGGCAAAACCATGCCATGGACCATGGCGGCGTTTGTAGGCGGCGGCCTTTCCTTGATTGGTGTTCCCACCACAGTTGGCTTTGTGTCCAAATGGTTGCTGATTGAAGCGGCCATCGAAAAAGGCTGGTGGCCAGCGGTTGTTGTGATCGTCATCTCCTCCCTGCTGGCGGTGATCTATGTTTGGCGCGTGATCGAGGCGGCCTATCTGCGCCCGGCACCCGCGGGCGTTGAAAAATCAGAAGCGCCGATTTCCATGCTGATCCCCATTTGGCTGCTGGTATTGGCGAACTTCTGGTTCGGGCTAAACGCGGCCACGACCACCGGCATTGCGGAAAAGGCGGCACGGGAATTGATGAACCTGCCGCCGATCAACGAATTACATGAAGGCCCGCGCGCCGACCAAATTGATATTTCCCCCGGCATGGAAACACGCCTGCACGCGGAGTTTGCTGAATGACCCCTGCCGCACCCACATTGATTGACAGCTTCTACATGACGCCGGAACTGGCCCTGTTTATGTCGTTGCTATTGCCACTGGCGGGCACGATCCTGATTGGCATGTCGGGCGATAGTCGCCCTAATCAGCGGGAAGTTGTGACCTTCGGCACCGCCTTCTCCCTCTTTGCCATTACGTTGTGGCTGTTGGGCGAAGTGCTGGCCGGTGAGGTGCCGCAGCTTGTGTGGTTTGATCTGCTGCCCGGCCTGCCTATTGCCTTTAAAGTAGAGCCTTTGGGCATGTTGTTTGCGCTGGTGGCCTCCGGCCTTTGGATCATCAACTCGATCTATTCGCTGGGCTATATGCGCGGGAATAAAGAAAAGAACCAAACGCGTTTCTTCATGTGTTTCCCAATCGCTATTATGGGTGCATTGGGCATTGCCTATTCAGCCAATATGCTCACCCTGTTCCTGTTCTACGAGGTGTTGACCCTTTCCACCTATCCCTTGGTGGCACACAAGGAAAATGAAGACGCCAAGCGCGGCGCACGTATTTATCTTGGTATCCTGCTCACCACCTCTATCGGCTTTTTGCTTTCTGCCATTGTGTGGACCTATGTGGCCACCGGCACGCTGGACTTCGTAAAAGGCGGCATTCTGGCGAAGGACTTTGATCCAGTGCTGGCCCCCATTTTGCTGGCCCTATACATGTTCGGCATTGGTAAAGCGGCGCTTATGCCGTTCCACAAATGGTTGCCATCGGCGATGGTGGCTCCCACCCCTGTCTCGGCCCTGCTGCATGCCGTGGCGGTTGTGAAGGCGGGCGTGTTCACCGTGTTGAAAGTTGCCGTATACATTTTCGGCATCGATTTCCTGAAGGAAACCGGCGCAACCGATTGGTTGCTGTGGGTCGCCTCGTTCACCTTGATTGTTGCGTCCATGATTGCGCTGACCAAGGACAATTTAAAGGCGCGATTGGCTTATTCCACCGTTTCCCAATTGGCCTATGTGGTGTTGGGCGTCGCCATGGCCAGCACGATGGGGATTATGGGGGGCGCGCTTCAGATCGCCATGCATGCTGTCGGCAAAATCACCCTGTTCTTCTGCGCCGGGGCGATCTATGTGGCAACCCATAAGACAGAGATTAGCCAGATGAACGGGCTGGGACGCACCATGCCGCTGACCTTTGGGGCGTTCCTGATCGGCTCACTCTCCATTATCGGCTTGCCGCCCATGGGGGGCTCATGGTCCAAATTCTATTTGATGATGGGCGCGGTTGAAGGCGAAATGCTGATATTGCTCGGCGTATTGCTTGTTTCCTCGCTGCTGAATATCGCCTATCTGATGCCTGTAACCGTGCGCGGCTTTTTCATGAGTGAACCCACATGGCGCGATGACGAAGATCGCGTATCCGGCCAATTGCCGGAAGGTTCCAGCCGCTTTAGCTGGGGTGACATAAAAGAAGCCCCGCTGTTCTGTGTGCTGCCGCTATGCCTAACCGCTGTAGGCTGTGTGATCCTGTTCTTTACCGCAGGCGATATTGTCGCCCTGATTGAACCGATTTTGTGAGGGAAAGCTGATGTCAGACGAAACCTCTAAAAAGCCGCCAAGCGGCATGGACAGCCCAAGCTTCGGCAACAAGATTGCCTGGATTGTGGGGCTGATTTGCGCTGGCCTTGTGGTGGGCGATTTTCTTTATCACAAGCACGGCCATTTCGAGATTGAGAACGTGCCTGTCTTTTACGGGCTTTATGGCTTTGTGGCCTTTATCTTTGTTGTTTTTGTAGGCGTTGGCCTGCGGAAGATACTCATGCGGGATGAGGATTATTATGATCGTGATTGAGGCGGTAAATCCCGGCCTGATTTTAATGCTGGGCGCGTTGTTTGTTCCCTTCCTGCAAGGTAAGGGCCGGCAGCTCTTTATGTTGGCGCTGCCCTTTGCGGCGGCGGCGCATTTGCTTACAGCCGAACACGGCATGCATGGCCTGATCCCCTTTTTGGGTTTCGACCTTGTTACCTTTAGGCTTGATCAGCTCTCCTTCGTGTTTGGGCTGATCTTTTTGATCGCAGCCTTGCTTGGTATAATCTATTCCCTGCATCTTAAAGACACGATCCAACATGTCTCTGCGCTTCTCTATTCCGGCGCGGGCGTGGGGGCTGTATTTGCAGGCGATTTGATTACGCTTTTCGTCTTCTGGGAAGTAACGGCCATATCATCCGTCTTCCTGATTTGGGCCCGCCGCACCGAAACGGCCTATAAGGCAGGTATGCGCTATCTGATTATTCAGGTGGGGTCTGGTGTGTTGCTGCTTTCCGGCCTTGTGATACTGGCGGTTGAAACAGGTTCCATCGCGTTTGATCACTTCAACGTCACCCAAATGGCAGACTTTACGCCTGCCACATTCCTGATCTTTATTGCCTTTGGCATTAAATGCGCCTTCCCGTTTATGCACAATTGGCTGCAAGACGCTTATCCGCAAGCGACAGTTACCGGCACGGTGATCTTATCTGCCTTCACCACCAAGCTGGCGGTTTATGCCTTGGCCCGTGGTTTTGCTGGGTTGGATATATTGATCCCCATCGGCGCGACGATGACGGCTTTCCCGGTTTTCTTCGCGGTGATCGAGAACGATTTGCGTAAAGTGCTGGCCTATTCACTCAACAATCAGTTGGGTTTTATGGTTGTCGGCATCGGCATTGGTTCTGCCATGGCGATCAATGGTACGGTGGCCCACGCCTTTTCCCACATTCTATATAAGGCACTGCTGTTTATGGGCATGGGGGCTGTGCTGTACCGCGTTGGCACCACCAAAGCGACGGAGCTGGGTGGCCTCTATAGGTCGATGCCGCTTACCACAATCTTCACCATTATCGGTGCTATGAGCATTTCGGCCTTCCCCCTATTTTCCGGGTTCATTTCCAAATCCATGATTTTGGCGGCGGCTGCGGAAGAACATATGTGGCTAACATGGGCGATATTGCTGTTTGCCTCTGCCGGTGTGTTGGAGCATTCGGGCATCAAGATTCCCTATTTCAGTTTCTTTGCGCATGACAGCGGCAAGCGCCCGAAAGAGGCACCCGCAAATATGCTGATTGCCATGGCGATCACGGCAGCGCTTTGCATTGGCATTGGGGTTTATCCCGCGCCGCTCTACGCCATTTTGCCCAACCATGTAGACTTTGAACCCTACACAATTGGCCATGTGGTGACGCAAATGCAGCTATTGATGTTTGCCATTCTGGCCTTTGTGTTCTTGGTCAAAACCAAGCTTTATCCGCCGGAAATTCCGTCGCTCAACATTGATACGGATTGGCTTTATCGCAAACTTGCGCCGCGTATGGTGAAGGATATGCGACTTTCCATTCGCGAGGTGCGCGGCAATGCGTGGGATTTAGTTCGCCGGGCAACTGATCGCACAATCCATCACGCCTATCGCCATCACGGCCCGCAAGGCATTGTGGCGCGCACATGGGCCACGGGCTCCATGGTGTTGTGGGTGGCGGTGCTGCTGGCAATTGTGCTGCTGCTCTATCTTCTCTAGCGGCTTTTCATGAACGCGCAATCTTTGCTGGCTTTGGCGCTTGATTGGCAAGCCGCAGGCGCTGCTGTGTCATGCGCGGTGGTGCTGGAAACTTTCGGCTCCTCGCCCCGGCCAAAAGGCAGCATGTTGGTGATGGCAGATGATGGCCGTTTTGAAGGTTCTGTCTCTGGCGGCTGTATCGAAAACGAGGTGATGATACAGGCCCGCGATCTTGGCGCGGCGAAACAACTTGATTTTGATATCAGCGACGAAACCGCGCTGTTGAACGGCCTGCCCTGTGGCGGTGCGATGAAGGTTTTGGTGTTTCCGGTTGCTGTTTTCCACCCCCAGATTGAAGGGGCGATTGCGCAATTACAGCGCGGTGAAATGGCACCCCTTACAATCGCGGATCACCAGATCAATTTGGCGCCCGCGCCGCGCCTTATTATTGTCGGCGCTGTTCATATCGCCCAAATATTGAGCCAGATGGCTGTTCTATCCGGCTTTGAGGTAACGGTCGTTGATCCGCGCCCCGCTTACGCCAATGCGGAACGTTTTCCCGGCGTGACATTGCACCATGACTGGCCGGATGAAGCGATCAAGGCCCTCAAGCCTGATGCGGCAACGGCCATTGTCACACTGGCCCATGATGGCAAATTTGATATACCTGCCTTGCAGGCCGCGCTGGATAGCCCGGCCTTCTATATCGGCGCGCTGGGCAGTCGTAAAACGCAGGCACGCCGGCGCGAGGCCTTGGGGGATCGCACCGACCTGCATCGCATCCATGGGCCCGTGGGCTTAAATATCGGCGCACAAACCCCGGCAGAAATCGCGCAAAGTATATTGGCCGAAATCACACAAAAAAGGCGGTCGCCAAAAGCCGCCTCCGTCATTGCGACTTTGATATTGGCCGCGGGCACGAGCAGTCGCCTTGGCGAGAAGGATAAACTCACCCTGCCAATCGAAGGTCGCCCGATATTGGAATGGACTTTGCGCGCAGCCTTGGCGGCCGCCTGCGGCCCCGTTTTTGTTGTCACCCAGCCTGGTGCGGTTTTGCCTGATTTAGCGGGCGTCTATCAAATTCCCAACCCTCATTTTTCTGATGGCATGAGCGGTTCTGTGCGCGTTGGTATTTCAGCCATTCAACGACATGCGCAAGCCGTAAAGGGCGTTATGGTGCTACCAGCAGACAAGCCGCATATCCATTGGCAAACACTGGATGATCTTGCAAGTGCTGCCAATAGCACTCCCCTGCGCGCTACCTATCAAGGCACGCCCGGCCACCCTGCCTATTTGCCTGCGCATCTGTTTCCGGCCCTTTTGGCGCTTGAAGGTGATCAAGGGGCGCGGTCGCTTGATCTTACATGGCATGAACTCGCCTTGGATGATCCCGCCATTGTTGAAGATGTGGATACGTGGGATGATTATGAGCGCATCTTAACTCACTGGCCCAATTCATCATGACCGCCTTTGACCCAGAAATCTTCAAAGCTGCTTTTCCTGTTTTTTCGGCAAGGCCGGAACTGCACTATCTGGATAATGGTGCGACCACCCAAATGCCCGCACAGGTGATTGATGCCATGGCCGCCTTTGAGCGCGATGGTCGTGCCAATGTAAAGCGCTCCGTCCACGCCTTGGCGGAGAAATCTACGCAGGCTTTTGAAGCCGCCCGCAAAAAGCTGGCAACCTTTGTAGGTGGCGCACCGAATGAAATTGTCTTCACCACGGGCACAACATCCGCGCTGAATATCGTGGCACACGGCCTTTGTGCGGCATCGACCTCTCCCAAGCGGATATTGGTCAGCGTCGCGGAACATCACTCCAATATCGTGCCTTGGCAGATTGCGGCGGCGCGGCACGGGCACAAAGTTGTTCCCATTCCGCTCGATGAGACAGGCGTGATCGACCCCACAGCTTTTGGCAACCTCATGGGTGATGACGTGATTGCGATTGCGGTTGCCCATATCTCCAACGTAACAGGCGCGCGCCAGCCCGTTGAAGAAATGGCCGCCCAAAAAGGCAGTGCCGCTTTGGTGGTGGATGGGGCGCAGGCGGCAATCCACGGGCCGCTGGATATGAGCGCGCTCGGCGCTGATTTCTATGCGTTTTCCGGTCACAAAATGTTTGGCCCAACGGGCATTGGGGTTTTGTGGGGCAAGGCGGACAGATTGGCCAGCCTGCCGCCGACATTTGGAGGGGGAGAGATGATCCACCAAGTCTCTTTTCAAGGCACAAGTTTTGCCAAGCCGCCTCATGTTTTTGAACCGGGCACGCCGCCTATCCTCAGCGCCATTGGCTTGGGCGCGACGGTTGACTTTCTAGGCGAGCAAGATCGCCAAGGGGCAGAGTTACACTTGCAAGGCCTCACCCAATCCCTCTGGGCTGCGCTGGCCGATCACGGTGTCACACTGGTAGGCCCCGAACCGGGTAATAGCGAACGCGGGCCGATTGTATCCTTCACCCTGCCCGGTGCGCATCCACATGACATTTGCCAGATTCTGGACAGCAATGGTGTCGCGACCCGTGGGGGCCACCATTGCGCCCAGCCCTTGATGGAACATTTCGGTGTGTTAGGCACGGTGCGTGCCTCCCTTGCAGCCTATAACACTCAAAATGATATCGACGCGCTGTTGGTCGGATTGGATCAAGCGCGCAAATTACTAGGTCTTTCCAGATGAACACGTCTCTCTATCAGCAAGAGCTGCTGCGCCATGCCTCTGATGCGTCAAGCGCGGGTGAGATCGAAAACCCGGATCGCAGCGCAACGATTGACAATCCGCTTTGTGGCGATCGTATCAAGGTCGATCTCAACCTCTCCGATGGTAAGATCACGCGATACGCGCACGACACCAAGGCGTGTGTGCTGTGTCAGGCCAGTGCTGCCATGATCGGGCACATGATCATTGGGCAGAATGCCGATGCGTTTGATGCGGGAGAACAAGCGCTCACCGCCTTGTTGGCGGGCGACGCGATAGCGCCTGCTGCACCATTCGAAGATTTCAAAATATTTTCATCCGTCGCGGCGCATCAAAGCCGTCACCAATGTGTACTGCTGCCATTCGAGGCGGTGCGTGCCGCGCTAAATTCAGAGGACTAATGCCATGCCTATCGCCCTTGTGACCGAGATCACCCACTTTGTTGGCCTGCCCGCTGCCGCGGCCCTTGCAGATGATGGCGTGACCATTGCCGCCCATGATGCAAGCTTCACCGATAATGCAGCGCGTGAGGCGTTTGAGGTGGCCCATCCCGGCTTTCGCGCGCTCACCGCGCAAGAGCCCGAAGCGCTAGCAGCAGAATGCATAGATAAGCTTAGCGGCTTGGATATCGTTATCTCTAACGATGCTTACCCCGCCAAGAAAGATCCGGTAATCGGCGCAGACCCCGCCCATATGACAGAGGCACTGGATGCGCTGGTAACACGCCCCTTCCGCTTGGCCGGGGCTGCGGCTGCGCATATGGCAGACAATGGTGGTGGTAAGATCATTTTTGTAAGCTCCGCCGCGCCGCTACGCGGACTGGCAAACTATTCGATTTATGCCACTGCGCGCGGTGCCACCAATGCCATGGTGAAAACGCTTTCACTGGAACTTGCCAAGCACGGCATTAACGTAAATGCCCTTGCGCCCAATTATGTTGAAAGCCCCACATATTTCCCGAAAGAGCTGACGGAAAACCCGGAAACGCTGGCGCGGATGACCAAGAACATTCCGTTGGGCCGCTTGGGCCAACCCGCAGAGGCCGGGGCGGCAATCGCCTTTCTGGCATCTGATAAATCAGGCTTTATCACGGGCCATGTGTTGCCCTTTGCCGGTGGCTGGGCGTAACGCGTAATATATTTGGAAGGTTCGACACCGGGTCAAGACAAAGCCAAGCGTGGTAGGCCCTAGGGGAATCGAACCCCTCTTTCCAGGTTGAAAACCTGGCGTCCTAACCGATAGACGAAGGGCCCACGCGCTTAGTGGCGTCTGTATAGAGCCGGATTCTCTTTGGCGCAAGTGCGACTTTTGCCCCGCCCCGCCTCCAACGCTGGCGCATTGTCGCAGAAACGATCTATTGCGCTGGCGCCGCGTCTTCCACCGTGAGATCCACCTTTTCGCGCCCCATATAGGTGTCTCTTTTAAGGGTGCCAACCAGATGCACAGGCTCATACGCGCCGGAACGTTCCAACAAAAAAGCCCCCAGCGCCGTCTCTGCCGCCCGAAAAGCGATCCCGGTTAGACGCCCGCCTGCGCCTTTATCTGCCAGCACCAAACGCACATGGGATTTATCCGCTCCCACGGGCCGCGCCTCGATGATACGCGCATCTGCAATCGCAACCTTTGGTGTGGGATTGGCCGAACCGAAAGGCCCTGCGCGTTCCATCAACGCCACAAGATCAACGGTAACGCCGCGCACGCCCAGCACCGAATCAATCAGCGTGGCAGGCTCTGCCGCAACAGCAGCAACTTGTGCCGCAATCTTGTCGCTCACAAACGTCTCGAATGTTTCATACATATTGGGATCAAGGGTCACGCCCGCAGCCATTGCGTGGCCGCCGCCATTCACCAGCAAGTCTGCCTCAAGCGCGGCGGTGATCGCGCGCCCAAGATCTACCCCTGTGATAGAGCGGCCTGAGCCTTTCATCGGCTCATTCCCTGTTCCGCCCGCCAACACAAGTGCCGGGCGTTCGGCACGTTCCTTCAAACGGGATGCAACAATGCCAATGACGCCGGGATGCCAGTTCGGCCCATGCACCATCACCAATGGCACATCAGGCTTATCCCCATAGCGGTCCAGCATTTGTGCCATGGCCTCTTCCAGCACTTGCGCCTCAATCGCTTGGCGTTCCCTGTTATAGAGATCAAGTTTGGCCGCAATCTCCTTCGCTTCGATGGGGTCATCAAGGCTGAGCAGGCGCGCACCAAGCGGTGCCTCCCCCACGCGGCCACCAGCGTTCACCCGCGGCCCAAGCACAAAGCCCATATGATAGGCGCGGGGTTGATCCGTTACAGATGCTACATCCAACAAAGCGTTAATGCCCGCATTGCCGCGCTGCGCCATCACCTCAAGCCCTTGGGTGACAAAGGCGCGGTTCAAACCCCGCAGCGGCACCACATCTGCCACCGTGCCCAAGGCCACAATATCAAGCAGCCCCATCAAGTTGGGTTCATCGACACCTTGGTCAGCAAACCAATTTGCCTGCCGCAAGGCGCGGTTGAGCGCCACCAACACCATGAACACAACGCCGACAGCCGCCAAATCCCCCAAGCCGGAGCTATCTTCCAAGCGGTTTGGGTTTACCAATGCATGACATTTGGGCAAATTTGGCTCGGCCAAGTGATGGTCCAGTACGATTACCTCCAGCCCCAAGCCCGCCGCATGTGCCAAAGGATCATAGGCAAGCGTGCCACAATCAACTGTAATGACGATTTGCGCGCCCTGCTTTTTAAGGCTTTCCATCGCTTCTATATTGGGGCCATAGCCTTCTTTTTGGCGATCGGGGATATGGGTCAGCAACGTGCGCCCCAATGCCCCAAAATAGCGGGTTAGGAGCGCCGTGCTGGTTGCCCCATCAACATCATAGTCACCGAATACGGCGATTTGTTCACCCGCCCCCAGCGCCTCTACCAGTCGCGCAACGGCTTTATCCACATCCGTAATGGTGGAGGGATCCGGCATCCAATCGCGTAATTTGGGATTGAGCAGTCGCGGCGCATCCTCCAAGGAGGCCCCGCGCGCGGCAAGAACACGCCCCACAAGCTCCGGCGCTTCCAGGCGTTGGGCCAAGGCCAGACCCAACCGCTCATCTTGCAAACGGGGCAGCCATTTGCGCCCCAAGGCGGATCGGGCCACTCCCAAAATGGGTTGTTGTGGCCCTTCCCCCGTCATCGCTTAAGCTTTGAACTTGTCTTCGCTGACGTGGCGACCGCGAATGCGGCGCACCGTGCCCGTGGCCGAGCGCATGATGATGCTTTCCGTATCGACGGAGCCATCCCGATTGCGGGTAACGCCATCCAGCAAAGAACCGTTGGTCACGCCTGTGGCGGCAAAGATAACATCGCCCGCGGCCAGTTCTTCCAGCTCATATTTGCGATCAAGATCGGTGATACCGGCCTTGGCAGCACGGCCCCGTTCATCATCATTGCGGAACACCAAACGACCCTGCATTTGGCCACCAATGCAACGCAAGGCAGCGGCCGCCAACACACCTTCAGGTGCGCCACCTTGGCCGATATAAATATCAACGCCTGTGTCTTCATCGGTGCAGGCAATGACGCCTGCGACATCACCATCGCCGATCAGGGCGACACGGCAACCAACTTCACGCAGATCATTGATGATGTCTGCATGGCGCGGGCGATCCAGAACGCAGGCAGTGATTTCGCCCACCGGTACGCCCTTGGCTTTTGCAAGGCTTTCTACATTTTCCTTGGTGGTTTTATCCAAATCCACCACGCCTGCCGGATAGCCGCCACCAACGGCGATCTTGTCCATATAAACATCCGGCGAATGCAGGAAGTTGCCATGCTCTGCAAACGCAATAACGGCCAATGAGTTAGGCATGGCTTTCGCGGTGATGGTGGTGCCTTCCAGCGGGTCAAGGGCGATATCCACCTTGGGGCCAGTGCCGTTGCCTACCAGTTCACCGATATAAAGCATGGGGGCTTCGTCGCGCTCCCCTTCGCCGATGACAACGCGGCCTTGAATATCAAGATCAAGCAAGGCACGGCGCATGGCATCAACGGCGGCTTGGTCTGCCGCTTTTTCATCGCCGCGCCCGGTCAGGCGGGAGGCGGCAACTGCGGCGGCCTCTGTGACCCGGCAGATTTCCATAACGAGTGTGCGGTTCAGCGCATCGATCTGTGACATATGACTTCTCTTCCTACTTTATATGGCGGCCCTAAAAGGCAGCAATTCTGATGGTGCGCGGGGTCGCCAGCGAAACCGGCAAGGCCGCAATTTTTTCAACCGCTGACTGCAAGGCAGCCTCCCGGCATTCATGGGTAATGATTACCACAGGTACACCCGATTTGGCATCATGCCCTGCTTCTGATTGGTTCATGGCAGAGATGGATATGCCTTCGGCCTGAAATGCGGTGGTAACAGCCGCCATGCCGCCCGGCTCATCCTTTAGGGCAAGGCGCACAAAAAAGGCCCCTTCATGCGCGCCTTGGGCGGCAACAACAAAGGGCTGCAAGGCATCGGCTGGCACACCAAAGGTGGGCATGATCTGGCCGCGTGCAATATCCAGAATATCAGCCACCACGGCAGAGGCGGTTGGTCCCTCACCCGCACCGCGGCCTTCAAGGAATACGCGATCAACAAAATCACCCTCAAGCGCGACGGCATTGAACACATCATCAACCGCCGCCATCGGCGTGCCCAGCGGCACCAGCGCGGGCGACACCCGTTGCTCAAGCCCGCCGCCATCTACCGGCACCGATTGCGCAATCAATTTAATGCGGTAGCCAAGCTTGATAGCGGTTTGAATATCATCTGCCGTAATGGCTTCTATGCCTTCAACCTCAATATCATCGAAAGCCAGTTCCGTGCCGTAAGCCAGCGCGGTTAAGATTGCCAGCTTGTGGGCCGCATCAATCCCGCCAACATCGAAGCTGGGATCCGCCTCGGCATAGCCTTTGGCTTGCGCATCAGCCAACACATCGTCAAAAGCCCGGCCCGTACTTTCCATTTGGGAGAGAATATAATTGCAGGTGCCATTCAAAATGCCATAGACGCGGTTGATCGCATTGGCGGCCACCCCTTCACGCATGGTTTTAATGATGGGGATGCCGCCAGCAACAGCCGCCTCATAATTCAGGGCAACATTGTTTTCTTCGGCAATTTTGGCAAGGCGCGTGCCATGCAAAGCAATCAGCGCCTTATTAGCCGTGACGACTGATTTGCCATTTGCCAGCGCGTTTTCCACCAGCTCAAGCGCGATGCCCTCACTGCCGCCAATCATCTCTACCACAACATCTACATCTTCGCGGGTTGCCAAGGCGCGGGCATCGGTTTCGAATGCCATGTTGGAAAGATCGACACCGCGATCCCGGTTTGTGTCGCGCGCGCTGACCGCAGTGATCTCAATAGACCTGCCAACGCTTAAGGCGAACCGCGCCCCATGGGCCGCAACTATTTTAACCGTCCCAACACCTACGGTGCCCAAACCTGCAATACCCAGCCGAAGCGGTGCTTTATCTGCCCCTTGCCCCATTGTTCAAGCCCACTCCCTTAAAGTCGTCGATGCCGCTACGCGCCGCGTTTCAATTTTTCTTTAGCTTTTGCCGCGATCTCGTCGGCATTGCTCATAAACTTTTTGATGCCGCGCGCTGCTTGGCGAATGCGATGCTCATTCTCAACCAATGCCAAGCGCACATGGCCATCACCATATTCACCAAACCCAATGCCGGGTGACACCGCCACATCGGCATGTTCAAGCAGAAGTTTGGAAAACTCCAGCGAACCCAATTCGCGGAACGGTTCCGGTATGGGAGCCCACGCAAACATGGTTGCAGGCGGTGATGGAATTTCCCACCCGGCACGGCCAAGGGCATCCACCAGCACATCGCGCCGTTCTTGATAGATATTGCGCGCTTCATCCACGCATTCTTGCGGACCGTTCAACGCAGCCGTTGCGGCCACCTGAATAGGCGTGAACGCCCCATAATCCAGATATGATTTGATCCGCGCCAAGGCCGCTATCAAAGCCTTATTGCCTGCTGCAAAACCAATGCGCCAACCGGGCATGGAATAGGTTTTGGACATGGAGGTAAACTCAACCGCAATGTCGCGCGCACCCTCAACCTCAAGAATAGAGGGCGGCGGATTGCCATCAAAATAGATCTCTGAATAGGCGAGGTCGGAGACAACCCACAGATTATTAGCTTTCGCGAACGCAACAACTTCCCGATAGAAATCAAGATCGACCACTTGAGCGGTTGGGTTGGATGGAAAGTTCAACACCAGCATTGTGGGTGGCGGCACGCAATGGCGCACGGCACGTTCCAGATTTTCCATGAAATCTTCATCCGGCCCGCTGGGTACATGACGGATCGCAGCCCCGGCAATAATAAAGCCGTAAGGGTGAATGGGATAAGACGGGTTCGGCACCAAAATCACGTCACCCGGCGCGGTCACAGCCTGCGCCAGATTTGCCAAGCCTTCCTTGGAGCCCAAGGTCACAACGATTTCTGTTTCAGGGTCCAGCTCTACATTGAAGCGGCGCTGATAGTAAGCAGCATGTGCCTTGCGCAAACCGGGAATGCCGCGCGATTGTGAATAGCGATGGGTTTTCGGATTCTGAACGGTCTCCACCAGCTTTTCCACAATATGCGGCGGCGTTGGCAGATCAGGATTACCCATCCCGAAATCGACAATATCCTTGCCCTTGGCGCGCGCTTCTTCCTTCAGGCGGTTAACCTCGACAAAAACATAAGGCGGCAGGCGCTTGATGCGATGAAAATCTGTATTCATGCGTAAACTCGATATCAAAAGGCGGGGCACCATGGCAGATTGTTCAGCCATGGCCCGTGATTGCTGTTTATAGCGGCCTTTATAGGGTTATGTCAGGCAAAAATAGGGCGCAACCATGTCGCGGGTGGGGCGCACCTCACCCCTTTGCAGATGGCCCGACTTCGTCCCTACTCCAGATAAAGTTCGGCCCGGCGCGCACCTGTCACACCGCGGGCTTCCACACGTAACTGATTATGCGGTACGCCCGCCGCCACCAAGGCAGCCGCCACTTTATTGGCGCGCTCAAGTGACAGGTCGAAGCCATCTACACCGCCATGGGTGTCGCTGGTAGGATCAGCCGCATGGCCAACAACACGGATCACCCGCGGCGTACCGGCAACGGCACTGGCCAGCTTTGTGATCGCTGCCCGATCCTGCTGAGACAACCGCACAGACCCTAAAGCGAAGCCGATATAAGCTCCTCTTGCTTGCGTTGCAGCGGCACGTTCCGGCGGGATCAACGCCGCCAATGTTTCCCGGCGTTGCTCAACGGCCATTGTCGGGGCAGCCATCGGGGCTGTGCCACCTACGACATAAGGCGCACCATATGCGACCGAGCCACCATCAAATTGCAGATCTGCCCGTGTTGTTTGGTAAGTAGGATTCCCCCCGCCAAACTCGTTATTGAGATCGGCAATCAATTCCTGCGGAACAGATGCCTTGCGTTCATCCAATGCAGTCATATCAATCGTAACGGCATCATTGCTGACATCACGTCCGGCAACCTCGCTAAAGCTGCTGGAGAACGACCCAGCGGCAGATTTTTCAAGTGATGTTTCCGCATCCGCGGCGCGTGTTCCTGCAATCGGTACAAGCGGTTTGCGGCCGCTGGGCGCGCTGGATGATGCCATCATAGAATTTGAGGCCGCGGCTGATTTAAGCGGTGCGGCCCGTGTTGGCGTATCGCCCCCTTGAATATATTGCCCGATTGAACGCGGTCCGCTGCCATTGCTGGCAACTTTCGGCGCTGCGTTGGCTGGCGTGGTTGAAGGCGCAGCAGCTGGTACCAAAGCAGGTGCCGATGCGGTGCGCACCGCTGCGGGCGTAGGCACATTTTGCGGTGCCGGGCCAATGTCGCCGGGATAACCGCGCACTGTACCGTCTGATCCGGCAAAGGGCATAGGCCCGGGAATATCGGGATTACCGCGATCCATCAAGCGCGCCACTACCGGCGCATCCTTACCCTTCGGTACAATTGTGTTGTTCGGTGCCCGACGGGCAAAGTTTACCGGACGCGCCCCGCCCAAAGTGGTTGTTTTGGGAATAGCTGTATAATTCTTTTTGGGCGTTTCAGGCTCCACCGCTGCAACCTCAACAGGTTTGCTTTGCGGCACAATATCAACCGGTTTTGTTGCTGCTGCCGTAGGTTTTTCATCGGCTGGTGCATCAATTTTCGGTGCCGGCGGCACTTCCCCCAATGTACGGGCACTGGCAATCAACGGTGAGCCTTCTTCCCTAGGGGCAGATGCCGTTGCCGTTTGCGGGCCGCTATCTAGTGTGCCGCTTTCAGAGCCACGCACGTCACTATCCGCATATTCAATGCCATCATCAGCGCCGCCCAAATCAAGCGCAGGACCGCGCGATGCATCCGGCAAGCGATCGCCGGGAACAGAGGCCCCATCAAGATTAGGATCGCCCTCACCTGGCGCGGCGCTTTCGTACCACGCACCGGGATCGCCCCAGCCGAAATAGCTGTCCGATCCATCGGAACAGCCGACCAAACCAACGCCTAATACTGCGGCCAAAGCCGAGTGACGTAACAGTTGAGATTTCAATACGCTTTTCATCTTCTCAAATCCCCGCATGACGGTGCCTCAAGGCTGCCCAGCCGATAAGCGACACCCGCTTCTTATAAAAGACTCGCTCAAAGGGAACTGTGCCCTCTTTTTCAAGGACTTACAAGAAAAAGAGGGCCTGTTTTTGTGCGATTTCGGCTAATCACCCCAATTGGCCAATGCCAAAAATCAAGGGAAAAGCGGCGCTTGCTGCAATCCGGCGGTTTCATCCAGCCCCAACATCAGGTTCAGGTTCTGCAAGCCTTGGCCCGCTGCGCCTTTCACCAGATTATCCAGAACTGACACAATAATCGTCCGGCCGGGCCTGCGATCAGCAACAACCCCTATCAATTGGTGGTTTGATCCGCGCACATGCCGGGTTGCTGGCACCTCCCCAAAGGGAAGAACGCCGACGAAATATTCATCCCTATAGCGCTCTGCCAACACCTGATGAATGGCTTGAGCCTCGCCCTTCACATAGATAGTGGAGAGAATGCCCCGGTTCATCGGCAGCAAATGGGGCGTGAAAGCCGCCATCACATCCCGCCCGGCGGCTTTGCCAAGTTCCTGATCCAACTCAGACATATGGCGGTGGTGCCCCACACCATAGGCGTGAAAGCCTTCAGAAACTTCCGTATGCAGCTTGCCTTCAGCGGGTGCGCGCCCTGCCCCGGTAACACCTGATTTGGCATCCACCACAATATCATCCAAGTCAATCGCCCCGGCTTTTATCAGCGGGATCAAGGGATTGAGCGCCGACGTTGGATAACAGCCCGGCACCGCCACCAAATTGGCGGCTTTCACCGCGTCGCGGTAATGTTCTGTCAGCCCATAAACGGCATCTTTTTGCCGTTCCGGTGCTTTATGGTCAGCGCCATACCATTTTTTGTAATCATCCAGCGACAGCCGAAAATCAGCCGAGAGATCAGCCACCTTCACACTGGCGGGGATAGCCGCCACTGTTTCCTGCGTTGTGCCATGAGGCAAGCAACACACCACCCCGTCATAGGCGCTAAGGTCCAGATCCTCGACCCGTTGCAGGGTTGGCAAATCCAGAACACCCAAATGCGGAAACACCGAGGCCATTTCTTGCCCGGCTTTTCTGTCCGCGGTCAGCGCGGCAATGCGCATATTGGGGTGGCGTGCCAACAGGCGGACGGTTTCAGCGCCCGTATAGCCTGATGCTCCCAATACCAATATATTTGCCGTGCTCATGGGATGTTCCTTCCGTTGTGAGCTGTTGAAAAAAGCCGCTCTAGATACACCAAGGGGTGGCGCGTGTCACCCTAAGCAGGCCTAAATTCAATAGGTGCGGCCAAACTGCAACGCTGTCAAAATATGATAGAAAGATGAGGCAGGCACATCGGTTGACACAAGCGCCCCTTGGCTCACTTCATATTGATCATACCACAGGCCCGGCACATCAGTATTGAAATAGGTCTCGAACAGAGCTGTCATCAAGGCCGCTTCTTCAGCCGCCAATGCCTGCGCCTGATCCGGCTTGCGTATCTGCATTACCTTATGGGCCCGCAAAAGCTCTGTTTGACCCCATAGCCGGATCGTTGGCTTGGGCGCATGGCTTTGCCAATGGATACCGTCAAAGCAAAAAGCTTTACCCGGCACCCGCCCCGCCTTTACGGCAACCTGATATAGCGCATCGATCCGCGCGGTTTGGTCTTCCCCCGACGCCGTTTCATAGGCGTGAAGTAAATAGACCCATTCAGCGTGGTGGCCGGGTTCGATATAGGCGTTATCACCAAGCAAATTCGGCGCCCAATCGTCTTCAAAAAACTCATATAAACTATTGTTATTACGATCAAAAAGATGATCGTTAAACAGGTTTACCATCCCCTTGGCACGCTCAAGAAAAGCACTTTCCCCCGTAAATTGATGAAGCGCCAGCAGCGCCTCCAGCAAATGCATATGGGGGTTTTGGCGGCGCGGCAAGGCCGTTGGGTCGCTTTCAAGATAGCCTGCATTTGGGGCACCAAGACGCTTATCCAGCACGTCGAGCGTGCGCGTTACCCAATCAAGCGCTACTTGATCCTTTGACACCTTCCACCACCATGCCAGCGCATAAAGCATAAAGGCTTGGTCGTAAGTATCGATAGTGGCGTTGATTACGCGCCCATCCCCGCCAAGTTTATGCACAAAACCGTCGGCCCAGCCATTCTTGGTCACAAAGTCCAGCGCGCTTTCAGCCCGGTCCAAGGCGCGCTCATCAGCGCCTTCAAGATGCGCCTGCGTGGCCGCAAATATTTGGCGCGCCTGCACCCGCGTGCGATGAAACCCTTTCGAGGAAGGCGTGCCAGCAAATGTCAGTGCTTCTTGAAAGCAGCCTTGTGCCTCATCAAAGCCCGCCCCCATCCACATGGGAAAGGCGTGCTCATGCAACCAGCTTTGATATTTTGGCGGTGTTTGCCCCAAGTGATCCCGTCCCTTTACCTTGTGGCCGAGTTTTACCACCTCTTTGGCGCAATACAAAAGAAACTGCCCGCGCCTTTTGGGCACGGGCAGCAAGCGGTGAGAAAACCGGATATTAGAGGTCGTAAGACCTAAAACTTGATACGCGCACCGGCCATGCCGGTGGTAAAGTCTTCGATGCTTTCGCTCGCCAGTAACGAGCTGTCGTCGAAATCAAAGGCACGATAGCTGACATAAAGTTCCGTCGAGACGGCTTTCAGCTTTTGCACAGCCCCAACGCCCCAGAAATTACCTTCTTGATCATTGGACTTAACATTTTCGGCTTTACCATATTCCACCCCGAAGGATGTTTTGCCGTATTTGCACAGATCGTCAGCGACGTAAGACCCGCGTACATACATATAGCTGTGGTCATCCCGCCCGGCGGCTGTGAAGTCTATGCCCTCATATACACCGCCAATACCGAAACCGCTTTCATGGCCCAAGAAAATGGACCCGCCATGGCGGCTTTCTTCCGAGGCACTATCCATATCAGCGTAAGATGCCGCCGCAGCAACACGAATGGCCCCGAATTCACCTGCATAGCGCAGGGCCACATCCCAGGCTTGGGTGTCGGTCAGGTTACCTGTTTTATCCGGCTGCCCCGTTGCGGCAGACAGGCTGAACCCATTAAACACCGGCGTATCAATGCGGATGCGATCACCGCGGCCAATGCCATCCACATTGGCAACAAAACTGTCCACCTTGCCGCCCACACTATAAACACCCATTGTGTTGATGCGGGTGGTATAATCACCCGTGCCATCTTGCACCTTGGGATGCATGGCGGTGTTCAAACCATCCTTGAACTGTTTTTCGCCTGTACCGTCAGAGGCAAATTCGCCCTGCCCGGCAGAAATTTTCCAGCCATTATATTTGGCCCAAATTTCCAGCTTGCGTTCGGAGAACTCATTTTTGATTTCCGCCCCATCAATATCAACCTTGCTGGAGGGATTGGACAGATATTCGATCTCCCAATTGCCACCGACGGAAAAATTGTCATCAACCTTGGCTTTTACTTTAAAGCCGCCGCGCGTACCGGACATTTTGTTATCAACATGAATGACAGAGCTTTTTTCGCCATTATCTGCGTATTGCGCCGCACGGTTGATTTGCGCATAGGGCGTAACGGTTACGGTCTCTGTGCCCAAATTAATGCCACCCGCCATAGCAGGTGCCACAGTGGTTGATGCAACCAAAGTGGCTGCGATGATGTGTGAAAGTTTCATGTGGTTTTACCCTCTTCCGATTCTTTGAAACTGATGTCGGAAAAAGGGTCTAAAGCTGCGCCATGACAGTTCTGTTACAAAGAACGGCCCGCCGCCACTATGCCGCAACAGTGTTGCAAAAATGCCTCAACGAAAAAGGGCCACACCAATTGGTGCAGCCCCAAATTCCCTAACAAAGATGCGGTCGCCTAAAAGCCTTCAATCTCCGCATAACGGTTTTGATGATATTTGGCGTTGCCGAAAGTGGCTTCGGCCACCCTTGCCCGCTTCATGAAGAAGCCGATTTCTTCCTCATCGGTCATGCCGATACCGCCATGCATTTGCACGCCTTCGCGGCTGACAAGATTAAGCGTCTCGCACAAACGCGCCTTGGCAAGTGAGGCCAGCAACGGCACCGAATTGCGATCATCATCAATCGCGCTCAAGGCTTCCAGCACAACCGATTTGCACAATTCAAGCTCGGAGAACATTTCCGCCCCGCGATGCTTCAGGCCCTGGAACGTGCCGATAAGCACGCCAAATTGCTTCCGCGTTTTAAGGTATTCCATGGTCCGCTCAAAGCATTCCGCAGCACTGCCATACATTTCAGCGGCAAGGCCAATGCGGGCACGGTCCAAGGTGGGTTCCAGCACATCAAAGCCACGATCCACTTCACCCAGCACCGCATCTGCGCCAACCGCCACATTTTGCAGTTCAACGGTCGCAACATTGCGATTATCCACCATCATATTGCGGGTAATGGAAACGCCTTGGGCACTTGGATCGACCAAAAAGAGCGTCAACCCATCCTTCTCGCCCGGTGCGCCGGATGTGCGGGCAACCACGATCAATTGATCTGCCACATGACCATCCAGCACAAAGCTCTTTTCTCCGCTTAAGCTGAAACCGTCACCGGACTTTGTGGCCGTGGATTTAATCGCCAGCGGATTGTGGTGCGGGCCTTCATCACAGGCCAAGGCCATGATGTGATCGCCAGCGGCAATCTTGGGCAAAATGGCCGCCTTTTGGGCCTCACTGCCGCCCAGCAGCACAGCGGTGCCACAGGTCAAAACGGTAGAAACCAAAGGCGATGCCGCCAGCGTGCGGCCGGTTTCTTCCAGCACAATGCCAAGGCCTTGATAGCCGAAATCAAGCCCGCCGAATTCTTCCGGGAAGATAATCCCGGCCCAGCCCATCTCAGCCATTTCTTTCCAAAGCGCGCGATCAAAGCCTGTTGCGTCTTCGTCGTCGCGCAATTTACGCAGCGCCGCAATCGGTGATTTTTCTTTCACAAATTCACGCGCCGAATCTTTAAGAAGCTGCTGCTCCTCATTTAATACCATTGCCATTTCAATATCCCCTTAGTCTGGAAGGCCCAGAACGCGTTTCGCAATCACATTAAGCTGCACTTCCGATGTGCCGCCTTCAATGGAATTGGCTTTGGAGCGCAACCAGCCGCGTGTGGTGGAAATCTCGGTGCTGTTAAAGCCTTCGCCTTCCCAGCCCAGCGATTTATTGCCCATGGCTTCCAGCAGCAGTTCGAACTTCCGCTTGTTCTGTTCGGTGCCATAATATTTGAACATGGATGATGCCGCAGATGCCCCCATGCCCGATTTTGCTTCTTCACGCGCGCGTTTCAGCGTGAGCGCGAAGGCTTGATCGTTCATTTTGTGTTTGGCAATGGCGTGACGCAAAGCGGGATCAGAGACCTGCCCATTGTGATCGCCCATATAGGTTTTGGCGACTTGGTCCAGCGCATTGGTGCGCCCGCCTTCTTCGTCGCTATTGCCCATCTCGGAAATCATGTTGCGTTCATGCTGCAGCAAGGCCTTTGCGATGGACCAGCCTTTGTTCAGTTCGCCCACCAAATTTTCCTTCGGCACCTTCACATCATCAAAGAAGGTTTCGCAGAAAGGTGATGCGCCTGAAATCAGCTTGATCGGCTTGGTGGTCACACCCGGTGATTCCATATCAAACAGCAGGAAGGAAATGCCTTCATGCTTCGTGCTCGTATCAGTGCGCACAAGGCAGAAAATCCAATCCGCAAAATTCGCATAAGATGTCCAGATTTTGGAGCCGTTGACCAACCAGTGATCGCCCTTGTCTTCGGCCCGGGTTTGCAAGCCCGCAAGGTCAGACCCGGCACCGGGTTCTGAATAGCCTTGGCACCACCTGATCTCACCACGCACGATTTGTGGCAGATAATGTTTCTTCTGTTCTTCACTGGCATATTCCAGCAAGGCGGGCCCAAGCATCCAAATGCCGAAGGACAGCAGCGCCGGGCGCGCTTTAATGCGCCGCAGCTCTTCTTGCAGGATTTTGTTTTCGTCCTTGCTCAGGCCGCCGCCGCCATAGGCTGCGGGCCATTCAGGCGCGGTCCACCCCTTGGACCCCATGGCATCCAGCCATTGCTTGGTTTCCGGGTTTTTATAGACCGCTTTGCGGCCCCCCCAGCATTCCTCGCCCGGTGCGGTGGGCGTGCGCATGGAGGGCGGGCAATTGGCTTCCAGCCAGTCCCGCACTTCCTCACGAAAGGCATTTAGATCAGACATATGATCCCCCTTATGTTTTATGACGTTCTGTCAATTTCAGATGCCATTTGATAGCGCAGCCAAATAACAAGGGCAATCACACTTGCGAGAAACTTGAGCATTCCTGCTTGTTTTTAGCCCCCTTAAGTGGTTTTATCCGCCGTCTGAAATCAAATGAAATTCTGTTCAAACAAGACCTTTAGGGGGAACAAATGATTGAAAAGCTTCAATTTTATATCAATGGCGCATGGGTAGACCCGGCCACACCTGCCACGCTGGACGTGATTAATCCGGCCACGGAAGAACCTTGCGCCAAAATCTCTGTCGGCACATCCGCCGATGTGGATGCCGCCGTAGCTGCTGCAAAAGCCGCTTTCCCGGCCTGGTCACGCACCACTAAGGAAGAACGCCTGGGCTATATGGGCAAAATTGTAGAAGCCTACCAAGCCCGCTATGGCGAGATTGCCCAAGCCATCTCCATGGAAATGGGCGCGCCTATTTCACTGGCAACGGCTGCGCAAGCCGCCATGGGCGTTGCTCATCTTGGCACCGCCATGGAAGTTTTGAAGAACTATGAGTTCTCCGAACAAAAGGGCTCCACCATGATCGTGCGCGAGCCCGTGGGTGTTTGCGGCTTCATCACGCCATGGAACTGGCCGATCAACCAAATCGTCTGCAAAGTGGCCCCTGCCCTTGCTGCCGGTTGCACCATGGTTCTCAAGCCTTCTGAAGTAGCCCCGATCAACGCCGCCATCTTTGCCGAGATTGTGCATGAGGCTGGCCTGCCCGCCGGTGTGTTCAACTTGGTAAACGGTGACGGCTTGGCCGTAGGTGAGCCTCTGTCCAGCCATCCTGATGTAGACATGATGTCCTTTACCGGCTCCACCCGCGCGGGTGTATTGGTGGCCAAGGCCGCTGCCGACACTGTTAAGCGCGTGGCGCAGGAACTGGGCGGCAAGTCTGCCAATATCGTGTTGGAAGATGCCGATCTTGAAACCGCCGTTGCCGGTGGTGTGATGCAGGTTATGAACAATTCAGGCCAGTCCTGTAATGCGCCCACGCGTATGTTCGTACCCGCCGCCAAGAAGGAAGAAGCCTATGCCATTGCCGCCAAGGCCGCTGAAAGCGTAACAGTTGGCGATCCGTCAGAAGAAGGCCGCCATATCGGCCCCGTGGTTTCGGAAGTTCAGTTCAACAAAATTCAAGGCCTTATCGAAAAAGGCATTGAAGAAGGTGCCAAGCTGTTGGCCGGTGGCCCCGGTCGCCCCGAAGGCATGAACCGTGGCTACTTCGTGCGCCCCACCGTGTTCGGTGATGTCACCAACGACATGACGGTTTCTCGCGAAGAAATCTTCGGCCCCGTGCTTTCCATTCTGCCTTACGAGACAGAAGAACAAGCAATTGAGATGGCGAACGACACTGTTTATGGCTTGTCTGGCTATGTACAATCCGGCGACATCGACCACGCCCGCAGCGTGGCTGCGCAGTTGCGCACCGGCAATGTGCACCTGAACGGCGCTGGCCCTGATTTGAATGCCCCCTTCGGCGGCTACAAACAATCAGGCAATGGCCGTGAATGGGGCGAGTTTGGCTTCGAAGATTTCATCGAAATCAAAGCCGTGCTGGGCTACGAAGCAGCTTAGTTTACTCTCACGGCAGTTGGGCTGGCTTCCAGCCCAACGCCTGCGAGTGCGCCGTCATTCCGGGGCTGCGTAGCAGAACCCGGAATCCAGAATCATCAAATCAGAAAGGCCGGGGCATTGCTCCGGCCTTTTTGTTTGCATGAACGTCAAAGCCCTATAGGCTCATGGCATCATTTGGGGGATAGAATTATGAACAAGATTTTACGTATCGTTGTAGCCCTGCCGGGCTTGCTATTTTTGGCGATGGGCGCAGGCTGGTTGCTGGACCCCGCCACTGCCGCCGAAGGGTTGGGTATGCCCTTGCTTGAAGGCGTGGGGCTAAGCACCCAAATCGGTGATTTGGCCGCCTTCTTCGTCACGCTGGGCGTCACCATTTTAATGGGTGCCGCCACCCAAAATGGCACATGGCTTTATGCGCCTGCCATGTTGTTGGGATTTGCAGCCCTGTTCCGCATCATCGCCGCCTCGGCCCATGGGGCTGTCATGGCAACCGATATGATTGGCTTTGAAATCATCATCGCCGCTTTACTGCTATTCACAGCCCGCCGTTTCTCCAAAGCTTGAGATGAGCACGGTCGAAAAAGTTGATGTGCGTAATCTGGTGCTGGATATCCATCGGGATTTGTCCGTATCTGCACGCGAAAGGCAGCCTGGCCCGCCCGTTCGGATAGATGGCATGAGCGTCGGCATCGTCACCATCTTGCCGGGGCATTCCCCCCACAAGGGAGAGATGCACCCCGATGGCGATGAAATTCTCTATGTAGTGAGCGGAACATTACAGTTGAAATATGACAGCGGTGAGCATCCGCTCATCCTTTCGGCGGGCGAGGCTTGTATCGTGCGCCGTGGGGAATGGCATATGGTGGATTGTCTGGAAGAAACGACACTCATGCACATCACGCCGGGCCCCAATGGTGAAGCGCGTTTCGACTAGCGCCGAAACACCCCAACCATTTCCGTATGGTGGGACCATGTGAACTGGTCGATGGGGGTAACCGCCTCCAGCGTGTAGCCACCATCCACCAATGTGCGGGCATCGCGCGCAAAGCTTGCCGGGTTACACGACACGCCGATGATCACCGGCACATCGCTATTGGCAATTTCATCGGCTTGCTTTTTGGCCCCGGCGCGCGGCGGGTCAAAAATCACCGCATCAAAATCTTCCAACTCTATCGGGATCAGCGGGTCCAGCATCAAATCCCGCGGCTTGGCCTTAACCGGCTTGCAAAGCCCCTGCCCTGATGCCTTGTCGGAGGCGGCTTGCAGCCCCCGCATCATTGGTTTGGAACTTTCATAGGCTGTGACATGCGCCTGCGCAGCCAACGGCCCCGTAAAAGTGCCGGAACCCGCAAACAAATCAGCGACATGGCGCGCTTGCGGCCCAATCGCCTCCACCACCAGTTTTTGCATGGCTTGCTCGCCTGCCTTTGCAGCCTGCACAAAGGCGCCCGGCGGCGGCACAACCTTCAGCGGCCCCCATGCCATATAGGCATCACGGCGCGCGGCCAGCACTTCATCATTCCAGCTCAGGCGCGCGTAATCTTGCGCCTCGCCAAAATTCACCAAGGTTTGGATTTCTTCCAATGTGGGATCACGGGCAATATGCAGCACAAGGTCCAGCCCATTGTCAGATTGCGTTAGTTGCACATCCACTTTTGTTTTGCGGCCCATCACCTCATCCAGCACCTCCCGCAAGGCGGGCAGCGCGGCGGTGAGTTTGGCGGTCGCAACCGGGCAGGCCCCAATATCTATCAGTTGATGGCCTTTAGGTTCCATGAAACCCAGCTTCACCTCACGCCCAACCCGGCGCGCCTTCATCGCCAAGCGGCGGCGCGATGCCGAGCCAACCGACAATGTTGCGTTAACCGGCACCTCATCCAGTCCGCGTTGCGCCAAGGCTGTCACCACACGATCACGTTTGAAATCTGCCAGCGGTTCGGCTGCCATGTGTTGAAGTTGGCAGCCCCCACAGGTGCCGAAATGCGGACAGACCGGGTCAGCACGGCTGGGCGAGGGCGTCAAAATTTTGGTCAGCGTGCCGCGTTCGCCAGCGGTTTCAACCTCCACCTCCTCACCCGGCAAGGTGAAGGGCACATAAAGCGCCTGGCCGCTATCCATCGCGATGCCATCGCCTTGATGGCCCAGCCTATCGATTTTAACGTTTATGGGCCTATTCTTTTCGAGCATGAAGAAGAAATTCCTTGTTGCCGTCGCCGCCCAAAATGGGGCTGTCTGCACTGGCAATCACCTGCCAGCCCTGCTGTTCATTCACCCAATCACGCACATTTTGCAACGCGGCTTGGCGTAGCGCCTCATCCTTCACAATGCCGCCACGGCCAACCGCCTTGCGCCCAACCTCGAACTGAGGTTTTACCAGCG
Organism: Alphaproteobacteria bacterium; assembly: GCA_049609145.1. Classification (GTDB taxonomy): domain Bacteria; phylum Pseudomonadota; class Alphaproteobacteria; order SPJN01; family SPJN01; genus JBMYYF01. The sequence goes on from JBMYYF010000004.1 coordinate 33,070, forward strand.
CGAGCAAATCCGCCCCCGCTGCGGCTAAATCCAGTGCAGGTTGCAGCGCCTTGGTGAGCGAGATGAAACTCATATCGCTGGTGATGATTTGCGGCGCACCAGCCAATTCAGCCGTCAACGCGCGCGCATCCGTATTTTCCAGTGAGGTGACGCGGCTGTCTGTCACCAGCTTCGCATGAAGTTGCCCCTGCCCCACATCAACCCCCGTCACATGGGTGGCACCTGCGGCCAGCAGCACCTCAACAAAGCCCCCGGTAGACGCGCCAAGATCAAGCGCGCGCTTGCCTGCCACCTTCACGTCGAAAACCTCCAGCGCCTTGGCGAGTTTCAACCCCGCCCGCGACACATAAGGAATGGCGGGCACCTCAAGCGATACCGCATCAGTATCAGAAATTTTTTGCGAGGGCTTGGTCGCCGCTGCACCGTTCACCAACACAGATCCGGCAGCGATTTCTGCTTGCGCGCGCGCCCGGCTTGCTACCAAACCACGCGCAACCAAGACCTGATCAAGCCGTGCCATGATCCCGAATGGCCCCGCCCAAGGCGCGTTCAACGGTGGTCACAATACCCGCCGCGTCCAACCCGGCCTCAGCATACATAACCGCCGGACTTGCCTGATCGATGAATCGATCCGGCAAAATCATGGAACGGATTTTGATCCCCCCATCCAGCACACCCTGGTCAGACAAAAAGTGCATAACATGTGAGCCGAAGCCGCCAATCGCGCCTTCCTCAATCGTAATCAGCACTTCATGTTCGCGCACCAGCCGCAAAATCAAATCTGTATCGAGCGGCTTCGCGAAACGCGCATCTGCCACGGTGGTGGAAAGGCCCTTCGCGTCCAGCGCGTCAGCGGCTTTCAGGCATTCGCTTAACCGCCCACCCAATGACAACAGGGCAACCTTGGTGCCTTCGCGCACAATCCGGCCCTTGCCGATTTCGAGCACTTCGCCGCGATCGGGCAGCTCAACCCCCAACCCTTCCCCACGGGGAAAGCGGAAAGCCGACGGCGCATCATCAATGGCGGCGGCGGTGCGCACCATATGCAGCAATTCCGCCTCATCACCCGCGGCCATCACAATCATATTGGGCAGCGTCGCCAAATAGGTCACATCGAACGATCCTGCATGGGTTGCCCCATCGGCCCCCACCAAGCCTGCGCGATCAATCGCAAAGCGCACCGGCAGGTTTTGGATCGCTACATCATGCACCACCTGATCATAGGCACGTTGCAGGAAGGTGGAATAGATCGCCGCAAACGGTTTCATCCCTTCCGTTGCCATGCCGGCCGCAAAGGTCACGCCATGTTGTTCGGCAATGCCCACATCGAATGTACGCTCAGGGAACGCTTGCCCGAACAAGTCCAACCCCGTGCCCGATGGCATGGCGGCGGTGACAGCCACAATCTTGTCGTCCTGTTGCGCTTCTTGGATCAGCCCTTGCGCAAACACCTTGGTATAGCTGGGTGCATTGGCCTTGGCCTTTTGCTGCGTGCCGGAAACCACATCGAATTTGGCAACGCCGTGATATTTATCCGCCGCTTCTTCAGCAGGCGCATAGCCTTTGCCTTTTTGCGTCACCACATGCAGCAGGATCGGACCATCATCCATGTCCCGCGCATTTTCCAAAATCGGAATCAAGTCTTCTAGATTGTGCCCATCAATCGGCCCAAAATAGTGAAAGCCCAGTTCCTCGAACAAAGTACCGCCTGTCACCATACCCTTGGTGAATTCTTCAACCTTCTTGGCCGCGCGCTCCACCTGATCGCCAAATTTATGCGCAATCTCCTTCGCGATATGCCGAAACGTGACATAGGATTTGCCAGACCAGAGCCGCGCCAAATAGGCGCTCATCGCGCCCACAGGTGGCGCAATCGACATTTCGTTGTCGTTCAAAATAACGATAAGGCGTGAGCCCAAATGGCCCGCATTGTTCATCGCCTCATAGGCCATGCCCGCACTCATCGCGCCATCCCCGATCACGGCGATCACATTATTGTGGCCGCCTTGCAGATCGCGTGCGACCGACATGCCAAGCCCGGCAGAAATAGAGGTTGAACTATGCGCCGCGCCAAACGGGTCATATTCACTTTCGGCGCGCTTGGTGAAACCGGAAAGCCCATCTTGCTGCCGCAAGGTGCGAATGCGGTCGCGCCGCGCCGTCAAAATCTTGTGGGGATAGCACTGGTGCCCAACATCGAAAATCAGCCGATCATCCGGCGTGTTGAACACATAATGAATGGCCGCGGTCAGTTCCACCACGCCCAATCCGGCACCCAAATGGCCGCCGGTCACAGAAACCGCATCAATGGTTTCGGCGCGCAGTTCATCTGCCAGTTGCTTCACCTCTTTTGGGGTCAGCGCTTTCATATCGGCGGGTGTATTTACCCGGTCAAGCATGGGCGTTTTGGGCGGTGCCATAGGCCAGTCCTTACAACTCAATCGTGATTAAGCCATGACACAGGCCAGATGAGACTGCAATGCGGCACCATGGTGGTTTTTTGGGGATATTTGGGGCGATCCTGCCGCCTATCGCGCCTGACCCTGCATCCAGTCGGCGATCAGCTTACTCCGTCTTGAAGGTTTCGGTGCTGGCTGGACGCCGGGTCAAGCCCGGCGTGACGGCTGAAGGCGCTGTAAGTCCGCGCGGTTTCCCGCCCCTCCCAACTGGATGCGCCCGCAAACCACGGCAAGTTAATATTCAAGGGAGCGCAGCGACCAACTAGGCCCGACCGGGCCTAGAGCACTTTTGCGCGCCCCTCAGAGCGGTGGCGCATTGCGCCACTCGCGTGAGAGCAATCTAGTGATCCCGCTCAACCACCCAAAGGGCGGCATCCCGCAACGGCGCGGCTTTGGCCCCGAAAGGATCAAGGTGCCGCCCCGCCTGCTGCGCCAACATAGTGGCTTGGGCGCGGGCGCGTTCTTCCCCCATCAAGGTCACAAAGGTGGCTTTGCCGGCAGCCGCATCCTTGCCAACGGCCTTGCCCATCTTTTCAGCATCGCCCGACACATCCAGCAAGTCGTCTGCCATTTGGAAAGCCAGCCCCATATCATGGGCGTAGGAGTGCAAGGCTTGTCGCATAGCTGCGGGTGCCTTGCCCAACACGGCCCCGGCCTCACACGAAGCAGCAATCAAGGCCCCTGTTTTCAAATATTGCAAACGCGTCACCAAAGTGAGCGAAGGTTCAAGATTAGGCGCTTCGATATCGATCATCTGCCCCCCAACCATGCCATGTGAGCCCGCCGCATGTGTCAACATACGGATAAGCTCAACCCGCACGCGGGCATCTCCATGCACCTTGTCAGATGCCAAAATTTCAAATGCCAGTGTCAGCAAGGCGTCGCCCGCCAAAATGGCGGTCGCCTCATCAAAGGCTTTATGCGCGGTGGGCTTGCCATGGCGCATATCGTCATCATCCATGGCAGGCAAATCATCATGGATCAGTGAATAAAGGTGTACGCATTCAATGGCCGCGGCCACCCGCAAGGCCGCATCCTCATCCACGCTGAACAGCTTGGCAGATTGCACCACAAAAAAAGGTCTCAGGCGTTTGCCGCCGGGAAAAGCAGCATAGCGCATCGCCTCTTGTACCCGGGCCTCCGGCCCATCAGGTTTTGGCAACAGGCGCTCCAGCATGTCATCAACGGCGCTGGCAGCCTCTGCCAAATCAGATTGAAACGTGCCCATGCGCGCTATTCCGCATCAAAAGGTTCGGTGGCAATGCCCTCACCTTTCTTCACTACTTTCTCAATCCGTGCGGTTGCATCCGCCAGCTTGGCATCACAATGGGCGCGCAGCGCATCACCGCGGGCATAAAGCGCGATGGAAGCCTCAAGATCGACGGTGCCAGCCTCAAGTTTGGAGACAATATCTTCAAGCTCGCCCAAGGCGGCCTCGAAGGTGAGTTTCGCAATATCGGAATTTTCTTTTGCCATGAAACCTTACGCTTGCAGGAGGGTACGAATATGGGTCGCTGTGGCGCTTGCCAAAGCATCCAGATTATAGCCGCCTTCCAAGGTAGATATAAGCCGCTTGCCGCAAATTTCTTCTGCCACTTCCATTATCATCTCGGTCAACAGGCCAAAATGTTCATCTTCCAGCGGAAAGTCCGACAAAGGGTCATGCAAATGCCCATCAAACCCGGCGGAGATGATGATGAAGTCCGGCGCAAAGTCACGTATCGCAGGCAAAATATCGGTGCGATACACCGCCAGCACATCATCGGCGCTACACCCGGCAGGCAAGGGGTGGTTCAAAATATTGTCATATGCCCCGCAATCATTGGCCGCCCCGGTACCCGGATAATGGGGGGACTGATGCGTTGAGGCATAAAGCAAATTTGGATCATTCCAAAAAGCGGCTTCCGTGCCATTGCCGTGATGCACATCAAAATCAATCACCGCAACGCGCTTCAGCCCATGCTTTACCTGTGCGTGGCGCGCGGCAATAGCCGCATTGGAGAACAGGCAAAAGCCCATTGCCTCATCAGGCGTTGCGTGATGACCCGGCGGGCGGATCGCGCAAAAGGCATTGGTAAGATCACCGGCAACTACCGCATCTACCGCATCACACACCGCCCCTGCTGCGTAGTATGCAGCATTGAGTGAACCGGGCGACATAGCTGTATCTGCATCTATGCGCGCAAAACCCGCCGCCGGGGCTGTGGCTTTCAAGCCTTCAACATATTGGGCTGGATGCACCAGCGCGACAGTTTCGTCTTGCGCCCGTTTTGCTTCAAACCACTCAAGTGCCGTGAAATCATCTTCCCGCAAACGCGCCAACACGGCCTCAAGCCGCTCCACACATTCTGGGTGGCCCGGCGGTGTGCGGTGATCCAAGCAAGCCGGATGCGTGAACAGCCCCGTCGTCATGCGTTGCCCATAGAACCCTTCGGCGGCGGCATGTCATCGGGCACAAAGAAATCAGGTGCCAGTTGATCCTCCGGCACTTGGGCGTATTTGGAGAAATCGGTCACGCCTGCCAGCTCCGCCAGCACCAGATCATCAATGCAGAAATTGCCGGTGAACTCTTTCGATGGTTGGGTGAGGATCAGATGCGCGGCATCTGACATTATGTCTACGCTGCGGGAATGCTTCACCACCAACTCGCCGCCCAGATGGTTGGCAACGGCGGCTGTCGCAATGGCGGTGCGCGGCCAAATGGCGTTTACCGCTACGCCTTTTTCCTTGAACTCTTCGGCCATGCCCAGCACGCACATGCTCATGCCGAACTTTGCCATCGTATAACCCACATGGCCCGCAAACCATTTGGCGCTCATATCAAGCGGCGGGGCCAAGTTCAAAATGTGCGGATTATCCGCCTTCAGCAAATGCGGTAGGCAGATTTTGGATGTCATGAATGTGCCGCGTGTATTGATCTGGTGCATCAGGTCAAAGCGTGTCATGTCCAGTTCAGCGGTGCCCACCAAATTGATCGCGCTCGCATTGTTGATGCAGATATCAATGCCACCAAATTTATCGACCGTTTGGGCAACCGCATCGGCTACTTGCGTCTCCTCGCGGATGTCACAGATGATCGGCAAGGCCGTGCCGCCCGCCTCGTTGATCTCCTCAGCCGCGGTGTATATCGTGCCCGGCAATTTGGGATGCGGCTCGGCCGTTTTGGCGGCGATTGTTACGTTCGCGCCATCGCGGGCAGCGCGTTTTGCAATGGCCAAACCAATGCCGCGGCTGCCACCAGTAATAAACAGCGTTTTACCTGATAAACTGGACATTCTGTGAGTTCCTACTTCAGTTTTTTGAGTTTATGCGTGGGCCTCTGTCTCAAAGCGCCAAATGCCATCGTCGCCCAGAAATTTGGTCATCAGCCCACGCTCGATCAGGCAGTTAAGATGCGCTACCGCTTCGCCCACTGCAAGGTTGAACATGTCCGACCCAACCTCCCGCTTGAACAAAACCTTAAAGGTTTCTGCGGGTTTTTGGGGGGTTCTGCACAATTCGATCAGTTTTTCCAACCCGTCCTCATGGCCATCAATCAGCGATTGCAGCCGCGAATGAAGGCCGTAAAACGGCTCATTATGGGCGGGCAGCACCAGCGTATCCGCCGGAAACGCCTTCTGGAACGAACGGCAGCTATCCAGCCATTCACTCAAGGGATCACTCTCCGGCTCGCTCATTTGCACTGAGACATTCGAGGAAATCCGCGGCAAAACCTGATCGCCTGAGATCAAAACGCCAAGCGATGGACAGTACAAACAGGCATGTTCCGGCGCATGACCGCGCCCCACTTTCACCTGCCAGGTGCGGCCCCCAATCTTAAAGTGAGCCCCGTCCACTAAGCGTTTGAAATGTGTGGGTAAATTGGAAACCATGCTAGAGAATCCGCCGCTTGTGCGGTTCATCATTTCGGCCATGGCCGCATCGGGATAGCCAACGGATTTCATCCACTTTTTGGCGTATTTTTCTGCCCCCTCAACCGCACCACCCATGTACATACGGCAGATCAGATACTCGGTACGGCTTATCCATAATTCGCTGTCCCTGCTATCACACAACCAGCCTGCACATCCTGAATGATCCGGGTGGTAGTGCGTGACGATCACCTTCTTGATCGGCTTGCTACCCCCAAAGCCATCCAGGATTTCGTTCCACCACGCTTGGGTTTTTGGTTCACGAATGCCGGTGTCGACGATGGTCCACCCATCCCCATCCTCGATCAGCCAAAGGTTAATGAAACCAAGGGCTTCGAAGGGAAGCGGCATACGCGTCCAGTAGATGCCCTCAGCCACTTTTTGGACTGTGCCCGGCTCCGGCTGGGTATCAAACGGATAGTCGAGCGGACGTATGGGCGCGTCAACGCCCGCAATATCATGGGCCTGCATGAGCCCTCCTAAAGTCGATTCTTGAGTTAACCGACTTTGGGAAAATTTTACCGCCGGGTCAATTCGGATAAGGCCCGTTCGGTTTGCGGATTACGCGGAAAACTCATCTTCGCTCAGCGCCATTAATGTTGAGGCACCGGATTCAACTTTTCGGCCAAGCCCTTGAACTTCCGGCAAAAATTGCTCAATAAAGAAATCCAACACAACGCGTTTTGACTTACCGTGTGGGGTTGCTGGATCACACATCAACGCCTGTTCCCCCAGCAGATAAGCCGCTGAAACATGCCCCATCAACCGCAGATATGACGTTGCACCAGCCAGCACATCTTCTTGCGATTGTGCCGCTCGCTCCAACAACCAATTGCTTGCCGTGCGCGCCACGCCGATTGCATCAGCCAATGCCTTGCCCGCCGCGACCAGTTTTGGATCATCATTTTCGCTTAAGCTGTTCGCCGTCGCAGCCGCCTCATCCAACCAGCGGGCCACAACCGCACCCTTGCCCATAGCAAGTTTGCGCCCCACTAAATCCATTGCCTGAATGCCGTTTGTGCCTTCATAAATGGGGATAATCCGGGCATCGCGATAATATTGCGCCGCCCCCGTTTCTTCAATGAACCCCATACCCCCGTGAATTTGAACACCGATGGAAGCCACTTCAACAGCATAATCCGAACACCATGCTTTCGAAATTGGGGTCAACAAATCGGCCAGTTCCCGCGCTGCCTCGCTGCCACCTTTGTGGGCGCGATCGATCTCTGCCGCATTTCGATAGGAAATCGCCCGCATCGCTTGCGTGAGTGTTTTCATGGCGAGTAAATTACGGCGCACATCAGGATGATGAATAATCGGCGCCATACCATCGACTTGATAGCTGGAAGCCTTGCCTTGCTTGCGTTCACCCGCATAGGCCAAGGCGTGTTGATAGGCCCGCTCTGAAATGCCAGTCGACTGCAATCCCATATGCAGCCGCGCATTGTTCATCATGGTGAACATGCAGGCCAATCCTTTGTTGGGCGGACCAAGCATCCAGCCTGTTGCCCCTGGCCCGTTTTCGCCAAAGCTCATCACACAGGTCGGCGAGGCATGAATGCCCAGTTTTTCTTCAACTGATTGGCAGATCAGGTCGTTGCGCGCACCAATGCTGCCATCTTCATTGGGCAAAAACTTGGGTACAATAAACAAGGAAATACCCCGTGATCCAGCCGGTGCATCCGGCAAACGCGCCAATACCAAATGAACGATGTTTTCCGACATATCATGTTCACCGGCGGTGATGAAAATCTTGGTACCGAATACACGATATGTCCCGTCTGCCTGTGGCTCTGCGCGGGAGGTGATTGCCCCCAGATCCGATCCTGCCTGCGGCTCGGTCAAATTCATGGTACCGGCCCAATCACCTGTTGCCATCCGGGGCAAGTAAAGCGCCTTTTGTTCTTCTGTGCCATGCGCATTGACGGCCTCTGCCGCGCCCATAGACAAAATTGACGGCAAACCGAAGGAAAGGTTGGCAGCGTTCACCATTTCCTGCACCGCATAGGAAAGCGTGATCGGCAGCCCCTGTCCGCCATATTCGGGATTCGCTGCCAAGCCAAGCCAGCCACCTTCTGAATAGGCTTTGTAGGCTTCGTTGAAGCCTTGCGGCATTGAAACCGTACCATCTGGATTGCGATTGGCCCCTTGCTGATCACCAACGATGTTCAAAGGTGCAATTTCCTCCTCCGCCAACCGCGCGGCCTCAGTGATGATTGCTTCCACCAAATCATCAGAAAGAAGGTCGGCAAAGGCGGGCAGCGCAGCCATCTCGTTTATTTTGGCTGTCTGACGCAGGGCAAAACCGATGTCAGCAAGTGGGGCGCGGTAGGTCATGGGCAAAATCCCTATAAATTCAGCATTAACAGTCGCATTGCCCTGTCCGATACGCCATGAAAAGATGGCTGGCAATGGATAGGATCGACGCGCATATCCCTTCAAGGGACATAAAACGTGCAGCACAATTGCTGCGCGAAGGCCGGCTTGTCGCTTTCGGTACCGAGACTGTATATGGTCTGGGCGCCGACGCCACGAATGACCGGGCTGTCGCGCAAATTTTTGCTGCAAAATCGCGTCCACAGTTTAATCCGTTGATCTCCCATGTAGCCGATATCAACGCGGCACGCGCGCTGGCAAAATTTGACCCGCCGGCGGAAAAACTGGCAACTGCGTTTTGGCCGGGCCCCTTCACTTTGGTTTTGCCACAGGTTGAACAATGTTCCGTTAGCAAGCTGGTAACGGCGGGTTTGCCAACAATCGCCATCAGGGTACCTGCTCACCCGGCAGCCCACGCCATGCTAGCACATGCCAACCGCCCCATTGCTGCGCCAAGCGCCAACCCATCAGGCGCGATCAGCCCCACCAAAGCGCTGCATGTGCGCCAAGGATTGGCAGACAAAGTTGATTTCATTTTGGATGGTGGCCCCGCCACTCATGGTTTGGAGAGCACCATTGTAGCCGTGTTAGATGGCGCTGTAACCTTGCTGCGCCCCGGCAGCATCACGCAGGAAATGATCGAAAGCACTATTGGCTACCCAATCAAAACAGGCGCAGACAGTGAAACGGTGCCAACCGCGCCAGGGCAATTAAAAAGCCACTATGCACCAAACAAGGCCCTGCGCCTCAATGCCGAAACCTTTAATGAAGGTGAAGCTATTTTGAGCTTTGGCCCCGCGCCACAGACAGAGCGTTTATTTCCGCTCAGCGAAACGGGAGATTTGATAGAAGCTGCAGCCAATTTATTCGCGCAGCTTCATGCTGCGGATGCGTCATCTGCTAGGGCGATCGCTGTTATGCCAATCCCGGATGAAGGTTTGGGCTGCGCAATCAATGATCGACTGACCCGCGCTGCGGCACCAAGGGGCGCATAATGGTAACAGCGCGCATTTTAGAAAAACTTGAAGCCTGCGTTGGTCCCGGCGGCTTCACAACCGAGGCAGAAATTCTGGCCCCATTACTTATCGAAGGCCGCGGAAAATTTGTCGGCCAAGCCGCAGCCTTACTGCGCCCTGCAAACACGCAAGAAGTTTCCGCTATTCTTAAAATATGCAACGCAACCGGCACCCCAATTGTCCCCCAAGGGGGCAATACAGGAAATGTCGGTGGCCAAACACCAGATAGCAGTGGATCATCAATATTACTGTCGCTGGTCCGCATGAAGCAAACGCGCAGCATTGATCCCGGCAATAATACGCTGGTAGTTGACGCTGGTGTGACTTTAATTGAAGCACAACAGATTGCCGCGCAGCAGATTCGTTTATTTCCCCTTTCGCTTGCCAGTGAAGGCACCTGTACCATAGGGGGAAATTTGGCAACCAATGCCGGGGGCAATGCTGTACTGCGCTTTGGCAATATGCGCGACCTGACATTGGGACTTGAGGTTGTTTTGCCCAATGGTGAAATTCTGAACGATCTATCGGGATTGCGCAAAAACAACACTGGATATGATCTAAAGCAGCTCTTTATCGGCTCGGAGGGTACTTTGGGCGTCATTACAGCTGCCTGTCTCAAACTGTTTCCACAGCCTGCTGAGACCGCGACAGCGATGATTGCGGTGAAACACGTTGAAGACGCGCTCCCTTTGCTTGATAGCCTGCAAACCGCGACAGGTAACAACGTTACCAGCTTTGAAATCATGCCTAGGCTGGCCTTCGATTTTCTTTGCAAGCATTATCCCCAATTGCGCCAACCATTTTCAGCGGCGCCCCCGTGGGCCTTGCTGGTTGAAGCCAGTGGCACAAATATGCGCGCGCCCTTTGAAAAGGCGCTGGCCGCGGCGAACGCTTTGGATATCGTGGTCGCCAACAGTGAGGCACAACGCAACGATTTTTGGGCCTTGCGGGAAACCCTGCCGGGTGTGCAAAAGCTTGAAGGTGGGTCCATAAAACACGACGTGGCCGTGCCCGTTTCCGCCATTCCGGCATTCTTGAGAGAGGCAACAGCCAAAGCCGAAAAGTTACTCCCCGGTGTGCGCGTTTGCGCCTTCGGACATGTTGGCGATGGCAATGTTCACTTCAACCTTTCCCAACCCGCTGATGCCAATACAGAAGAATTTCTAGCCCGATGGGACGATGTGCAAGACGCCATTCATGCGATCGTGCTGTCTTATGGAGGCACCATTTCCGCAGAACACGGCATTGGGCAACTTAAACGAGATGCGCTCAAGCAAATGAAACCTGCCCCAGCTCTTGCATTGATGCGTGAGATCAAGAAAGCTATTGATCCGAATAACATAATGAACCCCGGCAAATTGCTGCCGGATGAATGAGGGCCTTATGCGACTGATTACATCCACACTATTGGTGAGCCTTGTTTCAAGTGCCGCTTTTGCCAATCCAATCCTGCCAAGTGAAGATTCGTATGACGTCTTGCAAGAAGCGTTGATTGAGGTGGAAGCAGGCGGCGTGATTGAACTGGGTGCAGGCACCTTTCATCTTGAGGATGGCCTTTCGCTCGACGCGAGCGGCGTGACCCTGCGTGGCCAGGGCATGAACCGAACCATTCTGTCATTCAAGAACCAACAAAGTGGCGGGGAAGGCTTGCTGGTAACGGGCGCCAATATCACCCTTGAAGATTTCGCCGTTGAAGACACCAAGGGCGATGCGATTAAGGTGAAGGATGTTGATGGCATTACGTTCCGCCGCATGCGCGCAGAGTGGACCAATGGCCCGGATGAGAAGAACGGCGCTTACGGCCTGTACCCTGTGGGGTCCCGCAATGTATTGATTGAGGAAAGCGTCGCCATCGGTGCATCGGATGCTGGCATTTATGTGGGACAATCGGAGGACATTATTGTACGCAATTCCCGCGCCGAACTGAATGTTGCCGGGATTGAGATTGAAAACTCCTATCGCGCAGATGTGTATGGCAATGTTGCCACCCGCAACACCGGCGGCATCTTGGTATTCGACTTGCCCGGATTGCCTAAAATGGGCGGGCACGATGTGCGCGTGTTTGACAACGAAGTCGTTGGAAATTTGACCGATAATTTTGCGCCCGAAGGCAATATTGTGGCGCAAGTGCCCCGCGGCACCGGCATTATGATTATGGCCAACAAGAATGTTGAGGTATTCAATAATCATATTGATCAACACGATACCGTAAGCATCGCCATTGTTACCTACCCGCTGGATTTTGATGATGACCGCTATAATCCACATCCGCGCGCCGTTCATATTCACGACAACAAAATAGGCACAGGTGGCACAAACCCCGATGGTGATATTGGCAGGGAATTTGCCGACCTTACAGGCAGCCCCATTCCAGACATTGTGTGGGATGGCCTGATGCCGATTATGGATCGTATCTTGGGGGCACCATCTGAAAATCGGATTGTCGCCCACGGAAATGTCAAACTTGATGGCACTCCAGCAGTTTTCATGGATGCTGATGCGATTGCAGCACGCACCTTGCCTTTCTTCCGCAAGGAAGGTCGCACAACCACGTCCTATGGCGACCCCCTGCCCCCGGTTAACCCGGTCGTACAAAACGCGGAATGATCCGCCGTCTTCTATATGCTTTGGCCTTCATTGTAACGCCCGCATCGGCTGCGAATGATGCAGCGATACTTGCCGAAAAACCGCCAAAACTGCTTTCCGCCTATGGGTTGTTTGCAGACGGTGCAACCCAAGCCCCGGCAAACAATGTCGTACCCTATGATCTGGCAACGCCGCTATATTCTGACTATGCCAAGAAGCTCCGTTTTGTGTATGTGCCTCAGGGTACATCTGCGATATATAACGCGGACGATGTGTTTAACTTTCCCATCGGCACCGCGCTGATCAAGTCTTTCGGCTATGACAAGCAGGATGGCATTGGCTTCAATCTGATTGAAACCCGCCTCTTGCTTCGTAAGGAAAGTGGCTGGGTGGCCCTGCCCTATGTTTGGAATGAAGATAAATCTGACGCCAAGTTGAAGGTTGCAGGCAAGCGACTGCCTGTCACCTTCATTGATCCCTCGGGCACCGAACACACTATTCGCTATCAAGTGCCCAACAAAAACCAATGCAAATCGTGCCACAGCCTGAACGGCAAGATCGTGCCCATAGGCCCCAAGACATTACATTTGGAAAAAGAGTTTACCTATGCAACCGGCAAGCAAAACCAGCTTGATTATTGGGTGGCCCATGGCATTTTGACGGGGTTATCCAGCCCGCGCGCACCATCGATTGATGCTCACACCCCATCCAGCGGATCACTGGCAGACAGGGCAAGGACTTATCTGGATGTGAATTGCGGACACTGCCACCGTACCGGGGGCATGGGCGATAATTCTGGCTTGTTCCTCAATTGGGCTGAAAAAGTCCCGGCGCGTTATGGCATCAAAAAGCATCCGGTTGCAGCAGGTCGCGGCTCCGGAGGTTTGATCTATGACATTGCCCCGGGCAAGCCCGACGACTCCATATTGATATATCGTATGGCATCAGATGATCCGGGCATTGCCATGCCAGAGATTGGACGCAGCCTGCCCCACAAGGAAGGTATCGCCCTGATACGTGAGTGGATCGAGAGCCTGAAATGATCCGGGAAGCGACACTGAAAGACAAAGCAGCCTGTATTGCCCTTTGGAATGCCGCTGGCCTGACGCGCTCATGGAACGACCCAGTGGCCGATTTCATACGTGCACTTGAACAACCCCAATCGACAATTTTTTTGGCTATGCGCAAAGACGAAGTTATGGGCTCCGCCATGGTGGGAGATGATGGACATCGTGGTTGGGTTTATTACGTCGCCACCCATCCTGATCACCGCCGACAGGGTATTGCCAAAAAGTTGATGCACACGGCCGAAGATTGGTTGCAGGCTCGCGGTTGCCTGAAACTGAACCTTATGATCCGTGAAGGGAACGAAACCGTTGCTGCCTTTTATCGCAAATTGGGCTATGAGGCAGAGGAACGTACAACCATGGCCAAACGCCTCTAGAACAGAGAAAACTGCGCATCAGGCTCCTCAGGCGCGGGCACAACTTCTTCCAGCAATTCGGGGCCGTTGTTGCGCACCGCACCCACCGCAGGCGACACTTGATGCGCACGGAAAAAATCTTCTGCGGCAGGCTGCATCAGCCGCACTGCGTTCATGTCCACACGCGTGTCATCGCAACGGGGCGGTGAAAGCCACGTATCATAGTTTTCCGGCTGTATAACAACCGGCATACGATGGTGGATATCTCGCAAGGCTTGATTTGCTTGGGTGGTGATGATCGCAACGGTGTCGATATCTGACCCATCCGCGCCTTGCCAGCGTTCCCAAATCGCGGCAAGCCCCACAAGTCCACCAACTGTAGGAGAGATGGCAAATGGAATGCGCTGCCCCCCTGCCCGGCGCCATTCATAATATCCATCTGCCGGTAACAAACAGCGGCGTCTGATGATGGCCGTGCGAAACGAGGGCTTTTCTACAATTGTTTCGCTACGCGCATTGATCAACGGTTTTTCTGGCGGGGTCTTCAGCCAGTTCGCTATAAAGCTCCACTGCATGACATGCAGCGTGTTTGGTCGTCCCGCTGCACCGCCGCGCACCACCGGCACCGGTTGCGTGGGCGCAATATTGTAGTTGGGGGGGAAATTCGGGCGATCTTGAAATCCAAACAGCTCTGCCATTGCATCGACAGAGCTGCTTAAGAAATAGCGACCGCACATCCTTTCAGGTCACGTGCCTAAAAGGGGATGTCGTCATCAAAGTCGGAACCACCGCCGCTGCCACCGGCAGATGCACCACCAACGGGGCCGTTATCGTAACCGCCGCCTTGATCGCCGCCTCCATAGCCGCCACTTTGGCCGCCGCCACCGCCTGAATTGCGGCTATCCAGCATGGTCAACTCCCCGCGGAAGCGCTGCAACACGACCTCCGTCGAGTAACGATCATTGCCGGATTGATCTTGCCATTTACGCGTTTGCAATTGGCCTTCCACATAGACCTTGGAGCCTTTGCGCAAATATTGCTCAGCAATTTTGCCCAGATTGTCGTTGAAAATTACCACGCGGTGCCATTCCGTGCGCTCCCGCCGCTCTCCGGTTGCGCGGTCTTTCCATGTTTCAGAGGTCGCCAAGCGCAGATTTACGATTGGGTCACCATTTTGAGTGTGCCGCACTTCTGGGTCTGCCCCCAAATTACCAACCAAAATGACCTTGTTTACACTGCCCGCCATAGTTCATTCCTTAATATTTAGCCGGACATCCAATTGGTCCGCGCCGTCCCGAATCTCTTAACAGTGCAAGACCATAACGATAGGATTTCCCCCCTGCCACAACAATCTTAAATGGGGAATTTGCCTGAGTTAATTACAAATTTAGATATCGTATCTTGGAGATGGTTCACGCATTACTATTTGATTTCCTGACTTCTTCTTAATCTTTTCTTCAACATTTCTTAAAAACCAATCCCTCTCTCTTTGTCCAAGTATATTATCAGAAATATTAACTAGGATATTTCCTGCCCAAGCAGTTTGAGAAGCAAAGAGGTTATTGGCAGCAGAGATATCGACTCTTTCAACTAAACTTTGGATGTCTTGAGCTTTAAATGCACCGTCATTCCAAAGTCTTGCACCTTCTTCTCTTGCTTGAGCTTTTCCTATTTTTCCTCTTTTTGAACCAGCAACAATTGCTCCGAGGGCTTTTTCTGCAGCAAGAGAATGATCCCTCTCTATTGTGTTGTAAGTTGCACCTCTAATCAAGTCAGTTCCAATTGCATCATTAGCTTCAAAAAAAGAAGAAGAAGGACCCAAGTAATCTCCAACTATTGCCATCCCCATTCCTGTAAGGTACCCCCCAATAGCTGGGTTTAATTTGGTTGAAGGGTTGAATCCAACAGAGCCCCCTGTATTTAAAGCTCTAATTGATGTATTCAAACTATAGTCAGAGTTACTTCGAACAAAACTGCGATAAATTTCTGAAGGATCTGCTTCTCGAAAACTTATTTCAAGGTCTCTAATTGGAGGAGGTACTGCTGAACGGGCCAAAGCAATATTTGGCATTCCAGCTACTACTACAGCTGCCCCCAATCCTCCAAGCATTTTTCTCCTATTCATCTCTACTTCGTCGCTGTAGTGCGTATAATTATGCATAATTTCTTCCTTGTAAGAGAGCCCGCTATGCAAATACTTTAGTATATAAAATTAAGGGATTACAATCAAAAGCCCAACAAAATCATGTTGGAAGCGACGAACACGATAGATTTTTGTGCCTGTCTTGTTCTAATGTGTCAAAGGGTGATACTGAGCCTATGAGTCATCCTTAAAACTTGATAGGACAGTTCCCTGCGATTGGGAAAAAGACACAAATTATGCTTTCTGAAATTTCTGTGCGCGGTGCGCGCGAACACAATCTACGCAATGTGAATGTGGATATTCCGCGCGACAAACTGGTGGTGATTACCGGCCTGTCGGGGTCGGGAAAATCCTCCCTTGCCTTCGATACGATCTATGCGGAGGGCCAGCGGCGCTATGTGGAATCGCTGTCGGCCTATGCCCGGCAATTTCTGGAGCTGATGCAAAAGCCCGATGTAGATCACATTGAGGGACTGTCGCCGGCAATTTCCATCGAACAGAAAACCACCAGTCGCAATCCCCGCTCTACGGTGGGTACGGTAACGGAGATTTACGATTATCTGCGGCTGCTTTATGCGCGCATCGGCGTGCCTTATTCGCCCGCCACCGGCCTGCCGATTGAAAGCCAGACGGTGAGCCAGATGGTGGATCGCGTGATGGCCATGAAGGAAGGCACGCGGTTTTATTTGTTGGCGCCCATCGTGCGGGGCCGCAAGGGGGAATATCGCAAGGATTTGGCCGACTTGCAAAAGCGCGGCTTTCAGCGGGTGAAGATTGATGGGGAATTCTATGAAATTCCCGATGCGCCGGCGCTGGACAAGAAGATCAAACATGACATTGATGTCGTGGTGGACCGATTGGTGCTGCGGCCTGAGATGGAACAAAGGCTGGCAGACAGTTTTGAAACGGCGCTGCAGCTTGCCGACGATATTGCCATTGTCGAAATGGCCGATGGCACGAATGAACGCGTTGTCTTCTCCGCCAAATTTGCCTGTCCGGTGTCCGGCTTTACGATCGATGAAATAGAGCCGCGGCTGTTTTCCTTCAACGCCCCTACGGGTGCTTGCCCATCTTGTGATGGGCTGGGATTTGAGATGCAGTTCAGCGCTGATTTGATTGTGCCCGATCCGTCCTTACCGCTGGATGGCGGAGCAATTGCACCTTGGTCCAAGTCCACCTCGCCTTATTATCGCCAAACGCTTGAGGCGGTGGCCAAAGCCTTTAAGGCGACCATGCACAAGCCCTTCAACAAGCTGCCCAAAAAGGCGCAGGATGCTATCTTGTATGGCTCCGGCACCAAGAAGATTACGTTCATTTATGATGATGGTGTGCGGCGTTATGAAAATTCAAAACCTTTTGAAGGGGTTATTCCCAATCTTTCGCGGCGCTGGCGCGAGACGGATTCTAGCTGGGTGCGCGAAGAGTTGGAAAAATTCCAAACAAAGGCCCCTTGCGACACCTGCCACGGCGCGCGCCTGCGCCCTGAATCGTTGGCGGTAAAAATAAACGGCCTGCATATCAGCGAGGTGACCCAATTCTCAATTGGCGATGCTGTTGATTGGTTCAAAAACCTGCCCAAAAAGTTGACGAAAAAGCAGATCGAGATTGCTGATCGGGTACTCCGTGAGATTGATGAGCGGCTGGGGTTCCTGAATAATGTGGGGCTTAACTATCTGAACCTTGCACGATCATCCGGCACTTTGTCCGGCGGGGAATCACAGCGCATTCGTCTGGCCTCACAAATCGGCTCTGGCCTGACGGGCGTGCTCTACGTATTGGATGAGCCTTCTATCGGCCTGCACCAACGCGACAATGAACGCTTGCTGCAAACACTCACTCGCCTGCGCGATCTCGGTAACACAGTGATTGTGGTGGAACATGATGAAGACGCCATTCGCACGGCTGATTATCTGGTCGATATGGGCCCCGGTGCCGGGGTTCATGGTGGCGAGGTTGTGGCCGAAGGCACCCCCGCCAAGGTGATGCAGAACCCCAACAGCCTGACCGGGCAATATTTGACCGGCATGAAACAAATTCCGGTGCCAGCGGAACGCCGCGTGATCAACCCGTCCAAAATGCTGACCGTGAAGGGCGCGACCGGCAACAACCTGAAGAATGTGACCGGCTCAGTGCCGTTGGGCACGTTTACCTGCATCACCGGCGTTTCCGGATCAGGCAAATCCACTTTCACGATTGAGACCTTGTACAAGTCAGCGGCGCGCCACCTAAACGGGGCTTCGCGCCAATCGCCTGCCCCGCATGAGGCGATTGAAGGCTTTGACCAGCTCGACAAGGTAATCGACATTGACCAATCGCCGATTGGGCGCACGCCGCGTTCCAACCCTGCGACCTATACAGGTGCGTTCACCCCCATTCGGGATTGGTTTGCCGGTCTGCCCGAAGCCAAGGCCCGTGGCTACAAACCCGGCCGCTTTTCGTTCAATGTGAAAGGAGGTCGCTGCGAAGCGTGTCAGGGTGACGGCGTTATCAAGATCGAGATGCACTTTCTGCCCGATGTCTACGTGACCTGTGATGTGTGTGAGGGCAAGCGCTATAACCGCGAAACACTGGAAGTGACCTTCAAAGGCAAATCCATCGCCGATGTACTGGACATGACGGTGGAAGATGCCTGCGAGTTCTTTAAGGCCGTGCCTGCCATTCGTGACAAGGTGGTGACATTGAATGAGGTGGGCTTGGGCTATATCACCGTCGGCCAACAGGCCACCACCTTGTCTGGCGGTGAGGCCCAGCGGGTGAAGCTTGCGAAAGAACTGTCACGCCGCGCTACGGGCCAAACGCTCTACATATTGGATGAACCCACAACCGGTCTGCATTTTGATGATGTCCGTAAATTGCTGGATGTGCTGCACCGACTGGTTGATCAAGGCAATACAGTGGTGGTGATCGAACACAATCTGGAAGTCATAAAGACTGCGGATTGGGTGCTTGATCTTGGGCCCGAGGGCGGTGACGGCGGTGGCGAGATTGTGGCCGCAGGCACCCCGGAAGATGTGGCCGCGCAGAAGCGCTCCTATACTGGCGGGTTCTTGAAACCTCTGCTTGGCAAAAGCACGCCCGTCAAAAAAGCGAAAAAGAAGACAGCGAAGAAAGCCGCCAAAAAAGTTGTGAAGAAGAAGGCCACCGGAAAAAAGGTGGCTGCCCGCGCCCGATAGGAGAGTAAAATGAACAAACCACTGCTACTCGATGTTCCGGGGGTCAATAACTTCCGCGATCAAGGCGGCTATGCGCTGGAACGCGGGCGGATGAAAACAGGCCGCCTGTTCCGTTGTGGGCATCTGGCGGATATCACAGATGAAGGCCGGGAGAAAGTCGCAGCGCTCAATATAGCGCTCGTGGTTGACTTGCGCGATGATCACGAACGCAATGGCTTTCCAACACCTCTCGACCTTGGCCCTGATATTGGGGCATTTCCCGGTGGGCTGGTCCATGCCGATTCCGATACCGCGCTGGAGGCCCGTTTCACCGAAGATGACGTAAAAGCCTACAAAATGGAATTTTGCCAATCCGTGCCGCACCGCTTTCCGAATGCCATCAAAGCGGTGTTCGAAACCCTGGCTGCGGGGCAAAACGTGCTGGTACATTGCACGGCAGGTAAGGATCGTACTGGCGTAGTCTGTGCGTCTGTCACACGCGCTATCGGCCTACCAATGGAAACGCTGCTAAAAGATTACCTCGCCACCATGGAATATGAAGCCCAGATGGAACCACATCGCGTTGATGCGCTGGATGAGTTCTATGGCTTCAAAAATGCAGATCCAGTTTTATATGGCTTACGCCGCAAAATCTTCCCTGAACTAATGGAAGAATCCTTGCGCATCATGGAGCAGGATTTCGGCGGCCACGACACCTATCTGACGGACCAATGCGGCGTGGACAAACACGCCTTACAAGAAGTGCGCCGCCAATTGGTGCAGCATGACTAACACTCTACCGAGAATGATCAGTGTTGAAGGCGTTACCAATTTTCGCGACCAAGGTGGCTATGACGCAGGCGGCGGCAAGCTGGCTTTCGATATAATATATAGGTCGGGCCATTTTGCCGACATCACCCCCAACGGCCAACAACAGGTGCAGACCTTAGGGCTGGATGTGGTCATTGATCTGCGGGATGATTTTGAACGGCAGGGCTTTCCCTCGCCGAAACTTGATGCCGATGTGTTACACCGCGGGGGTGATTTTATTCATGCCGCGATAGCCAAGGAAGCCCCGCCCGTTACGCAGGCCGAGGTGCGGGACCGAAAATTTGCCCATTATCGCCTTTACCCGTCGCGGCTGCACCGTGGTGTGGCGGCCTTGTTTGAAGGTGTGGCGTCGGGCCACAAGGTTCATGTGCATTGCACCGCGGGCAAGGATCGCACAGGCTTTGTTTGTGCTACTTTGCTAAAGGCGCTTGGCGTTGCAGAAGGCGATATTCGAAATGACTATATGATCTCCCAGCGTGAAACCGAAACAATGGACCCGGCACGCTCTGAGGCCATCAACAAGTTTTACGGGTTTGATCAAAGCAAGTCTGACATGGTGGATTTGCGTCGCCGTATTTTCCCCGATTTGATAAGTGAGGCCTTGGCGGAAGTAGACCGTGCCTATGGCTCGGTTGAAGATTATCTACTAGGTCCGTGTGGCTTATCGGAACAAAGCCTGCGAAATGTGCATGAACAAGCCATAGGAGAGGCTTGAGCCAGATGCCAGCTCCCCCTACAGTTCTTTAAATCAAATTGGGGATCCTCATGGAAGACTATGCAGAATATGACGGCTTGGCACTTGCCAAAATGGTGCGTGACAAGGACGTTTCCGCTTTAGAGTTGGTCGAGGCCGCAATTGCGCGGATAGAGAAGCATAATCCCGCGCTGAACGCCGTCGTTTACAAAGCCTACGATGAGGCGCGTGCCGCCGCTCAGGAAGAAATCGGCGATGGGCTATTTGCCGGTGTGCCGTTTTTGATGAAAGATCTTGATGCCTCTGTTGCAGGGTGGCGGCGCACCAACGGGTCGCGCTATACGAAGGATGAAATTTGCAAGGATGATTCAGAGCTCGTCAACCGTTACCGCGACGCGGGGTTGATGCTTCTGGGAGCCACTAATACGCCGGAGTTCGGGATTACCGGCACCACCGAATCCGGCTTGCTTGGCCCCTGCCGCAATCCATGGAATACCGATCACATTACCGGGGGCTCATCTGGCGGGTCGGCAGCCGCTGTTGCCGCAGGCATTGTGCCATTGGCACATGCAACCGATGGCTTGGGCTCTATTCGTATCCCCGCTGCCTGTTGTGGATTGGTTGGGCTCAAAACAACGCGGGATCGCACCCCGAATGCGCCAAACTATCGTGAAGCAAGTCATGGCTTTGTGGTGCAGCATGTGGTGAGCAGGACCGTGCGCGACACCGCCGCCATGCTGGACGCGACAGACTATAAAGACCCGGCCCTACCCGACGCCCTACCGCCAAAAACCCGGCCTTTTATGGAAGAAATCAAAGTATCGCCAGGCCGCATGAAAATTGCCTGGTCGTTGGCTGGTCCTTCGGGCAAGCAAATTGGCGGCGATGTGGAGCGCATCATGCGTAGCACGCTGAAATTGCTAGAGGCACAAGGCCATTGGATCGAAGAACATGATCTGGATGTAGACTGGCGGGCCCTTTACGACGCGCAATCTATCAAGTCGGGCGCAAATTTCAGGGCCGAGATGCGGCACCGCATTCGCACATTGGGACGCGAGCCCGCGCAGGATGAACTGGAACCCCTCACATGGTCCATTATGGAAGCCACACAGGGCATTACGGGTGAAATGCTGGCCGAGGCGACACGCAGCCTTTATGCGCTGTGCGCCGACATCTTGCAGAAAACCAATCCATTTGATGCTTATCTGCTGCCCGTGATGACAGAAGCCCCACCGCCTATCGGGTTCTTGTCGCCGGTAGATAACAAGCCCGGCGTGGTGAACGGGCGGCAGGGCCAACTTTACCCCTATACAGCGCCATTTAATATGACGGGTCAGCCAGCCATTTCGCTGCCGCTTGGCATGTCGGAAAACGGTTTGCCCATCGGATTGCAGTTCGTGGGCCGCTATGGGGATGAGGCGACATTGCTGCGGCTGGCCGCCTCGCTGGAAGAAGCAGACCCGTGGATTGGTCGCAGGCCTACACACTGGAACTAGCCCCAGCAATGGAGGTATGAAGAGGCATGACACAAAAGCCCCTTCATATTATCGGTGGTGGCCTCGCGGGATGTGAGGCGGCTCATCAAGCTACAGCCCTTGGCGTGCCCGTTATTCTGCACGAAATGCGCCCCGTTGTTTCGACATTTGCCCATCAAACATCCGGCTTGGCTGAGCTCGTATGCTCGAACTCGTTCCGCTCAGATGATCACACCTCTAATGCAGTCGGTGTGCTGCATCAGGAAATGCGCTTGGGTGGATCGCTTGTTATGCAAGCCGCCGGCATTGCTCAAGTGCCAGCCGGATCGGCCCTTGCCGTTGATCGTGATGTTTTCTCGAACTTCGTAGAAGAAGCCATTATCGAAAACCCGCTCATCACCATTGAGCGGGAAGAGGTCACCGAGCTACCCCCGGGCGATTGGGGGCATGTAATCATTGCAACGGGGCCCCTCACCTCCACCAATTTGGCGAAATCTATCTTGGCCGCAACGGATGAGGATTCGCTGGCATTTTTCGATGCCATTGCTCCCATCGTTTATGCTGAAAGCATCAATTTCGATGTCGTCTGGGCGCAATCCCGATATGACAAGCCCGGCCCCGGCGGCACAGGCAAGGACTACCTGAACTGCCCAATGAACGAAGAGCAATACAACGCCTTTATTGATGCCATGCTTGCCGCCGAGATGACGGAATTCAAGGATTGGGAAAAGGACACGCCCTATTTTGAAGGCTGCCTGCCGGTGGAGGTAATGGCGGAACGCGGGCGGGAGACCTTGCGTTACGGCCCAATGAAACCTGTTGGCCTGACCAACCCAAATAGTGATGAACCCCCTTACGCCGTTGTCCAGCTTCGGCAGGACAATAAGGAAGGCACATTGTATAATCTGGTTGGGTTCCAAACCAAGATGAAGCACGGTGCGCAAAAAGAGGTGTTCCGCAGTATTCCCGGCCTTGAGGGAGCAGAATTTGCCCGCCTTGGGGGCATTCATCGCAATACTTTCATCAACAGTCCACGCCTGTTAGATGACCAAATGCGGCTCAAAAGCCAAAAGCACATTCGGTTTGCAGGGCAGATCACCGGCGTTGAAGGCTATGTTGAATCATCCGCCATGGGTGGGTTGGCCGGGCGCTTGGCCGCTGCAGAAATGCTGGGGTTGGCCTGCACACCGCCGCCCCTGACCACTGCCCATGGATCGCTGATTAACCACATTAGTGGTGGTGCCAATGCAGACACCTTCCAGCCGATGAATATCAATTTCGGTTTGATGCCAATGATGGAAGCCCCGCGCAAAGATGCAGAGGGCAATCGCTTGCGTGGTAAGGCAAAAGGACGAGCCAAAAAGGCGCTTATGGCTGCCAAGGCATTGAGCGATTATGAGGCTTGGGTTACAGCCGCCCCGTTCGCAAATACCACCAACAGGCCCATTGCTTCTTAAACCGTGGTGGATGCGGATCATGCATAAAAGGATTGAAGTCAGCCCTTTGTGTTTCCTTTAGGACGCCCAGCATCAACGGCCCAAGCAACATGGCCGAACGAGCTTGACGGGGCGCCCTTGCTACATCCTTGAAGGCGGTATCCGCTGCGTCGCGCATTTGCAAAAATGCCGTCGCGAGCCTTGCATCAAAATCCCCGCGAAACAGTGCATGAGGATCAGCCTCGGTTTCTTTCAAAATTTCCAGCGGAATGGAACAACGCCCTTGCGCAGCCGCGCGTGGCAAGTTCACCAGCGCGCGTGTGAGCCCAACGGCTTTCGGCAAGGCACCTAAATTGCTCCCATTTTTTTGCCCGGCAACCAGCATCGCCAAATCTACCATCGCCTGTTCCCGTTCGGCGTAACGTGTGGACATCGCCGCCAATGTGTCTTCAGGCGCCTCACTCAGATCCGCACTAAAACTATCAATGAACCGGCTGAACATTTCGCGTGGCAATTTTTTCGTTCGTATTAGCGCACCGAGCGGTTCGGCCACCTCATGCCGTCGAACCGGCCCATTGCCATATATTTCGTCAATCGCTTCTCGCCACCACTGCAACCGAATTTCACCTATCATTGCCTCCGAAACCATGAAGGGCACACGTTCCAACTCTGTGCGAAAGGCAAATAGAGTAAACAGGTCATCTCGAAAAACTGCCGGAGCCATAACGGCACTTAGAAACAAATCACCATCGCGCGCCGCCACCAATGCAGCCAGCGGCCCGAAAAGCCCGCCAATACGCTCCAATTTGTCATCCGCCGCCACTGTTGCTGGCATGATCTTTTCCTTTACCTTTTCATCGTCGGCGCTAGGATCGCCGCCGTGAGGGGCTTTCACGCCACTTCCCTGCCAGATTGGCCGTTTTGGCACAAGGTCTTGTGGTGAAATGCGTGTGCCCCACAAAATTTTGTGATATTCTGCGAATCGATCTAACCGGAGGGATTAAATATGGCTGCGATTCTAACAAATCTACGCAATACAGTGATAGCAGGCTCTGTAATTGCACTTTTAATGTTCCTGCACACATTCTTCGCCGATGGCGGTAGCTACGGCACTGAGTTCTGGAAGTTTGTTTTCCGCTGGCTGCATGTGTTGTCCGGCATTATGTGGATTGGGTTGCTGTACTACTTCAACTTTGTGCAAATCCCCAACATGCCCAATATTCCTGATGAGCAAAAACCGGCGATCGGTAAAGTAATTGCCCCTGCCGCATTGTTTTGGTTCCGTTGGGGCGCGATGTCCACAATCATCACTGGTCTGATTTTGGCAATGCTGAACGGTTACATCATCGAGATGCTTACCTTTACAGGTGGCAGTGCTTCTTTGAGCATCGGTATGTGGTTCGGCATCATCATGTGGTTCAACGTTTGGTTCGTTATTTGGCCAAATCAAAAACGTGCCTTGGGTATCGTTGAAGCCGATGCCGACACAAAAGCAGCATCTGCCCGTACAGCTATGCTGTTCTCACGCACGAACACAATGCTTTCCATCCCAATGTTGTATGGCATGATCTCGTTCCAAAACGCGTTCTAAGCCCCAATATCAGCAAAAAATCTCGAGCCCTTCGCCGTTCGGCGGAGGGCTTTTGTTTGCGCGCATAAGTTTTGTATTGACGGAAACACACTAAATGGTATTTTCACATTCGCACTCTATTTAGGTGCATTTTTCATCTATACTTACTTATGGTGGCAATAGTGGGGCGCAAGGTGGAACAAAATACAAGGCTAACAATGCGCGGCGTAACGATCGGTTCTCGTCGAACCAGCATCAGGCTCGAGCCCGAATTGTGGCGCGCACTTGATGCCTTGGCTGCAATTCAGGGCACAACCATTAATGACATTTGCGCTTCCCTAGATCGCAATAAGGGTAAAACCGGACTAACATCCGCACTTAGGGTGTATATTGTTACCCGTTTAGCCGGATCAGAACCGCTAGAAGGTCTGGCAGCGGAATAGCAAAACCTTAGATGATATCTTGGTTCTTCGGCTTCGGTGGCGGCGTTACCCTAAGGGTCGACAATTGGTTGCGCTGGCGGCGCATCACCTCAAAAGTAAATCCATGGAACGAAAATGTTTGGCCCGGTGTCGGAATTGTCCGCGCCTCGTGAATCACAAGCCCGGCTATGGTCGTGGCTTCCTCATCGGGCAAATTCCAATCCAGTTCCCTGTTCAAATCACGAATTGTGACCCAACCATCAACAACATAGCGCCCACCAGCATCAGGGCGCACACCTTCTACCGGAATGTCGTGTTCGTCCGAGATTTCCCCAACAATTTCTTCCAAAATGTCTTCCAAAGTGATGAGGCCCATCAAGGCGCCGTATTCATCCACCACAAGCGCAAAATGAGCCTGGCGCCTGCGAAACGCCTCCAATTGCTCCAACAGATTGGTGTTTTCCGGTACAAACCAAGGCTCTGATGCAATCTCCAACAGACGATTATGCACAGATTCATCGTCTTTCAGGCCATCAGGATCACCAACAAGTACTCGCAACACATCTTTTGCGTGCAAGACACCAATGATGTTTTCGGTATCATCCTGATAGAGGGGCAGCCGCGTGAAAGAACTGTCCATCACCTGCCGAACAATACTGTCAGGCGGGGTGTTGGCATCTATCATCATGATATTGCGGCGATGAACCATCACTTCTTCAACATCAACTTCCCGCAAATCAAGGATAGAGCCCAGCATATCGCGATAACGCTTTTTCACCCGCCCTTCCCGGTGATGCAGATCAATCGCGCCGCGAATTTCATCCATCGCAGAAAGCACTTCGCTATTGTCAACATTAATGCCGAAAAGCTTTAGCGTGCCACGAACCAAAATCTGAACAAATGAGACAACCGGCGCAAAAGCCGTTACCACCACTTTGATTGCCGGGGTCACACGCAAGGCGCTGCCTTCAGGGTCTGAGATTGCGTATGTTTTGGGCAATACTTCAGCAAAAACCACAACCAAAGCGGTCATTACCAATGTGGCATAGGCAACACCGGCATCACCGAAAAGGCTTAGGAACAAGCTTGTTGCCAGCGCCGAGGCCAGAATATTGACCAGATTGTTGCCCAGTAAGATGGCGCCAATCAGCCGCTCGCGATCATCTATCAGCTTGTCGGTGCCATTTGCTCGCTTATCCCCACCTTTAGCAAGTTGATGTATACGCGCGCGTGACGTTGCCGTCAGGGCTGTTTCAGAGCCGGAAAAAAAACCTGAAAGCAGCAACAGCCCCGCAATCGCCAATATGTTCAGCAGCACATCCCAATTCATTGCGTTTGTCCGGCCTCAAGAACATGCCGCACAACATCCAGCGAAACATTTTTGGTCGTGAATGCATCTCCAATTGCGTTCGCCATAATGAACGTAATCTCCCCGGCTTCTACTTTCTTGTCTTGCGCCATATGCGCCAAAAGCCTGTCCACCTTGAAAGGGGCCCCCACAACATCGGTTAAACGGGCAGGCATATCCATTTCATGCAGATGCCGCGCGATGCGATCAGCCAAATCCGTGGCACAAAATCCCAATTTTGCCGAAACCTCAAATGCTAACACCATCCCCACAGCAACCCCCTCGCCATGTAGTAAGGCTTCACTATAGCCAGTCTCGGCCTCCAAAGCATGCCCGAATGTATGGCCAAGGTTCAGCAATGCCCTGCGCCCGGCTTCTTTTTCGTCTTCAGCAACAATTTCGGCCTTCATTTCACATGAACGGAAAATTGCCTTTATGCGGGCTTGCCCATCACCTGCAAGCAAGGCAGCACCGCCACCGCCCTCCAGCCAATCAAAAAACTTTGCATCACCCAGCAGGCCATATTTCAAAACTTCGGCATAACCGGCACGCAAATCTCGCGGGGCAAGGGTATCCAGCAAAGCCGTATCAGCCAGCACCAGGATTGGCTGATGAAAAGCCCCTATCAGGTTCTTGCCCTGCGCCACGTTAATGCCGGTTTTACCCCCAACAGAACTATCAACTTGAGCCAGCAATGTGGTGGGCATTTGAATAAATGAAACGCCCCGGCGCAAAATAGATGCCGCAAACCCTGTCAGATCACCGATCACTCCGCCGCCAAATGCAATCACGCTATCCTTGCGTTCGACCCCAAGCTCCAATAGCCGCGTGCATAGATTTTCTAACTGGGCGAATGATTTGGTGCTTTCACCCGCAGGCAAAACAATACTCTCATGGCGAATGCTTTCAGCATCTAAGGCCGCTTGCAATGTTGCAAGATGATGAGCCGCCACCGTTTCATCGGTCACGATGACCGTGAAGGGGCGATGCAGCAAAGGCAAAACATGCTCTCCCGCCTTGTGCAACAAACCCGGTCCAATCTTGATATCATACGCCCGCGCGTTTAATGCGACTGTCAGCGATGCCGTATCGGTCATCACGATTTTTCCCTTAGGCTTGATAGGATCATTTCAACAACTGCCTCATGAGGCACATTTCCTGTTTCCACAGTAATGTCAGACTGCGCATAGATGGGATAACGTTTATCCATTAGTTCTTTCAAGATCGTCCGTGGATCGCCGTTTTTCAGCAACGGGCGCGTATCTCGTTTTGCTGTACGGGCAACCAGCAAATCCAGATCAGCCTTCAGCCAAACAGATTGCGCTTTTTGCTGAATGGTTGTGCGGGTTTCATCGTCCATATAGGCACCGCCACCGGTTGCCAGCACAATGGGTTCAGCCTCATCAAGTAAACGCGCGATTACCCTACGTTCGCCTTCGCGGAAGGCGGGCTCGCCATAATGTTCAAAATAGTCAGCGATCGACATGCCTGCCGCTTGTTCGATTTCTTCATCGGCATCAACAAACCGCCTGCCCAACCGCCGCGCAAGTCGGCGACCAACAGTGGTCTTCCCCGCCCCCATTAGCCCAATCAACACCAAGGGCCGATCTGCAGTGTTCATATCAAGTTCCGCACTATTCATACCTAATTCCATAGCACATTTGACAAAAGAACCAGCCCCAATCCTAATAAAAGGCCAAGCGCGCCTTGCCGCAGTTTCCTGGCTGGATGTGGCGATCAGGCCACATCAGCGGCGTTTAACTTTGAACCAGAAAGCAGTACAGTTACGGCTAGGTAATTTGTAGTGAGGTTTCTTGATGTCACGCTTTGTTGGTTTTGTATTCATTCTTCTCATTATCGGGCTGGTGGGCGGCGCCGGTTTTCTAGCCACATGGGATATTCCTGCCCCATCTGAAACCGTTGAAGCCGTCATCGCCGATGAACGCTTTGAGAAGTAGATATCAACTATGAAACATCTTTCTGCCCTGATTGGTGCCGTATTCGGCGTCTCCCTTATATCGTCGGCACTTGCCCAAGATAGTCAATTTGAAGGGGAGCTGTTGACCGCGCCCGGCCCCGCTGCCGTAGAACAGCAACCGCTATCCTCTACTTCTCCAACCTTGGCCGGCGTGCTGCCTCAAGCCGAAGGCGGGCTTGGCCTAGACCTTTGGCAAAACACAACTGCGGCGCAAATTTCCGGCCTTCTTGGGGGGATCAATATTGAGCAACTTTCTCCCGCCAGCCAATCCACCCTCAGCCGGCTTTTGTTGAGTGAATCACATCCGCCAGCGGACGCAACGCAGGAGTTTTTGTCGATCAGACTATCCTTGCTGGCCCGCATGGGCGAATTGCCCGGCGTGGCCGCCTTGTCAGAACGCGCGCTGACCGCCGCCAATCCCCCCGGTTTAGCAGAAGGTATGGTTTCAGCCCATTTGATGGATGGCGGGCTTAATGCCGCCTGCGAAACCATATCCAAACTTTCTGCAGAAGAAAAACAAGGCACACATTGGGCGCGCCTTGAGGCTGTCTGCCACGAACGCGAGGGCCGTTCCATGCAGGCAGAGCTTTCACTTGAAATCGGCGCCGATACAAGCGAACCAGATCCGCTATTCGATGCGCTCTACCTAGCACTTGGTGGCCATAACACACGCCCCATTTTGCCAACAGGAGCGGCCCAGCAACACCCCTTCTCAGCCGCATTGCATCTCGCGCTTATTCGCGAAATCGGTCTTGACCCCTCCATCGCCGGTGCCAGCCCCGATGACAAAATTTCTCTGCGCACAATCATTCGTTCCAAAGGCGCACCACTGGATCAACGAATTTTGGCCGCAGAAAAAGCAATCACGCTTGGTCAAATCTTTGCCGATGAATTGGCCAATCTATACGCACTCACACAATCCGGCCTCAATGTTGATGGACAATCTGGCGTTGAAGTAAGTGCAGACCTACAAGCCGCCGCCATTCAGCATCAAAAGGTTAAAGCCGCGCAGCCGGGGCGGGATAAGGCAACAGCCATTGCAACGGCCCTTGCTTCGGCCCAAAACCGTGGGCAATTCACCGCCGCCGCCTATCTGTATGCTGACGATATTAGGGGGCTCACTTCCGGTGCGGCCAACAAGGTTGATACAGCAATCATCGCACGGGCATTATTGAACATTGGTGCCTTTTTAGAGGCAAAGCCCTGGTTTATGGTGACATATCAAAGCGCCCGTGATCGTGTCCCCGGCTCCTTCGAACAATTGGGTACTGTCTGGCCTCTTATTGCCATGGCAGGCGAAGGCACCGCGCCACGGGGTATCCAACGTTTGGCCGGAGGCTGGCTCACCAGCCTTGATGTGCGGGAAGATGAGGCAAGGCGCAAGCAAGCCACCCTCTTGTTCACCTTGCTGGAAGGCTATGCGCGGCCTGTAGAAGAAAAGCTCTGGGACGAATTGCTGCCTATCAGGAATACCGCAACCGCAGAATCAACGACCAATCATCTTGTTGATCAAACCTTATGGCGCGGTATGGAAGCCGCTGCCGCCCATGGCAATCGCGGCAAGGCAATCACATTGATGCTACGCGGTCTGTCAGAGGCGCCATTGCAAGATCATCATCCGGCCTATCTTGCCAGCGCGGTTGGCATTTTGACGGCCTTAGGCTTGGAGGCCGAAGGGCACAAACTGGCTGTTGAAGCTCTGATCGCCGCCGGGTTTTAGCGATATGGCGCGCGCCGAAAAAAATTTGCGCGACATCGAAACCTTTCTGGATGCCATGGCGGGAGAGCGTGGCCTATCGCTGGCCACGCTGAAATCATACAAAACCGATCTGCTGAAGGTTGCCGCTGCACTTGAACAACCCCTTGCGCACGCCACAACTGATGATCTGGCACAATATCTTGCCAGCCTTGGCAACCATCACATTGCGCCCAGCACAATTGCGCGTAACCGCAGCACAATGCGCAGTTTCTTCAAATTTCTGCAAAGCAACAGTCGTCGGGATGATAACCCTGCCCGTCTGCTTGAAAGCCCTAGCGTGAAACGGCCCTTGCCAAAAATCCTATCGTCGGAAGATGTCGGCAAGCTGCTGGATGGCTTAGCAAACCCGAGTACACCAAAAGCGCATCGCCTCGCTTGCCAACTGCACTTGCTTTATGCAACCGGAATGCGCGTCAGTGAATTAGTATCCCTACCTTTATATGCTGTGCAAACTCATCAAAATCTGCTGGTCGTACGTGGCAAGGGCGACAAGGAACGCGCCATTCCCCTAACACCACAAGCCATTGACGCGACTGCGGCGTGGCAACACTATCGGGCCCAAACGTTACCGCCCAATCAACAAGCTCAGCAACGGGCCAAAGCCTTCCTATTTCCTTCGCGCGGAGCCATGGGGCACATGACCCGACATATGTTCGCCATTGAACTGAAAAAGCTGGCCGGTTTTGTTGGTCTAGATCAAAGTCGGGTTTCGCCCCACACCCTTAGACATGCCTTCGCCACCCATTTGCTGGAAGGCGGGGCGGATTTGCGTGTCGTGCAACAGCTTTTAGGGCACGCTGATATTTCCACAACGGAGATATACACGCATGTTCTGGAAGAACGAATGCGCAAACTGGTCGAGGAAGCACACCCCCTTTCCAGCGTTTCCCTCCCTGAATTGCCAATTGACGATGACCAAGGCAGCTCATAGGGTCCGCGCAACTCAAGTCGATACATTAAACCTGAAAACGGAGCCCACCCATGAGCTTTACCATCGTTGAACAAGCCACTCCCCGCCTCAACCGCTGCGAGCTTTCGGTCCCCGGTTCCCGCCCCGAAATGTTTGAAAAGGCAGCCAAAGGCGACGCGGATGTTATTTTTCTTGATTGCGAAGATGCTGTCGCACCCGACGATAAAGCACAGGCCCGCAAAAATATCATTGAAGGCTTGAACGATATTGATTGGGGCGACAAAACCATCTCGGTGCGGATCAACGGCCTTGATACCCATTATTGCTACCGCGACGTGGTGGATATTGTTGAGCAAGGCGGGGAGCGTCTTGACCTGATTATGATCCCCAAGGTTGGCAACGCGAAAGATGTTTACGCGATTGATATGCTGGTCACGCAAATTGAAGATGCGATTGGCCGCAAAAAGAAAATCGGCTTTGAAATGATTATCGAAACCGCCATGGGCATGGCCAATGTGGATGAAATCGCCGGAGCTTCCAAACGCAACGAGAGCTTGCATTTTGGTGTGGCGGACTATGCCGCCAGCACCAAGGCGCGTACCACACAAATCGGTGGTCCAAATCCGGCCTATGCGGTTTTGACCGACCCGGCAGAAGATGGCAGCCGCGATGTGCATTGGGGCGACATGTGGCACTATGCGATCAATCGCATGGTCGTTGCCGCGCGTACCCACGGGCTGCGCCCCATAGATGGCCCGTTTGGTGACTTTTCAGATCCCGATGGCTATTCGGCGCAAGCCAATCGCTCCGCTGTTTTGGGTTGCGAGGGCAAATGGGCCATCCACCCCAAGCAAATTGAGCTGGCCAATAATGTCTTTACGCCATCAGAAGCGGAAGTCACGAAAGCCAAGCGCATTCTGGACGCGATGGCAGAAGCGCAAAAATCAGGTGCCGGAGCCGTAGCCCTTGATGGCCGATTGATTGACCTTGCTTCCATCCGGCAAGCCGAAGCCTTGGTAGCCCAAGCGAAGGTCATCAGTGGTAGCTAAGCCAAGTGCTTTAGCTTGTCCGGATTGCGGACAATATAAATGCCTTGCACAGCTCCATCGGCGATCGCAAATGTGGTCGCCGAATGGACTTGGGTTTGATCCCGAATAATGAGGCCCGGCAGGCCATTTATTTCCATCGGCACAATTTGGGCTGATGCCAGCTCGCCTTTTGCCAAATGCACCAGAATGTTGGAGATTTCATCCACACCGTGCATGGGCCGCAGCGCGGCACGCACTTTTCCACCGCCGTCCGATAATAGAACAGCGCTTGGGCTCAATACGGCCTCTACCTGTTTCACATCGCCAGACATTACCGCAGCCATAAACGCCGCTGCCACATCGGCATGTTCCTGCGCAGGAACTTCAAATTTGGGTCGTCCTGCCTGCACAGCCTTGCGCGCACGCGAGACAAGTTGCCTGCACGCCGCCTCTTGCCTGTCCAAAACTTCTGCGATTTCGCCATAGCTGTAGTCAAAAACGTCATGCAGCAAAAATGCAGCGCGTTCTGCCGGGTTTAATTGCTCCAGCACCAACAAAAGTGCGGTAGACACGGATTCGGCAAGGCTCAAAACTTGGTCGGGAGTTGGCGCAGGATCCTCTATATCGGCTTCGATCAGTGGGTCGGGCAGCCACGGGCCGCGATAGTTGTCGCGGCGGATTTTTTCCTGTCGCAAAACATCTATGGCGCGCCTTGTCGCCACCCGCACGCACCACGCCTCAATATTGTCGGGAAGCGGCTCCTGCTGGCTCAGTTTCACAAATGTGTCCTGCACCACGTCCTCCGCCAGCCCATGGCACCCCACCATACGATAGGCGATGCCGAACAAACGCGGGGTTAGCCGATCAACAGCGGCGTCTATACTATGCGGCTTGGTCAAAATTGCCCTCTGGTTCAATAACGACTTGCGAGCAAGCAAGGCCATGGCCCAGCGCCCGTTTGACTGTTGGATAGACAGCCGCCCCGGCTACGCAAAAAGCCAGCTCGACCAAACCTTCCTTGCCGAAACGCACCTCCGCAGCTTCCAGCAAGTCCAGCAATTCCGGGCCATTTTCCGCAACGGCCTTCCCATATTGATAGGCCAGTAGCACATCCCCCGTCAGGCCTTCGCCCCCATTCAGGGCGCCGCGCAAAAGCTCCGGGCTCGCCCCATCGCTGATTGCCATGTTAACGGTTGTTTGCGTGCACGGCCCGCAATCCTGATTCATCGCAGCGGCGACGCGCGCGCAGTGCCAAGCCTCCGCCGAGACGACCTTGCGATGCCCCGACATAGGCACAAAGAAACCGAATTTCATGAATGCATTCAATGAGCTATCAGCGATTTCGTGCATAAAGGTTGAATCTTCGCCCGTTTGCTTTTCGGAACGCCGCACCAACCAATGCGCTAGTTTCTTCATCATGCTGCTGTCTCCTTCTGTTTGGCCCGCAATGCCAGCCACAGGGCCAGTAAGGCCGGCAAATATACCCCGCCAAAATCAACTTGAACGCTGGTAAGCGGCGCAATGCAGGTTGCCAATTCATAAAGATGCACAAGCCCGTGTAGGGCCAACCAGCCACCACCCAGCCCAGCATAAAGTGCCCGACGAGATACATTACGGGCCGCCAGAATCAACAAGGCACCAACACCAGCATATGTCACCGCCACATCGCGAATGAAATGTGTGTTCGGTGGCCCCGTTCGTTTTACACCCGGTACCGTTTCAAACCATAGCTCCGGCGTGAAGAACATAAAGGCACCATTTGCCGCCATGAGCAGCCCCAGCACCGTAAGGCCCCAATAATCAAGCTGATTGTCTTTCATTTCGCGCTCCCTTGCGTTCATACCCCTTAGACGGATGGGGACACTGATTTGTGACAAGTTCTATTCATCCCATTGACAGAACTCATTTTTTTGCCCACCAAGGGTTAAATCCTAACGGGTCAGGCGCAATGGCGACATATCTAGATTTTGAAAAACCGGTAGCAGAGCTTGAGGCGAAGATCGCCGACTTAAAGAATCTGCAAGGAGCGGACGGGTCAGACCCCGCCGACATCAAGGACGAGATCATCAAGCTGGAAGGCAAAGCCGCCCAACAGCTCAACAATCTCTACCGCAAATTATCCGCATGGGAAAAAACGCTGGTGGCACGCCACCCCGAACGCCCCCATATGCGGGAGTATGTGGCCGGCCTGATTGATGAGTTTACACCCCTGGCAGGCGACCGTGGCTTTGGCGAAGATGCAGCCGTTATTGGCGGTTTAGGGCGCTTTAAAGGGCAATCCGTGCTCGTGATCGGCCATGAGAAGGGTTACGATATGGAAACCCGCCTGCACCATAATTTCGGTATGGCGCGGCCTGAAGGGTATCGCAAAGCTATTCGCTTGATGGATATGGCTGATCGCTTTGGCCTACCTGTGCTCTCATTTGTCGATACTGCTGGCGCTTATCCCGGCGTGGGCGCAGAAGAACGCGGGCAGGCAGAAGCCATTGCGCGCTCGACCGAAAAATGCCTCTCCATCAAAGTGCCGCTTGTATCGGTCGTGATTGGCGAAGGCGGTTCTGGTGGCGCGGTCGCACTGGCCACCGGCAATGTGGTCTACATGCTGGAACATGCGACCTATGCGGTCATCTCGCCCGAGGGCTGCGCATCCATTTTGTGGCGGGATTCCGCCAAAGCAGAGGATGCTGCCAAGGCCATGCGGGTCACCGCACAAGACCTGCTGAAACTGGGTGTGATCGACGAAATTATCCCCGAACCCATCGGCGGCGCGCACCGCGATCCGGCTCGAATGGTACAGGATACCGGGCGTTTTCTGGAACGCGCCTTGACCGGCATGGCAGGCAGGCCATCAGAAGCGCTGCGTGATGCAAGGCGTGAAAAGTTTTTGGCCATTGGCCGGATCGACGGCTTGTCAGTCGATTAGGTGCACCTTCGCATCTGGTGAACTGCGCAGCCGCGCCGCGGTATTGGTGGCGGCTTTGGCAATCCGATCAGGCGAAAAACCGATCTGTGACACCACCGCACCACGGTCAAAAACCTCACGATACCGGGAGATTTGACCCTCTCCATCAAAATCGAACCGCGACATGCCTTCAAACATAATGCGCTTTGTTGGGCCGTCCGGCTTGTCACCAAAATAGTCGTAGGAGAAGAAATAATGGGCATAGCCCGTATGATCTTTTTCTTCGTGGGCGGGGGAGCGCATCTCCCATTTGAAGTTGCGTGCAGTGCCCCAAAAGTGATCTTGCAACATAGTCGCAATTGCGGCACGGCCCCGAAACGGCCCATAAAACCCGTCCTCATACACCGCATCTTCCGCGAACAAGGCGGCAAACCCTTCAAAGTCGGCACTTTCAACGGCTGCCGTAAAGCGTTGTAAAAGCTCGACAAATTCTTTCGACATTGGGTAGGGTCCGTTTCAAACAGGGGATCAAAATTCAATGCAGCTTATACCAGCAATCCGCAATTTCACCAGCACAGAAGGCCAATGCGATTTATCAGTTGGTGTTAGGTTAGTTTCAGGTTTTGATCAGGTTGTTGAGGTTTTAGCCCACCATAACCTGACAATCGACGGTCCCGTTGAAATTGAGGTCAAATTCGAACGCGAAACCGACCTACCGACACTCGAATCAGACGAAAATTACGCCATCGACATCACCCCAAACCGAATCGAAATTCGGGCCGCTGAAAAATGGGGCGCGCTTCATGCGCTCACCACATTGGATGGGCTGATCGAAAATGGCACCTTGTCCTGCGGCAGCATCCAAGACGAACCCGCTTTTCCATGGCGTGGACTGAAGCTGGATTGCGTGCGTCACAAAATTGAATTTGCAACCGTGCTCAACATCATTGAGGGGATGGCCGCCGCCAAGCTGAACGTGCTGCATTGGGGCCTTTGCAACAATCAAGGTTGGCGGGTGGAATCAAACGCCCTGCCCCGGCTGCATGAAGTCGCCGCCGATGGGCACTACTATACCCAAGATCAAATCCGTGAAGCTGTGAGTTTTGCCGCCGCGTATGGCATTCGCGTGGTGCCAGAGTTCAACATGCCCGGCCATTCATCGGCCATTCTGGTCGCCTACCCGGAGTTGGCGGCAGCCCCTGCCCCCAACGCCTTGCCGGAAGCCTATGGGATTATCGAAGATGAGATGCACCCTTTCAAAGAGGCGGTGTTTGAATTTGCAGACACGTTGATTGGGGAAATGAAAGAGCTGTTCCCCGACCCTTACTGGCACTTTGGCGGCGATGAAGTGACAGGCAAACAATGGGAAGCCAACACGGAAATTCAAGCGCAGGCAAAAGACCTTGGACTAAATGGCAAAGAAGAAATTCAGGCCCACTTCACCGCGCGGCTGATCGAAATTATTAAGTCCCACGGCAAAACGCCGATGGGCTGGGAAGAGGTTGCTCACGGCAAACCAAACCCGGATGGCCTGCTGCTGGAAAACTGGATTTCGCCCGCCGATAGCGATGTGATGAAGCCTTACAAACAGGTGAGCGCCCAAGGCTATTACCTTGATCACTTCATGCCCGCGGAGGCCCATTGGCATCACCCCGTTACCCAAGGCGATGCAGATGTGATTGGCGGGGAAGCGTGTGCCTGGGCCGAAGCAATGAATGATGACACTATCATCGGCCATATTTTTCCGCGCATTGGCGCAATCGCAGAGGTGCTGTGGTGCGGCAAGCCGCAAACCGATCACCCCTTGCACTCACGCCTTGCGGCGCTGGATGGGCAATTACTGAAACGCGGTATTGATACGGAAGCTGGGCAGCGCGCCGTGTTAAAGCGGTGTGGTGGCGGTGCCAGCCGTGATGCCATGCGCACGCTGGCGCAACTTGTTTCCCCCATTCCCTATTATTTGCTGCTGGACCGTGGCGATGGGTCGGAGGGCACCATTGCCACCCCGTTTAATCGCTTTGTGCAGGCATTGCGGGCTGATCCGCCCATGGCGCGTTCATTCGCACAAGCTGTCGATCGCTATATCGCAACGGGCGACAACCGCGGTGGCGTAGAGGCAAGTTTTGCCCTGTGGGAAAGCCTGCCCACCCTATTGGCAGATCAAGCCGAGTTGCTGCCCCTGGCAGACGCCATGGCGGAACTGGCCCAGTTTGGCCGCAAAGCTTTAAAAGGTGAAGCTGTAGAGGCGGATCACGATATTTTCGCTCGTCACCAAGGCCCGCTTATGGACCCCAGCCTACAGGGCATTTTTGGCCTGTTGGGGCCGCGAATGGGTGGGGATGCACCCTTGTTGCTTCGGCAAGTTGTATTCGATGTAGCGCCTGCCTTGCAGCGGTTGGCGGCGCACAAGCCCCCCTCTTGACGGAAGGCCCCCTATCGCGCACATATCCAGCACTTATATAGGGGGATTGTAGCGCATGAAAGTTACTGGAAAGACCGTCATTGTTACGGGCGGGGCCAATGGTATTGGTGAGGCACTGGCGCGCAAATTTGCAGCAGAAGGTGCCAAGGGCATTGTGGTAGCCGATATGGATATCGACAATGCACGCAAAGTGGCCGCTGACATTGGCGGCATTGCCACCGAAACAAATGTGGCAAACGAGCAATCCATTCAAGATATGGTGAAAGCCGCTGAGGACGCGTTTGGTCCGGTTGATCTGATGTGTTCCAATGCCGGTATCGGCCGCGGCGATGGTGAGCAAGGTTGGGCCACAAGCGCCAGCAACAAAGATTTTCAAGATTGCTTCGATATTAACGTGATGGCGCATATTTATGCGGCGCGCGCCCTGCTGCCCAGCATGATTGAACGCGGCGAAGGCTACTTCCTGCACACATGTTCTGCCGCGGGCCTGCTTTCCCAAATTGGCTCTGCCGCTTATTCCGTGACCAAGGCGGCGGCGGTATCCTTCGGGGAATCACTGGCGATCACGCATGGGGATGACGGTATTGGGGTTTCACTGCTTTGCCCGCAAGGGGTTGATACCGCCATGTTGCGTGCAGGCGATGACGATAATCCGGCAAGCCGCGATGGCGTGCTATCACCGGAACAAGTGGCAGATTGTGTGGTGCAAGGATTGGCGGATGAAAGTTTCCTTATCCTGCCCCACCCCATCGTTACGAAGTTTATGCAAAACAAATCAGGCGACTATGATCGCTGGGTGGGTGGTATGCGCAAGTATCGGCGTACCTTTGCCCAAACCAATACATTTCAGGGGGATTAGAACCCATGTATAATTTCAAGAGTTCTTTGCCGGAAGATCAAAAGCTGAAAGCCTTTATTGATGGCATGACCACCGGGCCGGAAGCGATGTTTCCCATTGGGGCGGAGACCATTCGCGGTGTTGAGTACAATGTGTTCAAAGGCGGCCCGCAAACATTGCGGGAGTATTTTGGGATTGCGCTGGGCCATGCCGACGCCGATTTTCTGGTATATGAAGATGAGCGTTTCACCTTCGCAGAAACCTATCGGCGCGCTGCAGGCTTTGCCACATCTTTGGTGAATGAACTTGGTGTGCAAAAAGGCGACAAGGTTGCTATCGCCTCACGCAATTACCCTGAATATGTCATGGCGTTTTTGGCGATCACGGCCATTGGGGCCGTTGCCGTGCCCGTAAATGCGTGGTGGAAAACGGATGAGTATGAATATGGGTTGAGCGATTCCGGCTCCAAAGTTGTTGTGGCCGATAAAGAACGCATCGTGCAGCTTGAACCGCTGGTGGAAAAACTGGGCCTTACCTTGGTTGGCGTGCGCGCCGACGAGGTGGTGAAAGGCGCAACGCGCAAATGGGATGACTTGGCCCAAGAAGCCGATGACTTTCCTGCCGCGGATATTCACCCCGATGACGATGCCACGATCTTCTACACGTCCGGTTCTACCGGCAATCCCAAGGGCGTTGTTTCCACCCATCGCAATGTGCTGACCACATTGGTGAACTGGACGCTTGTGGGCTTGGCGCGCCAAGCGATTGACGCCGAACAAAATCCACCCGCAGAAGGCGATGATGCCGCCCCCACACAGGCCGCGGCCATTGCCACCGTGCCGTTGTTTCATGTGACCGGCAGCCACGCCAACTTCCTGATGGGTATTCTGGCCGGGCGCAAGCTGGTGTTTATGTATAAGTGGGATGCGGGCAAAGCCCTGCAAATCATTGAGAAAGAGCGCATCTCTACTTTTACCGGCGTGCCCACTATGTCTTGGGAGTTGTCGCAACATCCTGACCGGGACAAATACGATTTGTCATCTCTGAAGGATTTGGGATCAGGCGGTGCGGCGCGCCCACCGGAACATGTGAAGGAACTGGCAAAGACCTTTCCTGACAAAGCCTCCGGCAATGGGTATGGCCTGACCGAAACCAACGCCATCGGCACACTGAATGGCGGTGATGCCTATCAGCAAAAGCCATCTTCCTGCGGTATGCCCGTTTACCCGATGTGTGAAATCAAACTGATGACGCTTGAGGGTGAAGATGTGACCGGCACCGGGGATGGCGAAGTGTGGATTAAGTCTGCCGCCAATTTCCGCTGCTACTGGAACAATGAAGCCGCCACGCGCGAAGCAATTACGCCCGATGGCTGGTTCCGCACGGGTGATGTGGGCCGCATGGATGAGGACGGGTATTTGTACATCGTGGACCGCATCAAGGATATTGTGATCCGCGGCGGCGAGAACATCTCCTGCCTTGAGGTGGAGGCCGCAATCTATGAGCATTCCGCCGTGAATGAATGCGCCGTTTATGGCGTGGCGGATGAACGCTTGGGCGAAAAGCTGGTTTGCACGGTGATGACCAAGCCGGGCATGAGCCTCACCATGGAAGAGCTGACAGCCCATATGGCGGAACGTGTCGCCAAGTTCAAAATTCCTGAATTGATGGAATTTACCACCGAGAACTTGCCGCGCGGCGCGACAGACAAAATCTTCAAGCGCGGCCTACGTGAAGCCATGGAACAAAGGCTCGCGGCTGAATAGGCCTAGCCTAACACGTCAAAGAATTGAGGGGCCTTTTGGGCCCCTCTTTTTTGTTCTTAGCTATTCAAATAACCGCGACTTTCGAGGTATTCCACCAATTGAATGGCGGCGTCTTCGGCGCTGAGCGTGCCGGTATCCAGCACGATCTCGGCGTTTTGCGGGGCCTCATAATCTGAATCGATGCCGGTGAAGTTCTTGATCTCCCCCGCGCGCGCCTTGGCATAAAGACCTTTGGGGTCGCGTTGCTCGCACACCTCAATCGGGGTATTTACAAACACCTCAATGAACTCCCCGTCTTCCATTAAACGGCGCGCCATCTGACGTTCCTCGCGGAAGGGCGAGATGAAGGACACCAAAGTGATCAAGCCCGCATCGACCATCAGCTTGGAGACTTCCGCCACGCGGCGAATGTTTTCCACCCGGTCGGCATCGGTAAAGCCCATATCTTTGTTCAGGCCATGGCGCACATTATCGCCATCCAAGATGTAGGTATGACGGCCCATATCATGCAGCTTTTGTTCCACAAGGTTCGCCACCGTTGATTTGCCGGAGCCGGACAGACCCGTGAACCACAACACCGCTGCCTTTTGATGCTTTTGACCTGCGCGCGCTTCCTTATCGACCTTCAATTCTTGCCAATGAATGTTGGAGGCACGGCGCAAGGAGAAGTCCAGCATTCCCACACCGACGGTGTTGTTGGTATGGCGGTCAATCAGGATGAAGCTGCCCATTTCACGATTGGTACCATAAGGCTCGAAGGCGACCTGACGATCAAAGGTAACGTTGCACACGCCGATTTCGTTCAGCGCCAGCGTTTTGCCGGCCTGATGCTCGCCGGAGTTCACATCAATCTTGTGCTTGATGTCGGACACCACGGCCCCAACCAGATTGTTCTGCGTTTTGGCGTAATATTGGCGGCCCGGCAGTAATTCATGCCCATCCATCCACACAATATGCGCGCCGAATTGATCCGACTGCTCGCAAGGTGCCTGCCCCGCGCAAATGACATCACCGCGGGAAATATCAATCTCGTCATTCAGGGTCAGGGTCACGGCTTGGCCTGTGCCAGCCTCCGGCAAATCACCATCGAAGGTGACAATTTTGTCCACCGTGCTGCGCATGCCTGACGGCACGGCCACGATTTCATCGCCCGGTTTGATCGTGCCCGCCACAACAGTGCCGCTAAAGCCGCGGAAGTTGAGATTGGGGCGGTTCACCCACTGCACAGGCATACGGAAATCAGCCGCCGCCGATTTAGGAGCCACCTCGGCTTCTTCCAAGGCTTGCAGAAGATGTGGGCCGTCATAATAAGGCGTGTTGTCAGATTTTGAGAACACGTTGTCCCCCGCCAGAGCCGAACACGGAATGGGCGTGATGGTTTCAAAATTCAGGCGCTGCGCAAAGGCCTCGTAATCCAGCACGATTTGGCTGTAGACCGCCTCATCATAATCTACCAGATCCATCTTGTTGATCGCCAACACAACGTGACGAATGCCCAACAGCGAACAGATCAAGCTGTGACGCCGCGTTTGGGTGAGCACACCTTTGCGCGCATCAATCAAGATCACGGCCAGATCAGCCGTGGAGGCACCTGTCACCATATTACGGGTATATTGTTCATGCCCCGGCGTATCAGCCACAATGAATTTGCGTTTGTCGGAGGCAAAGAAACGATAGGCCACATCAATGGTGATGCCCTGTTCGCGCTCTGCCGCCAAGCCATCTACCAGCAGCGCGAAATCAAGTTCGCCGCCTTGGGTGCCCACTTTCTTGCTGTCGCTTTCCAACGTATCCATTTGGTCTTCAAAGATGGTTTTGCTGTCATACAACAAGCGGCCAATCAGGGTTGATTTGCCATCATCCACAGACCCACAGGTAATAAACCGCAGGAAGGATTTGCGTTCCTGTTCTGCCAAATAGGCATCAACATCTTCAATTTTGTCTAGCGGGGCAGTCATTAGAAATAGCCCTCCTGCTTTTTCTTCTCCATCGACGCGGCTTGGTCCTGATCGATCACGCGACCTTGCCGTTCGGATGTACGCACAACCAGCATTTCGCCAATGATTTCCTGCAATGTGTCGGCAGAGCTTTCAACTGCGCCTGTCAGCGGATAACAGCCAAGGGTACGGAACCGTACCATTTTCATCTCAGGCTTTTTGCCATCCAGCGGCATGCGATCATCATCCACCATGATCAATTGACCATCATGTTCCACCACAGGCCTTTCGGCAGCATAATATAGCGGCACGATGGGGATATTTTCGCGATATATATATTGCCAGATATCCAGTTCGGTCCAATTGGAGATGGGAAATACGCGCGTGCTCTCCCCCTTATTGATGCGGGTGTTGTAGATGTTCCAAAGCTCGGGCCGCTGGTTCTTTGGATCCCAGCGATGTTGCGGCGTGCGGAACGAAAAGATGCGTTCCTTGGCGCGGGATTTTTCCTCGTCGCGGCGCGCGCCCCCAAAGGCGGCATCGAATTGATATTTGTCCAATGCCTGTTTCAGCGCCTGCGTTTTCATAACTTCGGTGTGCAGAGCCGACCCGTGGGTAAACGGCCCCATGCCCTGATCCACGCCATCTTGATTGATGTGAACAATCAGTTCCATGCCTGCCTGTTTCGCCATCTTGTCGCGAAACTCAATCATTTCGCGAAACTTCCAGGTGGTGTCCACATGCATCAGCGGGAATGGCGGTGGCGACGGATAAAACGCCTTTTGCGCCAAATGGAGCATGACCGCACTGTCCTTGCCGACGGAATACAGCATGACCGGGTTATCACACTCAGCCGCGACTTCACGGATGATATGAATGCTTTCCGCCTCAAGGCGATCAAGATGGGTTAATTCAGCCATAGACACACTCCAGTCGCGCGCAAAACCGCCACGCATCGTCAACTTAGGCAAGGCAATGCCACGGATCATGCGGGAATGCCAGCCCATGCACCGCGACCAATCATCACTCATTTTGTGGTAATTATATGTTTATACAAATTATAAGTGTATTAAATGGCAAATTCTGCGCAATTCATTGCGTTCCAGCCCATTGCCGCTACACTATTCCCATACATCTGGGGGGATGAAATGAAAATCAAGTTATCATTACTGCTGGTTCTGCTGCCGGGATTTGCCTTCGCGCAAGACCTTGAGACATTACCGACCACGGACCAACCACCGAGCGATCCGATCGCCGCGCAATCAGCCACCACCGAGGCACCCCGCACCTTGGATGAGGTGATCGTCACTGCCCAGCATCGCGAACAGGCATTGCGCGACGTCCCCCTTTCCATCACCGCCGTGGGTGGTGAAGAAATGCGCAATCAAGGGGTCACCACCTTGGACGGCGTGGCGCGCCTAACCCCCAATGTGTTTATTACCTCAGAACGGGTATTCATGCGCGGCTTTGGCTCTGCCAACAATCAAACATTGGAATCATCCGTGGGCTTTTCTATTGATGGTGTTGCCTATGGGCGGCGCGGCTATTTCCGGGAAGGCTTTACGGATGTTGAACGCTTCGAGGTGTTGCGCGGCCCACAAGGAACGTTGTTTGGCAAAAATGCAGTGGCCGGAGTGATAAATATCATCACCGGCGACCCGCAGGACGAGTTTGGCTTGCGCGCAAAATACGCCATTGGCAATCAGGAACAGCAGCAAATTGATGGCGCTGTTTGGGGACCGATCTGGGAAGATGTTGTGGAAGGCCGCCTTGCGTTTAACCATGGGGAAGCGGGCGATTTCATCTTCAACACCACCATCGATGAAATGGTGGGTTTTGACAAAATTCGCGGTGGGCGCGGCAAGTTGAAATTTCAACTGACCCCCAGCTTTGATGTGCTGCTTTCCCTGCAATATGGCACGCGCTGGGGCGACACCCCCAATGGGGAGATCACCGCCTTGGCGGTTGAGGCCCAAGCCTTGTACGACGCTTTTGATCCCGATACAGATTACAATCTGGATCGCCGCGCCCAGCGCGATGAATTTGCGGTTACCAGTCGCAGCTCTTGGACAGGCTTTATGAAGGCAGGGCTTGATATTGGCGATTGGCGCGTTGAATCCCAAACCGGCTATTCGGTCTCGGAAGATTATTTCAATCTGGACGGTGATTATGGTGGTGGCCCGATTGTGGTGCTGCGCACAGGGGAAGACTATTATCAAATTTCGGAAGAAATCCGCCTGCTGTCCCCGCCGGGACGGTTTGAACTGACAGCAGGCCTGTTCTATTTCCACTCCCGCCTTGAAGGCTGGAACTCCGTACCGGTGTTTGAGTTTGATGGCGGCATTACAGAAATACTGCCCGTCTTGTTACCTGCCCTTGCTGCCGGGCCTTTGGCAGATTTGGTGGGCGGTATTGCCAACCCGCCCTTCACCGCCGAACAGACCGATGCCACTTTTGATCAAAAAACCACCTCATACGCGATTTACGGGCAGGCGCGTTACAACTTTTCGGATGCGTTGAGTGTCGAGCTTGGTTTGCGAATGAACTACGAAGACAAGGAAATTGT
Organism: Alphaproteobacteria bacterium; assembly: GCA_049609145.1. Taxonomy (GTDB): domain Bacteria; phylum Pseudomonadota; class Alphaproteobacteria; order SPJN01; family SPJN01; genus JBMYYF01. The sequence goes on from JBMYYF010000004.1 coordinate 78,018, forward strand.
CTATGAACGCATCACCCCGCCGCCTTCACTGGTGTTGACCGTTTTAGGGGTGGAGCAATTTACCTATATCGGCGACAGGCAGGAGTTTGACATCTCGCCTAAAGTCTCTGTGCTCTATGATCTCAGTGACGAAGTCACCGCCTATGCCACGCTGGCGCGGGGCTTTAAGGCCGGCGGCTTTTCAACTGCGGCCATCAAGCCCAGCGAAATGATCTTCGAGCCAGAGCAATCCGACACGCTGGAAGTGGGCGTGAAAGGCAATTTCTTTGGCGGATTGGCGCGCGCAAATTTGGGCAGCTATTACATGAAGTTTCAAGACCTCCAAGTCTCCAACTATAATGGCACGGGCTTTGTGCTTTCCAATGCGGCGGCGGCAACCGCCATGGGGGTGGAGGCAGATGGCATGATCGTGCCCGCCGAATGGCTGCTGATCAATGGCGCGGTAGGCTATAACTTTGCCACCTATGACAGCTATCCCAATGGGGTGTGTCCGGCCACCTCTCCCATTGAGGGTGCAGGCGCTGCTGAAGGCAGTTGTGATTTGGCAGGGCGCGGCTTGGCCTATGCCCCGCGCTGGAATGCCAGCCTTGGGGCGCTGGTGCATTTCCCGCTGCAAATCATGAAGGCACAGATTTTCTTTGGCGCGCAGGCTACCTATCGGTCCAACACTTTTTTGGATACCGATCTTGATCCGCTGGATGCGCAGCCCGCCAATACGCTGGTCAATCTGCGCTTCGGCCTGAATGACGATGAAGAAGTTTGGCAAGCCATGATTACCGTGCGCAACGCCACCGATAAGCTGATTAAACTTGCCTCCAACGACATTCCACTATTCACTGGGTCGCATGCTGCCTATGCAAATCGGCCCCGGCAGATATTGGCCTCATTCGAGGTGCGCTTTTAGGGAGATATCCATGGCTGAGAAAGACCTTCCAACAGGCATGGAGCTAACGCCCTTTAACGAAAGTTTCCGTGACGATCCCTACCCTGCCTTGGCGGATGTACAAGGGAAGACCCGTGTCTATTATGATGAAGATTTGAAGCGCTACATTCTTCTGGATCATCATGATGTTTCAGCCACATTGCGAGATAAAACCTACTTCACTGACCCACGCAAAGCGAATGAAGGTACGGCCCTGCGCATGTTGTTTTTGGGCGAGGGAGAGGAAGAACCCTCCATGCTGTTTGCCGATGATCCTGACCACGCACGCCTGCGCGGCTTGGTGAACAAGGCGTTTACCCCCCGCGCTGTTGAAAATATGCGGCCGCGTGCTCAAAAAATCGTTAGCGATTTGCTGGATCAGATTACCGAAACAGAGTTCGATTTTATGGAGGCCATTGCAGGCCCCATGCCCACCATCTTGATTGCAGAAATGTTGGGTATTGACCCGGAACATCGTGCTGACTTCAAAAAATGGTCGGATGCGGTGGTGGCTGCCGGGTTCAACCTTACCGCCTCTCCCGAAACAATCGCGGAGGCCGAGGACGCGCGCGTAAAGATGGATACTCTGTTTTATGCGGAGATTGAAAAGCGCCACGCCAAACCAAGTGACGACCTGATCGGCGCGATGGTGGCGGTGGAAGAACAGGGCGACAAATTCACAGAAGAAGAAATTGTGCGCCAATGCGGCCTGCTGCTGGCCGCGGGGAATGTCACCACCACGGATCTCATTGGCAATGGCATCAAGGCCTTGCTGGATCACCCCGATCAACTGAAGGCACTGCAAGCAGATCTTTCCCAAATGCCAGCGGCAGTGGAAGAAATACTGCGCTATGACAGTCCTGTCATCAATTCAGGTCGCATTCCGCCCGAGGATGTAGAGATCAGCGGGTGCCCAATCAAGAAAGGCGAATCCATTTTCGTATCTCTTGCTGCCGCCAATCGCGACCCAGATGTCTACCCAGACCCCGACCGCTTCGACATCTCGCGGGAAAACAAACACCATCAATCATTTGGCGGTGGGCGGCACTTCTGCTTGGGCGCACCGCTCGCCAAGCTTGAGGCGCAAGAAACCCTAACGGCTGTGTTAGAACGGTTTCCCAATATCCGCGCCACTGACAAGCCAGCGGTTTACCGCGCCGTGCCCAGCTTTCGCGGTATGAGTGAATATTGGGTGCGCACAGACTAGTCTGTTTTTGAGCCAAAGTGCTGGATGCTATGAAGTGCCTTATCGGCCAATAGAGGCGGCAATAGGCGCGCCAAGCGATCTGCCCAAAGCTGCTGGCCTGCCGCATCGGCAATATGATCTTGCCTGATTTCCACGATTGCATGAGCGAACCCGTTTTGGGTGCCATGGCTGTAAAGACAGTCATTTTTGATCGCCCCTATATAGGGCTGGTTTTCTCCCACAACCAGCCCTTCAGCCCGCAGGGTATCACGTAGGGGGACCGCAAGCCGCGGATCTTTATCCCACAATATCGCGCAATCCCACGGACGCTTGTGGCCTTTGAAAGTAGGTGTGAAGCTGTGAATTGAAAGAATGGTTGGCACGCTGTGCTGCGCCAAGGTTTCCGCAATCGCGCCATGATACTCTGCGTGATATTTTTCGATGCGAGTGGCGACTTCATCGGCCTCCACCTCCGCATTGCCGGGAATGATTGCGCCATCTGACAAGCGCATCACCAAGGTTGGGTCATCTGCCCCGCGATTGGGATCAATCAACAGGCGCGAAAACCCCGCCAGCACCGCCGGCACTTGTAGAGCCGCGGCAAGCGCGCGAGTAACACCCGCCGCGCCGATATCGAAAGCCACATGGCGCGCCAGCGTGTCAGCCCCCAGCCCCAATGTGCCATAGGCGGGCGGGATTGCATTGCTGGCGTGATCGCAAATCAATACCAGTGATCCGGTACCGGCAATCCGGTGGAATGGTTCACTATAAATATCCATAGCAGCGGACTAGCCGGAATGGCGCAATCGTGCAAGATGCTTTGATGACGATGACAAAATCAGAAGCACGCGCCTTGCTTAAACACCTGTTCATGGCAGGCATTGAGGCCGCTCATCCAGCGCAATGCCTTGGCCCCCACTTGCCGCCGTCCCCCAAAGGCCGGGTGATTGTGTTGGGCGCGGGCAAGGCAGCAGGTGCGATGGCTGCGGCCTTTGAACAACACTGGCAAGGCCCGGCGCCTGAAGGCATGGTCATCACACGTTATGGACACAACGCCGACACCAAACACATCGAAATACGCGAAGCCGCCCACCCCGTGCCGGATGAAGCCGGTGTTGCCGCGACGGAGGAAGCGCTGCGCCTTGCGGAATGTGCGGGCGCAGACGACCTTGTGATCGTGCTGCTAAGCGGCGGGGCATCAGCCCTTCTGGTCGCCCCACAACAAGGCGTTACCCTGAGCGATAAGCAAAACATGATCCGCGAGATGTTGGCCAGTGGCGCCGACATTGCGGCCATCAACAAGGCGCGCACTGCCCTCTCCCGCGTGAAAGGTGGCAAGCTGGCCCACGCCGCGCATCCTGCCCCTATTCATACTTTCGCCATCTCTGATGTGGTGGGGGATGACCCTGCCATTATCGGGTCTGGCCCCAGCCATGCGAAAGGCGCGCCCTACACCATTATCGCAAATGGCAAAGCGGCCCTGAATGCGATTGAGGCCGCGGCCGATATGAACGTTATCCGCCTTGGGGATGAGTTAACCGGCGACGCGCAAAGAGTTGCGCTGGAACACGCAGCACAAATCAAAGCCATGCGCCTGTCTGAACCGACATTGCTGATAAGCGGGGGTGAATTGACACTCACCCTGCCCCGGCCCCATGGATTTGGTGGGCCCAGCCGCCACTATGCGCTGTGCCTGCACCATGCGCTGCAAGATAGCTGCACCTATCACGCTTTGATTGCCGATAGCGACGGATCGGACGGGGAGGACCCCGAAGGCACCCCCGCCGTGGCCGGGGCCTTCATTCACAGTGGCAAAGCTGAAGGTGCGGCCCGTGCCATTGAAACCGCAGACAGTGCCAGTTATTTCGCATCACGCAACGACAGCTTGATCACCGGGCCAACAGGCACCAATGTGAATGATCTACGCCTTATACTTCTGCTGCCACGCTAGTATTGCCACCATGGGGCTGAATGCCGCCACGCAATCGCCAATCTGTCATTGAACCGTCATGCTGTGCCACTACACTGGCCTTATGTATCGAGAACGCAATATAAAAATCGTCGCCACCCTTGGCCCCGGCTCATCCACGAAGGATCGTATTCGCGATCTGTTTAAGGCAGGGGTTGATACCTTCCGCCTGAATATGAGCCACGCCGATCACGCCACCTTTGATGGGCTGCACAAGGCCATTCGTGAGGTGGAGCAAGAGGCGGGCCGCCCCATTGGCATTTTGGTTGACCTGCAAGGCCCCAAAATCCGCTTGGGCGAAATGGCTTTACAAGACAGTGGCGAACCTTTTGAAATCACAGCAGGCCAAACCTTCGATCTTGATATGGATGAAACAGCCGGCGACAACACACGTGCGCCCCTGCCCCATCCTGAAATTTTCGCTGCCATCAAGCCCGGCAGCCTGCTGCTGATTGATGACGGCCGCCTGCGCCTTGAGGTGCTTGAGGTTGATAAATCCAAAGCCACAACAAAGGTTTTAGCGGGCGGCAAAATCACGTCGCGCAAGGGTGTGAACTTGCCCAATGAAGTGTTGGAGATTGCCGCCCTTACGGAAAAGGACTTGGCCGACCTGACCCACGCCCTTGAACAAGGGGTTGATTGGGTGGCGCTGAGCTTTGTGCAACGATCGGAAGACGTAACAGAGACCAAAGCCCGTATTGGCGGGCGTGCCGCGATCATGTCCAAGATCGAAAAACCCGCCGCCCTGGCTGATATTCAAAACATCGTCCGGGAATCCGACGGGGTGATGGTGGCGCGTGGCGACCTTGGGGTGGAACTGCCGGTGGAAAAAGTGCCTGCCGCCCAACGCCGGATCATTGCCGCGGCGCGGCGCGCAGGCAAACCCGTTGTGGTGGCCACTCAAATGCTGGAAAGCATGATCAATGCGCCTATTCCAACACGGGCAGAGGTAACAGATGTGTCGACTGCCGTGATGGAAGGTGCAGATGCCGTGATGCTCTCTGCTGAAACTGCGGTGGGGTCATATGCGGAAGAAGCCGTGCAAACGATGGATCGTGTCGGGCGCGAAACGGAGGCTGACCCCGCCTATCGCGCCGTGGTCAACCAAGCCGCCAATCCGCCCGAACCCACAGATGCAGATGCCATTGCCGCCGCCGCGCGCCAAACGGCAGAAACCATCGGTGCCAAAGCCATTATTTGCTACACAAGCTCAGGCTCTACCGGGATGCGTGTGGCGCGTGAACGGCCAAGGGTGCGCCCGGTTGTTTTCACCCCTATTGCCCACACCGCGCGCAAACTGGCGCTGGTTTGGGGCGTGCATTGTGTAGTGACGGAAGACGCCGACAGTTTTTCAAGCATGGTGGCGAAAGCCTGCGAAAAAGCAGTCGCAGAAGGCTTTGCCGGGTTAGGCGATTCAATCGTGATTACCGCAGGGGTGCCTTTCGGTACGCCCGGCCGCACCAATATTATGCGGATTGCGACAATCCGTGAGCATCACAGTCAGCCGCAAAATCGCTGATCAAGGCCACGCATTCAGCCTTGCGAGTATGATGGGGCAAGTGGCCCGCACCGGGCAACTTAACGAAGCGGCCTTGCGCAACCTGATCTACCAAGGGGATTGAGTTGATCTTGTATCCGGTAATCGGATCACGATTGCCATGGATCGCCAACACAGGCACGTTGATCTGGCGCCAGCGCTTGGCATTTTGCGTTAGCCAGCCATTCAAATTGCGTACATCTTGCGCGTCGAAACGGAAGGTCGTGGGTTGGAACAACATGCCGATGCCGATATCTTCTGCATAGTTTTCCGGTGGCTGTTCCGGCCAGAAGGTGCCGTTCATGGCCTTGTCTGCAATAAGCGGGCCGGCCCACGGCGCAATCAAATGCGCGAACAGTCCGCCAATCAAAGGCACCCCCAACAGCTTGCGATAGGTGGCCGTATTCGTTGGGTATGGCTGCACAGCGCCTGCCAAGGAAACGACACCAGCCACCGTTTGCGGCGCATCTACCGCCCAAGCCAAGGCAAGTGACCCACCATAGGAATGGCCTACGATAATCGCTTTCTCATATCCCAATTTGATGAGCGCCTCACGCAATTGCGCGGCCTGCTGGCCGGGATCAACCCACACGCCTTTGGGGCGGCTTGACCAGCCAAAGCCCGGCCTATCAAACGCAATAACGGGCCGATCCTTCGCCAATCCCGCCATCATGCCCGTCACCTGATCGCGAATATTGCCACTGGCCCCATGGATAAGCACAATGGGCGTACCGGGCTTATCGGCCCCCATAACATAGGCGTGGACCTGTTCATCGCCAACATCAATCAGGTCCATAAGCGGTGGGTTTGCTTTTCGCACCTTGCGGATTGCCAGTAATGACATTCCCCACAAAGCACCGATGGGCAGCAATAAGACAAGCAGAACAATAAGGGCAGTCATGAAAAACTCGACAGGATGAAAGGCGGCAGGCATTGTGCCCGCAACAATTATTAGGAGACAGATAGATCATGGAAGATTTGATCGCGCAAGCGCAAGCCCCCGATGGGTTTGCGCATGTTAATCTTGGCAATGGTTTTGCCAGCCATGTTGGCCCGCTATTTATGAAGGCAGAAGACCCCGTCCCCATCATCGGCTTTCGGGTGTTGGAACATCACTGCAATCCGGCCGATATCTGCCATGGCGGCATGATGATGACGGTGATGGATATGGCGATTGGCATGGGTGCTGCCAGTAAGGTGCAAACGGCGCAGTTCACGCCCAGCGTAAACCTGACCTATGACTTCATGCGCCCTGCCCCCAAAGGCATTTGGTTGCAAAGTCGGATCGATTTTGCCGAAGGCCGCAAGCGCATTGCCTTTGCCCATGGTTATCTGGATGGGCCGGACGGGCCGGTGATACGCTGTAACGGCATCACCAAAATCCCGTCCGCCGGATCGACGCAATTCAAGATTCGCGATGGCGAGCCCTGGGGGGAACATGGCTAGGGTATAGCTGCTAGGGCCTAGCTATTGATATCCTGCCGATCCGAGCCATCAAACTCCATGATGAAATCCGGGCCAAAGGCTTTTGACGGTGTTTGGAACCCCGTGGGCACCTCGCCGCGCGCGGCGCGCCCTGCAATCTCAAGCCCGCTCATATAGGTAAGCGTGTAACCTTCTACGCAGCGCAGGCGCGAACGCATGACTGTACCGTCTGCGTGTTCTACCTCGCCCATCAAAATGGCCTCACCCACTGCGCGCTGTTCATCGGTTGGGCCTTCCGGGCCTTTATCGATTTGCTTGCGCAGGAAGTTTTGCACCGGCCCGCTTTGCAGTACTGGCGTGAGAAAGCCCGGAATTTTTCCCATGGCTTTCATGGGCCCCACGGCCTCGAAGTAAATGTCAATGTCGGGAATGTTGGTGGAATGAAAAGCGGTGGAAACATCCCCCCAGCTAACCGCGATATAGGGTTTTTCGCCTGCCCCCAAATCACGCGTTGCCTCTGGCACGGGCTTGGCGTTCACAATTTTGCCCCCGCGACGCACCTTGGTGCCTGTGCCGATAGATTCGACACCCGTCTTCATTGTCCCACGAGAGGCATTGCCCATGCCGGAGATGAAGATTTTGAGCGACTTGGCATCGGGCATGCGCCGCGCCATATGCGCTGCCAAACAATCAGACGGCACCACATCAAACCCGCAGCCGGGCAATAACATCACGCCCGCGGCTTGCGCCTCCGCATTGCGCGCGGCCAAGGCTTCGAATACAGAGATTTCGCCGGTAATATCCAGATAATGCGTACCCGTAGCGATACAGGCATCCGCCATGGGGGCCGAGGTTGCGGAAAATGGCCCGGCAATGTGCAGCACCGCATTAACATCCTGCAAGCCCGCCTGAAGGGCTGCTTTATCTGCCAGATCAATGGCGCGCCATTCCAAGCCCAGCGGCTCTGCGACGGCCTTAACCTTATCGGCGTTGCGTCCGGCCAAGATAGGGTTCAAGCCTTTTTCCTTCGCCATGCGCGAGGTGAGCTTACCCGTATAGCCCGTGGCACCATAAATCATAAAGCGGTCTGACATTTCTTAATCCCCCGAAAGTTGTTGCGGCACGGGTCCACCCAGCGCCCAATCTGCCAATTCGATCCAGTGTAACATAGGTGGCGTTTCAAAGCGTTCAAGATGGGTGAGACAGCCAATATTGGCACTGACGGCAATATCAGCGCCGCTGGCGCTCAACGCCTTGGCTTTACGCGCGCCCAACTCATCGGACAATGCGGGCTGCAAAACTGTATAGGTGCCAGCCGCCCCGCAACATAAATGCGGATCGACAAGCGGCACGATTTCAAAGCCCATTGCGCCTAAGGCATCAACCATAACATTAGGTAATTTGGCCCCATGTTGTTGGGTGCAAGGGGCCTGCACGGCCACCTTCAAATCGGGTATAGCCGTACTTTTTTTGGGCAGATGCTCCGCCAATAGTGACGCCAAATCACGTACCGGGGCCGGAAAACCTTCATGGCCCATTAAGGTAGGACCGCAGCCGGAAACGGTGTAGGTGATAGCATCAAGGTCCACCCCATCGAACACTCTCGCCGCCTGCTGTTCCGACTTATTCGCAGCCTGCTCATGCCCGAGGTGGCGATCAAGCGCGCCGCAGCAATGCCCGGCCTGCCCAACAAACACATCAAAGCCTAATCGGTTAAGCACGCGCACCGCTGCCGCATCAATATCGGGCCGAAGGGCCGGTTGCACACAGCTTTGAAACAGGCCGACTTTACCATGTGGCGCCCCATCCGTTCTATGCCAGCCGGGCCTTACTGCCGCTCTTGCAGGCGCAGGGGTTGAAACCGCCAACATGCGCCGGGCACGGGCTGGCAGCACTCCCGCCACCCATTTACCCAGCGGAGCAAGACGCAACCCGATGCGAAACACTGAGAGCCACCGCATCGTGCCTGCAAGCAGCTTGCGTTCCAGCCGATCACGCACGGGCCTTCCGCCCTTCCCTTCAATATGCGCGCGCCCGATTTCCGCAAGAGACAGATAATCCACGCCGGAGGGACAAACCGAATTGCACGCGCCGCAAGTCAAACAGCGATCTAGGTGAACACGTTCTGCTGCTGTTGCGGGCCGGTCCTGCTCCAGCACATCCTTAAACAATTGAATGCGGCCGCGCGGGCTGTCCAGCTCATTGCCCAAAACTTGATAAGTAGGACAATGCGCTGTGCAAAACCCGCAATGCACACATTTGCCAATGATTTCCTGCGCATGGGAAATCTCTGGGTTCGCAAGCTGGGCGATGGAGAAGTCTGTTTTCACAAGCCCAACTCCGGCTGCAAGCGCCCGGGGTTCAAAATGCCCAGCGGATCAAATTGTTCCTTCAAACGCTGATGGATGAGACGCAGGGAGGGATTGATCGGGGATGCAGGCCGGGCGCCCCCGCCCATCACCACAAGGCCGCCGCCGTGGCTTTGCAACCAGTTGAGCGCGCCGGATTGATCGAAGGCTCCCGTGGCGTGAACCAAGCCGCCTGCCCAATCGAACACCAAATCCCCGCCCACCTGATCAGCGAAGGCTGCCGCCTCGTCCGGCTGAATTGTCATGCGCCAGTAAAGGCCACTCGCCTGCGTGTTCTCCCATGGTGTTTCCATGATTTGATCCGCGACACCGAATTCTGCTTGCAGGGCATCCGCACGTTCCTTCAAGGATGCATCCATGCCCTCCAGACGCACAAGGCATTGGCCATTGTCGTATCGCAGGCCCGTCGGTTCATAAACACTGCGCCATACTTTACGCAGAAAAGCCAACCCCTTGGCCCGGTCCGTTTGCTGCCAGATAAGCGTGTGGGTGAGCTTGGGGGCAGGCAAAACTTTTAGCGTGACCTCACTCAACACCGCCAAGGTGCCCCATGAGCCAACCATGAGTTTAGGCAAATCATAGCCGGTGACATTCTTTACAACTGTGCCGCCAGCCTGAAATAACTCGCCCCTGCCGCTGACAGCGCGCAAGCCCAATATATGATCACGGACGCTGCCAGCACTTACCCGCCTTGGCCCAGCCAAACCCGCCATTACCAAGCCGCCAATTGTGCCATCACCAAAAGGCGGTTCAAAAGCCAGCATTTGATTATGGGTGTTCAGTGCATCGGCAATCTCAGCCAGCGGCGTGCCTGCCTTGGCCGTAATGTAAAGCTCTCTCGGCTCATAGGTCGTGATGCCGCTGTGACCTGCCAAACGAATGGCATGGCTTGCCATGCATTCACACCCAATATGACGTTTGGTGCCCTGCCCTTCAACGGCAAGCGGAGTGACGTTGGCAAGCGCCTCTTGCACCGCCGCGATGATGTCCGCCTCTGATGAAATATCGTACTGTTCCATCCGTTACATCCGGGGTAAGTGGCCATGGCGGGTTTTACCACCCTGCACATGCATATGACCCAACTCCACACAGCGATGCAGCGTGGGGAACACCTTGCCGGGGTTGAGCAATCCATCGGGATCGAACGCGCATTTTAAGCGCTGCTGGTGTTTCAGATCATCTGCCGAAAACACTTCATCCATCAAATCGCGCTTTTCGATGCCCACACCATGTTCGCCCGTGAGCACCCCACCGACGGAAACACATAAACGCAAAATCTCAGCTCCCAATGCCTCGGCGCGGGCAACGCCATCGGGCTTTGACGCATCATACAAAACCAGTGGATGCAGATTGCCATCCCCCGCGTGGAAGACATTCGCGACAGCAAGGCCATGGGATTTTGACAGTGCGGTCATGCCTTCCATCACCTCCGCCAATTTGCCCCGCGGAATGGTACCATCCATACAAAGGTAATCAGGTGCCAAGCGCCCAACCGCCGGAAAAGCCGATTTTCGCCCGGCCCAAAATATTTGCCGCTCCGCCTCGTTTGCGCTGCGCTTGAGGGACGAGGCCCCGGCCTCCCCCGCCAGCCCTTCTACAGCGGTGAGGAGCGAGCGCACCTCTGCGGGAAAACCATCCAGCTCTACAATCACCAGCGCTTCGGCCTCCATAGGGTAGCCGGGGGCACAAAATGCCTCCGCCGCCTCTATCGCCAGTTTGTCCATCATTTCCATGCCAGCGGGAATGATGCCTGCGGCGATCACCGCGGCCACAAAATTGCCAGCCGCTGCCACGGTGGGAAAGCCGATCAACAAGGCTTCTGCCAATTGGGGTTTCGGCAAGATGCGCACTGTTACTTCTGTCACTACACCCAACATGCCTTCAGAGCCGGTGACGGCCCCCAGCAGATCAAGCCCCGGCCCATCCATAAACTTGCCACCCAGCGTAAGTTCCTCTCCCGCCAGTGTCAGCATTTTGAGGCCAATAACATTATTGACGGTGAGGCCATATTTCAGGCAATGCACACCGCCTGCATTTTCGGCCACATTACCGCCAATGGTGCAGGCGATTTGGCTGGAAGGGTCTGGCGCGTAGTAGAAACCCAAAGGCTCAACCGCTTTGGAAATGCCCAAATTGGTCACGCCGGGTTCAACCACGGCGCATTGGTTTTCGACATCAATTTCCTTGATCGCAGACAGGCGCGACAGGCCCAGCATAATGCCATCTTCCAAAGGGAAAGCGCCGCCGCTTAAACCCGTGCCAGCGCCGCGCGGCACAATTTTTAGGGCATTTTCCCTGCAATGGCGCAGCACTGCCGCCACCTCATCCATCGTGCCGGGCAACACTACGCATAAGGGCAATGCGCGGTGGGCTGTCACCCCATCGCAATCAAACGCTTTGAGGCGTGGCTCATCGGCGATGACGTGTTCATTCCCCACAATCCGGGCAAGGGCCGCCGCAATCTGCGCCCGGCGGGCCACCACGGCCTGATCTGCTGCTGGCATTTTCATGGGCCAAGCAGTGGCAGGCGCTTACAAATTGGTCAAGAGGTTTAGGGGCGTAACCTAGCGGAAAGGCAAGGTCTTGCGACGTTCTTCCGGCGTAAAGGGCACCACATTGCTGCCGCCGCGACTAAGGGAGGCAGGCCCCATGGACCCACCGACCGGCCCACCGGGACGATCGGTTTTTTCGCCCTTCAGTTTGCGATAGGCTCCACGATTGCCACTGGCATGTGCCCCCAGCAAAATATGACGCTTGCGCACACCGCGCACATAGCCCATGCCGCGGGCTGCTTTCACGCCCTGCGCCTCGTTTGCACGAATGGCAGCAGCAGCGATCACCGGGGCGCGGTCCGGCGCAAAGGACGCCGCCGCCATAGAGGCTGCAGGAATATCATTTGGGGGGATTTGTCGGAAAATTGCGGTTAGGGAGCGTTCCGTATCATCATCGGAATCCATCCGAATGGCCGACCGCAGACGATCAACTGTACCACGGGTGATTACTTTGTGTTTGCCGCCGGGTAATTCGACATCTGTACCGCCATTTTCGGCCTGTTTGATATCGCCGGGCGCGCCATAGGCGGCACTGGGAGCGGCTGCAACCAGCCATAATCCCATAAGCGCTGCTGTAATAGCTGCACTAACCCCGCCTTTTTCTATTCCAAACACCATCTTCATACGGCCACAATAATCCTTACACAGGCCCTACCCCGACACGTTTTGCCCAATGTGCCTTGCTCCATGGCCCAATCTAGGCGCGGAATATGGCGCAACCTAGGCGACACCATGCCAAACTGTGGCATTTGAGCGACACTCAAAGCCCAAAGTCTCCCCTATTTCGGCAAATATGGGCCTTCCGGCAAGTCAGCCAGATCATTCAACCGACTGTAACGCTCTGACCGCAGTAAAAACCGCCACGGCGCTGTCGCTTGAAATGCCGCTGCGCCCCCATTTTGGCTGAGCCCCAATGCACCGCGAATCACGTGATCTGCCAAATATGGCAACCACATAAACCCACGCGCGCCTGCTCCGCCCAAAATGTGGCAATCAGGCCCCTCATATGTGAAAGCGGCCTGCATCACGCTTTCATCCAGCCATTGGCCGTGCCGCAAGCCTTGAACAGCCTGCCCCATTGCCCGCCAGTTGGGCAAGCGACCTGCCATGGGCAGTTGATCGGGCAGAACAACGCGCAGTCCGCACCAGCTTTCACTCGCAGCGCCTGGGATCTCACCCAAGGCCCAATGTACTTTCTCCGCGCATAGCTCTTCATCAATCTGCGGCAGGTTGGGGCGCACCCCCGATAACGCCCAATGATGAAAACTTGCTCCCGCCCAAACCATAGCTGTTGGCGTGGGAATAACATGCCCATCTCCGAAGCGGATTTCCGAAGGTGGGTTTACGACAGGAAACCGGCATACCGTACCTGCCCGACCTGATGCCGGAAAGATGACCGCCGGCAGAAAATCAGCCATGCCCGGTCCATTCGCCAAAATGATGTGATCGAACTTGTCGGCTATCCCTGCCAGCGAAGCAACATGGCGATAAGCCAATTTAGCGCCCGCGCGCCTTTGAAGCGCCATAAGGGCCCCATCGCGATCAACCACACCGGCAGCGGGCCAATGAATGCTGCCATCCTCTTTCTGTATCCCACCAAAATCGGACAACGCGGCTTGGGCGCGTGCAACCTGCTTTGCGCCCGGGGGCAAATAATGCGCGCCGATTTGCTGAAACACACCGTGCCCCAACGCCTGCCAATAATCCGCCGCAAAGTGAAACAGGCGCGGCATCAACCAATTATGTGCTGCCTGCCCCACATCCAAACGCGGCACCACGCTCGCCATTGGGGGCGCATTCGCACCGTCAAAATTTGGATCGAACAAAGTGATCTCAACATCGGGGGCGTAGTGGCGGGCGCGTTCAGCCAATATATGCCCTGCAATGCCCCCACCAACGATCCCCAGCCGCGCCGCCCGCATTGCCAACCCTACGGGGGCGTATGGCGCAGTGGGCCGTATGCAGCGTTTTTCAAACTCTGCCGTGATCATATGGCGCTTACGCCCAAAACCTTTGGCACGTTGCACCTTAAAGCCTGCATCACTTAAACCGCGCCGCACAAACCCTGCTGACGTGAAGGTGGAAAGCTTGGCCCCCGACGCACTTAAGCGGTTGAGCTGCGCCAACACATCAGCCCCCCACATGTCAGGATTGCGGTCCGGCGCGAAGCCATCAAGAAACCAAATGTCCATACCACCCGGCACGGTGATGTGTTCCAATCCCTCTGCGGCTTTATCTATCTTGAGCGACAGCCTTACCTGCCCGCCAAAAAAGCTGTGCGAGAAAAGCTGCCCTTTTGTGAAGCTGTCCGGCCACGCCGCAATCAAAGGCTGTGCAACATTGGCAATACTGGGAAAGGCTGCAAGCGCCTTGGTCAGCGCCGGTTTGTCCAACGGCCATGCCTCTACCGATGTAAAATGCAACGGTGGGACATCTATCCCAGCTTTATTGCAGGCCATCCACAATTGCACGGCGGCACAAAAGTTGAGGCCAGTACCGAACCCCGTTTCCCCAATTTGAAGCGGGCGATCGCGCGGGGCCGTGAGCAGTGCTTGCCACAGGCCCGTCCCGTTTAGAAAGACATGCGCAACTTCGTGCAAGGCATTCTGCGACCCGAAATAACCATCATCGTAAGCAGGCGCATGGGGAATGTCGCCCGCGCGCCATTCAAGCTTGGGCGGCTGACCAATCGGTGTGTCCACGCTTAGAAGTTTTCCTTGTAAGGACGCAGATCCAGCTCCAACGTCCATGTGGAACGCGGCTGGCTATGCAGCATCCAATAATTGTCGGCCATGTCGTTGATGTTAAGCACGCCATCTTCTCCCAATGCCTCAAAGAAATCGGGGAAATTGCTGCGCACCTTGTCACCGCCGATGATGCCATCAACAATGACATTGGCAACGTGAATACCATCCTTGCCAAACTCGCGCGCCATGCCATGGGCCAATGCACGTTCCGCCGCTTTCGCGCTGGCAAAGCCCACAAAGGGAGGCCGCGCGCGCAGTGAAGCCGTTGCGCCTGTAAAGATGATCGAGCCGCCTTCCCCATGGGCCTGCATGGTCGCCGCCGCGCGCTGGCCGACCAAAAAGCCGCCAAAGGTGCAAACCCGCCAATGCGCCTCGAAAAACTCTGGCGTCATATCTGCAAATGAACTGATCGCGTTGTTCCCGGCATTATAGATGACGGAACGCAGAGGCAGCCCCGCCTCTTCAATTTGATCAAATGCCTGCGCGACAGATTCGGCATCGGTTGCATCCATCACACAGGCAACTGCCTTGCCACCCGCTTGCGTGATGGCTGCCACAACCTTTTCCAGCGCTTCCGGCGTGCGGCCACCAACATGAACTGTCAGTCCTTCCCGTGCGAATTTGAGACAAACCGCCGCACCCAACCCATCGAGTGGCCCAACCCCCACCACCAGTGCTGCGCCCGTTTGAGGTGAACTGTTTTTGCTCATGGCTTTGTTCCTGTTTCTTTGATCGACACACGATCAGCACCATAGTGCTGAAAATTCACGAACTCCGCGTCCTTGGAGGCCGCAATATTGGCAGAATTCTGCGATTGTGGAAACCGGAGTTAACGCGGCCTAATCCATCTTGATGCGCCCAAGCAAATGCCGTTAGGCAAGAGATTCCCGCATAAGGCGAGCCTTAAGGATTGGTTTAGGTGTTGGTTCTGTGTCACACACCTCAGCACCCACCCAATATCAACACCTTTGGGTGGTCACAAAGTGTTGGATGACCCCACCTTTTGGGGTGGACAAGCCAAGCTGCTTTTGTCATAGTCCTGATACCGGAGCTGTTGCCACTCCATTTGCTCCGGTGCTTGGGGCCTAGCCCAAGCTGCCGATGATGCTGGTGACATCGTTGGATTCTCAGGGGAAGCAGCACCAACCCACCGACCTGCTGCTTCCCCTGATATTTCCCCTTCTCATCCTTAAGCTTGCTTGACCTTTCGCGCGGTTGTTGTTTCTGTGCCTCCCATTCATAGGGGGACGAGATGACGACTTATACCGAAGCGCTGTACACCACCGATAATGGCATTGGCACCATTACGCTGAACCGGCCTGATCACCTGAATGCGTGGACGCAGAAAATGGCAGTCGATGTTGCCGCCGCGATTACAGAGGCAACGCAAGACCCTGCAATCAAGGCCATTATCGTAACTGGCGCAGGCCGCGGCTTTTGTGCAGGTGCTGATATGAACAATCTAAACAGCTTGAGCAAAGCAGGTGGCGGTAAAGGCGTGAGCCAAGCCGTTGGCGCGCCTGATTTCATCGCCAATGATCCTGATGTGGACCCTGCTTTCAAAAACCCGGTATCCTATTTTCCGGCTGTGCCCAAACCTATCATTGCCGCCATCAATGGCCCTGTTGCGGGCATGGGGCTGGCCTTGGCGCTTCATGCAGACATTCGCATCGCGGCACGTTCTGCCATTTTCACAACGGCCTTTTCCAAACGGGGATTGATCGCAGAACACGGCACTTCATGGATGTTGCCACGCTTGGTCGGCCAAGCTGCCGCTTTGGATATGCTCTTTTCATCCCGCAAAGTAACAGGCGAAGAAGCTGCGGCTCTGGGCTTGGCAAACCAATGCGTTGACGACGACACGTTGATGGATAGCGCTATTGCCTATGCGCGCATGTTGGCCGATCAGGTTGCGCCGCGCTCTATCAAGATTATGAAACAACAGGTTTACGCCGCCCAGCAGCAAAGCTTTGGCGAAGCAATGGACCTTGCCAATCGCGAGATGGTGGAAAGCCTGAAGACCGATGACTTCAAAGAAGGGGTGGCCCACTTTCTTGAAAAGCGGCCACCCAATTTTCCGAATGTCTAGCGCGTTACTGCGTGAGATAGATGGGCGATGACCAAGCCATTTCTTCCGCCTCGGCCAAGCAATCATCCTTGATGTCTCGCTTGTTTGGGTCGCCGGTACATACATCAACGGCGACACAATTGCCTTCATCGTCATAGGTGCAGTTAAGACCGCCGCCATTAACAACCGGCCCCGCCTCTTCTACCGCGCGCACATAATAGGTGGTGTCACGCCCGGCGAACGGAAAGTCTGAATCTTCAAAGTGAACTGAGCACCCTGCATTGGCAGGAACATCTGCGTCACACGGAAATGTTTTCCACGCGTCTTCAATCAACCCTGCCACATCTTCGCCGGCGCTGATTTGGGGCCGAATGCGCACCACCTCTATGCGGGTAATACGCTTACGCTCATCGGTTGGATTATAGCATTCGTTTTGGCAAATATGCGCCAACTTCTCAGGCCCAAGGGCAGATGATGCATAGTCAGGACAGCCGGGCTTCTGTTTGAACGAGCCCATGGCGCGCACTTCAAACCTTGGCACGCCTTCATAAGAACGTTCCGACCCCATGGGCACACGCACACCTGCCTCATCAATCAAATCAAACCACAGCAGCATACGCGGGCCGGATGTGCCGTAAACCTCACGCCGCTGCATGGCGTTCCACACCGCATCACGGTCACGGCCATCGGAATGGGCGGCAATCAGGCCGCCTGTCAGGAAGAAGGAACCCTGCCGTTCCACCTCGGACAAATCGAAGTTCCGCACATTGCTGTTTTCCGGATCAAACGGCTCCGGCTTGGCTGATACGTTGCCTTGCGGCGCAAGCGGGTTTGCGGTGATGCCGCCCAAGGAAATGGATTCGGTTTGGCCGTAACGCCCAAACTCCTTGTAGCCGGTGCCGGGCCGCGCCTGATGATTATCTGATGACGCCATGATCCCCCACTTAAAGCGACGGGGATTTTCGGGGTCATCAAAATTGGTAATCGCCAAGGCATATTGCACAGAGTTGCGCGGGCGATAATTGAAGCTGGGCAAATAGCAATCGCGGCACTGTCCTGAATCCAGCCACTCTGCCGCCGTTGCCCCCGGCACCACACGGAAGCCCGCATTTTTGCCCGCCAAGTAGAGATCGCGGGTTTTGGCGGCGCGCGCGGTGCATTCATCTGCTGCGGTGCCTTCGGCCAAACAACGCTCTTCTATGATCTCGCCTGCCCGCCAGCATGATGGCAAGTAATCACTTGTGGGAGCAGGACAATAGGCTTTGCCATCGGCGTCATAGCCAACGGCGCGCCACTCACGATATTCATCGGAATTGCCGTGGCCGGAGAAAATCTCGACCAGTGTTTGAATTTTAGGGTCATTCTGTTCGGCGGTTAGTTGCTTGTCCAGCGATACCCCGGCGGGGGTGTAATAGCCCCACGTGGTGCCATGAGGAATGACAATGGCTTCGGCGTCCCATTCCTTCAACTTGCGGAACAGATTGCCGGGGTCTTCGGTCCATTCAATGCAACCGAGCGGCAGATCCTTGGTATGTGCATCCTCATCGCAATAGTCACGCTCACGCAGCTCTGTGTTGAAGGCCCCCATACGCAGATAATCTGCCCGATTGCCGCCGGGTGCCCAAGCCCACAGGCCCGCGGCCTGCCATGATGGAATGCCCTTCTCGGCTCCGTAAGGCAGCGACCCGATAGGAGACTTGGCCGCAATAGGCCGGGCGGGAATATTCTCCCCCTCCGTACCACGCAGGATCACATTTTTATGGCCATAATGATTATCCGCGCGGGAGCCGATTTGAGTCCATTCCCACCCCAGAAAACTCACCATATCAGGATTAGCGGGATCGCCCGCACTGGCATTACAGGCCTTGATCGTTTTTTGGGTTTCTTCCCATTTGCGTTGGGTGAGCGCGATACCATGATCGGTAATGCCCCAGAAATCCAGATTGGAACAATAGCGCGCAAAATCACACGCATCCGATACGGGGTGCACGCCCTCGCCTTGCACCATGGGCAAAGAACCCGCAAACGCATCGGGCGAAAAGGTGGTATGCACATGCAAGTCACCGAACAGAATTTGCTTGGTGGCGCGGCCTAACCCGGTTGCTGCCGCCTTGTCCTGCGCATCCTTTGTGGCATTGATCTCAGCGGGACGCGGACCATCAGCTATTTCGCCGCCGCCATGTAATTCATGAAACCAGCCATTCGCGACGCCATAAACGCCAATGCCGCCAACGACAATGACAGCCAGCAACAACCTGAATACAATCTTCATAGCGCCCTCCCAGAAGCACCCCTAAAAGTGATAAGGGCGAGCCTATAAGGCCCGCCCCTGTAATTCAACAACGCTATTAGTGTGTTTTAGCCGTTAAAGCCCTTGCCTTCTGCGGCCAGTTTTTTGAGCAAAGGTGAAGGCGTCCAGAAGCTGCCTTCTGCGGCCTCCCATTCTTCCAGCTTGGCCACGATTTTATCCAGCCCCACCAGATCGGCCCAGAAGCACGGGCCGCCTTGATAGCGCGGCCAGCCATAGCCATAGACCCAGATCACATCAATGTCGGACGCGCGAATGGCAATGCCTTCTTCCAAGATCTTGGCGGCTTCGTTCACCATGGGGTAAAGCAAGCGTGCCAGAATTTCGTCATCGGAATAGGATTTGGCTTCAATGCCTTGGGAAGCCAAGAAACCTTGGATCAGCTCATTCGCCTCTGCAGAAGGCTTAGGTACGCGGCTGCCTTCATCATAGTCGTAATAGCCTTTGCCGACTTTCAAGCCACGACGGCCCGCTTCGCAAAGCACATCGCGAATGGAGCCGCCATTTGATTTTTCGGGGTTCCAGCCAATATCCAGCCCTGCCATGTCAGACATTTGAAACGGCCCCATGGGGAAGCCAAAGTCGAACAACACTTTATCAACGGCATCAGGCGGCGTGCCTTCGCTCATCAACTTCTGGGCCTGCACACCGCGCATCGCCAAAATGCGATTGCCGACAAAGCCATTACATACGCCAACAAGCGCAGGCACTTTGCCAATGGTTTTCGCCAGCGCCATGGAGGTGGCAATCACGTCATTCGCGGTTTTGTCACCACGCACGACCTCAAGCAATTTCATGACATTTGCGGGTGAGAAGAAATGCAGCCCGATCACATCTTCCGGGCGTGAGGTTGAGGCCGCAATCTCGTTCACATCCAAGGCAGATGTGTTGGAGGCCAAAATGGCGCCCTGCTTGCAGATACGATCAAGGTCGCCGAAGATCTCTTTCTTCAAATCCATGTTTTCAAACACGGCTTCGATCACAATATCTGCATCCGCACAGTCTTCGCGCGTGAGCGATCCGGTGATAAGCCCCATGCGGCGCTCCACCTCATCCATCGAGAAACGACCCTTCTTTGCACTATTTTCATAGTTGCGGCGCACCACGCCCAGCCCGCGATCCAACGCATCCTGCTTCACCTCAACCACGGTGACGGGAATACCCGCATTGGCAAAATTCATAGCGATGCCGCCACCCATGGTACCCGCGCCGATAATGGCGGCAGATTTGATCTCACGCTTTGGCGTATCTTTAGGCACATCGGGAATTTTGTTGGCTTGGCGTTCGGCGAAAAAGAAGTAACGCTGAGCAGCAGATTGGGTGCCGCTCATCAAACCGCCGAACAAGCGACCTTCTTCTTTGATGCCTTCATCGAATGGCAAGTTCACTGCCGCTTCAATACATTTGATATTGGCTTCAGGCGCTTCAAAGCCACGGAACTTGCGCGCATTGGCTTTGCGGAAATCAGCGAAGACTTCCGGCTTGTCGCGGAAGGGCGCCACTTTTTCATCGCGGTCGCGGATGCGCGCCAAGGCCACGCCTTCATCGGCCATGCGCGCGGCAAAGGCCAAGCCGCCGGCTTTCAGATCATCCACAATCTCGTCGATCAGGCCGCATTCCAGCGCCTCTTTCGTGCCGATTTGTTCGCCGGATGTCATCATATGCAGGGCTTTTTCAACACCCACCACACGCGGCAGGCGTTGCGTGCCACCGGCACCGGGCAGCAGGCCAAGGTTCACTTCCGGCAAGCCAAAGCGGGCAGAGGCGATTGCGACGCGGAAATGGCAGGTCAGCGCCACTTCAAGCCCGCCGCCCAAGGCCGTGCCATGAATAGCCGAAACCACAGGCTTGGTGGCGTTTTCGATGGCCACTTGCACATCACCTAGGCTGGCGCCCTTCATGCCACCACCGAATTCGGAGATATCGGCACCGGCAATATAGGTGCGCCCCTCACAGATGATCAGCACGGCTTTCACTGCATCATCGGCCAGGGCTTGCGCCATGCCTTTATGCAACCCATCCCGCACCGAGGCGCTAAGCGCATTTACCGGCGGATTGTTAATGCTGAGAACGGCAACGCCGCCTTCATTTTCGAGTGTTACGGATTCTGATAGCTGGGCCATAGCGTCCCCCTTTGATTTAAGCAATATTGTTGCCCATGGATGTACCGCAGGCAGCCGCCCGTTTCCAGATGAAAGATGAAAGCCGAATGTCTAATTTTCTTACCCCCCGTCTTACCCCGCGGGCCCTTGGGGCTGCAATTGTGGCGCTCACACTGGGATATGTGCTGTGGCAGGCCGTCTCCCTGCCTTTAATGCATGTGCGCCAGTTCTACATTTTTACCGATACGATCAGCCTGATCGCCATCATTGATGCCTTGCGGGAAAATGGCGATGTCGGGCTGGCCGCGCTGATATTAGGGATCGGAATTTTGGCTCCGTTCGGCAAATGCGCCTTGCTGGCGGTGTTGCCCGCCGCAAAAAGCGGCCCACAGGCCAAATGGCTGCGAACCGCTTTTCATTTTCTCAACAGCTTTTCAGCGTTGGATGCCTTTTTGGTGGCTTTGACCGTTTTCTTCGTCAAAGTTTCCGGTCTATCAACGATAGAGCTGCGCGAAGGGGCCAGTTGGTTGGTTGCCTTTGTTGTCGGCTCCAAGGCGGCTGGCTTTGTGTTCGCGCGCTAGCCCCTCTATTCGTCGTTATCAAGCCTGAAGGACACAAAGCGCCCATCGCCGCGTGGCGTGCGCATCAGGAACAGCGCCACAGGGCGATCTTTGGCTTTCAAGCCTTCGATGCGTTTCAGCACATCCTCCGGCTCGCCAACTTTGCGACCACCCACCTTTACGACAAGCATACCGGGGCGCACGCCGCGTTCTTCCGCAGCACTGCCGCGTTGCACCCGCGTTACCACAACACCGGATTGGTCTTCGTCCATGTCATAGCGTTCACGCTGGCGGTCCGTTAAGGCTTCCAGCCGCATACCAAAGATGTTTTCCGATGTTTGCTTAGGCTCATCTTCATCCTCCTGGCTGTCATCATCGGCGCGCACTTCGCCTTCTTCCAAGCGGCCAAGTTCAATGCGCAGGTTTTTGCGTTTGCCATTACGCCACACAACCACCTGAACCTTCTTGCCGATTGGCGTATCGGCCACCATGCGCGGCAGATCCCGCATCTCCTTGATGGCGCGGCCATCGAAGGAAAGGATCACGTCTTCAACTTTGATGCCGC
Organism: Alphaproteobacteria bacterium; assembly: GCA_049609145.1. Classification (GTDB taxonomy): domain Bacteria; phylum Pseudomonadota; class Alphaproteobacteria; order SPJN01; family SPJN01; genus JBMYYF01. Next base: position 100,328 of record JBMYYF010000004.1, read on the forward strand.
CTTTGTCGGAGGGACCATCTTCGGTGACTTCGGCGACCAAGGCACCACGTGGCTTATCAAGCCCCAAGCCTTCGGCAATGTCATCCGTCACCTCTTGAATGCGCACACCCAGCCAGCCACGGCGCGTTTCGCCATGTTCTTGCAATTGCGACACGATTTGGCGCGCCAGGTCGGACGGCACAGCAAAGCCGATACCGATGGAGCCGCCATTGGGCGAAATAATGGCCGTGTTCACACCGATCACCTGACCGTCAAGATCAAACAATGGCCCACCGGAATTACCCCGGTTAATAGGCGCATCGGTTTGAATGAAGTCATCATACGGCCCGGCATTAATATCGCGATTGCGGGCAGAGATAATGCCTGCAGTCACGCTGCCACCAAGCCCCAGCGGATTGCCGATGGCCACAACCCAATCGCCCACGCGGGCCTTGGATGAATTGCCCCAGCGCACAGCCTTCAGCTTTTTGCCTTTGGGATCAACCTTCAACACCGCAATATCGGTCTTGGGATCACGCCCGACTATTTCGGCCTCAAGCTCATCCCCATTGGGAAAAATGACCATGATTTCATCAGCATCAGCGATCACATGGTTGTTGGTAACAACCGTACCGTTTTCATGGATCACAAAGCCCGACCCCAATGAGGTGACTTTGCGTTCCGGCATTCTGCCACCTTCATCACCATCTGGCTGCGGTCCCCGCGGCCCACCCCGTTGCCCGAAAAAGTCTTCGAAGAAATCTTCAAACGGTGAACCGGGCGGAAATTGCAGCCCCGGCCCTTGTCGTGATTTAACACGTGAGGTGGTGGAAATATTCACCACTGCCGGCGACACCTCCTCTGCCAAATCGGCAAAACTGCCGGGCATGGAGCGCGCCATGGAAGGCACCGCCAAGGTCAACAGAAGAAGAAAAGAAAGTACGACACCCGCAAAGGGGCGATGGGAGACATTTTGCATATTCACATCCATATACGCTGTTTTAGTGCGCTGATCAGAAGGCCCAATCTTGACGATGATAAGGCAACGGCGTGATCAATTTTCCAAAGATCACGCCGCGGCAGTTTTTTCACGATATTTCGGGCGCCCTAGCGGCCTTTTTCGTCCCCGAAGAAACGGAAGAATTCGCTATCCGGGCTCAACACCATAGAGGTGCCGTCCTTGCTGAGTGCCTCACGATAAGCCTGCATGGAACGATAGAAGTCGAAAAACTCCTTATCCTTGCCATAGGCTTCGGCGAAGATACGGTTACGTTCCTGGTCGCCCTCACCGCGCAGGATTTGGGATGTCTTTTCCGCTTCGGCCAGCAACACCGTTACTTGCCGATCCGCATCGGCGCGGGCGCGCTGTGCATCTTCCGCGCCTTCTGCGCGGGCCTCACGCGCTTCACGTTCCCGTTCGGCCTGCATCCGCCGATAGATCGCTTCACTGTTGGATTGCGGCAGGTCTACCCGGCGCAACCGCACATCCACGATCTCTATGCCATAGTCAGTGGCTTTCACATTCACGCTTTCGGCAATTGCCTGCATCATTTCTGAACGCGCCCCGGAAACCACATCATCAGATTTGCGGCCACCCACGCTTTCACGCAAGGACGCATCAATCAGCGTTTCCAGCCGTTGCAAGGCAACCGCTTCGGTGCGCACAGCCTGATAGAACTGCAACGGATCCGTGATACGCCAGCGTGCAAAAGCATCTACCACCAAACGACGCTGATCGCCTGCCACAATTTCTTCTGCCGGGGCATCGAAATTGAGAATCCGGCGTTCCTGCAATTCAACATCTTGGATCAACGGGATTTTGACATTCAGCCCCGGTTCTTGAACAACGCGAACCGGATTACCAAATTGAAGCACCAAGGCCTGTTGGGTTTGATGCACCACGAAAAACGAACTTTGCACGAGCAGATAGCCCAAAAAGGCCAATGCGCCCAGAATAATCAAACGAGACTGGGTCATTATTTTGCTCCCTTACGAAGTTCGTTCAGCGGCAGATAAGGCACAACGCCGTTCCCACCCTTTGAATCCAGTATGACTTTATCCATGCCACCCATCACAGCTTCCATCGTTTCGAGATAGATCCGTTTGCGTGTCACTTCCTTGGCTTGCGCATACTCGCCATAAACGGCCAAGAAGCGCGATGCCTCACCCTCTGCGGTGCGAACGGCTTTTTCTTTGTAACCCATGGCTTCTTGCACCATGCGCTCGGCCTCACCGCGAGACCGCGGCACGACATCACGCGCATAGGCATCTGCCTCATTGCGCATACGCTCAGCATCGGCCTGAGCCGCCTGCACATCGCGGAATGATTCGATCACCTCCTGTGGTGGGTCAACCTTGCGCAACTGCACCTCCTGGATGGTAATGCCTGCGCCATATTCATTCAGCACCGTCTGCATCATGTTCTTAACCTCGAACTGAATGCTGTCACGACGTTCCGTCAAAATGGCTTGAATGTCGTTGCGGCCAATCACTTCACGCATCACACTTTCAGCGACGGCTTTGACGACCAGTTCAGGGTCTTTCAGGTTAAACAGATAGTCAGATGCGATCGAGATACGCCATAGGACCGTGAAGTCGATATCGACGATATTTTCATCGCCGGTCAACATCAGGCTTTCTTCCTGCACATCGCGAATGGCACCGGCGCTGTCGCCCAAGGCACGGAAGCCCGCATCAATGCGGTTTACCCGCGTTACCTTCGGGGTCAGCGCCGTCTCAATCGGATAGGGCAGATGGTAGTTCAAGCCCGGCTGCGTTTCGTTGATATATTCACCAAATCGCAACACAACGCCTTGTTCATCTGCGTTCACGCGGTAAAGCCCCGTCAGCAACCATGCGCCGATCAAGCCAAGCAACAGCAGGCCAATCAGGCGTTTGCCCGGCAACGCGATTTGCGGACCATCGCCGCCTTCACCGCCGCCGCTGCTACCACCATCGGGAAACAGCTTGCGCAATCCTTCCTGACCACGTTTCAGCAGTTCTTCCAAATCAGGCGGCTCATCGCCGCCGCCACCGCGACCGGGTCCACCGGGACCGCGCGGCCCACCGGGGCGGCCACCACCTTGATTGCCGCCACCCGAGCCACTGCCCCAAGGGCCGCGATCACCGCCGCCGCCAGAACCACCGGAAGACCCCCAAGGCCCCCCATTATCCGAATTGTTCGTATTATCGTCCCAAGGCATGAAAATTCCTGTTCACTGACTGATTAAATGAATGTGGGGGTGATAAAGAGCGGTTCAAGTGCCCTACCCCATTCCATTTCGTGTTAGACGGGTTATAAGACGCCGATGCGCCCCAAGCAACAGAGGACACGCAATGAGTAGCCCGGATCGTACAAGCATTTTAGAAGCCCTGAAATCGGTGATGGTGCCCGATGGCAGCAAAACCATCGTGGAGGCAAATCTCGTCCACGGTTTGGTGGTCCGCGATGGGCATATCGGCTTCACGATAGAGGTCGCCGCCAAGGATGGACCGGCCTTCGCGCCTGTGCGCGATGAGGCAGAAAAAGTGTTGAAAGCCCAACCGGGTGTCTTAAGCGTAACCGCGGTGCTGACCGCTCATGAAGATGCCCGTTCTGATCACATGCCCCAACAACAGCGTCGCCCCCAAGTGCGCGCAGGCACAGCCGCATTAAGCGAAAAAGGCAAACAGGGCATTCCCGGCGTCACCCACATCATTGCCGTTGCCAGTGGCAAAGGGGGGGTTGGCAAATCCACCGTTGCCGCCAATTTGGCATTGGCATTGGCCGCCGCCGGTAAATCGGTTGGCCTGCTGGATGCCGATATCTATGGCCCCTCCGTGCCCAAAATGATGGGACTTGAGGGCAAACCCACCTCGCCCGATGGTAAGCGGTTGGCCCCCATGATGGCCCATGGCCTGAAATGTATGTCTATTGGCACTTTGGTCGATCAGGATACGCCTATGGTGTGGCGCGGCCCCATGGTGATGAGCGCGCTGACACAATTGCTCACCGATGTTGATTGGGCACCGCTTGATATTTTGGTGGTCGATATGCCGCCAGGCACAGGTGATGCGCAACTAACCCTTTCGCAACGCGTGCCACTTTCCGGCGCGGTAATTGTCTCTACCCCGCAAGACATTGCCTTGATCGATGCCCGCAAGGGTCTTGCCATGTTCCGCAAGACTGAGGTGCCGATTTTGGGGGTGATTGAAAATATGAGCCATTATGTATGCCCCAATTGCGGGGATGTGGCCCATATCTTCGGCCATGGCGGCGCGGAAGAAACGGCAGCAGAACTTGGCGCACCCTATTTGGGGGCCATTCCCCTGCATTTGGATGTACGCATAGCAGGCGACAGCGGCACCCCCGTATTTGCAGCGCAACCGGATGGCGACCACGCCAAAGCTTTCAGCGCCATTGCCGCGAAAGTGTTGGAAAATATTGAGGCCGCCCAACAGGACAGCCCCGTGATTGAGATGGCATAGGTTGCACCCGTCATTCCGGCCAAAATGCGGACTTGTCCGTATCGCGAGCCGGAATCCCCGGAATCCAGCGTAACTACCAATTCGCTAGGTCTTGGGTTGGCTCAACGCTGACTGGACGCCGGGTCAAGCCCGGCGTGACGTACAGTGCCTACTCAGCCGCCACAACCTCATCTGCCGGCAGCGCCGCCTTGCCCAAAATCATGTCGGATGCTTTTTCGGCAACCATGATGGTCGGTGCGTTTGTGTTGCCGCCCACCAAAGTTGGCATGACAGAGGCATCGACCACCCGCAAGTTTTCTAGCCCGTGAACACGCAGATTGTCGTCTACCACCGCCATCTTGTCATCAGCGCGGCCCATCTTGGCCGTACCGATAGGGTGATAAATCGTTTCCGCCTTCTCGCGCAGGAATGCCTCGATCTCGTCATCGGTTTGCTTATCGGTGCCCGGGTTCAATTCGTTCTCGATCAACGGCGCGATGGACGGTTGTTCCATAATTTTGCGCGCCATTTTCACGCCATCAATCATCACGCGCTTGTCCACGTCGGATTCAAAATAGTTCGGCTGAATGAGCGGATGATCTTTCGGGTCAAGTGATTTGAGCGCAACAAACCCCTTACTTTCAGGCCGCAATTGGCACACATGCACCGTCATGCCCGGCTTGTCATGGCGCTCACGTGCATGGTCAAGCATGATGGCCCCAACGAAATGCAATTGAATGTCGGGCATTTCAAGCTCTGGCCGGGTTTTCAGGAACGCACCAGATTCCAACCCATTGCCGCGGCCCAACCCTTTCTTGAACAACTGGTAATTAATACCCGTCGTCAGCATGGTTAGACCCTTTTGATTATCCAGCGTTTCGGTTGTGGGCTTGGTTTCATAGTGCAGGCAAGCATCCAAATGGTCTTGCAAGTTTTGCCCAACGCCGGGCAAATCGGCCACCACATCCAGGCCCCACTTCTTCAGATAATCGCCATCACCAATGCCGGAAAGTTGCAGCAATTGCGGCGTGTTGACGGCGCCGCCGCACAACAACACTTCCTTACCAGCCGTGGCATCAATCACTTTGCCCTTTTGCTCATAGCGTACGCCGGTGGCTTTCTTGCCATTGAACAGCACCTTGTGCGTCAGCGCCTGTGTTTCCACGGTCAAATTGGGGCGCTTCAAAATCGGCGTCAGATAAGCCGACGCGGCAGACCAGCGCTTGCCATCATTGATGGTCAGTTGGTAGGAGCCCACGCCTTCCTGTTCAGCGCCATTGAAATCAGGCGTATAGGGATAGCCCGCTTCCTTGCCTGCCTCGACAAAGGTACTGAAGATCTCCATTTGCTTTTCTGGGTCAGACACATTCAGCGGCCCGGCATCGCCGTGGAATTCATCTCCGCCGCCATTATAGTTTTCAGACTTTTTGAAATAGGGCAGCACATCGCCATATGACCAACCGCGATTGCCAAGCTGCGCCCATTGATCATAATCACGCGCATGGCCGCGAATATAAATCATGCCATTGATCGAGCTGGAGCCACCTAATGTCTTACCGCGCGGCCAATATAGTTTGCGATTATTCAGATGCGGCTGGCCTTCCGTATAGAAGCACCAATTAGCCATATCTGTACCGATCAAGTTCGCAACGCCCGCTGGCATATGAATGAACATGGCGGCCGGATAACGACGGTCTGACTTGCCTGCCTCAAGCAGCAGCACCTTGTTGTTCGGATCTTCCGACAAGCGGTTTGCCAAAACACAACCGGCAGAACCGGCCCCAACGATGATATAGTCAAACTGATCGGCCATGCTCTTCTTCCTCAAAACTATCGCAACGGGCATTAGAGTGATAACTCAAACGCCCGCCGCATGTATCAAATTTATAAAAATGACGCAAGCGTCACCTTTGTCTACTTGCCCTGCCAATTCGGCGCGCGTTTTTGGGCAAACGCCATTGGGCCTTCCTTCATGTCTTCTGATTTGAACATATCAAACACAGCGGGATATTTCTTCACATCCAGCGATTCCTGCAAATCTGCCACGTTCAGATTTTCCATCGCGACCTGCTTGGTGGCGCGCACAGAAAGCGGCGCGCATTCTAAAATCATGGCGGCCCACTTTTTCGCCCCTTCCAGCGCTTCGCCTGCGGGCACAACCTCGTTCACAAAGCCCAGATCCTTGCCTTCCGCAGCGGGCACACGACGCCCCGTTAGCATCATGCCCATGGCATTTTTCAGCCCAATCTGGCGCGGCAAACGCTGCATGCCACCGGCCAAGGCAGCCAAGCCCACCCTTGGTTCAGGCAAGGCAAACACGGCATTTTCAGATGCCACAATGATGTCAGCGCTGAGCGCAATCTCGAACCCACCGCCCATGGCAACGCCGTTTACCGCCGCGATCACCGGCTTGGTCATACCAAAACGACTGGTGAGGCCCGCGAAACCCGTTTCGGGCACGGTGATGGCATTACCTTCGGCCTGCCAGCGCAGATCATTGCCCGCAGAAAACGCCTTATCCCCGGCGCCAGTAATAATCGCGACCCATTGATCGGGATCGGCCTCAAAATCATCAAACGCCGCCGCCAGTTCTTCATTGGCTGGCGGATGCAGCGAATTCATCCGATCCGCGCGATTGATAGTGATAATGGTCAAATGACCTTCTTTTTCGATACTCGCAAATTCACCCATAGCTATAACTCCCTATGCTAATATGTTGGATATATTGAATTATTTTCCCTTGAAGACCGGCTCGCGCTTTTCCATGAAAGCTGTCATGCCCTCTTTCAAATCCTCAGACCGCATCAGCGGCAATAACTGTAGATAGACGTGATGAACGTGATCGTTGAACGTCTCGTTCATGCCCATGCGCATCATGCGTTTGGCGGCCGCCACGGCCAGCGGCGCATTTGCGGCCACTTCTTTCGCCATGGCCATTGCCTCATCCATCAGATTTTCCAGAGGGACGACCTTGTTCACAAGGCCCAGCTCCAAACTTTCCTGTGCCGATAACGTGCGGCCGGTAAAGATAATCTCTGATGCTTTGGCCCAACCCAACAGGCGCGGCAAAAACCATGTGCCACCTGATTCGGGCAACAGGCCGCGTTTGCAGAAGGCGGGTGCCAGCTTGGCGCTTTCAGCGGCAATGCGCATGTCGCAGCCCAAGGCCGTATCCAGCCCATAGCCCGCCGCACCGCCATTAATGGCGGCAATAATCGGCGTATCGATATTGTGCAGCACCGTGGGCGGGGTGTCGCGCAAATCAAGCGATCCACCGACAGAGGCACGCGAACCACCAAGCGAGCCCGCATTCGCCAAGTCCAGCCCGGCGCAAAAGGCTTTGCCGCGCCCGGTCAACACAATGCAGCGCACATCAGGATCACGGTCTGCCTGCAACAGCACATCCACCAGTCTGTCCAGCATAGGGCCGGAGATCGTGTTCATCCGTTCCGGCCTGTTGATGGTCAACGTCGCGATGTGATCTGCGACCTCATATAAAACATCTTCTTCTTGCCCTGTTGCAATTGCTGCATCTGCCATGATGGCCCCCTATTCAGCTTCGAGCTTTAGCCCTGTTTTAAACTTCTTTGAATTTTCAACGTAATGCGCTGCCTGCAATTTCAGGAAATCCGCATTGTCTGCGGGCAGTTCACGCACCACTTTGCCCGGCGAGCCCATAACCAGCGAATTATCAGGAATAACCTTGCCTTCCGGGATCAAGGAATTCGCCCCGATAATACAATTGGAGCCGATGGTAACATTGTTCAAAATGATCGCGCCAATACCGATCAGGCTGTTATCGCCCACCGTGCAGCCATGCAGCATGGCTTTGTGGCCCACCGTCACATTCTTGCCGATGATAAGATCAATGCCATGGTCGGTGTGCAGCACGGAGTTGTCTTGAATGTTGGAGTTCTCCCCCACCTCGATCACATTGGGCATGTCACCGCGAATCGTTACGCCAAACCAGATAGACGCATTTTTGCGCAAGCGCACATTGCCGATAACGGCTGCGTTGGGCGCGATCCAGTAATCGTCGCCCTCTGTTTCAAGTTTCAAATCATCGAGGGAATAAACTGCCATGGAGCTGTACCTTAAATTGCTGTGTAGCCGCCATCTATGACCAATTCCGACCCGGTTGTGAAGCTTGATCTGTCAGATGCCAGATAAAGCGCACCTTCGGCGATTTCTTCCGTATAGCCCAACCGCCCCAACGCGTGGCGTTCCACCAGCATGTTACGCGCCTCATTATCAGATCCCACGGCCCCTTGGGCGACCGCCATTTCAGCGGCTTGTTTTGCCATATCCGTCTCGATAAAGCCGGGGTGAATGGAATTCACGCGCACCCCATATTCGGCCCCGGCAAACTCAAGCGCGCAAGATTTTGTGAACAGCCGCACGGCCCCTTTGGAGGCGCAGTAAGCACTGGCCCCGCCTGCCCCAACCAGCCCCATAATGGAGGAGATATTGACGATAGAACAACCGCCTTTCCATTTGGGCGCGCGTTCCTTCATGGATTGCAATACGGCGCGGGTGCCTAGATACACCCCCTCCACATTCACCGCCATGATGCGGCGAAACTCATCGGGCGTCATCAGCTCAATCGGGCCGCCGCCTGCAATACCTGCATTGTTCACCAGAATGTCGATGCCGCCAAAGGCTTCAACGCCCTTGGCCACAACCTCGTCCCAGCCAGCTTCGTCTGTTACATCGTGGGTTAGAAAAAGCGCGCCATCGGGCAATTCCGCATCCGGCTCACCGATATCGGTTAGAATGAGCGATGCGCCTTCCTCGACGAATTTTTGCGCAATTGCCAACCCAATGCCCTTTGCACCACCGGTAATCAGCGCAACGCGTCCATCCAACACACCCATGATATTCCCCCAAATGGTTGTCGGGCAGAGTATCTATTGGGCCATGGCCTCGCAAGTCGGGTTATCTCTAGGAGAAACGTCATGCCGGGCAAGGCAAAGCCGCGACCCGGCATCCAGTCGGCATAGCAATGTCATCGAAAGGTGCAGATTTCACCGCCCGCTGGACGCCGGATCAAGTCCGGCGTGACGACCCGGAGAAGAAATCAACCTTCCGGCTTAACAACCCGAATGTGCAGGTCACGCAATTGATCCAGTGCAGCAGGTGCCGGGGCGCCCATCATCAAATCCTGCGCCTGTTGGTTCATGGGGAACAGGATAACCTCGCGCAAATTGGGTTCATCCGCCAACAACATAACAATGCGGTCAACACCCGGCGCAATACCACCATGGGGCGGTGCGCCGTAACGGAAGGCATTCAGCATGCCGCCAAAACGATCTTCCACCACATCGGCGCTGTAGCCTGCAATCTCAAACGCTTTTAGCATCACTTCGGGCTTGTGGTTCCGAATGCCGCCGGATGAAAGCTCAACCCCGTTGCACACAATGTCGTACTGATAGGCCAGAATATCCAGCGGGTCTTTCGTCTCCAGCGCTTCCATACCGCCTTGTGGCATGGAGAACGGGTTGTGAGAGAAATCGACCTTCTTTTCCTTGTCGTCATATTCATACATCGGGAAGTCGACAATCCAGCAGAAGCGGAATGTATCCGTCTCGGAAAGCTCCAACTCCGTACCAACGCGCAAACGCGCACGCCCTGCGAATTCTGCAAAGTCCTTCGGTTGGCCCGCCACAAAGAACACGGCATCGCCGGCGTCCAATCCCAATTGGATACGGATTGCTTCTGTGCGTTCGGGGCCAATATTCTTGGCAACGGGGCCTGCACCCTCCCCCTCACGGAAGAAGATATAGCCCAAGCCCGGCTGGCCCTCATCCTTTTGCGCCCAGCTATTCATGCGGTCACAAAAGGCGCGACTGCCACCCGTCGGTGCTGGAATGGCCCACACTTCAACGCTGGGGTCTTTTTCGATCATGCCCGCAAACACTTTAAAGCCGGAGCCTGCAAAGTGTTCGGTCACTGCTTCCATCTCAATCGGGTTGCGCAGGTCTGGCTTGTCGGAACCATATTTGCGCATCGCCTCTTTATACGGAATGCGCGGATAAGGCGTTTCAGCAATTTTACGTTCCCCGCCAAATTCTTCAAACACGCCGGTCAACACAGGCTCAACTGCGTTGAACACATCTTCCTGCGTGGCGAATGCCATTTCGATATCAAGCTGATAGAACTCACCGGGCGAACGATCCGCGCGCGCATCCTCATCGCGGAAACACGGCGCGATTTGGAAATAGCGGTCAAAGCCCGCACACATGATCAACTGCTTGAACTGCTGGGGGGCTTGCGGCAGCGCATAGAACTCACCGGGATGCACACGGCTGGGCACCAAAAAGTCCCGCGCGCCTTCTGGGCTGGAGGCGGTCAGGATCGGGGTTTGAAATTCCATGAAATTCAAATCCGTCATCCGACGACGCAGGCTGGAGATAATTTGGGACCGCAGCACAATATTGTTGTGCAGCTTTTCGCGGCGCAAATCCAAATAGCGATAACGCAGGCGAATATCTTCGGGGTATTCCACATCACCAAATACTGGCATGGGCAGTTCGTCTGCTGCCGATTGCACCTCAAGGTCTTTGATGCGTATCTCGATCTCACCCGTTGGCAAATCCTTGTTTACCGTATCGTCTGAGCGCGCCATGCAAGGGCCAGAAACCGTGATAACGCTTTCAGCCCGCAGCCGTTCTGCCACTGCGAAAAACTCTTCATCCGGCTCAATCACGCATTGGGTCAGCCCGTAATGATCGCGCAAATCGATAAACAGCAAGCCGCCATGGTCCCGAATGCGGTGCACCCAGCCCGACAAACGCACATCGGTGCCAACATCGGCTTTGCGCAGGGCTTCGCAGTTGTGAGATCTATAGGCGTGCATGGATGAAGTTCCTTCAGAATAAATACCTGCGCTGCTTGTGGCAAAAGGCGGGCATTCTGTAAAGGTATCCGCCCCTTTTGGACCATTGGCCGCGGCTTTTTGGGGGCCACTTATGGGGCGACAAGCGCCAAATTTCGCGCTAGAAGCCTTATCCCATGGAAATGATCACAACAACAGACGCGCTGGAGGCCGCTTGCACGGCATTGGCGCAGGAAACTTTTGTCACCGTCGATACGGAGTTTGTCCGCGATAAAACCTATTATCCCAAGCTTTGCCTTGTGCAATTGGGTGGCACAGATGCGGTCTATATCGTCGATCCGCTGGCAGACGGGATTGATCTTGCCCCGCTCATTGCGCTGTTTGACGACCCGCAGACGGTGAAAGTGTTTCACGCCGCCAAGCAGGATGTTGAGATTTTCGTCAATATGGTCGGCAAAGTGCCTAGCCCCCTTTACGATACGCAAGTCGCTGCCATGGTCTGTGGTTTTGGCGATCAGGTCGGCTATGAAACACTGGTCAGCCACTTTACCAAGGCCAAGCTCGATAAATCTTCGCGCTTTACGGATTGGGCGCGCCGCCCGCTGACCGACCGTCAGCTCACCTATGCCGCCAATGATGTGACGCATCTGCGCTTCATCTATGAAGAACTGGTCAAGAAAATCGCGGCAAGCAAGCGCAATCATTGGGTCGAAGAAGAAATGGCCAGCCTGTTCGACGCGGCATCCTATGTGGTGGAACCGCAAAACGCTTGGCGGCGTCTTAAAACCCGCACCCGCACCCCGGCCTTTTTGGGTAAGTTGAAAGCACTGGCGGCATGGCGCGAACGCGCCGCGCAGGATCGTGATATTCCCCGCGGGCGCATCTTAAAAGATGATGCGCTGCTGGAAATTGCGGCCCATGACATTCAAACATTGGATGACCTGAAGCGTTTGCGTGGTGTGCCCGAAGGCTTCGTGAACGGTCGTTTAGGCCCTGCCCTGCTTGAAGCGGTGCATGAAGGCCAAAACATGCCGGAAGATGAGCGCCCAACTTTGCCCAAACCCCGCCACATGCCCGCAGGCATTGGCGCAACGGTTGAGCTGTTGAAAGTTTTACTGCGCCACACCTGCGACGCGGCAGAAGTTGCGCCCAAACTTCTCGCCAACACGGCCGATCTTGAACTCATTGCGGTCGATGGAGAAAAAGCCGATGTGCGCGCCATGCGCGGCTGGCGGCGTGAAGTATTTGGGGAAGAAGCGCTGGCCCTAAGCCGAGGCGAAATCGCCCTTGGCATTTCAGGTCGCAAGATCGACATTATTGATATCGAAGATTAGGCCTAGATTAATATCGAAGATTAGGCGCAGCGCAGCACGGCTTTAAGGCCACGTGTCGCCGCCAATTTGCCCAGCCGGGTTTCGGTGACATGCCCCAATATCGCGCTATGGCGCTCAGGCACGGAGAGCACCAGCCGTTCACCCTCAAGGCTGAGCGGACACGCCGCCAGCACGCCGGGCATTGTTCCGCTAAGCGTTACGCCCAAACGCAAGGCCATCCCTATTTCCCGTGCGCGCGCATAGTCCTCGCGCGGCAACATATCCGCAATTTCCTTTGTTTCCGGCTCTTCAATCGTGCCGGAGTGACGGAACAGAACCGATAAGGCGATTTGGCTGCGCGCCGTGTGCCTAACCCCGAACAGAGGCCCGCGCATAATTTCTGCAAAAGCCTGATCTCCGCGATAGTCAGATGGCGTGCGCCATGCCAATTCGCAAAGCTGGCACGCCGCAAAACGACGCCGACGCTCAAAGGGTTGTTCATCGGGAAAGAACGGCACCATCCAATCATACAGTTCTTTGCCCAATTGCTGGCTGTCGCCCCCGGCAGGTCGCCCGAATTGCTGTGCCATCGCCTCGCAGGAAGACACCAGCGGATCGCGCGCCTGTTCGTCTTCATCCAGCAGCGAATAAAGCGCGCCTTCGCGCACCCCGTGGGCCGAAAAAACCAAACGATCCACCTCCGCACGCGCAATCAACCGATCCAGCACCAAAGCGGCATAGGGCAACGTATCATGTCGGCGCGTTGGGATTTCGTTGATCTGCGCCATCTGCGCCGGGGTCATTGTGGAAATGCGGCGCGCAATTGCCTGCGCTTCCTTGCCCGTAATTTCATACTGATGCAAAATGCGGATAGGGTAATTCTGCGTCGCCATATGCACCCGCCCCAACACACGCCACGCGCCACCCACCACGTAAAGCGTGTCGCGCTTTTCATCGGGAAACCACGGCACGGCATCAAACGCCTCTTCAACCGCGGCTGCCACTTGCGGGCTATCTGGGGCACCCAATGTCATCAAGCGCAAGGCTCCGATAGGGAAGCTAACCTTCTTGCCGGTTTCTTTGCCCTTCAAGCGGCAAATCTCCAGCGAGCCACCGCCCATATCGCCAACAATGCCCATTGCATCGCGCACGGAATAACCAACCCCGAACGCCGCCAACCGGGCTTCTTCCTTGCCCGTCAGCACTTGCACCGGCACACCCAAAATGGCTTCCACTTCACTCACAAATTGAGCCCCGTTTTGCGCATCACGTGCCGCAGCAGTCGCAATCGCTACACGGTTCTTAACCCCAAACCCGTCGGTAATAACCGAGAAACGCCGCAGCGTTGAAAGCGCATGTTCCACCGCATCGCCCGCCAGCAAATCTTGCCCCTTGCCTGCATGTAAACCACGCCCCAATCCGCACATGGCTTTTTCATTGAAAACCGGCACAGGCGTGCGGCGCACGCCATCATAAATCACCAGCCGCACCGAGTTTGACCCGATATCAAACACCGCAAGCGCCTGATCACCATTCAACTCTGTCGCAAAGGAAATTGCCTTACCCGGCATTTACGCCCCTCTAAACCCGTCATGGCCGCCATCATCACCATCGGCCTCATCAAGCGCACTGCCGCGCCCCGACAGGCTGGGATATGTCATAAAATAGGTGTGCGCCGCAAATGGTTCTTCACCTTCTTGCAGCGTAATACGGGCATAACTGCCATCGGGGTTCATACGCCAGCGTTGCTGGTTATCCCGCAAATTGCCCATCATCACCTGATCCAGAATTTGCGCCCGCACGGTTGCGTTTTCCACCGGCACCAATGTTTCCACCCGGCGGTTCAAATTGCGTGGCATCCAATCCGCCGATGAAATAAAAACCTTGGCTTCTTCCGAAGGCAGCCCGTGCCCATTGCCAAAGGCCACAATGCGGGCATGTTCCAAAAAGCGCCCGATGATGGAGCTTACGCGAATATTCTCCGACAGGCCGGGCACGCCGGGACGCAGGCAACAAATGCCGCGTATCACCAGCTCTATTTGCACACCGGCGCATGACGCCTCATACAATTTGTCGATGATCCGCGCATCTACCAGCGAATTCAACTTCACCCACATAGCTGCAGGCCGCCCCGCCTTTGCATGAGCAATCTCGGCATCGATAAGTTCTTCAATCGTGGAACGCAGCCGCACGGGTGAAACGGCCACCTTCTCCATATCTTTCGGTTCCGCATACCCGGTCACAAAGTTGAAAAGGCGTGCCGCATCGCGGCCCAAAATCGGGTCCGCACTGAACAGCGACAGATCCGTATAGATACGGGCATTTACAGGGTGATAATTGCCAGTACCAAAATGCACATAGGTGCGCAGGCTGTCGCCCTCGCGGCGCACCACATGGCTTACCTTTGCATGGGTCTTCCAATCAATAAATCCATAGACCACCTGCACGCCTGCCCGCTCCAAATCGCGCGAGAGCTGAATATTATGCGCCTCGTCAAAACGTGCCTTCAGCTCCACCAACGCGGTAACGGATTTACCGTTCTCGGCGGCCTCCACCAAGGCTTTCACGATGGGGCTGTCATCCCCCGTGCGATAAAGCGTTTGTTTGATCGACACCACATTGGGATCGCGCGCGGCTTGCCGCAAAAACTGCACCACCACGTCAAAACTCTCATATGGGTGATGCACCACCAGATCCTTGGCACGGATCGCCGCAAAGCAATCGCCCCCATGGTCGCGAATACGTTCCGGGAACCGCGGATTATGCGGCTCAAACCGTAAATCAGCGCGGCTTTTTACAATAAGCTGGCTGATATCGGGTATGCCAACCAACCCATCCACATAAGATACTTCCTGTTCGCGCGCGCCCAGTTCCTCCACCACAAATTTGGCAAGGGCGGGGGGCATTCTCTTTTCGATGATCGCCTCAATCACTACACCGCGGCGACGCCGCTTAAGCGCGCTTTCAAACAGGCGCACAAGGTCTTCGGCCTCTTCTTCGATCTCGATGTCACTGTCGCGCAGTACTTGAAAGGCACCTTGGCCCACCAGCTCATAGCCTGGAAATAAGCTATCCATAAAGGCACTGATAATATCCTCAAGGCGCATAAAACGTGTTTCGCCCGCAGCACCGTCGGGCAATCTTGTATAACGCTCGATCTGGTTCGGTATCGGCACCATGGCATTCATGCGCCGACCATCTGTTCGGCGCTTCAACTCCATCGCCAATGTAATGCCGCGATTGGGGATAAACGGAAAAGGATGGGCTGGATCAATCGCCAGTGGGGTCAGCACCGGAAAGATGTGCTCCAAAAACCGATCCTCAAGCCAAGCGCGATCATCACCGTTCAGTTCATCTGGCGTGATGACGGCGATGCCGTTTTCTCGCAACGCCGTTTTCAGCCTGCCCCATTCTTGTTGTTGCAGGGCAAGAATTTCTGCCACCTTCGCACGGATCTGCTCTAGCTGTTGGGTTGGGGTCAGCCCTTCGGGTGTAACATTCTCCACCCCTTCGCGTTCTTGCGCCACCAAGCCCGCCACGCGCACCATAAAAAACTCATCCAGATTCGAGCCGGAGATCGACAAGAAGTTCAACCGCTCAAGCAAGGGATGATTTGTGTTTTGGGATTCGGCCACAACCCGCAGGTTGAATTCAAGCCACGACAACTCACGATTAATGAAGCGCTCGGGTTGATCAGCCCTGACCGCCAACATTTTGCTGTCGTTGGCAGGCGGGGCATCTGTTGCCAATTGGACTACATTGCTGTCTGTCATATCGTCCATCACCCTAGGGATATCTTGACGGCTTTACCAGTCGATTTATGCGATCGATCTAGCCTTCAAGGGCTTTGCGCGC
Organism: Alphaproteobacteria bacterium; assembly: GCA_049609145.1. Taxonomy (GTDB): domain Bacteria; phylum Pseudomonadota; class Alphaproteobacteria; order SPJN01; family SPJN01; genus JBMYYF01. The sequence goes on from JBMYYF010000004.1 coordinate 116,756, forward strand.
AAGCGGTATGGTGATCGCACGGGCCTCGTGTAATGAAAGCTCATCCAATTTCTTGGCCACTGTCGCAACCGCATCAAAGCTGCGCTTCACTCGTTTGGTCAAAAAATCAACAACACCGCTATCAACCTGTAATTGCTTATCGGCGAAGTGTTTCAGAAATAAGGCACCCAACAGCGCATCGTCGGGCAGGCCGATTTCAAGCACCCCAAATGTTGCAAGGCGGGATCGCAAATCAGGCAAGCTCACCGGCCAGCGCTTGGGGGCTGTTCGGGCGCATATCAGCAATGGCGCGTTATTGGCTTTGCGGCGGTTGAGAAGATGAAACAAGGCTTCTTCGTCAAATGCTTCGCCATCCCATTCCAACACCAAGGGGCCATCGTTTACGTTTGGCACGTTTTGCAACGCAGTTGTTGCGGCCCCATGATCATCGGCAAACACAGCCGCAAGATGGCTCTTGCCTGCGCCCTTAGGGCCGGTCAGCACAAAGCCGGGCATCGGCCAATCTGGCCATGTATCAAGGGCCGCCAACGCCATATCATTCGCCGGCGTCACCACAAAGTCTTCCCGCCCCAAGGCAGGTCGCACCGGGAAATCGAAAACGAGTTGATCAGGCATCAGCTTTCTGTCGGCTCATTGCCACGATAAAAACCGCTGGCCAAATAACGTTCGATGGAAAAGCGCACCAACACCCCAATGGCCGCTGCCATCGGCACAGCGATCAACACGCCGACAAAGCCGAATATCGACCCAAAGGCCAACAACGCGAAAATGACGAATACGGGATGCAGCCCCACATTACGCCCCACAAAGCGCGGCGTCAGGAAATTGCCTTCGATCACTTGTCCGGCAATGAACACGCCCGCCACGGCCCCAATCATCATATAGTCGGGCCAAAACTGCACCAGCGCCAACAAGCCGGAAAGCACAAAGCCCACAATAAAGCCCAAAAACGGCACAAAGCTCACCGCGCCGGCAATCGCGCCCACAATGAAGCCGAACTCAAGCCCCAACAGTGTCAGGGCAATGGCATAGAAACTGCCAAGCGATATGCACACCAACCCTGTGCCGCGCACAAAGCCTGCCATGCGACGATCAACCTCCAGCGCCAGCGCGGTAATCGTTTGCCGATGCTCGCGCGGCAACCAGCCATCGATGCGTTCGATCATGCGATCCCAGTCAAGCAGCAGATAAAAGCTGACGATTGGTGTAATGACCAACAGCGACAACAGGTTGAACAGCGCGACACCTTGGTTCAAGGCTTCTCGTGCCAGGCTCATGCCCCATTGAATGGTAGAGCGCGCAAGCTCGGCCCCTACCCCTTCCTTGGGCACTTGTCCTTCGCTGAACAATTGGGAAAACGCCCCTTCCGTGACCTCATCCAGCACAACGATAATTTTGGCCGCATAGCTTGGGACTACTTGCGCGATTGTCTCCACTTGCGATTGCAAAAGCGGGATCAATAGCAGCGTACTGGCCAGCATCAGAATAAACACGCCCAGCATGATTATGGTGGTTGCCAAAATGCGTGTAACGCCCAACGCCTCCAGCCTGTCGGCCACCGGGTCAAGAAAATAGGCTATCGCCATGCCCGCCACAAAGGGCAGCAAAATATCGCCGGTCAGCATCAAAAAGGCGGTAAACCCGGCAATCCCCGCCAGCCAAAATATCGCCTCGCGACGCCCGCTCATGTTTCATCCTCCGATTTGGAAGACGGCCAATCGCGCCGTGCTGCAAACTCGCGCATTTTGTCGGCGCCGGGTTTGGCAAACTCGCGCACCTTATCAGCGCCCGGCTTGGCAATATCGATGATGGAACTGCCATCTTCCCCGATAGATTCCGGCGGCAGGGCGGCTTCTGCCTCGCGCTCTTGTTCCAGCCATTGCATCACATACGCCGCGCCCGACAGCACCGTTGTTGCCGCCACCACGAAGTAAAACCATTGAATAAAGCCACCCAAGCCCAGCGCAAAGCCTAAATCCGCCAACACAATCGCCGCCAGAATAATCTGAAACGCGGTGTTCGCCTTGCTCAGACCAATCGGCTTGATCTTGACCGTTTGGCCCAGTGCCGCCATCAACAAAATGCCACCCACAATCAGCATATCGCGCGCCGCCACCAGCACCACCACCCAAAGCGGTATCAGTTCCAGCGCGCCAAGCGTCACAAATATAGAAACCAGCAACGCCTTGTCAGCCAGTGGATCAAGCCACGCCCCAAGCCTTGTGCGCGCATCAAAGCGGCGCGCCAGATAACCGTCCAGTCCGTCTGAAATTCCGGCCAGCACAAAAATACCGAAGGCCAATCCCATCGCGCCTTCCAGCATAAACAGCACCGTGACCGGCACCATGAAAAGCCGCGCCAGCGTGATGAGATTTGGCAGCACCGACATCATGCGCGTTACCGCCGGGGCAGAATGGTATAGCCACCCTGCCCATCTTCTTGCAGCGCCAGATTGCGTTCATTCAATGAAAATGCCAATTGCGAGATGCCGCCACGATAATCGATCTGAACCCACGCTTCGCTGACCGATAAGCTGCCAACGGTTACTTTTTGCACCGCGGCCACATTTTCAATCTCTTTGCGCAGGCGCACCCATTGTTCCAAGCCGCTAACCGGTATGCGTACCGCCAATTGACCAGACTGGCCAAACCGCACAAGGGTTTTGGCCTTCCAGTCTTCATTCAAATCGCCAATCGCACCGCGAGCCAATGCGCGAAAGAATTTTTCCTTGCTGCCTGCCGGCACAAATTGCTGATCGGTAATTTCCCCAACCCCGCCGGCGCCATAAACCTTGGTAACGATTTGGGCATAACTTTCATCGGTTTCGCGATCCACCAACAGCCGCCCATGCGATACCGCCACCTTTGCCACCCCATGACGCTTGGCAATCGCATCAAGGGCCGCTTGATCGCCCGCCACAGCGGCGGCACCATCAATCAATTGCATTTCGTCCAGTTCGCCATCGGGCATCACAATCGGCAACAAGCCCTTGAACCCGTCGGCCTCCTGTTCCCATGCCGCCCGCCAAGGGTTTGGATCACCCCACAAAATATATCGATCCCGCACCTGCCACACCGGCAAAACCAATACCGGCTTGGAAACCGTTTCCGAAAACGGCACCCCGCTTTGGCGCAGCAAATTGCGCACCCCATTTGCCTTAAACGACACATTCAACCGCGCCAGATAGCGCGTGCGACTGGTTTTTTCACCGATGATTGAAAATGAGCGCACAAAGCCTTGCGCTTCGACTTCACTTAATGTCGGCAAATTTTGCCAATTTTGGCGCAATGTATTGCGCTTCATCAAGGTGGTCAGGGCTTGTTGATAGCCTTGCGCCAAAGCAATCTCGCGCGCGGCAGACGCCGAATCAGCACTCGCATCTACCCGCACCCCGTTCACATCGTAAGGGCCATTAGCGGCAAATGCGGCAAAACTCAGCGTCAATATCGTCGCCCCGATCAGGGCTATATAACTCAAAACCTTGTTCATCACGCGTTGATTTCCCACACTTACAGAAGATTTGCGCCAATACAGATCAGGCCATCATGGTTGCCGCAGCATATCTCATTGCCGCCTAAAGGAAAATCGGCTTCCTGCGACCAATTCCCTTTGGCTCCCAACCTTATTTCGGTGATAATCAAGCCCGGAAATCTGGGCATGAGGATGGCAGCGCAACCGAAACATGCGCCCGCCACAGCATAAGGGTATAATCAGCAAATGAGCACGCAAAGCGGCAAAAACAGCCTTACCTATAAAGATGCAGGTGTTGATATTGATGCCGGTGCCGCCCTTGTGGAAGCCATTAAACCCCATGCGGCGGCCACCCAACGCCCCGGCAGCGATGGCGGGGCCGATGGCGGTTTGGGCGGCTTTGGTGGCCTGTTCGATCTCAAAGCCGCGGGCTTTAGTGATCCCATTTTGGTCGCCGCCAATGATGGGGTTGGCACCAAGCTCAAAATCGCCATCGAAACCGGCCTGCACGACACAGTCGGCATTGATCTCGTGGCCATGTGCGTGAACGACCTTGTGGTGCAAGGGGCCGAACCGCTGTTCTTCCTCGATTATTATGCCACCGGCAAGTTGGACGTGGCAGACGGCACCGCCATCATCAAAGGCATTGCAGATGGCTGCGCCCAAGCAGGCTGTGCCCTAATCGGCGGCGAAACCGCCGAAATGCCCGGCATGTATTCCGGCGGCGATTATGATCTGGCTGGTTTCTGCGTTGGCGCAGCAGAACGCGGCACCTTGTTGCCCCATCTGCAAAACCAACAGCCGGGGGATGCACTGATTGCCATTGCCTCCGACGGTGTGCACTCCAACGGTTATTCTCTGGTGCGCAAAATTGTCGAGCAATCAGGTCTGCGCTGGGACGCCAAAGCCCCCTTCGATCCCAGCAAAAGCTTGGGCGAAGCGCTCATCACCCCTACCCGCATCTATGTTAAGTCTTGTCTTCAGGTCGTGCGTGCAGGCCATATCAGCGCCTTGGCGCATATTACCGGTGGCGGGTTGAGCGAGAATATCCCTCGTTCCTTGGGCGATGGCCTTTCCGCTCATGTTGATCTAAATGCGTGGACATTGCCGCCCGTTTTCAAATGGCTGGGCGAACAGGCAGGGCTTGAAGGTGCCGAGATGCTGCGCACCTTTAATTGCGGTGTCGGCATGATCGCCATTGCCCCGAAAGACAAAGCAACCGAAACAATTGCCGCCTTGAACGCCGCGGGCGAAACTGCCTTCCAAATCGGTGAACTCACCAAGGGGGATGGCAGCGTGACCTATGAAGGGGCGCTTTCCTAATGGCGTTTTCCGGCACCAAATTAAAAGTCGCCATATTGGTTTCTGGCCGCGGGACAAATCTGCAAAGCCTGATTGATCGCGCCGCAAGTGATGACAACTGGCCGGTAGAACTGGCACTTGTCTTCTCTAACAAGGCCGACGCCAAGGGGCTGGAGCGCGCGCAAGCCGCAGGCATTCCCACCCAGGTGCTCAGCCATAAGGACTTTGAAGACCGCGCAGAATTCGATGCCGAGGTTTCCAATATTTTGGAGACAGCAGGCATAGAGCTTGTGGTGCTTGCGGGCTATATGCGCATCCTGTCAGAAGATTTTGTCAATCGTTGGCGCGACCGCCTGATCAACATTCATCCCGCATTGCTGCCCGCCTTTAAAGGGTTGCATGTGCATGAACGCGCTTTGGATGCGGGCGTGCGTATCACGGGTGCAACGGTTCACTTTGTGCGTCTTGGCACTGATGAAGGCCCGATCATCATTCAAGGGGCGCTGCCCGTGCAGCCGGACGACACGCCCGAAACGCTGGAAGCCCGCACCTTAAAAATCGAACATCAAATTCTGCCAGAAGCCGTAACCCTGATCGCAGAAAAGCGTGTGCGGGTGGTCAGCGAACAGGTGCAGATCGAAAAACTGCCACAAGAGCCAGACGTTGTACTGATCGTGCCGGCGATCACCTAGCCGCTACCTCGGCCCTTGACACACCATCCAGCCCCCAGCACATTGCGGAAAACTTGGGTGGAGGGACACTATCATGCACATATTCAAAGCGGCTGCATTGGCATCCATATTTGGGCTCGTCGCATCATCAGCGCAGGCGGCAGACAGCTTGGCAAGTTATGGCGCTGATGAACGGCCAGTCATGCTGTCATACAGCCTGCCCCTACAAGCCCCCGCAAAGGCGGATGCTGGGGACCATTTTGCGCTGAGCATCGCAGGAAATATGCACACCAGCATCAACTCCGCATTTGATTTGAACAGCCTGACCTTGAATGGCCTGAACGTCGCGCAAGCGACAGACCGCCTCTATGCCGATGGGGAAGACGATAATTACATGCCACTCATCGCCATCGGCGTCGTTGTGGGCGCAGCTTTTCTCGTCGCCAATCAGGATAATGATCACGGCAACGACAGCCCCAAAAATGGGGGGTGCCCTGAAGGAACAATCTACAGCCCTTCCTCGGGCGGTTGCTTCTAACACTTCATACAGACAGCACCCGCGCAGACAGTTGGGTATAGACGATTGCCACCTTCGCACCCGTCACCCCGGCTCCAAAGAAATCAGGAGCGCGGGTCCAAGCAGCGACGCAACCATACCGACGGAGAAAAATAATAGGTGAGCGCGCTTGGCGGGTGGCTGATTTTGGGATTTGCCAGTGCGGGAGTGATGAAGCAAAAACCATCCCAATGAGATCAAAAATGGTGCCAAATAGTTTTCGACGATAGCTGATGGGAGCATTCTCCCCCTTGATTCAGGTCATAATATTTGCGCTCCCCATCATATGAAGCCACCCAAGCCTCATCCCCGATTTTATCACGTTCAGATGGAACTCTGCTCTCCTTCTTCAAATCGCGCCGCTCTCAGTTTTGAGGTTCTGGCCGCGCTCGCTATGGCCGCAAATCGTCTATGACGATTCTGTCCTCAACATTCACAATCACGCGGTCACCACCCAGATTGACGATCTTATACCCATTGGTAATAGGCGTGCTGCCATGGAAACAGGCGGTGAGGCATAGCGCCAAAACGGCAAAGGCAATCAAGCGTGTAACCATATTCAGAAATCCGAAAGATAGACCAATCTATAGAAATCAAACGAAAAGCCGTCTTTCGCGGTCCAGATAACGGTGTCGTGGATTGGGGCGTTTGGTTCCTCATCTTCTTCTTGGGCAAGCTGCGCGCCATATTGGACGGCAGCAAAAGGATCAAAGGCCATCATGTTCCGTGCCATCTGCTCAACAATATCTGCGCCCGGCGAGTAGGACGAAAAACGGGGCGTTATCTTGAACAGGCTTCCAGCCTGCCTTGAGCCACCTCTCAGATGATAACCTTCTCTTGGCTCTGATAGGGTATATGCGGCTCTCCGGCTCATCAATCTTGAAGCCTCTCATCATTGCAAGGTTCTATTGCACCTTTTCAATGCGGGGCGTGCATCAGTAGAAAAGTAGAACGAAAGCACCTCGCCCGAATATCCATTCTTTTCGGACGCGGTGTGAACGGTGAAGGCATAGAAATCATCGTGGCCTCTCAATGAGACATCGTAGATCGGGAGTTTCAGCCCGTTAAAGCAAGCGGGCAAAAGCTCGAATGTGGCCGCTCCTATCTTTATGGAAATAGCCCTGATTTGGGGATGGGTTACTTTCACCGCGGCCATGCTTTCTTGGGCTTCCGCAATAGTCAAAAATTCAATTGTTGCGGTTTCACTAACATGCTTTTCCTTATCTACACCTGCCGGAAATTCATACGAAACTTTGGATAGCGCTGCGCGATGATTGTTTCTACCTGCCTGAGCAGCATTGCAGCACAAGGCGAGCATGAGCGTGACTAGTAGAGGACGGATCATGGCTATTCCTACTCATCGTCAATATAATAGTACTTCAACTCGCCATCATATGACGCCACCCAAGCCTCGTAACCCTTTTTCCCAGATGCGCGACGCCGACTACTGTTGTGTCGGCGAAATCACCATCACCCTCACTTGGTTCCAAATCTGTCCAATGAAAATGCAGACGTGCCGCTAAGGTCTCGATCGGTTCCTCATGAAGAGTGTATCTGACCTGCCCTCTGGCGTCTTCATGGTCAAAGGGGTCATCACCGCTTTCCACCCATCCGATCAGGATGCCTTTGTAAGAATAATTACCGGATGGCATTTCATATATCTGCACTCCTGCTTCCGGTAACATCAAGTTGAGACGCCGCATTTCATCGTAGTCATCATAGTATTCCTTAGCCAATGCCCGAATTTCTGCTGCGGCGGCACGAACGGCATCTTCAACACGCTTCCAGCCAAGTTTAGCGTCGCTGTTTTTGGTTCGCTTGAAGCTGTCTTCCGGTCGGCCAAGAAAAGTCTCCTTCTCACCGGGCCGTGCGGCAGACTTTGGCAAATCCGGCCATGGATCATCTGCTGACTCCTCGGTTTGATCTTGCTGGCTTTCAGAAAGCCCGAGATGGGCTGCGGCCTCGTCTGATTGGGCTGGCGCTTTACTGTGTTGACCCGCGCTAACCAGCTTATCGAAATTGACAAGGTTGCGATCGGGTGCGGGCGTTGCATCATCGGTATCAAACGAAAAACCGTCTTTCGCGGTCCAGATAACGGTGTCGTGGATTGGGGCGTTTGGTTCCCCTTCTTGGGCAGGCTGGGTGCCATATTGGACGGCGGCAAAAGGATCAAAGGCCATCATGTTCCGGGCCATCTGCTCAACCATATCTACGCCCGGCGAGTAGGACGAAAAACGGGGCGTTATCTTGAACAATCCAGCGACGCGTTCTGAAAATATGTGCTCGATCGCTAGCATTCAGCCCGTGTAGTTATGCGCAGCACGCCCTTCGGCCCAACATCGAAATTAACACTGTCCTGATAGATTGGAATTCTACGTGGATCATCGGTATGGCCTTTCTCCAGCATGCATTTTTTCGCGCGGGCATAAGTGCCATACTCGAACGATAAACTGAATTTATAATTGTCTTTTGTCATAGCTTCGCGCTCAATTGAGCTGACAGTTATCGAACTTACATCTATGTAGCGAAACTGCCTTAATATTTCCGGTGGTGGGACGATCACAATATCTTGGCCCTTCAATGTGATCACCATTTGGCGAATGTGATGATATAGCGGTTCGCCCTCATTCGTCCGGTCGGTTGGATGAACCTCGTCGCTCATATAGAGGTCCATGATGAAATTGCCTTTTTCAATGCCATCCAAAATGACACGGTAGTGGCCATAGCGGATTTTCTTGATTTCGTCTCCGGTCACTGAATAGATCAATAAGTCTGGTAAATTGTATGCATTGCTGTCACTGCGCCACGTGGTGCTATTTGCAGCAATACCGGGTTTGACGATCAACAACGCCATCAAAAAAGCCAGCAAGGGTGGAAGAAATTTCATAGCTAATCGCCAAACTGTTGCAGCGTTTCCGCATCATAGGGTGGAATGTCGTCATAGTACCACAAGGTTCCACTGGGCCACAGCACAACGCCATCGCCGCCCCACCCGTCCTCTGGATCGAAGCGCCTACTCTGCTCATCGGGCCTAGCCAGACAGGCAAAGATATCAAAACTAGACTGATCATTGACCCAACGCCCAGTCGATTTCATCACGTGGACACCTCTCATTAGGTGTTTTGACGACAGCGGTATCACCTTTTCCGTTATCGATTGATATTTCGATCAGATCCAAATTGTTCAGGGCAAAGGTGATCGTTGGTTCAATATATCTTGAATCAGGATCGGAATAGGTTTCGAGATACGGAGCAAATCCAACGATCAGATAGACAACCTGCCGCTCAAAGCTGCTTTTTGTTATGGGTTCTTCCGTCGCCCGAAATTGCAGCGTGGAAAGCTGCGGGTTGGGGATACAATCTAAAGAGCTCTTGGGAAGCTCAACTTTGCCGAAAGAGCCAAAGTCAAACACGAGGGATTGAAGCGCCGTCCCGGATGCATTCTTGGCAATGGAAACGCCGACCGCTTTTATCTCCCCAGTAGTCGAGTATCTTACTTCCATGGATTGAGCGTCGATTGCGCGGTTGTGATACAGCACAATTTCTTCCAAATGTTCGGCTGCGGTTCCCGAACAGCTGCAAGCTGCCACGATGACGATTGTCAAAAGTAGAGATTTAGTCGCCTTCATATGGCGCTTTGTCAACAAATCGAGAAACATATCCTTGCCCCACTCTATATTCCATCACGAAAACTTCGCGGTTCAAATTCAAAATATAGCTTGGCATTCCAACTTGCACAGGGCGCCAATCATATTCGCCAAAGCCTAAGCGATGTTTTTGAGATCTTTGGCCAGGCTCGGCAGGATGTGTATGCAGACAATAACCGCCGCTGGCAGGCAGGCATGGTGAGGAGCTCGGTGTTCCCTCCCGCGCTGTAACCGACCCGTCTGAATAGACTGTGTAGGCAACTTCATTTCTCTCAATTTTGATCGTAGTGGCCAATTTGATTGCAGAATCATCCATCTGCGGCGGCGCAATAACATCCATCTCATTGTCATGTCGGTCCGTTGGCGGAACCGAGAACCTTTGACGAGCATGAGAGACTTCGGGCTCCGCTTCCACTTGTAATGGATCGGGGCGAATTGGCTCTCCCTCCATCTCAACCGGATCGGGTACAACTTCTGGTGGCTCTGCATCATCGGTATCAAACGAAAAGCCGTCTGCCGGGGTCCAGATAACGGTGTCGTGGATTGGGGCGTTTGGCTCTTCTTCTTGGGCAAGCTGCGCGCCATATTGGATGGCAGTAAAAGGATCAAACGCCATCATGTTCCGGGCCATCTGCTCAACAATATCTGCGCCCGGTGAGTAGGACGAAAAACGGGGCGTTATCTTGAACAGGCGTGGGCTGTGTCCGGTGCGGCGGGAGTTTTTGGGCATTGGGGGCTCCGTATTGGTCGGGGGCGGAGCGTTCATTTGTTTCATATATGTTCTAATTTGTCAAGTAAAAATAGAACATAACACAAACTTCTATTCAGCCTTCAAGGCTCGCCGACCACAAGGCAAAGAAAAACGCGGCCTGAGTTTCCCCAAGCCGCGCTCAAAATGTCAATCAAACCGGACCCGACCGGGTCTCGCCGCTCCCGCGAAGACGCGATCCGGTCACTATCGGATCGCTGGCGTGAGCGAATATTAGCTAACCAACAATCTCATCGTCGGAGAAGAAGAAGGCAATTTCTTCGGCCGCGGTTTCCGGTGCGTCCGACCCATGCACGGAATTTTCGCCAATGCTTTCGGCGAACTCGGCGCGGATGGTGCCTGCCTCGGCCTCGGCCGGGTTGGTGGCGCCCATAATTTCGCGATTGCGGGCAATGGCGTTTTCGCCTTCCAGCACTTGCACGACCACCGGCTCGGACATCATGAACTCAACCAGCTCACCAAAGAAGGGGCGTTCCTTGTGGACGCCATAAAAGCCTTCTGCCTGTTCGCGGCTCATGCGAATGCGCTTGGAAGCAACAACGCGCAGGCCGCCTTCTTCCAGTTTGGCGGTAACAGCGCCGGTCAGATTGCGGCGGGTGGCATCGGGTTTAATAATAGAGAATGTGCGTTCAAGCGCCATGGGACTATCCTTCAAGAATTAGAGGGTCTGAAATGCTGTGGCTGTTGTACCTGTCCATGTGCGCGGAGCAAGCGGCCTTTTGCCTCACAGATTGTCGACAGCCGGATGAGCGATAACCCCCCATGCTTCATATCAACGATTTACATTATCGGATTGCGGGTCGCCCCTTGTTTACGGGTGCCACATGTCACATTCCTGCGGGCCACAAAGTTGGGCTGGTGGGGGTGAATGGCAGCGGCAAGTCCACCCTGCTGCGCCTCATCACCGGCGACATTGCAGCCGATCAAGGCGGTGCCCGGCTGCGCCCCGATGCCCGGCTGGGCCATGTGATGCAGGAAATCGACGATACCTCCCAAACCCTGATCAATGCCGTTTTGGCTGCCGATACGGAACGCACCCACTTGCTGGCCCGCGCTGATGGCGAAGATGACGGCCATGTGCTGGGCGAAATTCACACCCGCCTTGCCGACATTGATGCCCATGGCGCCCCTGCCCGTGCCGCGCGTATTTTGGCGGGGCTGGGTTTTTCGGAAGCAGAACAGAACCGCCCCTTGGCCTCGTTCTCCGGCGGCTGGCGCATGCGGGTGGCCCTTGCCGCCATGCTGTTCGCCGAACCTGATTTGCTGCTGCTGGATGAACCCACCAACTATCTCGACCTTGAAGGCGTGATGTGGTTGGAACATTTCCTCAAACGCTATCCGCGCACCGTCATCACCGTCAGCCATGACAGGGACATTCTCAACAGCACGGTAGATGCCATTTTGCATCTGCATGATGGCAAGCTCACCCTTTATCGCGGCGGCTATGACAGCTTTGAACGCCAGCGGCGCGAACGCAACGAACAGCTTATGGCCAATGTCGCCAAGCAGGAAGAACAGCGCCGCCACATGCAAGCTTTTGTGGACCGCTTTCGTTACAGCGCCAAGAAGGCCAAGATGGCCCAATCGCGCCTCAAAGCCATCGCCCGGCTGGAACCCATCGCCGCCATCGTCGAGGACCATACCACTGCCTTCACCTTTCCCAATCCCGATGCCCTGTCGCCGCCTCTAATCGCGCTGGACCATGTGTCGGTTGGGTATGAGGCCGGCAAGCCAATCCTCTCCAAGCTCAACCAACGGCTGGATATGGATGATCGCATCGCGCTGTTGGGCGCAAACGGCAACGGCAAATCCACCTATGCCAAACTGATTGCCGGACGCCTCAGCCCCATGGCCGGTGAAATGCGCCAAAGCCGCAAGCTCAAAATCGGTTACTTCGCGCAGCATCAGGTAGATGAATTGCGCGAAAATGAAAGCGCCCTCGATCATCTGCAAGCCTTGATGGAAGACGCGCCAGAACAAAAAGTGCGCGCACGGCTTGGCCAATTTGGCTTCGGGGCGGAAAAAGTTGAAACGCCCGCAGGCGCTTTATCAGGCGGGGAAAAAGCGCGGCTTTTGTTTGCGCTTGTCACCTTTTCATCGCCCCATTTGCTCATCCTTGATGAACCCACCAACCATCTGGATGTCGATAGTCGTGAAGCGCTAATTCACGCCATCAACGCCTATGAAGGCGCGGTGATCCTCATCAGCCATGACCGTCATTTGCTCAACACTTGTGCCGACCGCTTGATGGTGGTCGACAACGGCACCGTGACCAATTTTGATGGCGATATGGATGATTATCGCAGCCTGTTGTTGGAACAACGCGCCGGGCGCAAAAGGCGCAGCGGCAAGGCAGAGGAAGCCCCCGCCCCCAAGGCGCAGCGCAAATCTGCCGCTCAACACCGGGCCCAGCTTAAGCCAATGAAAGACAAGGCAAAGCAAGCCGAAGAAACCATCGCCAAAGCCACCAAGCGCTGCGCCCAAATTGATAATATTCTGGCCATGCCAAATATTTGGACGGAACATCAAGCCAAAGCCGAAGACCTTGCGCAGGAAAAAAGCAAGCTGGAAGCCGCCATTGCCAAATGGGAAGAACAATGGCTGGTCCTGCAAGAAAGGATAGAGGCGGCAGAAAACGCCTAGCGCGAGCTGCGCCCACAGATGGGCCATACCCGCAAGCCCCCCTTGTACAAGTGCGCGAATCGGCGTTGACTAACACCCATGAAGCTGACGCCGGATCTCTTAATCAAAGCCTATGCTATTGGGGTATTCCCTATGGCCGAAAGCGCCAGCGACCCGAACCTGCATTGGATTGATCCTGATGAGCGCGGCGTGCTGCCACTAGATCAATTTCACCTGCCCCGCAGCCTAAAACGCACCTTGCGCAAGCAGCCATTTCGCGTTTCCATCAATGAAAATTTCGGCGGCACCATGCGCGCCTGCGCCGCCACCCGCGAAGCGCGCCCCGAAACATGGATCAACCCGCAAATCCTAAGCCTGTATGATGCTTTGTATGAACGCGGCATGGCCCATTCAGTAGAATGTTGGCACCAAACATCCCATGGGGAAAAATTTGCTGGGGGCCTTTACGGCGTTGCCCTTGGCGGGGCGTTCTTTGGGGAAAGCATGGTCAGCTTCGCGACGGATGCCAGCAAGATTGCCTTGTGCTATTTGGTGGCGCGGTTGCGGGTGGGTGGCTTCACTTTGCTGGACACGCAATTTGTAACCGAACACTTGGCACGTTTTGGCACAATTGAAATTTCGCGCAGCGCCTATCAACTACAGCTCGAACGCGCTTTGGCAACTCCGGCAGATTTTTACCGGCTTTCACCGTCCGCAGATGTCGAAACGATATTACAATCAATCACCCACACGTCGTAGACAGGGTGCTCAAGCGCAGAAATTGCCGGGCTAGAGGCGAACATCCAACCGCGGAACCATTCCCTGTTTTCTTCCTCAACATCCGGTCGATTGTCCAAAATTTCCAGATAGGCGGTTACTTCCGGCGTTTCCTCCGGTGGGTTTTTTGTGCAAGTGCGCAAGATGATTGCCAGCGTGCCAAACTGATAGGGCGTGTTCACGCTCAGCTTATGCTCGCTCATCCGTGCTGTAATTTTATCCAATGCGCGCACGGTCACGGTTGTGTTTTCAGGCACGTCCAGTTTGATTGGCGCAACCTGTGAAAGATCGAATTTGAAATCGCTTGCAGCCCCGTCCGGGCTTTCATTAACCGTTGCGTTCTTTTTGGGCTTGCCAAAAATATCAAGTCCATTCGCCTGTTCATCACCACCAGAAACTGGCTGTTGTTCCTGTTGTTGTGGGTCATAATCTTCCGGCGCGTCATCCGGGGCGGGTCCAAACGCATCATCAAAGGCATCACTATAGGCTGGCGCAGGCGCGTCCGCAGGCTGGTTTTCCGTAGGTTCGTCAAACCCCTCATTCGGGGAAAACGCCTCATCAAACATGTCTGATCGTTCCGGCTCCAGCCCGGCGCCGTCGTAGTGTTGGGGGGCGTTGCCCCACGGGTCTTCAGTCGCGTCGCTGTCTACGTCCTCAACAAAGGCACTGTCATCACCAAAAGCGTCATCGCCAGATGCGTCATCACTGGTTGTTGCTAAATCGCTATCATCAAACTGTGTTGTAGGCTGATCATCCCCATCATCACTCAAAAAATCAGATAACGAATTTAGAAAACCATCACCACCGTCAGCTTGCGCAACTTGAGTAATGTTGCGGGGGTTTTCTTCATGCTGTGCCTCGCTGGCCTGTTGCGCCAACAATTCACGCAAATCAGCGGCAGATGCGCCGAAGGCAACCAACACCACTAAAGTGGCAAGCGCAGCCAATCGCCCCGCACGCAAACTGAAAGTCGCATGGTACACTCTAGGGGTGGTCCGTGCCGGGCGCATCGTTCAGGGCCTTGGCACCGTCCGCGGACTTGTCATCGCCCCCTTCCGTGAACGCAAACACCGCTTTACCAATCAAGCTCATCAAATCTACGCTGCCTTGGGAATAGGCAATCTCATCGCCATCTTGCAGCATATCCAGGCCCCCGCCAGGCTCCAACGCCAAGTATGAACCGCCAAGCAGGCCATCACTTGTGACCTTGATGGAAGTATCATCGGGCAACTCAATATCGCTCGTTATATTTAGGGTAACTTCTGCGCGATAAGTGTCGGGGTTCAAGGCAACTTTTGTCACCGTGCCCACCTTAATGCCGGATACGCTGATATCAGTGCCCGGCGTTACGCCGCCTGCATTGTCAAACCGGGCAATCAAATTATATCCGTTACCGGATTGCACATCCGCCGACGAATAGGCGAAAGCAAAAAACAGCGCTGCCACGGCCAATACCGAGGCACCGATCAAGGTTTCAACCAACCTGTTTTCCATCATCTACACCTTATGAATATTATACGCGGAAAAGTTGAACAGCCAAAGTTGAACAGCCTTAGGCATTCGGCGTCCAGGCTTCATAATCGCCCGACGCTTTGGCCCGCTCGCCACCCGCATACAAACTGCCGGGAGGCGCATAAGCATCTGGCCCGCCGGTTGGGTTGGGCTGATGCTCAACCTCCCAGGGCTTCACTTGCATCGGTTGTTCGCTTGGCGGCTCATCGACTGTGTAATGCATCCAGCCATGCCATTCGGGCGGAATACGCGATGCGTGAACCTCTCCATTATAGATCACCCAACGGCGTGTATTATCATTATTGCGATAATATTTGTTGCCCTGCCCGTCCTCGCCAACAAGCTCGCCCTTGCGTGCCGTGTAAAGGCGGGTGCCGATTGTGCGCCCGTTCCACCATGTGAAAATTTCTGCCAACAAACCCATCAGGGGCATCCTCTTCCCAAAACTCACCGAAACCCGAAAAATTGCCGGGCAAAACCAGATAATACGGCACAAAAACCTGAACAAGTGGCCTTTTTGTGCGTTGAAACTGGCCTTATTTGGGCGCGACTATGGCACCAATGCGGCCACGGGTCCAGAGCCGGGGTGATCGTATTTACTCATATGTTTCAATGCCTTACCTGTCTGCGACCATCAAGCTCCACCGCATGGCCCTGGCGCGAATCTGTCATTGACTCTCCGTCTTCCCCGGCACAACATATAGCGGTTGATTGAGGGCATGGCACAGAATGTGGGGCGTTGTTGTTTCCGGGCTTTCCCTTTTTCTTCAACAAAAACAAATACTTAACGTTTCCAAGAGCGGGCAGCCATGCGTATTGAACGGCATTTCACATCCCAGAATCGCGATCCCTTCGCAGATTTCACTTTCGAGCAGCGCGAATCAGAAATTCGCAATCCCGATGGCTCTTTAGCCTTTGAAATCAATGAGATAGAGGTACCCTCCGGTTGGTCCCAAGTGGCGTCCGACGTGCTGGCGCAGAAATATTTGCGCCGCGCCGGGGTGCCAGATGCAATTGAATTGCAAGAAGACCCCGATGTGCCAGAGTTTCTTTGGGCCCGAAAACCAGCGGAGAACTGCGGATTTTCGGGCGAAACGTCTGCCAAACAGGTGTTTCACCGCCTTGCCGGGTGCTGGACCTATTGGGGCTGGAAAGCCGGCTACTTTGATGCCGAATCAGATGCCCGCGCATACTATGACGAGATGTGCTACATGCTCGCCGCACAGATCGCCGCGCCGAATTCCCCGCAATGGTTCAACACCGGTTTGCACTGGGCTTATGGCATCGATGGCCCGGCCCAAGGCCACTTCTATGTCGATTTCCAAACCGGAAAAACAGTAGAAAGTTCAAGCGCTTACGAGCATCCGCAGCCTCATGCCTGCTTCATTCAGTCAATTGATGACGACCTGGTGAACGAAGGCGGCATCATGGATTTGTGGACCCGTGAGGCGCGACTTTTCAAATATGGATCGGGCACGGGTACCAACTTTTCTTCGCTGCGCGGCGCTGGTGAGCCCTTGTCGGGCGGCGGCTCCTCCTCCGGCCTGCTGTCCTTCCTGAAGATCGGTGACAGCGCAGCCGGTGCGATCAAGTCCGGCGGCACCACACGCCGTGCCGCAAAGATGGTGGTGGTAGATGTTGACCACCCTGACATTGAAGAATTTGTAGGCTGGAAAGCCCAAGAAGAACAAAAGGTTGCGGCACTTGTTGCGGGTTCTACCGCCCTGCGCAAACACTTGAACGTCATCCACAAATCCATATTGAACTGCAGCGGCGACGCGAAATCCTGCGCCGACCCTAAAGTAAATACGGCGCTGGCCCGCGCTATTCGCGCAGCGCGCAAAGCTGCAATTCCCGATGGCGCTATCGCGCGCACCATTGCCCTAGGCGAACAAGGCATTACGGATCTTGACCTTGAAGAACTCAACGCTGATTGGGATTCAGACGCTTACCGCACAGTTGCCGGACAAAACGGCAATAACAGCGTGCGGGTAACAGATGCGTTCTTGAAGGCTGCCGAACGGGGTGAGGACTTCCCCCTCATCAACCGCACCGATGGCAGTACGGCCAAGACCGTGAAAGCCAATGAATTGCTGGGCAAACTGTCTATGGCGGCGTGGTCGAGCGCAGACCCCGGCCTGCAATTTCATGACACGATCAATCAATGGCATACCTGCCCGGGGGACGGCGCCATCAACGCATCCAATCCGTGTTCTGAATATATGTTCCTTGATGACACGGCCTGCAATCTTGCCTCACTGAACTTGATGGCTTTCCGTCAAGACGATGGCAAAATGGATGTTAGCGCCCTCACCCATGCAACCCGGCTGTGGACCTTAACACTCGAAACCTCGGTGTTGATGGCGCAATATCCGTCCAAGGCGATTGCTGAACGTTCATATAAATACCGCACGCTGGGCCTTGGCTTTGCCAATTTGGGTGGGCTGGTAATGGCGAACGCCCTGCCTTACGACAGCGCCGAGGCGCGCAGCTTTGCCGCTGCCATTTCCGCACTGATGAGCGGGACGGCTTATGTTACCTCTGCCGAGATCGCCTCAGAACATGGGGCATTTCAGGGCTTTGAGAAAAACCGCTCAGCCATGCTGCGTGTGATCGGCAACCATAAGCTTGCAGCTTATGGTGCGCGTGAAGGCTATGACAATCTGGCTATTCGCCCGACGCCGCTGGATGATGAAACCTGCCCGGACAACGCCCTCTTACATGCAGCACGCGGTGCCTGGGACGATGCCTATTCATTGGGTGAAAAGCATGGTTTCCGCAATGCGCAGGTAAGCGTTGTCGCCCCCACAGGCACCATCGGCTTGGTAATGGATTGTGACACAACTGGCATTGAACCTGACTTCGCGCTCGTAAAATTCAAAAAGCTGGCTGGCGGCGGCTATTTCAAAATCGTCAATGGCACAGTGCCAATGGCCTTGGAAACGCTGGGATATAATGACAGCGCTATCAGCGCGATTAGCGACTATGCAATAGGCCATGGGTCGTTGAAAAACGCGCCGGCGATCAACCACAAATCATTGAAAGCGAAAGGGTTTGGGCCGGATGAGCTGGCCGCAGTAGAAGACGCCTTGGAAGAAGCATTCGATTTGCGGTTTGCCTTTAATCGCTGGACCTTGGGCGATGGCTTTTGCCGCGATGTATTGGGCTTAAGCGATGAAGAGCTTGATGATCCCTCCTTCAATTTTTTGGGCCACCTTGGCTTCATGGATGAAGAAGTGGACGCGGCCAACACCCATGTGTGCGGTGCCATGACATTGGAAGGCGCGCCGCATATCAAGGACGAGCATCTATCCATTTTCGATTGCGCAAATCCGTGCGGCCGCAATGGCACACGCGTTTTGGGCATGGCCGCCCACATTGAAATGATGGCTGCAGTGCAGCCGTTTATATCGGGGGCAATTTCCAAAACCATCAATATGCCGAACAGCGCATCCATCGCTGATGTGCGTGATGCCTATATGCTGTCTTGGAAGTTGGGCCTGAAGTCGAATGCACTTTACCGCGATGGCTCAAAACTTTCGCAGCCACTGGCCAGCACATTGCTTGCCAGCATAGAAGCCGATGATGACGAGCGCGAGGCCCTTGCCGACATTGCCGCGCAAAGCGCAGCCCCCACGCCACAACGCACCGCCGCTGTGGCAGAACGCATTACAGAGCGGGTGATCGAACGCGTTGTAGAGAAGAACGCCACGCGCCATCGCTTACCCCAACGCCGCAAAGGCTATACGCAAAAAGCAACCGTTGGTGGACACAAGGTTTACCTCAGAACAGGCGAGTATGATGATGGCCGCTTGGGTGAATTGTTCATAGACATGCACAAAGAAGGCGCAGCCTTCCGTTCATTGATGAACAATTTTGCCATCGCCATCTCCATCGGCCTGCAATATGGCGTGCCGCTGGAAGAATTTGTGGATGCCTTCACCTTTACCCGCTTTGATCCCGCAGGTGTCGTGCAGGGCAATGATTCCATCAAGAACGCTACATCGGTGCTGGACTACATTTTCCGCGAGGTCGCCGTTTCTTATCTTGGCCGGGATGATTTGGCCCATGTCACGCCTGCCACCGGGTTCGATGAACTTGGTGCCGGCGAGAAAGAAGGCATGGCCGAACAGGACCAAGCCAAGGAAGTGATGAAACGCATTACCTCCAGCGGGTTCCTGCGCAATCAACTGCCTGACAATTTGGTCGTGCTAAAGCGTAAGGAAGGTACCGCAGGCATGGAGGCCATTCATCAAAGCGAAATTGGTCAAGCGACTTTGAGCACCAGCCATCAAACCGCGGCAGCGCCGAAAGACAGTATGACATTGGCTGATCTGGCAAGTGACGATGCGATGTCGAAACATCGGGTAGAACAGGCGCGTATTCGCGGCTATGAGGGCGACCCCTGCCCTGATTGCGCAAACTTCACCATGGTGCGAAATGGCACCTGCCTGAAATGCGACACATGTGGATCAACGACGGGCTGTAGCTAAGCCCGTCGCTTGTTCTGATAGCGTGCGCTATTGGCCGACGATACAAACAGCAGATAGGCCCGGCGCACCGTAAACCTGTGAATAGCCAATGCGTGCGCCGTCAACTTGGCGCTCGCCAGCCGTGCCACGCACCTGCACCACATTCTCATACACTTGCCGCAAGCCGGACGCGCCTACCGGCTCACCGCAGGCGAGGCAACCGCCATCGGTATTGACGGGCAACCGGCCATTGATATTGGTTTCTCCATCGGCCAGCATTTGTTCCTGCTCACCATCTTTGCAGAAACCGTTTTCTGCCATATGCATGATTTCAGCACCGGATTCCGTATCCTGAATTTGGATGACATCCATATCATCCGGCCCAAGCCCTGCCATTTCATAGGCTGCGGCTGACGCAAGCTCGGTTGGGCTTTGGCCGCGATTGACCGATAGGCTGGGCGCAAAAACCTCAAACGACCCGTTGGGGCGCGTGCGCACTGCGGCACCGCGAATTTTTACATCCGTCATGCCCAGTTCTTTGGCTTTCTTTTCGCTGGCAATGATGAGAGCGACCCCACCTTCTGCCGGAGAGCAGAACATATATTTGTTGAGGGGGTCCGATACCATCGGCCCTTCCATGATCGTCTCAAGATCTACGGGATCACGCCGCCACGCATGAGGTGTAATTGCGCCATTGCGGAAGGCTTTTTCCGGCACGCGCGCCAGCGTTTCGTGGCTAATGCCGTGCATCTGCGCATAGCGTTGAATTTTCATGCCGAAGAACTGAGTTGTCAGCATCAGGCCTGTTTCGCCATACCAATCCGGCAAACCCCAATCACCGGGCTTTGCATTAAATGCACCGCGGGGGTGTTTATCAAAACCCGTTACCAGCCCCATATCAAATTCGCCTGATTTGATGGCCCAATAGCCCGCAAGCAATGCCGAACCACCGGTCGCGCAGCCATTGGCAACATTGATGAACTGGGTGCCGTTCAGGCCTAGCCGCGGCAGCATCGCATCTGCCGCACCGGCGGCAACAGAACCACCAAAAGCAAACTGCATATCATTCCATTCACGCCCACTATCTGCCAATGCTTGGCGCACCGCAAACAAGCCTTGGTCCAAGCCGCTGGCATCTGATCGCCCAAAGGGATG
Source organism: Alphaproteobacteria bacterium (assembly GCA_049609145.1). Classification (GTDB taxonomy): domain Bacteria; phylum Pseudomonadota; class Alphaproteobacteria; order SPJN01; family SPJN01; genus JBMYYF01. Next base: position 137,709 of record JBMYYF010000004.1, read on the forward strand.
AATACCGGCACCGATAATATAAACGTCGCTCATCTGACTGATCCTTAAACAGGTTTGAATGCGTAGGTGTGGACAGGTGATCCATCTGCGTCTTGCGCAAATTCAAGAATGGAAAGCACCATCTTTTGCCCTACTTTCAGGGCATCCACATCATCCGTATCAATGCGGGCTTCCACGATCACTTGATCGGCCAGCTCAATATACCCCACAGCAAAGGGTTTGAACTTCGCCATGTCCATCTCGCCGATATAGGGTTCTTTCGGGGGAAAGCGCTGAATGGTGTAGGACCACAAGGTGCCCTCACGTTTGAGCGGCAGCTCATCGAACCTTTCAGCCTCCATGCCTTGCGGCGCGGGAAACGTAATTTCACCCGTTTCTTTGGACCGCGCGCCGAGCAAGGCAGGCGCGCCGCCATCATCTACAATCAACTTGTCCGCAATCATATTCATGAGATCCCCTCTCAATTGGTTGAGGCGAACTCTAATGTTTCAAAAACAAGCAGGCAAGACTGTTTTTATAAAATCAGCCCGTCATCACCATCTTCAACGCCCCGCCCTCACGGGCATCGAACAAGCGATAGGCCTCTGCCCCTTCGCTTAGTGGCATGGTGTGCGTGATAAATTTTTCTGGATGCAACCGCCCGGCATGGATGAGGGCGATAAGCTCATCCCAGTGGGATTGAACGGAACAGGTGCCGATAGCGAATTTTAACCCCTTGGCAAAAGCAAGCCCCATGGGGAATTTGAAGTCCATGCTTTGATTGACGCCGATGGCCGAAACCGTGCCCCAACGCTTTGCCAAGCCGATGGAAAGTGAAATGGTGGCGTCTGCGCCGACGCATTCAACGACACTGTCTAACATTCTATTGCTTGTTGCTTCTGCAATCTCCTGCGCCGCGGTGGCCGGATCGAGCGGGATGGCCCCAAGGCTTGCGGCCATGTCCCGGCGTTCTTTCACCAGATCAATCGCATAAACCTTGCCTGCCCCCAGTGCGAAGCAGATTTCAACTGCCATCAGGCCGATCGGTCCCAAGCCCACAACACCAACTGTGCTACCGGGCTCAATATTTGCATTCTTGCAACCAAGATGCGCGGTGGGCAGATTGTCTGTCAGCAATAGGGCTTGATCCAGAGACAGTCCGTCGGGAATGGGGCGCGCATTGAAATCCCCCATTGGCACGCGAATAGCCTCTGACTGGCAGCCTTGCAAGGCAGGACCAAGACCATAGCACCCCATCATGCCTGTTTCGCATTGGGTGACATTTCCAGCCAGACACGGCGCGCAATTACCGCACCCAACGGCGGCTGACAGCATCACCATGTCCCCTGATTTCAAGCGACGGACCTTGTTGCCAACTTCAACAACTTCGCCCACGGCCTCATGCCCAACGCAATAGCCAAGCTCTGGCGAAAAGCCTTCACCGTGGTAGATGTGCAAATCACTGCCGCAGATACCGCAGCGGTCCATCTTCACCAACACATCGGTGTCAGCCTCAAGCTTTGCGTCCGCGAGATCTTCGTAGCGAATATCGCGTGCGCCTTGATACAACAATGCTTTCATGAAAAACGTCCCCCAAATTTCCCGAAGTCAATATGGAGGACGTTGTACCGTTCTATCGATGTGAGCGCCAGCTAGAAGTGGAACAGCACCCCGGCGGTTGCTTCTGTGTTGTCATACTCGAAACGCCCAACATTGGATTCCACAATCGTGTGCCCTGCCCCGATTAAGATGGCTGCAAAGTCAGCCAGCGGAATAGACCCCGTACCACTGAAGCGATAGAAGGTTTGCTCTCGCTCCTCGGTTGGGTTCAAGATCGGGTCCGGCTCATCATAGTTCCGTTGCTTGGCCAAAAACCCGCCGGAGATCGACCATGTATTGCCATCTGGCGAAAGACGGAACGATTTTTGCAGATCAATCCCTGCCCCAAATTCCGTCAAGGATTGGAAGTCGAATTCATCGGCTTGCGATATACGGCCAAGGCCGATCAAGCGCACAGCATCCAGCCCCAATACGCCGACCTGAATTTCCGCATTTATGCGATGCTCGGTTGTATCATCCCTTGCAATATCATCATGGGAGCGCGCTTCCAACTCATAGGTCAAAGCGCCTTCAACATCCTCTGCGAAGTTCACCGACAAGTTCACCCCGCCGCCAAAGCCGGTCAAATATTCTTCACCGCCCAAACTGGCATGATGGGCCAGCCCGTAAACCCGCAGGGAAGGCGCACCAAAGCTGGAGCCCAAGCGGAACCGCGGCCCTAAATCGAGGCCCGCCACAAACAGGTTCAAATCATCCTCATCTTGCGCAGAGCCATAAAGCTGGAAATGGGTTTCAAAGGCGGCTGCGCCTGTTTTCTCCAACCGGGCTTTCCAGGTGAGATCACCGGCAAACACCGCGCCAAAGCCTTCGTCAATCAACGCCTCGTCATCAAGACCGGCAGCAAACAATGGGTCACCCGCATCAAGAGATGAAATCAAAGGCTGCGCATTGGGGTTGGACTGATAGCGCCCGGCTGCAAGAAAATAGCCAAAGACTTCGTGTGTATTCAGCCGTGCGTCGATTTGATCAATATAGTCTTGCACCCGCTTTTGCACGGCAGGGGACCCGCGCCCCTCTGTCAATGCAACTGTAAGGTGATGTCGCGCTGTTTCAAAATCACCTTGCTGAAACAGCAATATACCCAAATTGAGGTGAACTCGCGCCAATGAGGGGTCAATCGCCAAAATGCGTTGATACAAACGGATAGCCTGGGCGGCCTGTCCGCGCTTGGCCAGTTCCTTCGCCAAGCCAAACAAAGCCTGCGGATTATTGGGCTCAGCATCTGCACGGGCACGCAATTCAGCAATACTGCTGCCATCTTGCGCCAAAGCCTGTGTCGAGAAGGCCGTCCCACCCATCAAAATACCCAGCGCAAACGCCGCTAAAGCCTGCATACCGTATTTTTGCAACCGCATTTTATGCGCTCCTCACTCAATGTCTCAAAGTTACAAATTCAAGCGAACCGAATCGCATTTGGCCCGCATCTACCTTGCCAGAGAGGCCCCATACATGCGAGCCGAAATTCACTAACAAATTACACGCCACACGCGAAAGACAATTCCCCCCAAACTGGGGCGAGCCATACCTTTCCATTTTGTCAGTATATCGGGTACAGTGAGCGCAGCAAACTGGTGAAATGGAGAATCAGTCATGACCCCCTCGTCGCTCAAAGCAGCGCTTCTTGGCGCGACCGCCCTTACGTTCACAGTTGGATTGAACGCCGCAATTGCCGCGTCACCAACTGACCAAAAAATCAATGACCCGCGTGACCATGCTCGCGCCGCGAACTGCGTGCAATCTGCCCATACAGGTCAACGTCGCAACGCCGACGAGCTGGGAACACTGGCGGCTTATGGCTGCGCCACCCAAAACAATGAAGCCGACCGCGCGGAAGAAGAATTGGCCGAAAACTTCGAGCCTGTTCCTAGCGACGGTGGAGATGGCGGTGGCGACGGCGGTGGTGATGGCGGCGGCGACGGCGGTGGTGATGGAGGCGGCGACGGCGGTGGTGATGGAGGCGGCGACGGCGGTGGTGATGGCGGCGGCGACGGCGGTGGTGATGGCGGTGGTGATGGCGGCGGCGACGGCGGTGGTGATGGAGGCGGCGGCGAACCGTCCGCACAATCTTCCAGCCTGATCTATGCAGGTGTTGCAGACCTGCCCACAGGCGAAGATGGCACCCCTGCGATTGACAGCTTGGCAGAGGTTACGATTGGTACCCCCGGCCCTGATGGCACAGGTGGCCCCACATTGGTGAACCTTCATTTAGCTGACGGTATAATTGATAATGGTGAAGGTGAGCCTGGTTTCTTCAATATCACCGTTTTGGATGCAATCGATGGCGATGGCACAGGTGAAGGCCTAACCGGCACGGAGCTCGATGGCGTCCTTAAAATTCAGAACGAGCCCGGCATTGGCGGTGCAACGCCTCCCGAGGATATTGACGGGATTGCAGAGGTAAACCTTGGCAGCGACCCGGATATCCCCGGTTTCAATGTTGTACATATTGATGCGTTTAACGATGCGCTTGCCAGCATTGGCCATGTCACAGTGGGTGATGGCACCTTCGATGAAAATCTGGCGCTGCAAGATGGAGACATCGGCACCGAACTGATCGGCATTGACCTTGGCCCCGATGAAACCAACAACGAAAATGATAATCTTGCCCAAGTGACCTTGGACAATGAAGGCTTCGATGATCTGGGCCAAGCCTTGGGCATCAGCACGGTTGATGTGATTAGTCCCCCTGCGGAAGGCACAGATCCGGGATTGAGCACATTGGCGGAGATCAATGGCAGCCAAACAGGTGCATTGGCACCCTTGGTTGATTTGTTCCGCCCTGTAGAGGTTGATCCAACAGACCCAACCGATCCAACAGATCCCGGTGATGGCGGTGGTGAGGTGCCTACCAACCCATCGAGCAGCTTGCTTTATGCCAATGTAAATGAAGGTGATCCCACCTCCAATGAAAGCCAAATCCCCGGCTTTACCGGTTTGGCTTCTGTAACTTTGGGCACAGCCGACCCTTCTGCACCTCATCCTGGCGACAACAATGCCGTTGATTTGCGTGTCGGTGATGGCCTGATCGGCGATGGTGCTGGGGGCACGGGCAACCTAAACATTTCATTGTTGGAGACAACCGGAGATGGCTCTCCGCTTGATGGTGTCCTCACCATCAACAGCGACACCCAACCGGCAGGCTTCGCCCCTCCCGGTGGTGTTGGCAGTTTGGTACAAGCCAATTTAGGCCCCACCACCAACGATGGCGATTTTGATCTGGTGGACGCCGATCTGGAAAATGGCGGCTTTGGCACACTGGGAGACGCCCTTGGCCTGAACGATGCCAATGTTGTAACTGTTCCTGAAGGTGATCCCGGCCTGACAAATCTTGTTGCGCTTGATGGCCATCTTGATGGCGGGTTGGCCCCGATTGTGGATATTTTCCGCCCCAGCAGCGCCGCGGGGGGCCCCAGCCTTGGTGCCCTGCCCGATGCGAGCGAGCTGCCTGCTGTTGGTACACTCGTCTCCGCCTTGCCGCCAGAGTTGCGTGGCGCATCAGCCATGCAAGCAGGCCAAGCCCTGCGCGGCCCCGATCGTGTAACCAATGGCGACAGCGCAGGTGAGATCACCTCAACGACAGACCTGCTGCAGGATACATTGGGCGGCATTTTGGGCCTGTTGCGTTAGGCCATTAAGCCTTCAATGGCAGCAAATCCTTGCAACCGCGTGCCGTGCAAACGGCGCGCGGTTTTGCTATTCACGCCACCCAAAGCAAAAATTGGCAGCGCTGTTTGTGCCTGCACTTTAAGCAGTCCTAGGCGCCCCAAATGAGGTGCGCCGATATGGCTCTGAGTAGGAAAAACCGGCGATAGTAAAACCGCGTCGACCCCAGCACGTGCCGCTTTTTGGGCCGCTGTGGCGCTATGCGCCGCACTAGTGACCACCCAGTTGGTGCGACGCATCTTAATCGCTCCGGCAAGGCCAGACATATGCTCTGGCAAATGCACGCCATCTGCCCGCAAACGCCATGCCAATCGCCAGTCACCCGCGATCAACACCTTCAGCCCTCTGGCCTTCGCGGCCCTCACAACCTGCTGGGCAAGGCGCTCTCTATCTGCGGCTTCATAATCTCGAAAAACAACCATCGTGCCGCGCGGCAAGTGTCGTAAGGTCGAAACAGGATCGTCTACCCTGTCGCTGTCCGTCATAAAGATCAGGTTCGGCAGATCAACAAAACCACAATGCTTGAGGCGACGCGCCTGCATTGCTAGAAGCGAGGCTTGATGTTGAGCCACAGATGGTAAGGAAACACTCATGGGTCATGACCCTATTAAGGCGCTGGCAGAGGTGCAAGCAAAGATCACCAAGGCAAGCCAAGCCGCCACACCGGTGGCCGCCGAGATAAATCTAATTGCTGTCTCAAAGACACATGCAGCACACCACATCCACCCCTTGTTGGAAGCTGGGCATATTCATTTTGGCGAGAACCGGGTGCAAGAGGCACAACAAAAATGGCCCGCCCTGAAAGCTGATTTTCCCAACACCAAGCTGCATCTTATCGGCCCTTTGCAAACAAACAAAATCAAAGATGCATTAGCGCTGTTTGATGTCTGGCACACGCTGGATCGCCCAAAACTTGCACGCAAGCTGGCCGACGCCGTTCAAACATCAGGCCATTGCCCGGACCTTTTCATTCAGGTGAACACGGGTGAAGAAGCCCAAAAAGCGGGCATTGCCCCGCAAGAGGCCGATCAATTTATTGCGCAATGTCGGGATGATTTTGGCCTGCCGATCATCGGCCTTATGGCGATACCGCCAGCGGACCAAACGGCCTCCCCCCATTTTGCCCTGCTTGAAAAAATCGCCAGGCGTAACGGATTGACCCAACTATCCATGGGGATGAGCGGCGATTACGAAACCGCCATTCAATTTGGCGCTACCCATGTGCGTGTGGGCACCTCTATTTTCGGCAAGCGTGATACACCGCCACAGCTTGAGCCCAGGGATTAGTACGGAAAGTCATCCAGCGAGATTAACTGATACTCAATCACTGCCCAAAGCACGCCCCAAAGCACACTTGCGATGATGGTGGTCGCAATCGCCTTGCGTACCAACATGGGTTTTACCGGCGCACTGTCAGCGGTGCCGGGGGTTATTTCGCCTTCTTCACGTTGGGTGCGTACACCAAATGGCAAAACGGCAAACACCACCACCCACCAAATGATCACAAAAGCAACAATACCCCCGGAAATACTCATGGGTTAAACTTGCTCCAGCTCAACCAAGGTGCCGCAAAAATCAGCCGGCTTTAGAAATACAACGGGCTTACCATGCGCGCCGATCTTCGGTTTGCCATCACCCAAAATGGTGGCACCTGCGGCATTCATTTGATCAATCGCTGCACCCAAATCCTCCACCTCGTAGCAGACATGATGCATGCCGCCTGACTTATTCTTGGTCAAGAATTTCGCGATTGTGCTGTCTTCACCCAAGGGCTCCAGCAATTCAATCTTGGTATTGGGCAGTTCAACGAACACCGTTGTTACCCCATGATCAGGCAGCGCCAGCGGCTCTGATACCTGTGCGCCCAGCGTATCGCGATAAGTGGCCGTTGCGGCATCAAGATCCGGCACGGCAATGGCAACATGGTTTAAGCGACCAATCATAGCGGTCTCCTTCAGGTCAAATTTCAATACATCTATCTAAAACGAAATGGGCTAAAGCTCAATCACCTGCACGCGGGTCAACGGATTTTTGCCAACCCCATCACGCACGGATCGACGCGCAGCAATGCGTATCTTTTCCGAGAAATTGCGCCCTTCCCGATCCTTGCCCTTGGCGCGCTTAACAGTCGCCTGCACTGCCTGCGAGATCACCCCTTCTATCGGGCGGCCATCCCAATCTTCCGATGGCACCCCTTCCACGGTGATGGCAGGATCGGCAGCAAGGCGGCCGCGGCCATCCATCACAACCGTGACCCCCACAAAACCGTTCCACGAAATCTGTTTGCGCCGCTTCATAACATCGTCTTGAGAATCAATCAGCATATCCCCATCAAGATAAAGCCGCCCGGCATAAACCTCATCGACGATCCGGGCATTACCTTCTTCCAAGCGCACCATGGCCCCGTTTTGCACCACAACGGTTTCCGGCACTTGCAGCTCTTTCGCAAGCGCGGCATGCGCCATCATATGGCGCAGTTCGCCGTGCACAGGCACCGCAATTTTGGGGCGCACCCAGCTATACATATCTGCCAGCTCATCCCGGCATGGATGACCCGAAACGTGATAACCATCGCGCCTGTCTTGAATAACGGTAACGCCCAGTGCTGCCAGATCATTTTGCAACGCGGCAATGCCGATATCGTTGCCGGGAATAACGCGCGATGAGAATATTACACTGTCGCCTTCATCCAACGAAATATGGCGATGATCGTTCCGGGCTATCCGGCTAAGCGCCGCGCGCGGCTCACCTTGGCTACCGGTGCAAATATAGAGAACCTTATCGCGCGGCAGATGCGCGGCCTCTGCTTCGTCCATCAATTGCGGCAGGCCATCCAGCAGGCCACAGGCTTTTGCAGCCGCAACACAGCGATGCATAGAACGCCCGACCAGAACCGGGTGACGCCCGCAGGCATCTGCAACCTCTATCACTGTGCGCACGCGCGCCACGTTAGAAGCAAAAGTCGTTACCGCAACACGGCCCGTAAGTGGGCTGATCAATTCTTGTAGATTGCCCCGCACCTCCCCTTCGGACCCGGCGCGCCCCGCTTCAAACACATTGGTTGAATCACACACCATGGCCAGCACATTGGCATCGCCCAATGCGCGCAGAGAGGCCTCATCGGTTTGCTCCCCAATCAGCGGATCGGGATCGATTTTCCAATCGCCCGTATGCAACACTGTCCCAAAGCGTGTCTCGATCGCTATGGCATTGGGTTCGGGAATCGAGTGAGTCAGCGTAATGAATTTGAGCTTGAACGGATCAAGGTCCAACGAGCCACCTAACGGTATTTCGTGCAGCGGCACCTCGTTCTTCAGCCCTGCTTCCTCAAGTTTGGCGCGCACCAAAGCCGCCGTAAATGGTGTGGCATAGACCGGGCATTCGAAGGATGCCCAAAGATGCGGCACCGCACCGATATGATCTTCATGGGCATGGGTCAGCACAATGCCAACAAGATCATCTGCCCTGTCTTCGATGAAAGATGGGTCTGCCATGATCAGATCAACGCCGGGCGTGCTGTCATCCCCAAAGGTGACACCCAGATCAATCATCAACCATTTGCGATCATCTTCGGGACCAATCCCATAAAGATTGAGGTTCATCCCAATCTCACCGGCACCGCCAAGGGGCAGAAAATACAGCCCATCTTCGGCGGTGTTCGATTTGCGCTTGCTCATGCGCTGGCCCGGTTCAGGGCATAAATATCAATCAAGCCACGGATCGTTAGATCGTGATCAACCACATCAATCATGGTGGTGCCTTCACTTAAAGGGGCAGCCAAGCCACCCGTTGCAATTACTTTCATAGTCGGATCATTTTGATCGGCGCGAATACGCGTGACCAAGCCTTCGATCAACCCGATATAGCCCCAAAACACGCCAGATTGCATGGCCGGAACCGTTGCTTTGCCAACAACCGTCTGCGGTTTTTCTACGGCAATGCGCGGCAGTTTGGCGGCGGCACTGTGCAACGCCTCCAGCGAAAGGTTGATACCCGGCGCAATGATGCCCCCTTCATATCCACCATCAGCGGCCACAACATCAAACGTTGTCGCGGTGCCGAAATCGACCACGATCAACGCCCCATCATATGTTTTGTGGGCGGCAACCGCATTTACCAAACGGTCGGCCCCCACCTCCTGCGGGCGATCAACCCGCACGTCCAACCCAAGATCAATACCGGGCGCGCCAACCACCACAGGATCGGACCCGCAGTAGCGCTGCGCCAATCGTTGCAAATTAAACAATGCCTGCGGCACAACCGTTGAAATGATAGATCCAGTAATGTCGCCCAGCGCGATCCCGTCCATCTCCATCAATTGCTTGAGCCACACCACATATTCTTCCGCAGTGCGTGCATCATTCGTGGTAATGCGCCAACGGCCCCGCACCTGCGCGCCATCATGCACAGCAAAGACGGTGTTGGTATTCCCCGCATCAATTGCCAGCAGCATTACACGTCCTCATCTTTCATTGCTCCAAAGAACACATCGCCCGCGGTGATAGCACGAATTTCGCCGGTCGCGCCAAGTTTCAGCAACAGAGCACCGTTTTCATCCATACCGGCAAACTGCCCTTCCACCGTTTCGCCGGGCAGCCGCGCAGTGATTTGACCCCCAAGGTTTTTGGCGCGGCCTAGCCAAGCCTGCCGTATGGCCGCAAATCCTTCCCTGCGCCACATCTGCAACCGCGCTTCCATGGCTGCGGCCACGGCTGTAAGCCCCTGTTCCAGCGCAATATTGGCCCCATGGGCCTTTAACGATGTTGCCGGATAGGGTGTATCACCAGGAAACCATTTGAGGTTCAAGCCAATGCCAATCGCCAACCAGCCCAAGGCACCGTCACTGCCTGCTGCACTTTCCAACAATATGCCGCTGACTTTTGCGCCCTCAAGCAACACATCATTTGGCCATTTAAGCTCTGCCGCAGGATCACCCAATAAGTCATCAACCGCATCGGCCACGGCTAATCCGGTAACAAAGGAAAGCTCAGATGCTTTGGCCGGACCACAAGCAGGATCAATCAACAAGGTACACAGAAGATTGCCGGTCGCATCCTCCCACTTTCTGCCCTGCCGCCCACGCCCGGCTGATTGCCGTTCAGCGATTATCCATGTGGAATTGACGGAATTACCCGCCGCCAAAGCGACATCGCCGCGACGGCGCCCTTCCTCATTGGTGCTGTCGATCTCATCATAGGCCGCAAGGTCATAGCCTTGCGGCAGCGAGATCAGCTTTTCTTCCATGTTAGAACAGCGTTGCCGCGGCACTTTCTGCCCAAGCAATCAACGGTGCCGGGAAAAACACATATAGCGCCGTAATCGCGGTTGAAAGCACCAACACACCACCCATCGCTCCTTGCGGTGAGGCCGCAAACGGTTCTGCCGGTTCGTCGAAATACATGATCTTGACGATGCGAATGTAATAGAACGCCGAAATGACAGACGCCAACAGGCCTACAACAGCCAACATGTACAGCTCTTGATCGACCGCTGCCAAGAACACATAGAACTTAGCCGGGAAGCCTGCCAGCGGCGGAATACCGGCCAGCGAGAACATCAACACCGCAAGCGCAAAGGCCATGCCGGGGTGATTGCGCGAAAGCCCCGCAAGGTCTGAAATGCCTTCAACCATGCCTTCGGCACGCCGCATGGACAAGATAACTACAAACACCCCTGCGCTCATCACCATGTAAATTGCCATATAGATGAGAACAGCTTGAATACCGTCTTGCGTGCCTGCCGCCAAGCCAACCAAGGCATACCCCATATGGCCGATTGAACTATAGGCCATAAGCCGCTTGATATTCGTTTGGCCGATGGCTGCAACGCCACCCAAAATCATGGACGCGATGGAAATAAAGATAATGATTTGTTGCCACTGTCCTTCCATCGAACCAAAGGCGTCGATCATTACCCGCACAAACAGCGCCATTGCCGCCACTTTGGGGGCCATGGCAAAGAAAGCCGTAACCGGTGTTGGCGCACCTTCATACACATCCGGCGTCCACATATGGAACGGCACGGCAGATACCTTGAAGGCCAAGCCCGCAGCGATAAACACCAGCCCGATAATCACACCGGTAGAGGCACCTTCGGCGGTCGCGGCCGCAATCCCCTCAAACGAAACTGTGCCGGTAAAGCCGTAAATCATCGACGCGCCATAGAGCAACATGCCCGATGATAAAGCCCCCAACACAAAGTATTTCAGGCCTGCTTCGGTAGAGCGTTGCGAATTGCGCTTGAAAGCAGCAATCACATAAAGCGCCAGTGATTGCAGCTCCAACCCCATATAAAGCGCAATCAGGTCAGAGGCCGAAATCATCATGCACATGCCAAGTGTGGCCAGCAAAATAAGTACGGGATACTCAAACCGGTCCATCTTTTCGTGGGTCAGATAATCCTGGCTGATAACCAGCACAACGGCGGCCCCCACCAGCGTCAGCACTTTCATGAAATTGCCAAAACCATCCACGACAAATGCACCGTTAAAGGCAGCCCCTTCGCTGGGGCCTGTCATCACCAAAATGGCATCAGCCAGCAGCAGCAAAGCCGCAAGGCCGGATATACCGCGTGCGCCGCCGCCGCGTTCAAACACGCCCAGCATCAACAGCGCCATGGCACCAACCGCCAGCAAAATTTCCGGCATTACCAAAGCAAGATTGAGATCAGCAACAGTCATATCTTCTCTCCCAATCCTAATGATGTGCCGAGGAAGCAGGGGCCGCCACAGCCTCCCCCACGACAGATGGCGTCATCACCGGCGCGTTTGGATCAATGCCCAACGCCAGATTGTAATCATTAATAAGGGCCGCCACCGAAACCTCGGTGATCTCGAACAAGGCGCCCGGCGAAATGCCCATCCACAAGGTGGCCACCACCAGCGGTGCAATCGCCAGAATCTCCCGGCCATTCATGTCCATAATGTCTTTCAGGTTCTCTTTCTCAAGCGGCCCAAACACCACCCGGCGATAGAGCCACAACATATAGGCTGCGCCCAACACCATGCCCGTGGCGGCAATCAGCGCCACAAGGGTGGACGCTTTGTAGGCCCCAACCAGCGTCACAAACTCGCCGATAAAGCCTGCCGTACCCGGCAAGCCGACAGAGGCGAGAGAGAACAGCAGGAACACAAACGCATAAATCGGCATGCGCTCAACCAAGCCGCCATAGGCATCAATCTCGCGCGTATGCATACGGTCATAGATCACACCGACACACATAAACAGCGCGCCGGACACCAGCCCATGGCTGATCATTTGCATGATCGCGCCTTGAATGCCCTGCATGTTGAAGGTGAAAATACCGATCGTCACAATGCCCATATGCGCTACAGACGAATAGGCAATCAGCTTCTTCATGTCTTTTTGCATCAGGGCGACCAGTGAGGTGTAGACCACCGCAATGCAGGAAAGCGCGAACACCAGATCTGCCAGCTCCGCACTTGCGTTCGGGAACATCGGCACCGAAAACCGCAGGAAGCCATAGCCGCCCATTTTAAGTAGGATCGCCGCCAAAATAACCGACCCCGCGGTCGGGGCCTGCACATGGGCATCGGGCAACCATGTATGCACCGGCCACATCGGCATCTTCACCGCGAAAGAGGCGAAGAACCCAAGCCACAGCCATGTCTGCATCTCTACCGGGAAATCATGCTTTAACAGCACAGTTATGTCTGTTGTACCTGCATCCCAATACATCGCCATCATGGCAACCAGCATTAAGACAGAACCAAGCAACGTATATAGGAAGAATTTGAAGGACGCATAAACCCGGTCCTTGCCGCCCCATACCCCGATGATCAGGAACATGGGGATCAGGCCCGCTTCAAAGAAAATATAGAACAACACCAAATCCAGCGATGAGAACACGCCAACCATCAGTGTTTCCATCACCAAAAAGGCGATCATATATTCTTTCACGCGATGCTGAATGGCGTTCCACGACACCAAAATGCAAATCGGCATGATGAGCGTTGAAAGCAACACAAACAGCACCGAAATACCATCCACACCCATATGATATGTGGCGTATCCCGCCAGCCATTCCGTTTTCTCAACAAACTGGAATTCTGCCGTCGTGCGATCAAAGCTGAACCACAGCGCAAGTGAGATCAGGAAGGTAGTAACAGTGGTCCAAAGCGCAAAGGCTCGGGCATTGCGGTTTGCATCTTCCCCTTCCCCGCGCACCAATAGCGCAAGCAATACCGCGCCAACCAGCGGCAGGAAGGTGATAATGCTGAGTAGAGGCCAATCACCAATCATTAGTGCGTTCCCCAAACCATAAGGGTGGTAACAATGCCTGCCACGCCGATCAGCATGACGAAGGCATAGTGATAAAGATAACCGGATTGCAGTTTCTGCGCCCGTTTCGTGATATCCAGCACACGCGCAGCAACCCCATCAGGACCAAGCCCGTCAATCGTTTTGCCGTCGCCGTAAATCCACAATTTCGTGCCCAGCCACATGGATGGCTTGATGAACAGGAAGTCATACAGTTCATCAAAATACCATTTGTTCAGCAGGAATTTGTAGAGCGGCTCGTTCCGGCTGGCCAACAGGCCCGGAAGCGCCGGGTTCTTAATATAGAACCACCACGCAACCGCCAAACCAGCCAGCCCCATAACAATCGGCAGCCGTTTCACCCATTCCGGCACTTCATGAAAATCATGCATAATGTGCGAGGCGACAGTGATAGAGCTGCCCCAGAACGCTTGCCAATCATGGCCAACAAAATTGTCATAGAACAGATACCCCGCCCCCAACGCGCCAGCTGCCAGCACATAAAGCGGGATCATCATCGGCGCCGGGCTTTCATGGGCATGATCAAAGGTATGCTCATCTGCGCGGGTTTTCCCGTGGAAGGTCATGAAAATCAGGCGCCAACTATAAAACGCCGTCATAAAGGCCGCCGTGATCCCCATGCCAAAGGCATACATGCCAACGCCGGACCCCGCCGCAAAGGCAGATTCAATGATGGCATCTTTAGAGAAGTAACCGGCGGTAAGCGGAAAGCCCGTCAGCGCCAGCGTGCCAATCACCATCAAGCCATAGGTGTAAGGGATCTTTTTGTAGAGCCCACCCATTTTGCGCATATCTTGTTCGTGATGCATGGCATGAATGACAGAGCCTGCGCCCAAGAATAACAGCGCCTTAAAGAAGGCATGGGTAAACAGATGGAAGATAGCGACCGGATACGCCCCCACCCCGATGGCGAAGAACATATAGCCAAGCTGCGAACAGGTTGAATAGGCAATCACCCGCTTGATGTCGTTTTGCACCAAACCAACCGTGGCGGCAAAGAAAGCGGTCGTTGCGCCAACAATCGTCACCACCTCAAGCGCGGCAGGTGCCAGTTCAAACAGCGGTGAACAGCGTGCCACCATGAACACGCCGGCTGTCACCATGGTTGCAGCATGGATCAGGGCTGACACAGGCGTCGGGCCTTCCATGGCGTCAGGCAACCAAGTGTGCAGGAACAATTGGGCCGATTTACCCATCGCGCCCACAAACAGCAGCAGGCAAATCGTGGTCAGCACATCAACCTGCATGCCGATGAACTCAAACGTCATGCCTTGCAAGGCCGCTGCTGCTTCAAACGCGGCATCATATTCAACGCTGCCCGTTACCATAAACAGCGCGAAGATACCCAGCGCAAAGCCAAAGTCACCTACGCGGTTTACCACAAAGGCTTTGATCGCTGCCGCATTGGCAGATGGTTTTTTGTACCAGAATCCGATCAACAGGTAAGACGCCAGCCCCACCCCTTCCCAGCCCATAAAGAGCTGCACGAAGTTGTCCGCCGTTACCAGCATCAACATCGCGAATGTAAACAGGGACAGATAGGAGAAGAAGCGCGCCCGGTGCGGGTCTTCGTTCATATAGCCGAAGGAATATAGATGCACCAACGCCGAAACCGTTGTCACCACCACCAGCATCACACTGGTCAAGGTATCAATCTTGAACGCCCAGTTGAGCACAAAATCGCCCGAGGCAATCCACGGCAATACGGTGACATGCGCCTGCCCATGGCCCAGCGCGATTTCCACAAACGCCATCCAAGACAGCGCCGCTGAAACCATCAGCAAGCCGGTCGTTATAATTTCTGCCGGGCGCGCGCCGATACGGCGGCCAAACAGCCCGGCAATCGCGGCCCCAAGCAGGGGAAGAAATACAATCGCTGAATACATGATGATCAGCCCCTTAAAACCCAACACATATCGCGCCTAACCTTTCATCAGGTTGATGTCTTCAACCTCAATCGAGCCGCGATTACGGAAGTAAATTACCAAAATGGCCAAACCGATTGCCGCCTCGCCAGCGGCCACCGTCAACACAAACAGGGCAAATACCTGCCCCACCAAATCATTCAAATAGGCCGAGAACGACACCAGATTGATATTTACTGCCAGCAGCATCAGTTCCACCGACATCAAAATGATGATCACGTTTTTCCGGTTCAGAAAAATACCGAACACCCCAAGCGTAAACAAAATCGCGGCAACGGTAAGGTAGTGCCCCAGACCAATGCTCCACATAGCTTCCTGCATTGTCATTCGCTCCCTTAAATACCTTGACCGGGCTTCACGTCATGCAACGTGGCAGCCTCATCGCGGGTTCGTGCATTTTGCGCCGAGATGGATTGCTTGCGCACCCCTTCGCGTGTGCGCAGCGTGAGCACAATGGCCCCAATCATCGCCACCAGCAGCACCAGCCCCGCCGCTTGGAAGAAATAGGCATAATCAGTATAGAGAATGCGCCCCAAGGCTTCCGTGTTTGTCACCTCGCTGCCCATGGCAGGCGCGGGTGATGCCGCAATATCAGCCGTCATTGGTGTGACGGTCATGCCGCCAACCACCAGCAAAATTTCCACCAGCAGTACAAGGCCGATAGAGGCGCCGATAGGCAAATACTGCAAGAACCCTTCGCGCAGTTCCACGAAGTTGATGTCCAGCATCATGACAACAAATAGGAACAGCACCGCCACAGCACCGACATAAACAATCACCAATATCATGGCGACGAATTCAGCGCCGATCAGCACAAACAGACCTGCGGAGTTAAAGAATGCCAAAATCAGGAACAACACCGAATGCACGGGGTTGCGTGATGAAATCACCATAAAGCCAGAAAGCACGGTGATTGAGGCAAAGATGTAAAAGGCGATGGTCGCGACCATGATTTTTTCTTCCGTCCTTTGCCTTAGCGATAAGGGGCATCTAGTTGCAGGTTAATGGCAATCTCGCGTTCCCAGCGACCCCCATTTTCCAGCAATTTGGTTTTGTCATACATCAACTCTTCCCGTGTTTCGGTAGCGAACTCAAAGTTCGGTCCCTCAACAATGGCATCTACCGGGCAGGCCTCTTGGCAGAAACCGCAATAGATGCATTTGGTCATGTCGATATCGTAGCGTGTCGTGCGGCGTGAGCCATCTTCGCGCGGCTCAGCCTCAATCGTGATGGCTTGCGCCGGGCAAATGGCTTCGCACAATTTGCAGGCAATGCAGCGTTCTTCGCCATTTTCATAACGGCGCAAGGCGTGCTCACCGCGAAAACGGGGCGATAAGGCCCCCTTCTCAAACGGATAGTTCACCGTGGCTTTCGGCGCAAAGAAGTAGCGCATCGCCAAAAAGAACGATGACACAAACTCCAGCAACAAAAACTGGCGGGCGGTTTGGGCAAGTGCGCTCATTATTGTCCCTCCATGCCGGTTTGGGTTTGAATGATCGGCGCATCCACTGATGCGGGCAGCAAATCAAAGCCCACCAGCACCCCGGCGGTTAAAATCACATAGGCCAATGACAGCGGCAGGAACACTTTCCAGCCCAAGCGCATCAACTGATCATAGCGATAGCGCGGCACCATCGCCTTCACCATGGCAATCATGAAGAAGAAGAAGGTGGTTTTCAAAATGAACCAGATAAAGCCCGGCACCATGTTAAACGGCGCAATGTCCACTGGCGGCAGCCAGCCCCCGAAGAACAGAATGGTCGTCAAGGCGCACATCATAACGATGGAGATATATTCCCCGATCATGAACAGCAGCCATGGGGTGGACGAATATTCTACTTGAAAACCAGCTACCAGTTCAGCTTCTGCCTCCGGCAAATCAAACGGCGGGCGATTGGTTTCCGCGAGGGCCGAGATAAAGAACACCACAAACATCGGGAACAGCGGAATAAAGAACCACACATTCTTTTGGGCCAGCACAATGTCTGTCAGGTTCAACGACCCCACACACATCAATACGGTCACAATCACAAAGCCGATGGATACTTCGTAAGACACCATTTGCGCGGCGGAACGCAGCGCGCCCAAAAACGGATATTTGGAGTTGGATGCCCACCCGGCCATAATAATGCCGTACACCCCAAGGGATGAGATCGCAAAGATATAGAGAATGCCCACATTAATGTCGGCCAAGGCCCAGCCTTCATCCAGCGGGATCACCGCCCAGGCCATAACGGCCAGCACCATGGTGACCACCGGGGCCAGCATGAACACAACCTTGTTCGCGCCCGCGGGAATGATGATCTCTTTCACCAGATTTTTGCCAAAGTCGGCAAACACTTGCAGCAAACCAAACGGCCCCACCACATTGGGACCACGGCGGATCATTACCGCCGCCCAAATTTTCCGGTCGCCGTAAACGGCCATGGCCACATAGAGCAATACGGGGATTGCCAGCGCAAAACATTGCAACAGCAGCAGGATAAAGCCCCACAAGGCTGTATCCCAAAACTCAAGGGCCAGAAAATCTGTTGTTAAATACTCAATCATTATTCGGCCCCCACATTGGCTGCCGCCGCTTGGGTGCGGTCATCCCGCGCTTTCACGCAATCCGCCATGGTGCGCGACGCACGCGCAATCGGGTTCGTCAGGTAGAAATCAACCGCATTGCCTGCAAAGGCGGGACCATCGCTCAGGCCGGCGGCGCCAAAGGCAGACCACTCCGCTACCGGACGTGCATCCAGCACACCGAAAGTAGGACAATCTTCCACCAGCTTGGCGCGCAATTGTTCCAGACTGTCGAAAGGCAGTGCCTCACCCACCAAGGCTGATAGCGCGCGGATAATCGCCCAGTCTTCCTTCGCATCCCCCGGCGGGAAGGCGGCGCGGAAGCCGCGTTGCACGCGCCCTTCCATATTTACATAAGTGCCATCTTTTTCAGCATAGGAAGCGGCAGGCAAAATAACGTCCGCCAAATGCGCCCCGTTATCGCCATGCGTGCCGATATAGATAATGAAGGCATCTGATTGGCTCAGATCGATCTCGTCCGCCCCCAAGGCGATGACAACATCAGCCCCACCGGCAGCGATAGCAGCAGCATCCATGCCACCTTCACCGGGCACAAAGCCCATATCCAAACCGCCGACGCGGCTGGCAGCACTGTGCAACAGGCTATAGCCGTTCCAATCTTCTGTGATCGCGTTAACGCTTTCAGCAAGCGCACGGGCAGCACCCAATACTTGCGCCCCATCGGCGCGCGTAACAGCCCCTTCACCCAAAATAATCAATGGGTTAGAGGCATTTTTTAATACTTCAACGAAAGAATGATTTCCGGCCACAAGATCGGCCAGCGTTTGCGGACCTGCCCCCAGATGGGTGGTTTTATAGGTCAAATCAGCATCTTCGCCGATCACGCCCACTTGTAAACCGCCTTCAAGCCAACGCTTGCGAATGCGAGCATTCAGCACCGGCGCGTCAAGACGCGGATTGGTGCCAATCAACAAAATGGCGTCTGCATCTTCTACCCCGGCGATGCCAGCGTTGAACAGATATGATGCGCGGTTTGTGCCATCCAGCGCCGATCCTGCCGGGCGGCAATCAAGATTGGCTGAACCGATCTGGCCCATCAAATCCTTCAACGCTTTCATGCTTTCCGCATCTTGCAGATCACCTGCCAGCGCCGCCACTTTGGCGGCATCGGTGCCTTTGATTTTTTCTGCAGCGACGGCTAAAGCCTCGTCCCACTCAGCCGGTGCCAGCTTGCCATCAGGCCCCTTAACATAGGGCCGATCAAGGCGCTGATACTTCAACCCATCGCAGGCATAGCGCGTCTTGTCAGAGATCCACTCTTCATTGATCTCCTCATTCAACCGCGGCAGCACGCGCATCACTTCGCGCCCACGCACATCAATGCGAATGGCAGCCCCCATGGCGTCCATCACATCGACGCTTTCGGTCTTGCGCAATTCCCAAGGCCGCGCGTTAAACGCATAGGGCCGTGATGTCAGCGCACCCACCGGGCACAGATCAATCACATTGGCAGAAAGCTCTGACGACAAATTGGCTTCCAGATAGGTGGTGATTTCCATATCTTCGCCACGGCCAATCGCGCCGATCTCACCCACGCCTGCCACTTCTTCCGTGAACCGCACACAGCGCGTGCAGTGAATGCAGCGCGTCATGATCGTGGAAACCAGCGGCCCCATATTCTTGTCTTCAACCGCGCGCTTGTTTTCTTCATAGCGGTTGGAGGATGTGCCGTAAGCCATGGTTTGATCTTGCAAATCACACTCACCGCCCTGATCGCAAATCGGGCAATCAAGCGGATGGTTAACCAGCAGAAACTCCAGCACACCTTCGCGGTCTTTCTTCACCTTGGCGTTGCTGGTGTGAACCACCATGCCTTCATTAACCGGCATGGCACAGCTTGCCACCGGCTTGGGGGATTTCTCCACATCCACCAGACACATCCGGCAATTACCAGCAATAGACAGGCGTTCGTGATAGCAGAAGCGCGGAATTTCCACGCCGGCTTCTTCACAAGCCTGCATAATGGTTATGCCGGGTTCTACCTCAACCTCGTTGCCATCAATGGTCAGCTTCACCATGATCGCGCCCCTTTATTCCGCAGCCTGCAAAACGGGTTGACCCGCCTTGCGCCGCTCAATACGTGCTTCAATTTCCGGCCGGAAGTGATTGATAAGGCCCTGCACCGGCCACGCCGCTGCATCACCCAAACCACAAATCGTGTGGCCTTCAACCTGCTTGGTTACATCCAGCAGCATTTCAATTTCTTCAACCTCGGCTTTGCCATCGGCCATGCGTTCCAGCACACGCCACATCCAGCCCGTGCCTTCGCGGCACGGTGTGCATTGCCCGCAGCTTTCATGCTTGTAGAAGTAGGAAAGCCGTGCGATAGCCCGCACAATATCGGTTGATTTGTCCATCACGATCACCGCCGCCGTACCAAGGCCAGACCCCACCTCTTTCAAGGCATCAAAATCCATGATCATGGTGTCGCAAATGTCTTTCGGGATCATCCGCACCGATGAGCCGCCGGGGATCACCGCCAGCAAATTATCCCAACCGCCGCGCACGCCACCGGCATGTTTCTCGATCAACTCTTTCAGCGGAATACCCAGTTCTTCCTCAACCGTGCAAGGCGTGTTCACATGCCCTGAAATGGCAAACAACTTCGTGCCTGCAGAAGTAGGCGTGCCGATACCTGCAAACCATTCTGCCCCGCGACGTAGAATGGTAGGCGTCACCGCAATGCTTTCCACATTGTTGATCAGCGTTGGGCAGCCATACAGCCCCACATTGGCGGGGAATGGCGGCTTCAACCGCGGTTGGCCTTTTTTGCCCTCAAGGCTTTCAATCAAGGCGGTTTCTTCACCGCAGATATAAGCCCCGGCGCCATGCGCTACATAAATATCCATGGCCCAGCCAGTACCGGCAGCATTAGGGCCAAGCAGCCCTGCCTCATAGGCTTCATCAATGGCTTTTTGCACGGCGTAGCGTTCACGAATGAACTCACCGCGAATATAGATATACGCCACATGCGCCTGCGCCGCGAAAGAAGCGATCAGGCAGCCTTCAATCAGCTTGTGCGGATCATGACGCATAATCTCGCGGTCTTTACAGGTGCCCGGCTCTGATTCATCGGCGTTCACCACTAGATAATGCGGTCGATCCGTTACCTCTTTAGGCATGAACGACCATTTAAGCCCCACAGGGAAGCCTGCCCCGCCGCGCCCTTTAAGGCCGCTGTCTTTTACCTCGGCGATAATGGCATCACGGCCCTTGGCAATAATATCTTTGGTGCCCTGCCAGTCGCCGCGCTTTTGCGCTGCTTCCAAGCCGGGGGATTGCAACCCGTACAGGTTGGTAAAGATGCGATCGGAATCTTTAAGCATTACGCATCGCCCCCTTCAAGCTCTAACAATGTTTTGGGACCACCTTCCGGCGCAGAAAGCTGCCGGTTGATTTGCGGGCCAGCTTTGATTTCACGGCCTGCCGCCAAATCATCCAATAATTTCGCCAGCGTTTCAGGCGTCAAATCTTCGTAGAAATCATCACCGATCTGGATCATAGGTGCATTCACACACGCGCCCAAACACTCAACCTCGGCCCAGGAGAATTTGCCATCGGCTGAAACACCCGCCTCTTTATCAACACCCATTTTGCTGCGACACACTTCTTTCAAATCGTCTGCACCGCGCAACCAGCATGGCGTGGTGCCGCAAAGCTGAATGTGATGTTCACCCACCGGGTTCAAATTGAACATGGTGTAGAAAGTGGCGACCTCATAAGTCTTGATGTAGGGCATATCCAAAAAGTCGGACACATAACGCACAGCCGCTTCAGGCAACCAGCCACCGGATTGGCGTTGCGCACGATCCAATAGCGCGATCACCGCACTTTGCTGACGGCCTTCAGGATATTTGGTGACTTCCTTATGCGCCCATTCAATATTCTCGGGCGTAAATTCAAAAACCTCGGGACCGACCCCGACTGCGAGACGACGCACACTCATCGGTCAACCTCCCCGAATACAATATCAAGTGAACCCAAAATGGCGGGCACGTCGGCCAGCATGTGGCCTTTGGACAAATATTCCAACGCTTGCAAATGGGTAAAGCCCGGCGCGCGCAGCTTGGCGCGGTAAGGTTTGTTAGAGCCATCCGCCACCAGATACACACCAAACTCACCCTTCGGCGCTTCTACGGCAGCGTAAACCTCGCCCTCCGGCACGCGGAACCCTTCGGTGTAGAGTTTGAAGTGATGGATCAAGGCTTCCATGCTCTGCTTCATTTCGGCCCGCTTGGGCGGAATGATTTTGCCTTCATCGCTTGAGACAGGGCCATCGGCCATCTTCTCAATGCACTGTTTCATAATCTCACCGGATTGGCGCATCTCATCAATGCGAATGACGTAGCGATCATAATTATCGCCGTTTTTGCCGACGGGGATTTTGAAATCAATGTCGTTGTAACACTCGTAAGGTTGAGAGCGACGCAGATCCCATGCAAAGCCTGCGGAACGCGCGATCACACCCGTCATGCCCCATTGCATCACATCGTCTTGCGTGACGATGCCAATATCAACATTGCGCTGTTTGAAAATACGGCTTTCGGTAAGAAGCCCCTCAAGGTCATCCAAAAAGCCGGGCAAGGTTTCGCAATAGGCGTAAATATCATCCAGCAGTTTTTGCGGCACATCTTGGTGCACGCCACCGGGACGGAAGTAAGCAGCATGCATACGCGAGCCGCAGGCGCGTTCGTAAAACACCATCAGCTTTTCGCGTTCTTCAAAACACCATACAGGCGGGGTCAGCGCGCCCACATCCATCGCCTGTGTGCCCACATTCATAAAGTGGTTCAGCAAGCGGCCAATCTCGGAATAGATCACGCGGATTTGCTGGCCGCGATAAGGCACGTTAATGCCCAGCATTTTTTCAATCGCCAGCGCATAGGCGTGCTCTTGGTTCATCGGCGCAACATAATCAAGCCGATCAAGATAAGGCAGCGCCTGCAAATATGTTTTTGTCTCTATCAGCTTTTCAGTACCGCGATGCAGCAGGCCAATATGCGGATCGATGCGCTCAACGATTTCACCGTCAAGCTCCATCACCAAGCGCAACACGCCATGGGCCGCAGGATGCTGCGGGCCAAAATTCATAGAGAAGTTTTTGATTTGGGGATCTGCCATTTTCTAGCCCTCTGCCCCTTCTGTTTTCTCATCAGCTTTTTCGTCGCCCGGCAGCACATATTTTGCGCCTTCCCATGGGGACAAGAAATCAAAGCTGCGGAATTCCTGTGTTAGTTTCACCGGCTCATAAACAACGCGTTTTTGTTCGTCGTCATAGCGCACTTCAACATAACCCGTGGTGGGAAAGTCCTTACGCAGCGGATAACCGCGGAAGCCATAATCCGTCAAAATGCGACGCAAATCCGGGTGATCGGAGAACAAAATGCCAAACATGTCGAACACTTCACGCTCATACCAATTGGCACCGCTGAACACGCCGCAAAGCGAAGGCACCAATGTGTCTTCCGACGCTGTCACCTTCACCCGAATGCGTTGGTTATTGTGCATCGACAACAGGTGATACACCACATCAAACCGTTCGGCCCTATCGGGGTAATCAACCGCCGTAATGTCGATCATTTGCTTGAACAGGCATTGCGGATCATCCCGCAAAAAGCTGATCAAATCGATGATCTGGTCGCGATGCGCGGTGATATTTAATTCACCATAAGCAACATCGGCAGAAACAACCGCAGATGCGCGTGCCGCTGCGATATGATCGCCAAGTTCTTTCAGTTCACTTGAAGCCATTAAGCTACGTTCCCTTAAAACCAACAGCGGCCCTTAACGAGCCAGCGTGCCTTCGCGCCGAATTTTCCGTTGAAGTTGCAAAATGCCGTAAAGCAATGCCTCTGCCGTTGGGGGGCAGCCGGGCACATAAATATCTACGGGCACAATACGGTCGCAACCGCGCACAACTGAATATGAATAGTGATAGTAGCCACCGCCATTGGCACACGATCCCATCGAGATCACATAGCGCGGTTCCGGCATTTGGTCGTAAACCTTACGCAGCGCCGGGGCCATTTTATTGGTCAAGGTGCCCGCCACAATCATCACATCGGATTGACGTGGGGACGCGCGCGGCGCGGTGCCAAAGCGTTCAAGATCATAACGCGGGCCATTGGTCTGCATCATCTCAACAGCGCAACAGGCCAGCCCAAATGTCATCCAGAACAATGAGCCCGTACGTGCCCAGTTGATCAGATTTTCAGATGTGGTCAGCACAAAGCCTTTATCGGCCAAATCGTCAGAGATTTGACGGAAGAACTCATCATCCGGGCCACCAACATTGGATGGCGCGGATTGACCGGCGTGAATAACGGGGGTGTTGTCTACTCCCATTCGAGAGCCCCTTTCTTCCATTCATAGATAAAGCCAATGGTCAGCACACCAAGGAAGATCACCATCGACCAAAACCCGAAGACGCCAATGTCACCCAGCGCCACTGCGAAGGGAAACAAGAAGGCGACCTCAAGGTCGAAGATGATGAACAAAATGGCGACCAGATAGAAACGCACATCAAATTGGGTGCGCGCATCGTCAAAGGCTTCAAAACCACATTCATAAGCAGAAACTTTTTCCGGGTCGGGAATAGAGGGGGCGAAGATAGCCGGCACCAACAAGAACACGCCCGCAAAAAGCAAACCGATCCCCAAAAACAAAATGATTGGCAGATATTCGACCAGTAGTTGATCCATCGCCTGATATCCCTCATGCAAAATCTCTTGGGGCAGAACACCCCGCAAGATCAAATCACAGCAAGCCCTCACCTGCCAGCAAAAGCCAACAGAATTGCCCGATAATTCCGCTTGTTTAGCCCCAGAACCGGGGCCACTTCAACCAGATTCGCCAAGTTTTCAAGAAGATGCGGCAAACTGCGGGTAACTTGCGAACGGGTCGCAATTATCTGCGCAAAAACCTCTGCGCAAAACCACCGACAATCCCGTTCAAGTCATCCGGTGCGCAAGGCGAACGGACAAGGGCACGATGGTCATAGGCCGTGACCCAATAGATTTGACCGATAGGCCGCCAGCACGGATATTTTGAAAGGAGAAAGTGGCGGGAGTGACGGGACTCGAACCCGCGACCTCTGGCGTGACAGGCCAGCGCTCTAACCAACTGAGCTACACCCCCGCATGTCGGCGGGTTGCCGCTGACTGTGTGAACAGCCAGTGGTCGTTCGTTTAGGGATATGCGCGGGCACTGTCAAGCAAGTGCGTGCGCACAACAGGGCGTTTTTTGATATCTGTGCCGACCTGCCGCACCTATCCCGCCAAATAGACTTATCTGCGACGACGGCGACGCCCCAAAATACCCTTTTTGGGTGCCCCGTCATCGTCGCTGTCGTCGCTGTCGTCGTTTTCGCCGTTGTCGTCGTCATCCACGCCGTCCGATGGAGCTGTCGCCACCAAGGGAGGTGCAGCCACCGGCGTTGATTCGGCCTTTACTGTTTCAGTGGCCGCCATGTCGGCTTGCGGCTGCAGTGCCGGTTCCGCTGTTTCGTCCGTCTCCGGCGTTGTCGCGGTGCCCTTCACGCGCTCAGAAATTGCTTTCAGCATCCGTTCCACATCATCGCGCGCCACATTTCCCGCCAGCAGGAAGTCACGCACGGCATCACGCCAGAAGCGGGCCTCCCCGCCCTCCTCTGCCGTACCATGCTTGCTTTCAAGCCGCGCTGCATTGGCAATAGCGGTGCGGGCCTCTTCCTCTCGCGCTGCCGCATGGCTTTCTATCTCCGTAATGCGTTCATCGGCACGGCTGGCAGCAGCTTTGGCCTCCTTCTGGGCGCGGCTTGACCGAATACGTTCATCCTCAACCTCATTTTCGGCTATACGCAGTTTACGACGCAGCAAAATTCGGCCCGCAAAACCGGGCAACCAAAACACCACCAAAGCCGCAAGCACGATGCCCGCGACGGTCGCTACGCGCATCATCTCATCGGCTGAAAAGTAGCCGAACCCCAGGTCTTTCAGCGGCCCCGGATTCAAAGTGCTTTCTGTTACGAGAGATATATCCGCGGCAGTCGCCACACCTTCCAGCGGCACCAAGAGCACCGCATTGGGCAATGTGTGCGGCACCGTTACCTCGATCACCCGCCAGCCTGATTGGCCGGTGGTTTTATCGCTCAGCACAACGGCATCGGGGCGAATTATTTGCGGCACCGTTACTTCCAGCGGCGCTTCAAGCAACAGCGTGCCGGCCCCCACATTTTCAACGATCTCAACCGGCGCATAAGCCCGCCCCTCTATGGAGATTTCAGCGCCAATAGCAGCCACCTGCCCGCGAGGCCCCAGCTCCCGCTCACCCAGAACAAGACCGATGGCCGCGGCCACGGCCAATACGGGCAAGAACAGCAAAGTGATTAAAAAGCGCATCAGACAACTCCCAGGAAATTCAGACGCGTATGGTGCGCGCTTGATCCCGCGCCGTCAATCGTGATAGAGCCGCGCTCCCCCGCAATAACTTTGGTATATCCGTGAACCAATCCGTCAAGATTTCGTCGCCGTCGCCTCACCCGCCATCCCTGCATGATTTGGCAGACCGCCGCCATCAGGCAAACCGCGAACTTCATGCCCGCCCCTTTGCCGATGTCGCCTTGCCCGCGCGCATTTTGCATACTGCCTTCGCTGTGGAGCCGGACCAGCGCGCTGCATTTTGCACCGCACTTGCCGGGCTGGCCCCGATGGACACCGCCCCAACACCCGACGATGTGCATTTCTCCACGCAGGCAAACGGCGTTGGATTACGCACTGAGTTTCATACCGAGTTTGCGACCGTCACCTTGATCGCGCCATTAGACAACAAGGACCATCCGCTTGCCTTTGCTCAATTGCAAACATTGCCGGGCGAAAACCTTGTGGCAGCAGAATGCATTTGCGCCCACGACGCCGATATCATCTCGCTCGATGCCGATTGCGTGAGTGTAATCGGTGATGGCCGAGCCACCCTGGCAGCCAATTTCGACATTGGCGAAGATGGCCTAACCCATTTGGCACTGGCCTTTGAAAACGGCACCAATCCCCGCGCGATTGGGCGCAGCATTCAACAAGTGCTGGAGATTGAAACATACCGCACTTTGGCGGCATTCGGTTTGCCGATGGCACGCGCCATGCAAAAACAACTCACTCAAATCGCCGATGATCTGCCAGACGAAAGCGAAAGCGCGGCAGAAACCTTTACGCATCTTACCACCCATGCAGAGGCGCTGGACAAATTGTGGCGGCAAACAAATTACCGCTTCGCGGCCTCGCGCGCTTACTACGGCATTGTCGCTGAACGCCTTGAGGAATTGCGTGAAGAACGTTTGGCCGGGCGGCAGCGCGTGGGTGATTTTTTGCATCGCCGTGTCGACCCCGCATTGGCCACCTGTCAGGCGGCAGAAGAACGTCGCCACGCCTTGGCAGAACAAGTTACCAGCCGGGCTAATCTGTTGCGCACCCGTATCGAACTTGATTTACAGGAACAGAATCGCGATTTGCTGACCGCGATTTCAGATGGCGCTGATCGCAGGCTAAAGCTGCAGCAAGCCGTTGAGGGCCTCTCCATCGCCGCCATCACCTATTATGTGATCGGACTTATTGCTTACCCGCTCACCGCGTTTCATGGCGTGATCGAAGATGTGGGCCTAACGCCGGAATTGGTGAAAGCCGCGGCCATTCCTGTTGTGCTTGCCCTTGTTTGGCTTTCGGTACATCGCGTGAAGCGCGGCCTGTTGCCCGCCATATCCGATCACAGCACAACGGATTGATCCGCTTCTGAAATGGTCGCGACGCGCGCGCCATTCAGATCACCAAAAAGGGTGTCAGATATTTTAGTCTAAGACACCACCTCCGTCTGTTCTACAGTAGCCATCTTCAGCCATTTCTTGTCCTGGCTGACACACCTTCTTCTCACCCTCATTATCGTCTTGACTGGCAACAAGTAAGGCCCCACCGATCACGACACTAAGAGCGATCAGGGGCATGTAGCTGTCATCATCATCATTTGCATTCAAACGATCATTCAGGGCCACCACATTCATGCCGTTCAGGGTCAGGCTATCCATGGCAAAGTCTGTATTAATGCTCGCTTCGGTACCGCCGGCAATGCTTAACGCAAAGGCCGGCTCATCCATTGATTTAGCGGTGCCGCCAAAAGGCAGGCTGTAGCTTACCATGGTGGCGCTTTCGCTTGCGCCATAAGTGCCAAACAAATCGGCTGCACTTGTCGGCGCACTCAACAATCCCAACGCCGTTACGGTCGCGACAATACTTTTTGTGAAAGCCATTTGCCTTCTCCCTCACCCATTCCCAAATATGATATGCTGGCAATGTGATGAACTACATCTTTGATGTCAAGGCAGGCTTGGCCAGCATGACGGCTGTGTGAGACATCAAGGCCACCAGCAACCGCCACCCGCCCTTGATGCAGGGTCCATGCAGGCGCGAAACCTATAAAATCATGCAGAACGCACTTCCGACTGGTTGCCGGATCAAGCCCGGACCACGCGCGGCAATCAACAAGCCAAGACCCAACTAGCCGCGACTGGGGCTCGCGCACTTTTGCGCCGCCCCGGCGGAGCGGTGAACAAAGTTCACTCGCGTGAGCCAATACTGAAAAGGCAACTAGCCGCGACTGCGGCTCGGCGCTTATGCGCCGCCCCGGCGGAGCGAACGCCAAAGGCGTTCTTGCGTGAGCCAATACCAAAAAGAAAATGGTGGGCGGTGACAGGCTCGAACTGCCGACCCTCTCGGTGTAAACGAGATGCTCTCCCAACTGAGCTAACCGCCCTCACCCACGCGATGTAGAGAAGCCTGCGGCCAAGCGCAAGGGCGAAGCCGCCGGTGCGACGAAAAGGGCGAAATTCGCCCGCGCACAAAGACCATGGGTGCAAAGAAAAAGCCGCCACCTTTGTACAAGGCAGCGGCTTTCATGTTCGTGAGTTTGATCTTAGCCGTTAGCTATTAACGGCGTCTTTCAAACCTTTACCTGCTTTAAACTTCGGTTGTGTCGAAGCAGGAATTTGGATGGTTTCGCCGGTGCGCGGATTGCGCCCGGTTGTTGCCTTGCGTTGAGAAGTTGCAAAGGTGCCGAAGCCCACAATGCGTACTTCGCCACCGTCGGCAAGCGTGCTGGTGACTGAATCAAAAACGGCGTTCACGGCGTTTTCCGCGTCTGCCTTTGAAATGTCGGCTGCCTCTGCAACCGCAGCAATGAGATCGTTCTTATTCACTTAAAAGCCCCCTAGATTGGCGTGTGGTGACTGTTCTTAATCCTTGAACGCTTGAAGTTTAGGCCCGCAAAAAAAGCTGCGTCAAAGAAAAATCGCTGAAATCCGTGCCTTTTTGTCGTTTTTTTGCATTTCACCCTCATTTCTGGGGATAAAGCAGCTATATTGGCCCGCGAATGGTTGACCGAAGCCACAGAAGTGACCATTCTGCCCATCAAATCCGCCCTGACCGCTCGGTCAGGATCGGCAAATCGAATCGGCTATAACGCCACTTTTCATGCGGGAGCGCGCAAATGTTTGACCTGATTATCCGAAATGGCACCCTTATAGATGGCACAGGGGCAGATCGTTTTAACGGCGATATCGCTGTAAAAGACGGTGTGATTGCCGCTATCGGCACCGTTGAAGGCGAAGCCCGTGAGGAGATTGACGCGCACGGCATGTTGGTCACGCCGGGCTTTGTCGACATTCACACCCATTATGATGGGCAGGTCACATGGGACCCTTATCTGTCGCCTTCTTCATGGCATGGGGTGACAACGGTTGTGATGGGCAATTGCGGTGTGGGCTTTGCGCCCTTGCGCCCCGGCGGCGAAGACTTTTTGGTCGAGCTGATGGAAGGCGTGGAAGACATTCCCGGCACCGCCTTGCATGAAGGCATGAAGTTCAACTGGGAAACCTTCCCCGAATATCTGGATGTGCTGGATAACATGCCGCGCGCCATTGATGTGGCGGCACAAGTGCCCCATTGCGCGGTGCGTGCCTATGTATTGGGCGAACGCGCCCACGATGTTGATATCTCTGAGGATGAGATGCAGCAAATGGCGGACATCACGAAAGAGGCAATGGACGCAGGCGCGGTTGGCTTTTCCACCTCACGCACCATTTTGCATCGTTCCGTCCATGGCTTGACACCGGGTACCTATTCCCACCCGCAAGAGATGATGACCATCGGCAAGGCCATTGGTGATGCCGGGCACGGTATCTTCCAACTCATCTCCGATAACATCGATAAGGAAGACGAGTTGAAATGGGTGCGCGACTTCACCAAGCAGACGGGTCGCCCCCTCACCTATCTGTTGGCGCAATCAGGTCAAAACCCCAATGCCTATAAGGTCGCCATGGCCGATGCGAAAGCCGCACAGGATGAAGGCATGAAGATCGTGCCGCAAGTACCCTGCCGGCCCACGGGCATGTTGTTCGGCCTGCAATCATCGCTACATCCCTTCATGGGCCATGCCAGTTTCCGCGATTTGAACACCGCCCCTCTGGAAGCGAAAATTGCCAAAAT
The DNA here is from genome assembly GCA_049609145.1 of Alphaproteobacteria bacterium. Taxonomy (GTDB): domain Bacteria; phylum Pseudomonadota; class Alphaproteobacteria; order SPJN01; family SPJN01; genus JBMYYF01. The sequence goes on from JBMYYF010000004.1 coordinate 168,288, forward strand.
GAAAGACCCGGCTTTCAAGGCGCAATTGCTGACAGAAGAAAATCAGGTGCAAGACCCCATCGGCAAAATGTTGATGACAAACTTCAAACAAATGTTCCGCTTGGGCGATCCGCCAAATTATGAACCGGCAGAAGACACCTCCGCCCAAGCCATTGCCGATAAACGCGGCTGCAAGCCGGAAGAGGTGGTGTATGAATGGTTGATGGAACGCGATGGCCAAGGCATGATGTTTGCGCCGCTGGCGTCTTATGTTGATTACAATCTCGATGCCATCGGCGAGATGATGAGCCACGAAGCCACCGTGCTGGGCCTGTCGGATGGCGGCGCGCATTGCGGGCTGATCTGTGATGTGTCCATGCCCACCTATATGCTCACCCATTGGGGTCGCGACCGCACACGTGGTGAAACCATGCCGCTGGAAAAGCTGGTAAACATGCAAACCCAACGCACCGCCCAAACCTATGAGTTGAATGATCGTGGCGTGCTGGCCGTTGGCAAAAAGGCAGATATCAACATCATTGATTTCGACAATCTCGTCTTGCACGCGCCTGAAATGGTGCATGACTTCCCCGCCTCTGCCCGGCGCTTGGTACAACGTGCCTCCGGCTACAAGGCCACCATCGTTTCCGGCGAAGTGATTTTCCGTGATGGCGAGGCAACAGGCACCCTGCCCGGCAAGCTGGTGCGCCAGCAGGCAGAGGTCGCGTTGGCCGCTGAATAGCGCGCGCCTACAATTCAATCCAAAATTCCGCTTGCGCCCTCCAGTTTGGGGGGCGCAAACTTTTTAGGCACACTCAACAAATCAGGCGGTGCCAATGTTGCAGTTTCAAAATCAAGAAAGCAGCCAAACCTTAAGCGAAGGTATTGCGGAGTTTCATGCCGCCAACCCCCAACTTGCCACCCGCAATTTCAGCGGGGCGCTGGCAGCAAGTTTCTTTCCTGCCCATGATGCGATGCATGTGTTGTTTGGCCAGAACACCGATATTGATGGCGAGGCGATCGTCAAATACTGGACTATCGGCGCCACCGATCTGGGCTTTTGGGGCCTATTTAAATATCGCAACGTGCAGGAGGTTGTGGATCTGCGCCAAGGCCTGCCGATGCGATCTTATCTACGCATCGCCCTACCCATGATCCCCGGCTTGTTGCCCGCCTTCCTGCGCGGCCTCAAAATCGCGAAAAACGCTCTCACCAAACCATGGGCGCATTTTGATTGGCAGCAACACCTTGATCGTCCGCTGAACGAAATCCGCGCCGAGTATGGCATTGATATTCACGCGTTGGACGAGGCGGCTCCCAAAATTCCGGCCGAACTGCGTGCCATGTTCGACGCGCCGCAGCCAACCCCAAAGCCGACAAACTAAGGCCAAATGAAAACGCCCGGCACCTCGTTTATGAGGCACCGGGCACAATTTGTTTCTGGCAATGAAGCTACTTGGTCATGTCTTCCCAAGCATCGCCCATATCTTCGGCGGCTTCATCCATAGCGGCACCGGCTTTTTCAGCCGACCCTTCTTCCTCGCAAGCGGCCAACATGCTGGCTGTACCAAACAAGGCCAATGCCAGAAAAGCGGGTTTCAATTTATCAATCATATTTTCAGTCCTTTAGTTTCAGTGCTGATCGCAAAGTAACACTTTGCGCCTACTCAGCCTGTTGTGCCGGTACGGGGGCATCATCAGAACCGTGATCGGCCTCGCCTTCTTCAATGGCTTCTTCCACATTTTCTGCGGCTTCTTCCACATCTTCGGCGAAGTTTTCAGCGCCTTCGGCAATGGCGTCACCCATCTGTTCCATCATACCTGGCTCTGCCGCATCGGCTTCAGGCGCAGACATGGTGTCCATGCTTTCGGCCTCAGCTGCCATGTCAGCAGCTTGTTCTTCCATTTGTGCCGGGGCTTCTGCGGGGGCCTCAGCCTTCTCATCCTCACCACAAGCGGTTAAAAAACCGGCGGCGCCAAAAATGGTTGCTGCTACCAAAACTGATTTCAAATTCGTATTCATTGATCTGTCCTTCCACAAATTAGATCAAACGCGGCTATGCTCGCCCGGAAATCATGGCGATTATAAGGCAGAATCTAGCAACTTTTCTGCCAAAGCGCTACCAACCCACCCCAATACCGGGATTGTTAAATAGAACAACAAACGGGCAACAACCCCCAAATCCAGCGGCCATTCGCGCGCAGATGTCACAATGGAATGATAGGCAGCAAGCCCCGCCAATCTTTGCCCGGCATCGGCCCCTTCCGGGCCACCTTGGGCAATAATTTGCCGTTCAGCGGCCATGGCGGCGTTCGAATCAACCAGCGCAGCCTGTTTGGCTTCCATCAATTTGGCATTTGCCACCTTCAGCGGCGCCACAAATGAAATAACGGCAAGCACCACGCCCGCTGCATAAATTGGCCCCATCAATAAGGGGTCCACATTTTGCCCAAGGGATATTATCAGCCCTACAGATAATAGAAGCGTCCATTCAAAAACCGATCGCAAGGCAATTTGCGCCAGTGGCCGCAGCGCATCAGGGTTGAGCGGATCAACCACCATATTTTCTTCCGCCCATGTGCGCATCACCCGGCTGGCAAGCAGCATAAAGAAAACACCTCGCCCGATCAGCGCAAATTGAAACGGCAGCACAAGCGCAAACCACAAAACATGTTCCCATGTTTCATCTGAACTGGTTTCCGGCACCATTTGCGAAATTCCAACAATCGCAAACACCAACGCAGCAACAACCCCCGCCAGCCCATTTATCCACTGCGCACGCTTTTTGCCTGCGAAGGCATCATGCGCCACTTGCAGCAATCGCGCCCGTGCATCCACACCATCAGCAAACGGCAAGCGCACCAAATGCGAGAGACTGCGCGCCGGTGTCGTCATCATCATCCAAAAGCCAAGCACGCTCATCAAACTGCCGATTGATGCTGCCCAGGCAGATGTTTCAATGGGTATAAGGGCGGCCGTTCGGTCATGAACAAGCGCATGTCCCAATATTTGTGCATAGATCACATAGGCCAGTACGAAAAGCACAAGCGCAAGCGCACTCAGCCAGCCCGGCCCAAATCGAAAATGCGCCGCCACACGCCATTCGGGCAATGGCAATAATTCTTCCGGCATTTCCAGTTTGGCGCGCGACATTCTTATCCTGTCCCCTTACCCTGCCCAGCGCGTCAGCAGCAAATCAAGCTCAGGCCGCGGGCGCTCTGTCGGCTTCTCATTCATGGAACCGATATGGATAAAGGCGGCAATTTTTTCATCCGGTTTTAGCCCCATAACTTCCATCACCCCGGCATCATAGGACGGCCAGCCGGTCAGCCATTGTCCTACAAACCCCGCAGCATGGGTTGCGACCAACAGGTTTTGGCACGCCGCCCCACAAGAAAGCACTTGTTCCCATTCCGGGATCGGCTTTTTGTCAGAGGGGCTGAACACCACCGCCACCACCAGCGGCGCACGGGTCATCAACCCCGCCTGCGCTTCGGCCATTTCGTCATCCATTTCAGGGTGATTCTGCTTGGCAATCGCCGCCAGTTTGGCCCCAAAGCGTTTGCGCGCTTTTTCTTCAAATAACACAAAGCGCCATGGATTTAACTTGCCATGGTCCGGCACACGGGCCGCGGCTGTTAGTATCTTCCGCAAGGTTTTATCATCCGGCGCGGGCTCAACCATGTCTATGGCTTTCACGGAACGGCGGGTTAGCAACAGATCAAGCGCGTCAGACATGTGGTATCCTGTTTATATATTGAGCTGGCTATTGGGTATCGCCGCGGCGCACCCGGCGCAAGGGGTGAAGCGCCCCCTCCTCCCCGATAATGTAATCAGGCACCCTCACCTCATAGCTGCCGAAGCTCACTTTTTCTTCTGCTGCAATCGCACCGTTCATCTGCCCCAGCGTGCCATAGGTTTTTAGGCCAAGCCGCACTTTCAAAGTGTCGGAGGCGTTGTCCAACACATCTTGCAAATAGGTCGCCCCGCCATTTTCCTGTTGGCGCAACCATGGCGCAGAACAAAAAACGGAGATGGATCGACGTGCATGCCCTGTTTGGTTGATACCAGCGCCATGCCAAAGCCTACCTTCAAAAGCAAACAGGCTACCCGCCGGGGCACTGACCTGCACCGCCATCTCAAGCGGCGGTGGCTTTATCAGATGTTCCGGTGCCCAACGATGCGAACCGGGCACCACCAAGGTGCTACCGCGTTCGGGCGTAAAGTCATCCAATAGGTAGAACAAATTAACCAAAGCCGGAAAAGGCGCACTGGCAGGCACCTGCCCTTGATCGCGGTGAATCAATTGCGCTTCATGCGTTGGGCCTTTGAACAAATGCCCCGTCAGGCTGGAAAGCAGAAAGTCCCGCCCCAGCAAATGCCCGGCAATCGCCTCTGTTTCCTTACGCTCCACCAGTGCCAGAAAATCCGCGCCCTTATTCACCATGTTGGAAACAATTTGCTTGTCTGTTTTTATTTGGGCGGGGGTCAACGTGCCCAGCGCCGCCTCTGCCGCCACTTGCCTGTCCAACTTGGTTTTGAGGCGTTCAACATGATCGGCATCCAGCACATCTGTCAAAATGCACAGGCCGGTGTCGCGCATATCCTCCTGCGCTTGGGCCACATCATCTGTGGGTGCAGGCAACGACAAGGCGCTTGGCGGGTCTATCTGTGGGGCAGAGCTGTATTTCGTCTGCCGGTCGGTTTCGCCATACATGGGCGGGCCTCCAAAAATTTTGTCCTGCAAAGCCTTCCATGTTTATGCAGCGCTCACAAGTCCACACCACCCCGGAATTAGAGACATTGTGTTCATTGACTCATGCGCCCCCATGGGTAGGTTAGCCACATCTATTTATTCGCTCCATTTCGGCATAAGGCGACCCCATGGAAGACAGTCAAATTCGTTATGATCTGCTGATGCAGGACGCGCTGAAAAGCGTTGTCCAAACTGTATTGATCGATGCTGCCGAGAATGGCCTGCCGGGGGATCACCATTTTTACATCGCCTTCGATACGCGCCATCCCAATGTCACCATTGATGACGAATTAAAGGCAGCCCACCCCGAAGAGATGTCGATTGTGTTGCAACATCAATATGAAGACCTTGAGGTCGATGAATATCAAATCTCGGTAACATTGCGCTTCAATCGCAAACCTCACAGATTGGTAGTGCCGTTCGAGGCGGTAAAGGGCTTCTTCGATCCGTCTGTTCAGTTTGGTCTGCAATTCGAGGTCGAGGTCGATAATGATGGCGACACAGGACACGATCCTACCGATCCACCCACCGGAAATGACGACACTGATCTTTCAGACGATGACGCCGATGATGGTGGTGACAAGCCCGAAAAATCGGGGGAAGTGATCGCGTTGGATCAATTCCGCAAAAAACCCACCTAATAACCTGATATTTTGAGGCATTAACCTCAACAACTTACCTTTCTTTGCATTTCAACATCAGTTTTGGAGAGCGCCCATGGCTGCCAAAAAATCAACCACCCCCGCCAAACAAAAAACCCGCACCGAGTCTGATACTTTCGGCCCGATTGAGGTGCCCGCCGACAAATATTGGGGCGCGCAAACCCAGCGCAGCACTGAAAATTTCAAGATCGGCTGGGAAAAAATGCCCGATGCCGTGATCCGCGGCTTCGGTATTCTCAAACGGTCTGCCGCCACCGTGAATATGGATTTGGGCCAGCTCAACAAAAAGGTCGGCAAGGCCATTGTCAAAGCAGCAGATGAGGTAAGTGCAGGAAAACTTGAAGGAAATTTCCCTTTGGTGGTTTGGCAAACCGGCTCTGGCACGCAATCCAACATGAACACAAACGAGGTCATCGCCAACCGCGCCATCGAAATTTTGGGCGGCAAAATCGGCTCCAAAGACCCGGTGCATCCAAACGATCACGTGAACATGTCGCAAAGTTCCAACGACACTTTCCCCACCGCCATGCATATCGCTGCCGCGCAGGAAGTGAATGAAAGCCTGATCCCGGCGCTGCAACAGCTCAGCACATCTTTGAAAGCAAAATCAAAGGCTTGGAACAAAATCATCAAGATTGGCCGCACCCATACGCAGGATGCAACGCCTCTGACTTTGGGTCAGGAATTCTCTGGCTACGCCACGCAAATCGACTACGGAATCAAACGGGTAGAGGCCGCGTTGCCGCGCATTTACCAACTTGCCATTGGCGGCACAGCAGTCGGCACCGGCCTCAACGCGCCCAAGGGCTATGACAAAAAAGTGGCCGCCGAGATTGCCAGGGTGACGGGCCTGCCGTTCAAATCTGCCCCCAACAAATTCGAGGCACTGGCCGCCCACGATGCGATAGTAGAAATGTCTGGCGCGCTCAATGTTATTGCCGTCAGCCTGATGAAAATCGCCAATGATATCAGGTTCTTAGGCTCTGGTCCCCGTTCCGGTTTGGGTGAGCTTTCCTTGCCTGAGAACGAACCGGGCTCTTCCATCATGCCGGGTAAGGTGAACCCCACCCAGTGTGAAGCGCTGACCATGGTTTGTGCACAGGTGATGGGCAATCACACCACCGCCAGCGTTGCCGGGTCCAACGGCCATTTCGAACTCAACGTCTTCAAGCCGGTGATGATTTACTCCTTGCTGCAATCCATCCAGTTGATCTCTGATGGCGCAGTATCCTTCGCAGAAAAATGCGTAGACGGAATTGTTGCAAATGAAAGTAATATCAATGACTTAGTGGGTCGTTCTCTCATGTTGGTTACAGCACTTGCCCCTGTTGTTGGCTACGACATGGCCGCCAAAATTGCCAAGACCGCACACAAAAATGGCACGACTTTGAAGGAAGAAGCACTGGCAACCGGGCTGGTCACAGCCGCGGAATTCGACAAGGTAGTCGATCCCCGCAAGATGATCGCCCCCAAATAACATGCTATTGTCCCGGCAATGAAACGCTCTATCACCATTGCCGGGCACGCCACCTCTATCTCTCTGGAACCGGCGTTTTGGGTGGCGCTGGAAGAAATCGCCGGCCTGAATAATCAGCCAATCGCCGCACTTATCCGCCAGATTGATGAGGCGCGAGCAGCGGACACAGCCGACAGCTATTCGCTTTCAAGCCATATTCGCGTCTATATCCTGAAGCATTTCCGCGATATGATCCCGTCCAACAATTCGGGAGGCTGATATGACAATTGCTTTGTGGTGCGTACTGATCGGTGGGCTTATGCCGCTGGCTTGGACCGGTGTTGCCAAATGGGGTGGCGAAAACAAACTGGGGCCGGAAGAAAACAGAAATCCCCGCGCCTGGCTCGCCACACTTGGCGGCATGCAAGAACGCGCAAACGCCGCGCAGTTGAACGCCATTGAGGCTTTCCCGCTTTTTGCAGCAGCGGTTATCGTTGCCCATATGCTTGGCGCAGACCAAGGCATGGCAGACATGTTGGCAATGGTGTGGGTGGCCTTACGTCTGGCATATGGTGTGCTCTATATTGCAGACATAGGGGCTGCACGCACATTGGTGTGGGGGGCCGCCTTAGCAACAACTGTCTGGATATTCACGCTTGCCGCTTAGGAAAAATGGTGGGCCCGGAGGGACTCGAACCCCCAACCAATCCGTTATGAGCGGACGGCTCTAACCAGTTGAGCTACAGGCCCCACGCAGCGGACCATGCCGAAGCGCCCGCCTGCTTGCAAGACCAAATTCGCATTGAAATTCGTGGCGTTATGCCCCACGGAACCCCGCGCCCCCTTGAGTGCAGCAAGCGGCGGGAGTAGGCTTCCGACATAAATGAATAAAGGAACGGCTATGGCTGATAAATCAGACACAAATGAAGACAGCAACGCGGTTGCTTCGTTGCTCAACCGCCTCACCTCCGGCGGGGTAGACCTTGAGCCGTTGATCGAAACCCAACGCCGCAATGCAGAAGCCCTGATGGATGCCAACCGTTCCTTGCTGGATGGCTATCGCGATCTTCTGCGCCGCCAATCAGAAATGGTACAAGACGGGCTAGCAGAACTGCGCGAGGCTGTAGATGATATTCGTGCCGCAGATGGCGCATCCGCCAAACAAGAGGCCGGCACGCAACGCGCCCGCGCCACCATGGATCAATCAATAGACAATATGCGGGAGCTGGGAGAACGTGTGGTCACAGCAAACCGCAACGCGTTGGAAACACTAACATCTCGGCTGACCGACAGCCTTGATGAGCTGCGCGCGCTTGCGGTAGGCGAGGAAATTCCGCCAAAGAAAAATGAAACCGTTGAAACAACAGGTGATACTGCCACAACAACGCAAGACACCAAAGACGGATAACACAACACACTATTACAGGGGATGCAGCCCGCAAAGCCATTGCGCGGCTACACCGTGGGGAGGAAAAAATGGCCCGATTAAGCGTTATGGATGCTGCATTTCTACAAATGGAATCGCAGCAAACGCCTGCACATGTTGGCGGATTGCAAATATTCGAACCCCCAAAAGGGCGCGAGAAAGACTTTCTGCAAGACTTGATCGTTGAGTTCGAAAAAGGCGGCAAGGTTGAACAGCCCTTTAATCAGCGCCTGAAAGAACCCACCATAAAGCTACTGGACCCGCTGCCAAGCTGGGAAACAGATCCGGAATTCGACCTGAACTATCACGTGCGCTTTGCCGCCCTACCCCGGCCCGGAAACAATGATCAACTGTTTACGCTGGTTGAAAGGCTTCATGCCCGGCAACTTGATCGGTCACGCCCTTTATGGGAACTCTACTGCATTGAAGGTTTGGAAGGTGGGCGCGTTGCCATTTACACCAAGATACATCATGCGCTGGTAGACGGTGTTTCGGGCATGAAGCTGATGGCCGCCGCTCTTTCAACTGATCCCGACAGCAAATCCGGCAAAGCGCCTTGGCAAGTAGACACACGCCGGCGAGCCGATCCTGATGTGCCGCCGCCGCCGGCCGCCTCGCTGTTGTCGGGCGTGCGCAATGCGCTGGAAACGCAACTCAACACATTGCCAGAGATTGGTAGAAACTTCCAAAGCATGATCAAGCAACTTGCGGGCCAACAGGATGGCGACCTTGCCATTCCCTTCACGGCCCCTTCCACGCCGTTTAATACCGATGTAACGCAGCATCGTCGCTTTGCAGTCGAAACCTTGAGCGTTCCTGAAGTCAAAGCACTTGGGGCTGTTTTTGGCGCAACTGTGAATGATGTCGTGCTCGCTATTTGTTCGGGCGCCTTACGCTCCTACCTTAAGCAACATTCTGCCCTACCGGCCAGGCCGCTTATTTCCATCTGCCCTGTTTCCATTCGCCCAAAAGATGGGGAAGCCGGCGGCAACCAAATTTCTTTCATTGCCGTTGATCTTGCCACCCATGTGCCTGATGCTGTTGAACGCCTGCGCGCCATTAAGGCAAGTGCCGAGGCTGCAAAGGAACAGATGGCCGAGATGTCGCCTGAAGGCAAAAGAAATTTCGCTATCTTGATGAATGGTATGAACGCCGTGTTAGGCAGCAGCGCACTCTTTAAAGCCCTGCCCGCACCAGCCAATTTGGTTATCTCCAACGTGCCCGGCCCACCTGTACCCTTCTACCTATACGGCGCAAAACTCGTTGGTATGTATCCGGTATCTGTACTGACGCATGGGCAGGCACTGAATATCACGATCACCTCTACCGAGGATCGCTTAGCGTTTGGTTTGATTGCAGATCGCACAGCCGTGCCAGATCTACGTTGGATGGCCTCACTCATTCGTTCTTCCTATGAAGAACTGCTGACAGCGGCAGGCATGGACATTCCGCCAGCGAGAGCCGAAGCCGCGGAGTAACGCGCAAGCAAAATGCCCGGCGACATTTGCCGCCGGGCCAAGGTGTTTATTTGCTTTTTACAAACGCCCCAATTTCAGCCAGAGCCTCAACAGCTTCAGGCACGACCGGCGCAAAATTATGCCAAACATGCATAAGATCAGGCCGCGCATCGAGCCTGATATCTACCCCGGCGGCGTTGGCTTTTTCTGTAAACAAGCGCGCGTCGTCGTATAGGCACTCTGATTGTGAAGCATGAACCAAAATTGGTGGCAGCCCGGCCAACTCACCATGAATGGGCGACACCCGTGGATCGTCCGCTGGCACACCCCAGCTTGCCGCCTGAAGCTCTATGCGTTGTTCATGAGGAACACCCTCAAGCGCGCCGATAGAACCGCCCAACATTGCATCACGCGGCGCATTGGCCGTTAGGCTTTCATTCACCATGCGGCCATCGGTCAGGGGCGCAATCGCAATCGCTGCGTCTGCCTGCCTGCGCGCGCTGCCATTCAAGGCCACGATCAAGGACAAGGTAAGGTTTCCCCCGGCACTGTCGCCACCGACAAAGGTGGCACTGGCTGTCGATGCGCCTTCCGGCCCATTTTCCAACATCCAATCCCAAGCCGCATTACAATCTTCTACACCGGCAAGGCGTGGATTTTCCGGCATCATGCGGTAATCAATTGCCAGTACGGCGCAACCGCTTTCTTTGGCCAGAGAGGTTGTAATCGGGCGATGTGTGCGCGGCGAGCCCATAAAGAATCCCCCGCCATGAATGTATAACAAGCGACGGGACGTATCCGCACCCTCATTCGCCACCACCCATTCTGCTTGCACCCCGCCTGCATCCACGCCTTCTGTGATTGTCACCTCAGGGAAAGCACTGGCGGGTTGCGCCGCCGCTTCCAGCATGTTGCGTGTGGCGATTTGGCCATCAGGGTCCGGCTCCCCTGGCGCACTCTCCCCTTGCTGTCCCATAGTGAACAAATTGGTGATCATTTGTTCCACTTGTTGATGTTCTGCACTTGCCATGGTTTCCCCCTTTGGCTGATCAATAGATGCGTGAAGTTAAAGGCCCGCCCGCAATGTATCTACAAATTCAAGCAAGCCTGCGCGTCGTTCGCGGCGCAATCGTTCTGCCTGCAATATACTGCGTAGTTCATTATAAGCAGCATCTTGATCATCATTGACGATCACATAGTCGTATTCCGCCCAATGGCTCATTTCTTCCCACGCTTTCGACATACGGCGTGCGACAACTTCCGGTGGGTCTTGCGCGCGTTTGGTGAGCCGTTTTTCGAGCTCCGGCGTGGAAGGTGGCAGGATGAACACCGAGACCATGTCCTCACGCGCCTTTTGCGCCAATTGCTGCGCGCCCTGCCAGTCAATATCGAACAGCACATCCTGGCCCAATGCCAAAGCATCCTCTACCGCGGCGCGCGGCGTGCCATAGTAATTATCAAACACCTTGGCGCTTTCAAGCAATTCCTGCTTGTTGCGCATCAACCCAAAATCTTCGGTGGAAACAAACTTGTAATCCACGCCATCCACCTCGCCGGGGCGCGGCAGACGCGTTGTGACCGAGACGGACAACGCCAAGTCATCCTCGTCTGCCAACAAGCGACGCGACAATGTAGTTTTGCCTGCGCCGGAGGGCGACGACAAAACAAACATCAACCCCCGCCTTGCCAACTTTACTCTATTCGACATTTTGAACCTGTTCCCGCATTTGATCGACAACTGTTTTAAGGTCCAGCCCGATACGCTTCAACTCCATCGTGCTTGCCTTCGAACACAATGTATTGGCTTCGCGATTGAATTCTTGCGTCAAAAAATCAAGTCGTCTGCCCTTTGGCCCCTCGCTGCATAGCAGGTCCATCGCTTCTGCGACATGCGCATCCAGCCGATCCACTTCTTCGCGGATATCTGCTTTGACGACCAGCAGAGCAACTTCTTGCTCAAAGCGCTCGGGGTTAATGGGTGCCCCATCTTCCAGCAATGCATCAACTTGTGCCTTAAGGCGCTCACGTATCGTGTGATTTGCGATCTCTGCCTGCTCGCGTGCAGCGACAGACAAACCGGAGATTTCTGAAATTTGCGCTGACAAAATATCTGCCAACCTCGCACCCTCTGCGGCGCGAGATTGTATCAACGCCTCCAGAAATGAGCCTGCCAGTTCATCTGCGGCATTGGCCAAATCCTGTGCGCTTATCTCTATCGCAGAGTCTATCGTTTCAATAATGCCTTTCAACCGCATAATGGCATCAAGGCTTGGCGGCGGAGCCCCCAATTTGGTTGCGAGTGCATGAGCCTCATTCCAAAGCTTAGATGCCAACTCCACATTCAACGCCAAGGCACCGCCCTGCGTTTCCTGCTCTAAACTTAAAGTCGCTGAAACATTCCCGCGGCCAAGGGCTTTTACCCCGCCTTCGCGCAACGCCTTTTCCACAACATCAAAACCTGAGGGCACGCGCACCTTAATATCCAGCCCTTTGGCGTTCACAGAACGTCCCTCAAGCACCAGCACACAATCCGCAAGCGCATGAGAGACACGCGCAAAACCGGTCATACTGAATACATTTGGCGTGTTATCCATAAACACTTACTCGCTATCTGACTAACCGGATTGAAAGAACTGGTTGCAACCGCCCGTTCAGTTGAGACAGACTATATCGGGCGTATTACCGCGCGCCAAGCGCATAGCTTGTGAAAGAAAGGGGCATATATGCAGATCCCCAGTTTCGTTCTGATTACGGGTGCCTCCAGCGGCATTGGCAGGGCGCTGGCCCACGAATACGCCGCGCTTGGTTCAACCCTTTTCTTGATCGCGCGGGGTACATATCGTTTGGAACGCGTTGCAGCCGAATGTCAAATGTTGGGGGCAAACGCCACGGCAATACCTGCCGACGTGACAGACCGTGCCGCCATGGCGGCCATCATCAACCGGATCGAATCCCGAGTACCCCTTGATCTTGTGATCGCAAATGCGGGTGGGGGCGATGTCCAGCCCCCAAACAGCGCTCTCACGCCCAGCAGCGATACCATAATAGACACAAATGTCGTGGGACTTTTGGCAACCATACATCCGGTGATTGAGGCAATGCGGACCCGACGTAATGGTCAGATAGCCATCATGTCATCACTTGCCGGATATCTGCCCCTTAAAGCATCGCCGGCCTATAGCGCTGCCAAGGCCAGCACCCGCTTTTATGGACTTGGCTTGCGCAGCTACCTGAAACCGGAAAACATCAGCGTTTCGGTTATTACCCCAGGTTTCGTCGCCACCCCTGCAACCGCGGGGGCCGAACACCCCTTACCCTTCTTAATCAGCGCGAGCACTGCCGCGCGAAAAATCCGGCTGGGCCTGCAACGAAAACGCCCGCTTATTGCCTTTCCGTTGCCGCTTGTTTTGTTGACGCGCCTTGCAACATTGTTGCCGCGTCGACTGATCAATATGATCTTGCCCTAAGGGCGACCCCGCGCCCGTTCAATCTTGCGCCACGCAGCAACATTTCGATTATGCTCCGCCAAGGTTTGTGCAAAGGCATGCCCGCCAGATCCGTCCGCTACAAAATACAGATAATCTGTTTGCGCCGGTGCCAGCGCTGCCCGAAGGGATGCAGCGCCGGGATTACAAATAGGTGACGGCGGCAATCCATCAATCACATAGGTGTTGTAGGGGGTGGGTGTCGCCAAATCTTTACGACTGAGGGGACGCGACATTGGTTCACCAAACGCTTGTTCAACCCCATAGATAACCGTTGGATCGGTTTGCAACTTCATGCCCTTGCGCAGCCGGTTTACGAATACACCTGCAACGATATCTCGCTCATGGCTTAAGCCTGTTTCTTTCTCGATGATAGAAGCCAGAACCAGCGCCTCTTGTGCTGACTTGAGTGGCAGATTATCAGCACGCGCCTCCCACAAGGCAGCAAGCAATGCAGACTGCGCCCGCTGCATTCGTTTCAACATATTTATCCGCTTGTCCCCACGATGATACGCGTAGGTTTCGGGTAGCAAGGAACCGTCTGCCGGTATTTCCGTAATCTCGCCCACCAGCATTTGTTCCACATTGAGCAGGGCAACAATTTCGGATGACTTTAGCCCCTCTGGCACGGTGATTTTGCGCAGATAAACATCACCATGCACCATGCGTTCCACCAAGGACGCAATGCTGTCACCCCCATGCAATTCGTACTCGCCCGCTTTCAGTTTGGACGCGTTGCCAGATAGGCGAACATGAAGTTGAAACAAAATAGGCCAGTCAACTGCACCGGCCTGATGCAACCGCGCCGAAATCTGCGCAACAGACAGCCCGCGGCGCACGACAAGCGTTTCGGCGTTCGGAACGGCCACCTGTGGCGCAACAATCATTTTGCTGTATTGCCACCAAGCCACCGCGGCCACCGCCGCCCCCAAGAAGACAAGGGCCAGCAGTGCAATCAAAATACGTTTCATTTAGAATCGTTTGAAAACCAGAGAGGCATTGGTGCCACCAAATCCGAATGAGTTCGACAAAACGGCATCTACCTCTTTCTCCCGCGCTTCCAGCGGCACCAGATCGATCCCGGTTTCTACTGATGGGTTTTCAAGGTTAAGCGTGGGAGGAATAACCCCTTCATTCATTGCCATGATGGAGAAAATCGCCTCTACCGCGCCTGCTGCGCCAAGCAAATGCCCAATGGCCGACTTGGTGGAAGACATGGAAAGCCCTTCTGCGGCGCTGCCAAACAGCCGCTCAATAGCCCGCAGTTCAATCTCGTCGCCCAAGGGTGTTGAGGTGCCATGAGCATTTACATAGCCGATCTCGTCTGTGTTAATTTCCGCCCGCTTCAATGCGGCACGCATGGAACGGAAACCGCCCGAGCCATCTTCCGCAGGCGCCGTAATATGATGCGCATCACCGGAAAGGCCATAGCCCACAAGCTCGCCGTAGATTTTTGCTCCGCGCGCCTTGGCATGCTCAAGCTCCTCCAGCACAACAATGCCCGCCCCTTCGCCCATCACGAAGCCATCTCTGTCTTTGTCATAGGGGCGTGATCCGCGGGTCGGCTCATCATTAAAGCTTGTCGAAAGCGCCTTACAAGCCGCAAAGCCCGCCATGCCCAGTCGACAGATTGCCCCTTCAGCGCCGCCGGCTACCATCACATCGGCATCATCTAAGGCGATCAATCGTCCGGCATCACCGATCGCATGCGCACCCGTGGAGCACGCTGTGACAACGGCATGGTTTGGCCCCTTGAACTGGTGACGGATCGAAACATGACCGGACACAAGGTTGATCAACCGGCCCGGTATAAAGAATGGAGAAATGCGCCGTGGTCCCTTTTCAAACAAGGTTTGCGCGCCCGCTTCAATGCCCGGCAAACCACCGATGCCCGATCCAATCATGACACCGGTGCGTTCCTGACCTTCTTCATCCTGAGGCGCCCAGCCAGAATCAGCGATTGCCTGTTCGGCTGCCGCTTGGCCATATATGATGAATTCATCGATCCGACGCTGTTCTTTCGGTTCGATATATCTATCGGCATCAAAAGTATCGCCGGTGCCATCACCGCGTGTCACCTCCCCGGCAATCCGTGCAGGAAGATCCGAGGGATCAAACTTGGTGATTGGCCCAATACCCGATTTGCCCGCAATCAAGCTTTCCCAATTGGTTCTCAATCCATCGCCTAATGGCGACACAACACCCATGCCGGTTACAACAACGCGTCTCATTGATTCGTTTCCCGTAATTGCTTCACGTTACATAAAAATAGCATAGAAAAAGGGCGACTGTGCAAGCAATGCACAAGCCGCCCCAAAATTATTTCAAAGCTGAAGGCTAAGAAGCCTTAGGCAGATGCTTCGTTAATGAACTTAACGGCGTCTGCAATGGTTACGATGTTTTCAGCGGCATCGTCAGGAATTTCGCAGCCAAACTCTTCTTCAAAAGCCATCACCAATTCCACGGTGTCTAGGCTGTCTGCGCCAAGATCATCAATGAAGCTGGAGGTATCAGCCACGGTGCTGGCATCAATGTCCAGATGCTCGGCCACAATCTTTTTTACGCGGTCTGCAATATCGCTCATTTTATTTCCTCATGTGTTAGTGGCCCAAAGGACCCGATACCTGCGAAGCTAAGTATTAGTTAGCTCCTTAAAATCGCTTGTCTGGTAGCACCTTTTGAAATGCCTGCCAAGCGGTGAGACGTGTCGAAAGCGCACAGTTTATGCGTAACAAACACATCCCTGAAATCCGGCTAAATCATGGCCATACCGCCATTAACATGCAAGGTCTGCCCGGTAATATAACTTGCATCGGGAGCTGCCAAAAAACGCACAGCCGCGGCAATTTCCGCCGGATCCCCCATACGGCCTGCTGGAATGCCTGTCAAAAGCGCCTCTTTTTGCGCATCAGGCAACACATCGGTCATGGCAGTTGCAATAAAGCCCGGTGCCACACAATTCACTGTAATCCCGCGGCTGGCCACCTCTTGCGCCAATGATTTGGACATACCGACCAGACCCGCTTTGGAGGCAGCATAGTTCCCTTGGCCGGGATTACCCATCGTCCCAACCACGCTGGTGATCGTGATAATGCGGCCATTTTTGCGTTTCATCATGCCGCGCAGCACACCACGCATAAGCATGAAGGCCGATTTCAAATTCACATCAATCACATCCGCAAATTCGTCATCTTTCATACGCATAAAGAGGTTATCTTTGGTGATACCTGCATTATTGACCAGAATATCCACACTGCCGGCCAATTCCTCGGCCTGTTTCGGTAAGGCTGCCACGGCTTCCGCATCGCTTAGATTGCAGGGCGCTATATGGGCACGCTCGCCCAAATCGGACGCCAGCGCCTCCAGCTTCTCAGCCCGTGTGCCTGAAAGCACAACTGTTGCGCCCTCGCCATGAAGACTGCGCGCGATCGCCTCGCCGATGCCGCCTGAAGCACCGGTGATCAGCGCGCCTTTTCCGTCCAGATTTCCCATATGTGAATACCCCTATAGAGATGCCAAAAATGATTCAATATCAGCCGGATTGTTGATCGCCGTGCCGGAAAGCGACCGATCAATCCGCTTCACAAGCCCGGTCAGCACCTTGCCAGTGCCCAGCTCCGCAAGCTCGGTCACGCCGTCCGTTGCCATGTTTTGTACGCTTTCTTTCCAGCGCACCATGCCGGTAACTTGCTCCACCAATTTGCGCCGAATTGTTTCCGGGTCCGAGGTCGCGGCCGCAGTCACATTCGTATAAAGCGGCACCTTTGGCGGCAAAATGCGCACGCCAACCAACGCTTCCTTCATAGCATCCGCCGCAGGCTGCATAAGCGGGCAATGAAATGGAGCAGAAACCTGCAGCAACACCGCGCGCTTGGCACCTTTTTCTTTCGCCAATTCCAAAGCGCGTTCAACCGCTGCCTTATGACCTGAGATCACTACTTGACCCTTAGCGTTGTCATTGGCGGGCGTGCACACCTCGCCTTGAGCAGCTTCCTCCGCCACGACAGCCGCATCTTCCAAATCAAGCCCCAACAGCGCCGCCATTGCGCCAACGCCAACCGGTACGGCCTGTTGCATGGCCTGACCACGGGTTTTGAGCAACCGCGCTGTGTCGCTTAATGCCAAGGCTCCAGAGGCCGCAAGGGCGGAATATTCACCCAACGAATGACCGGCAACGCAGGCGGCTGCCTTGGCCATGTCAAACCCACCTTCGCTTTCCAGCACCCGGATCACCGCCATGGAAACAGCCATCAAGGCGGGTTGTGCGTTCTCGGTCAGGGTTAGTTCATCCTCCGGCCCGTTCGCCATCAAACCACTGAGATTTTGCCCCAAAGCATCATCAACTTCTTCAAACACCTCACGCGCGGCGGCAAATGCCTCTGCCAGTTCCTGGCCCATTCCAACGGCTTGGCTGCCTTGCCCCGGAAAAGTTAATGCACGGCTCATCTTCGTCCCCTCAAATAGGTAAATCGGTTAAGAATCATAGACCTACCCTGCCATGGACCGGCCAAAACGCCAATCCATCACATAATCGGATTTTGACCGGGCGGAAAAAGCGAACAAAACAGCGACGATCTGTCCATAGCCCCATCTTGTTTGGCGCCAAAAAGCGGCTATAACCCTTGTTCCACTCCTTGCCGTGAAGAAAGGCCTTCGCGGCTTATGTCTGTTACGCCAGCACCTGCATGGGGCAGGAGGCGCCAGACGCCAAAACCGAAGGGAGTTCTAAATGCCTTATTACGAACACGTGTTTATCGCACGTCAGGACGTTTCGTCCCAGCAGGTCGAGCAATTGACCGAAGATTTCACCAATATCATCACCGAAAATGGTGGCGGCGTTACGAAGATTGAGCATTGGGGCCTACGCACCATGCAATACAAGATCCGTAAAAACCGCAAAGGCCATTATGTGCTGCTGAACCTTGACGCCCCGCATGAAGCGGTCGCGGAAATGGAACGCCTGCAAAAAATCAATGATGATGTGATCCGCACGCTGACAGTTCGCGTTGACGAGCTGGAAGAAGGCCCTTCGGCCATGATGCAATCGCGCGATCGCAAAGATGACAAGCGTCGTCGCCGCTAGGCGCGCGACCGTTCATCTCAATATAGATAAAGGATAGAAATTATGGCTGGTGCACCCCGTCCCTTTTTCCGTCGCAAGAAGTCCTGCCCTTTCTCCGGTGATGATGCGCCGAAGATCGACTACAAAGACACACGGCTTCTGCAACGCTTCATCTCCGAACGCGGCAAAATTGTGCCGTCACGGATCACGGCAGTTTCTGCCAAAAAGCAACGCGAACTTGCGCGCGCCATTAAACGCGCCCGTCATCTCGCATTGCTGCCTTACGTCATTCAATAGGGGGACTGTTCCATGGAAATTGTTCTTCTAGAACGTGTCGAAAAACTCGGCCAAATGGGCGATGTTGTGCAAGTAAAAGACGGGTTCGCTCGTAATTTCTTGCTGCCCCAAGGCAAGGCTCTACGCGCCAACAAGGCAAACCTCGCCCGCTTTGAAGCCGAACGTGCGCAGCTTGAAGCACGCAACCTTGAGGCCAAATCAGAAGCCGAGGCCGTTGGCGAAAAACTGAACGGCGAAAGCTTCGTTATTATTCGCCAATCCGGCGAAAGCGGCCAACTCTACGGTTCTGTTTCTGCACGCGATATTGCAGATGCCGTAACCGAAGGCGGGTTCAGCGCTGTAAAAAGCCAGGTTCGTCTACAAACGCCGATCAAAAATATCGGCCTTCACGAAGTGCGTGTAGTGCTGCATCCGGAAGTGGATGTTACTGTTACGATCAACGTGGCCCGCACAGCCGATGAGGCCGAAATGCAAGCCCGCGGAGAAAATGTTTTGGGTGAGCGCGAAGAAGACCTTGAAGGCATGATCGACGGTTCGAACGTCTTCGATCCTGATGCCGACTTCACCATCGAAAAAGATGGCGAAGAAGTTGAGGCCGACGACGCTGAAGGCGGCGGTGCTGCCGATGAGGAAGAAACCGCCTAAGGTTCCTTCCACTAAAACGATTTTAAAGGCCCTGCCCTCGCTATTCGAAGGTGGGGCCTTTTTCTTTACGACTGATTAAGAGCGACTGGCTCTCATGTGGATAAGGCTGTGGATGACTGGGGGAAAGCGTGTGGGAAAATAATTCGCCCTCGTCTTGCTGCGTCGGCCTGTATAGGATGTCCGCATGTCCATTGAAGCATTTCCAGATTCGCCACCACCTGATGGTGGTCAGACAACGCGCCCGCGTGAAGCCCCAAACAATGTCGAGGCTGAACAAGAACTGCTTGGTGCAATTCTGCTGAACAACGAGGCGTTCGACAGGGTTTCATCCTTTTTGGAAGGCAGTCACTTTTTCGAACCCCTGCATGGCCGCATTTATGAAGTGGCAGGGCGCCTGATTACCAAGGGCCATGTTGCTACCGCAGTTACCCTGCGCAGCGCATTTGAAGGCGATGAAGCCATGGCAGAGGTAGGCGGCCCCGCCTATCTGGCGACCCTGACCGGAGCCGCGACGACCATCATCAATGTCATTGACTATGCGCATGTCATCTACGAACTGGCCTTGCGTCGCGATCTGATCCGCATCGGCACCTCCATGGTCAACACCGCCTATACGCCTGATGAGGGCGAAGACGGTAGTTTGTTGATAGAAAATGCAGAGCAGAAATTGTTCTCTCTTGCCGAAACGGGAAGACGTGAAGGGGGCTTTGTAAATTTTGGCCAAGCCCTGACAGATTCGGTTGAAAACGCCGCTCGCGCCTATCACCGCGAAGGCCATCTGGCAGGCATTTCAACGGGTTTGAACGATTTGGACAAGCATCTGGGCGGTCTTCATCGCTCCGATCTATTGATCGTCGCGGGTCGTCCATCTATGGGGAAAACAGCCTTCTCAACCAATATTGCCTTTAATGCAGCACGGTTGTTTGAAGAAGAGATTGACGACGCCGGTCGCTCACTTGCAAAGCGTGGCGCTAGGGTTGGGTTCTTTTCACTGGAGATGTCCGCTGAACAATTGGCGACCCGGATATTGTCGGAACAAACCAATATTTTCACTGACAAGATTCGCCGCGGCGACATTTCGATGGAAGAATTTGAGCGCCTGTCCGACGCTGCCGCCGAGCTGGAACAGGTGCCGCTTTATATCGATGACACCCCTGCCCTGTCGATCTCAGCGCTGGCAGCGCGGGCCCGTAGACAGAAACGCCAAACCGGACTTGACCTGATCGTGGTCGACTATTTGCAGCTTTTGCGCCCGCCCGGTGGCGGCGCAGGCGAAAACCGTGTGCAGGAAGTTTCTCAAATAACTCAAGGACTTAAGGCGCTTGCGAAGGAGCTGGACATCCCCGTAATCGCCCTTTCGCAGCTCTCGCGCCAAGTAGAATCACGTGACGACAAGCGGCCACAATTGTCAGACCTGCGGGAGTCCGGATCGATCGAACAAGACGCCGATGTGGTGATGTTTGTGTACCGCGAAGAATACTATGTGCAGCGCACCGAACCGAGTGAGGGAACGCCGGAACATATTGAGTGGCAAGAAAATATGGAGCGGGTGCACGGTTTGGCGGAGGCTATTATCGGCAAGCACAGAAATGGCCCGGTCGGCACTGTGAAACTGTCCTATCAAGGCCAATTTGCCCGCTTCGGCAACTTGATGCCGGATGACCATTTGCCGGACCAGCTTGACTGATGAGCGCCGAAATCCGCATCGATCTGGACGCTCTGAAAGCCAATTGGACCTACCTTAACCAATTGACAAATAAGGCAAATTGCGCCGCCGCCGTGAAAGCCAACGCCTATGGGCTGGGGCTTGCCCCCATCACCCACGCGCTACACGATGCGGGCTGCGATACCTTTTTTGTCGCCCTGGCTGAGGAAGGCATCGCGCTCAAAAAGCTGCTCCCCGAGGCCACGATTTATGTATTGAACGGGCCGGATGAAAAACTGACGCTAAAACTCACCGAAACTGGCCTTTATCCGGTTTTGAACAGTTTAGATCAGGTTTTACGCTGGAAAACGCATCTAAGCCCAAAGCAGAGCAGCGAATGCGCCTTGCATCTGGATACCGGCATGGCGCGCCTTGGTCTTTCCGCCACCGAGATCGGCCAGCTTGCCGATGAACCGACACTGATCGATGGATTGAATATCAAACTCGTCATGTCACATCTGGCAGATGCGGATCGCCCCCAAGATCAGATGGCCGAACAACAACGCCAAAGATTTGACGCGGCACGCACAAAGCTGAACCTGCAGCACCTGCCCGCCAGCCTGGCAAATTCTGCCGGGATATTTCATGGCGAAAAATTCCACTACAACATGGTGCGGCCCGGCCTTGCGCTTTATGGCGGCGCGCCATTGCAAACCATGGGGCAAACCGAACCCAACCCGATGCAACCGGTGGTCACGGTGCGCGCACAAATTATCCAAACCCGTGTCGTGGAAAAAGGCGACCCCATCGGTTATGGTGCTGCTTTCCGCGCGACAGACAAATCCTTGATTGCCACCTGTGCCATAGGCTATGCCGATGGGTATCCGCGCGCCTTGTCTCATCAAGGCGTTGCCTGTTTGGAGGATCAAAAAGTGCCAGTGGTTGGACGCATATCGATGGACCTGACAACGTTAGACGTTTCGAACATCCCAAACGCCAAGGCAGGTGATTGGGTTACTTTTCTGGGTGGCCCGATTTCGATTGATGATGTGGCCGCCAAGGCGGGCACGGCAACCTATGAATTGTTGACCGGCCTGTCATCGCGCATTCCACGCATTTACGAAGGAGCGCACTAATGGGCACGGGTTTTAATCCGCTGGCAACCATCGGCGCAGTTGTTCTGAATTTTCTGGCAACGGGTGGTCAGCTGGTTTTATTTGCAGGCCGCGGCATCAGCCACATGCTGCGCCCCCCTTTTTACTGGCGCATTCTGCTGACGCAAATGATGCGCATTGGTTATTACTCCCTGCCCGTTGTGGGGCTAACAGCCTTCTTCACCGGCGGCGCACTGGCGTTGCAAATTTTTGTCGGTGGTGAACGTTTTAATGCGGGTTCCATCGTGCCGACAATCGTTGTGTTGGGTATCACGCGTGAGCTTGGCCCTGTGATGGCAGGCTTGATGGTGGCAGGCCGTGTGGCGGCCGCCATCGCTGCCGAAATAGGCACCATGCGCGTCACCGAACAGATTGATGCGCTTACCACCTTGTCGACTAACCCGTTCAAATATTTGATCGCGCCGCGCCTGCTGGCCGCAACCTTGACCATGCCCATATTGGTTTTGATTGCAGACCTGATTGGCGTGTTGGGCGGCTATGTGGTTTCCACCAGTCGGCTGGGATTGAACGGCGCGGCCTATATGAAAAACACGTTGGACTTTTTGGAATTTGAAGACGTGTTCTCCGGCCTTGTAAAGGCCGCCTTCTTTGGCTTCATCATTGCCTTGGCTGGCACCTATAACGGGTTCCATTCCAAAGGTGGCGCACAAGGCGTTGGATCGGCAACGACAAATGCCGTGGTCAGCGCCTCTATCCTTATTCTTGCGGCCAACTATATGTTGACCGAAATGTTCTTTTCAGGGTGATTGGCATGAGTGATACACCCAAAATTCAATTACATGATGTTCACAAATCTTTTGGGTCCAAAAAGGTTTTGCAAGGTATTGATCTTGTGGTGCCAAAGCGCAAAAGCGTTGTGATTATTGGCGGCTCGGGCACCGGTAAATCGGTAACGCTGAAATGCATTATGGGTATTTTACCCCCCACCAAAGGCAAGGTGGAGATTGACGGGCAAGACGTCACCAACCTGAAAGGCAAAGCACGCGATGACATGCTGCATCACTTCAGCATGTTATTTCAGGGCGGAGCTTTATTCGACAGCTTGACGGTGTGGGAGAATGTGGCGTTTGGTTTAATCCAAGGGCGCGGCATGAAACGCAAGGACGCCAAGGAAATTGCCATGGACAAGCTGGCCCGCGTAGGGCTGACACCCGATGTTGGCCTGCTGAACCCGGCAGAGCTTTCCGGTGGCATGCAAAAACGGGTGGGGCTGGCGCGCGCCATCGCAACTGATCCGGATATCATCTTTTTCGATGAACCAACCACCGGACTGGACCCGATTATGGCAGACGTTATCAATGATTTGATTGTGTCTACCGTGCGCGATGTAGGGGCCTCTGCCCTTTCCATCACCCATGATATGGCATCGGTGCGCAAAATCGCGGATGAAGTTGCCATGCTTTATCAAGGCAAAATTATCTGGCAAGGCCCGGTGGAAGACATTGATCATTCCGGCAACGAATATGTCGATCAATTCATCAATGGCCGCGCCCAAGGGCCGATCGAGATGGCGGTGAAGAAACTTTGAGACGCCTTCAAGCCGATGCAGCGCCAAACTGGACCCCGCATCAAGTGCGGGGTGACGACTACACTTCAACCGTCATGCCGGGCTTGACCCGGCATCCAGTAAAACAGGCGAAAGGCTAGACATGGCGAAACCCCGTTCCCAATTCGTCAGTCTCCCTTTCGCTCACGCCAGCAACGTCAAGACGTTGCGGCTGCGCGGGCGCGCCAAACCATTGGCGGGCGGCACTTGCCGCCGTGAAGCAACGCCAACGAAGTTTGAAGGGCGCATCCAATATGGCTAAGCCGCGTTCCCAGTTCGTCTGTCAGGCGTGCGGCAGTGCCTATCCCAAATGGGCCGGGCGCTGCGATGGCTGCGGGGAATGGGACACGCTGGTGGAAGAAGCCCCCGCCCCGCCCGGTGCGCCTGCCCTTAAAAGCAAGGGACGCGCAACAACTTTTGAGGGGCTAAAAGGCACCTCTGCCCCACCGCCGCGCATGTCATCCGGCTTGGGCGAATTGAATCGCGTATTGGGTGGCGGCTTTGTGGCGGGCAGTGCCACGCTTATTGGCGGTGATCCGGGCATTGGTAAATCAACCTTGCTGTTGCAAGCCGCAGCAGCCGTGGCAAAGCAAAACCAAACAGTTTTCTATGTCACCGGGGAAGAAAGCCTGAACCAAGTACGCCTGCGCGGCGAACGATTGGGCGTTGAAGGGGCCGATGTTTCCCTTGCGGCAGAAACCGATATGGGAGCGCTGGCTGCCGCGTTGGAGACTGATGGCTATCCCGCATTGCTGGTGATCGATTCCATTCAAACCATGTTTGTTGGCGGCGTTGAAAGCGCACCGGGCAGTGTGGGGCAAGTCCGCGCCAGTGCGCAGGCGCTGATCCGTTTGGCGAAAGCCCGCAATATGGCCTTGGTACTGGTAGGTCACGTCACCAAAGACGGGCAGATAGCCGGCCCACGGGTGCTGGAGCACATGGTGGATACGGTGCTGTATTTCGAGGGTGATCGCGGCCACCAATATCGCATCTTACGCGCGGTGAAAAATCGCTTTGGTGCGACCGATGAAATCGGCGTTTTCGCCATGGGCGAAGAAGGCTTGGCAGAGGTTGAAAACCCCTCGGCCCTGTTTCTTGATCAATCAGGCCGTGACACGGCAGGCGCTGCTGTTTTTGCAGGGATGGAGGGCACCCGCCCCTTATTGGTTGAAGTGCAAGCCTTGGCGGCCCCCACCTCTTTCGGCACACCGCGGCGCGCCGTTGTGGGCTGGGATAGCGGCAGGCTTTCACAATTATTGGCCGTGCTGGAAGCGCGCGGCGGCGCCTCCTTCGGGGATCATGATGTTTACCTGAACATGGCCGGTGGTATTCGCGTGATGGAACCGGCCGCAGATTTGGCAGCGGCGGCAGCGCTTATGTCGGCGTTAACCGGTAAGGCGTTAGACCGCCAAACGGTTTTCTTCGGAGAAGTTGGTTTATCAGGCGATGTGCGCCCGGTGGGTCACACAGATCAACGCCTTAAAGAGGCCGCAAAACTGGGTTTCAAATCAGCGGTGGTCGCCGAAGGCGGCTCGCCCAAGAAAGCTGGCGCAAAAGGGGCTGTATCCGGCCTTAAAATCCGGCATGTTGCGCATATCAGCGATCTTGATTCGGTTCTTTAAGAAAAAGGCACGGCGCGGACATGGTGGATATTGGCGGCACAGCAATCAATCTGGCTGATCTTCTGATCGGGGTTGTGTTGCTTGTTTCGGGCCTGCTGGCCTTTGCCCGCGGTTTCTCGCGTGAATTATTGGCCATTGCCGCCTGGATTGGCGCGGTGGCTGGCACGTTTTTGGCCTTCCCTTATTTGGCCCCGGAAGTGCGGCCCATTATTGGCAATGATTCCATCGCCGATGTGATTGTATCGGTCGCGAGTTTTCTGCTGCTGCTGGCGTTACTGACCATCATTGCGCACCGACTGGCCGAGCGCGTACGTTCGTCTGCCATTGGCGCGCTGGACCGCACGTTGGGGTTCTTCTTCGGGTTGGTGCGCGGCGTGATTGTGGTGGCCTCTGCCTATATCGGGCTGGCATATTTTCTGCCGGAGCCGGAACACCCCGATATTGTGCTGGAAGCCAAGGCACTGCCGCTGGTTAAGCTGTCAGCGCGCACATTTCTGTCATTCTTTCCTGCCGTTAATGTGCCGCCCGCCTTGGGGGGACAAGCCGCTGTTGATCCTTTCACCTTTGAAGATGCGCTGGAAGCGGGCCAGAAAGTGCAGGAATATCGCGGCGGTGACACATCCGGCTCTGCGACAGGTCAGCCCAATGACAGTTACGACCCGGAAGGCTATAACAGCGAGAGCCGATCCGGTTTGGAACAGTTGATTGGCACGGAATAAGGCTTGACGCTCCCATGAACGATGATGCTTTCGCCCCGCTTTCCCACCCTTATGATGACGACAAACTGCGCGAAGAATGCGGCGTGTTTGGCGTGTTCGGCGCAAATGATGCCGCCGCACTGACGGTTTTAGGGCTGCACGCCCTGCAACATCGCGGTCAGGAGGCGGCGGGTATCGTCACCTTTGATGGTGAGCACTTCATCTCTGAACGGCGCTTGGGCCATGTGGCCGACCACTTTACCAAAGCAGGCATGATTGATCGGCTGAAGGGCGACAGCGCCATTGGCCATGTGCGCTATTCAACAACGGGCGAGACGGTGCTGCGCAATGTGCAACCGCTGTTTGCCGATCTTGCCTCTGGCGGCTTTGCGATGGCGCATAATGGCAACCTCACCAACTCTGCGCGCCTGCGCGATCAATTGGTGCAACGCGGCTCGATCTTTCAATCCACCATGGACAGTGAAACGATTGTGCATCTGGTAGCGACCTCCATGCGCATCCGCATGGTGGACAAAATGGTGGACGCGTTGCGGCAGGTTGAGGGCGCTTACTCCCTCGTCACCATCACCAACAAAAAGCTGATCGGTGTGCGCGACCCGCTGGGTGTGCGCCCGCTGGTGCTGGGCAAATTGGGCGATGCCCATATCCTCACCTCTGAAAGCTGCGCGCTTGATATTGTGGGCGCTGAATATGTGCGTGAGGTAAAGCCCGGCGAAATGATCGTCATCACTGAGGATGGCATTGAAAGCCTGATGCCCTTTGCGCGTTCCGGCTCGCGCTTTTGCGTGTTTGAATATATCTACTTCGCCCGCCCCGACAGCTTCATGGAAGGCCGTTCCGTCTATGAGGCGCGCAAACGCATTGGCGAAGAATTGGCGCGTGAAAGCGATGTGCCTGCCGACGTGGTCATACCCGTGCCCGATAGCGGCGTGCCTGCCGCCATTGGCTATGCGGCGCAATCTGGCGTGCCTTTTGAACTGGGGATTATCCGCAATCATTATGTGGGCCGCAGCTTCATTGAACCGACAGACAATATCCGCAATTTCCGCGTGAAGCTGAAACACAATGCCAATCGCAGTCAGGTTGAAGGCAAACGCATCATATTGGTGGATGACAGCATCGTGCGCGGCACGACCTCCATCAAAATCGTGAATATGATGCGTGAGGCCGGCGCAACGGAAGTGCATATGCGCATCGCTGCCCCGCCTACGGCGCATTCCTGCTTCTATGGCGTGGACACGCCGGAACGCTCCAAACTGCTGGCCGCCCAAATGACGATTGCGGAAATGGCGGACCATATCGGTGTGGATTCGCTGGCCTATATCTCGATGGACGGTCTTTACAAAGCCATGGGCGATGAAAACGGGCGCGATGATGCCAACCCCACTTTCTGCGATGCCTGCTTTACGGGGGATTACCCCACCACCTTAACCGACCATGAACATGGCGATAGTGGTAGGCAGCTTTCCCTTTTATCTACAGGCACTTAACAGAAATGTCTGAGAAACGATTTGAAGATAGATTGGCGCTGATAACAGGTGCCTCCCGCGGCATTGGCTTTTGGGTTGCCCGCGCATTGGCGGCGCAAGGCGCGCATGTGATTTGCTGTGGCCGCACCCAAGGCGGCCTTGAGGATTTGGACGACCGCATCAAAAAAGACGGAGCAGGCTCCGCCACGCTGGTGCCCTTCGACATTACCGATGGCGACGCCATCGACAATCTTGCCGCACAAATTTATGAGCGCTGGAAAAAGCTGGATATCTTGATCGCCAATGCGGGCGTGCTGGGGCAGATGTCCCCCCTCTCCCACATCAAGCCGGATGATTTTGAGAAAACGATTGCCGTGAACCTCACCGCCAACTTTCGCCTGATCCGCGCGTTTGATCCGCTGCTGCGCCAATCAAGTGCTGGGCGCGCGGTTTTCGTTAGCACCGGGGCGGTGG
Source organism: Alphaproteobacteria bacterium (assembly GCA_049609145.1). Lineage (GTDB taxonomy): Bacteria > Pseudomonadota > Alphaproteobacteria > SPJN01 > SPJN01 > JBMYYF01. The sequence goes on from JBMYYF010000004.1 coordinate 196,164, forward strand.
GCGAACACCGGGCCTATTGGGGTGGCTATTCCACCGCCAAAGCCGCGCTGGAAAATCTTGCCTTTACCTATGCGAATGAAACGCTGCAATCCAATGTGAAGGTGAATGTGATTGACCCCGGCCGCACCCGCACCGCCATGCGCGCCGCTGCCAAGCCGGGCGAAGACCCGAACACGCTCAAACATCCATCAGAGATTACAGAGCCGTTTTTGACGTTGGCTGATGCGGCGTATCAGGAGACGGGAGAGAGGGTGTTGGCCCAGCCTGATTTGTGAGGCGGGAGCGCCCGCTCGCGATTATTTGGGCGGTGAGGCCGCAACCCGGCACCCATGCAGAAATGCAATTTGTCCTGAAATCGGTATTTACATGGGCAATCATCGCGCCTGACCCGAGGGTGGGTGCGTTTTCGCACCCGCCCTATGGGGCGGGTCGGGTGCGATCCATCGCAAAGCGATGAAACAGCGTTAGCTCACGCGGGTTCGTGACTATTCACCAACGCTAGGTTTTGCTTCCGCGTACCAATACCAAAGCCGCGGGTATCCAAGTAAATGCGGCGCTCGAATTTGATTCTCCCAATTTAGATAGAAACGCCCAATTTTTGTCAGCGAAAACCCCGCCCCAAACAATTGCATCTGCAGCTCATCGGCCAGCCAATGTTTTTGAACAAGCCCTCTTGGCGTTCTTATAAAACCAAATGGATGGAGAAAAATATCTTGGCTTCTGCGTTGTGCAGCGATTCCCGCTTCAACTTCAGAATACCCCAATTTGCTAGTTGCGTAACTACGCTCAACCGTAAATGAAAATAGTTTTGCTTCCATTGAGGGCACTACCATTATGAGCTCCCCCTCAACATCCATGTTTTTCCGAATATTACGCAGCATTTGATTGAATTCCTCAAATGTCTTCGGAAAAAGTGACATGCAGCAAAGTGCGATGTTCAACTTCTGTGACAAGGCAACATTAGAAATGTCAGCTTCAACAATCTCAAAATTGTCCTTTGGCACTCGCGTTTTTGCTATTTGGAGTAACGCCTTGGACCTATCCACGCAATATACCTTGGCAAAGCCCTCCAACCAAGGAAACAGGTTGCCCGGCCCACAACCTAGATCTCCCAAAACCATACAGCTTTTCTCTGTGATGCTGTCCAATTTTTTGGCAACAGGGTTTTCGTCATTAACAAATAGTGACACGATTTCTTGATCATAATCTTTGATCCCTTCCCAAAACTCAAGATCATCAACCATATCGACCATTATCAGTTCCCATTTCTCCAAAGTTGCACTAGAAGCCATATTGTATATTCTATTCCGATACTAAGTCACTCGCTTTGACTATCCATTGGTCAGCACAGATTAAGACTAGGGGGAAACATGAAAAACAGATCCTACATATTCGCTTGTTTGATACCATTCGCGTTAGCCACCAACCAAGCGTTCGGCAAAGACATATTGCTTGGTCAACGAGATTTCGAGGGAAGGTTAACAGCAGAAGTTTCTGTTCCCTTACAAAGAACAATACACGACCCGCACCCTATTAGATTGAACTTTTCGGGCAATCTAGGCAACTCAAACTTGGCGATCGCCTCATTTGATTTGCGTGGAACATCCCCGATACATACAACGAATAGTGCTGTAATCCACGCTGCCGATGATGGCGACATTTCGTTCAACCCCTTTATTCTTGGTGGCATAATTATTGGCGTAGGAATTTTGCTCGCGTCTGATGAAGATGATTCTCAAAATGGGCGTGCAGAGCCCTCCACCGGCGAAAATTGCGTAGCAGATTCCCGCGGGTATTGCCCGAGCGACGGAGAAGGATAAGCTAGCCTCGTCATCCTTGCCCCCACTCCTGCCGCGCAAAGAACCAGATTGCCGCCCAACTCGTTACAATATGCACGGCGACGACGCCGACAAAGATGAGCGGCGCGCCCGCGAAAAACTGTTCCGGCCCCACAAGCCAAGCCGCGTAAAAGGAAAGCGCGCCCAAATTGAAAACCACAATACAGGCCAACAGCGCCTTGCTGCCTTTGAACACCCACCAGCACACCAGCCCGTAAATAAACTCAAGCGCGAAGGCCCAAAGGGGCACGGCATAAAGCCCGGTGCCATATTTCGCATTTTCGAAGCCGGGGGCGATCACGATGTCCGGCGCATGGGTGATGAGATCAAGCACGATGTGAGAGCACACGCCCAATGCCAATGCGGCCCCCCAACCGGGCCGCTTGAGCAACAGCGCGCAAAGCGCCCACACCGCGGCGGCGATCACCAAGGTCACACCAATGGAATGCGACCACGGCATATGCGCCAAATGAATATCGGCAAGTGAGTGTACTTGCGCCTCTGTCTCCACCGCCTCTATCCCGAGGAAATTAAGCGCGACCCACAACACCTCCACCAATTGCACGGAAATCAGCACGGGCAAGATGGGCACATGCGGCCACTTATTGTGGATCAGCAACGCGGTCGCGGTATGATTGATGGCGTTCATTTTGCAGCCTCCCGGCTTAACTCTAGCACAGGCTTGGCAAATGTGTGATAGGCTTCGCGAAACGATTGGGAGGATTTGTGATGATCCATGAATGTGTATGCCCTTGCGGGGAAAGTGACTTTGCGTTTTCCGGCAGGCCGCTATTGCGGTTCAACTGTCATTGCACGCTCTGCCAGGAGGCGTATCAGGCTCCTTTTGTGGATGCGGTGTTGTGGCTGACGGACAAGCCTGTTGAAGTGGGCAGCAAAAAGATTGTGTTTGAGCAGCGCCGCGGGCCCTTGAGCATTGATCGCGGGTTCTGTGTTGACTGCGCCGCCCCCGTGTTCGGCAAATTTCGACAAAAGATGCTGGAGCGCGTGGCCTTCGTTTCGGTACGCAACATGCCGCAAGGGTTTAACGCGCCGCCGGTTGATCTGCATATATTCTACGAAACGCGCCAAGCCGATGTGGCGGATGGCTTACCCAAACATCAGGGCTATCTGCGCAGTCAATTGGCCTTCACGCGGCTGATGATGAAGCGCATGCGCGCAGCCTAGTTAGAGGGCACCGGCACCAACTTGGGTTCGGGGCGCGGATTTGTGCTGCGGGGGTGCCACGTCTCATCCGGCGTAAACAAGGTCAGCCCCTGCCCCACCTGTAACAAATTAAAGTTCGGGGCGCTGAGCTGAAACGCGCCGTCTTCAATCGCTTGCCATAAGGGGGCATGATCTGCCGGGTTTTCGGCCCATTCAAAATGCTCATAGAAATGTTTCCAGCCATCCACATCGTCATGAATATAAGCCCGGAATAGGACTTGATTGCGGCCCGGCTGTTCTGACACCAGCACGACCTCTAACATGTCGCCCGGGAAAATGTCGGCAACGATGAAGGCGCAGCGCGCTTCACCCAGTCGGAAACACATATTGGCATCGTGATTATCATCGGCCTGCATGAAATCCCAAAAGCCTGCGGGCAATGGTGTGTTGGCGGGGCGCACCATGATGGGTTGGGTATCGGCATCGCGCCAGCTTTCGTTCCCGTAGGATAGCTTGGTGGCAAGGCCAACATCGCCGGCCCAGCCATGATAGCTATCGGCGGCATCAAGCACGGCGAGACGTTCATCAATGATTGTGCGATCAGGCAAATTGGTGTCGGCGCGCAGTTCCGCCAGCGCGGCTTGACCTGCCTTACCAAGCTTGAAGCGCAAAACACCAAAGTCAAAATCAGCGGCGCTGACTTTGCCTGCGCGCAAACGTTCGGCCTGCGCTTGGGCACTAAGGCGCAAGGGATCAGCGATGGGGGAAATCAATGCCAGCGCGATCAACGCAATCGGCGCCAGCAGATAGAGATTGGTTTGGCGCAGGGCGTTCCACCCTTGTCGGCGGCGCACAGCCATGACCAATGCATAAGCCAAGGTGACAAGCAAGGCGATGGTTGCGACCGCCAGCCCGTAAATCCGATCGGGTGTCAGGCCATATTGATCGACGCGCAGCCACATGGCGTAGAAGGCCAGCGCAGCAAAGGCGGGCAGCACCAGCATTTGCAGCACGACGATATTGAGCGCGGGGCGCGGAAAATCAGGCGTGCCGGGTTCATCCTGCATGACAGCGTTGGTGAGCAAAAAGGCCCCCGCCACAATCGCCAGCAACAAGGTGGCGGCTGATCTGGTTTCCCACAATGGGGCCAAGCCGGTGAACGGCAACAGCACAAGGAACAGGATGACCGCGCCAGCCAGCACCGGGGCCAACACGCGCAACAAGGCAAATGCCAGCGCATGGCTTGCTGCCACGATGCGCGGCAGGGCCAAGATCACGCCCATGCCTGCACCGAAGCTCGCAAAGGTAACGGTGGCAGCCACTGCGCCTTCTTCCAGCAGGTCTTCCAGAAAGGTCATATTGATGAGGCCGAACAAGCCCATCAGCAAAGCCAGCATCAGCCACACCGCACCGACAAACACCCAGCCTAGAATAATCGCGAACACATTGTGCCAGGCAAGCCCATGCAACACCTCATAGCGGGTGCTGTCGACCTCAGTCTCAAACCGGGCCTGAAAGAAAGGTAGCGCCATGAGGCTGAGGCCGATGGCCACGATCCAGCCGGGCGCGGTGAACATCGCATCAGGATCGGCAACACCGCTGCGCGTGCCCAACCACCATGTCAGCGCCGCGAAGAAAACCGACAGGCCCGCGGCAAACCCAACCGCCTTGGCGAAGCCGGTTTTGGGCCATGCCAGAAACAACAGATTGGGAAACAGAATTAGAAATTGCACCGCGGTTTGCGCCGCCAGCGGATGGCTGTCCCCCACCTGCTCTACCGATAGATAAAGCAACAGCCCCTGCAACGCGCCGATCAAGGGGTAGGCATAAACCCGTTGGGAAAAGATGGTTGGCACGATGCGACCCTTTCTGGCATGTGTGAGGGCGCAGTGTTACGAAGGAAGATGGCGAAAACATGAGCGATTGGGTTGACGTAAACGACAAGATGCAAAGCGGCTATCGCTATCAACGCACCGCACCCATGGGCAAAAACTTCGACCCCGCCTTCGCGCCTGCGCTCACCCCGCGCGAGATGCTGGAACTGGGCGTGTTTGAAGGCAAATATCTAAATGATTGCCGCGATGAGTTTCCTGACACGTGGTACGCGCACGCCAAGCTCTCCAACACACCAGACCCAAGTCTGAACTATTTCGGCATCAAATCCCGTCAGCACTTGAGTGTGTGGCGCGAGAACGGCTGGATTATCGGGCCAGACCCGCGCGGCTGGTTCCAGTGGTATTGCCGCTATTTCATGGGGCGCCGCTTGGCCGAGATAGACGCGGCGCAAATCAAACGGTGGCGCGGCTTTGCCCGCCATGCCGGGCAGATCAGGGCAAACTGCGAACCGGGCGACATTTTCTGCCGCCCGCGCCAGCGCCAAGCCCTGCTGCAATGGGCGCATGATCCGTTTGTCTAAGCTCACCCTGTTTAACCACCATAAAGCGCCTAATCCCGCGATTTAGACACCCGCCCGCGCAAATCTCACGAAAATCCAGCTAAACACCTGAAAAATCGCACAAAAAGCGGCGAATCTACTGGTCAGCCCGCTCTTTTCGCCATAGAATTTCGGGAAATGTGCCAATTATCAGGCACAAAAGGGAGTGAATGGGTATGGCTGGACTTTGGCAACAAATTCGGTTGGGGGCAGTAGGCTCAATGCTGGCAGCAGCACTGGGATTAAGCGCAGTGCCCACAAATGCGCAGAATATTGTGATTACCGATACCGGACCAGCCTTGCCGGGCACATATAACGGGGCTGCGTCCTTTCCTACCCTGGGTCTGTTTTATCCGGTAAGTGGCATCGGCTATGCGGGGACTGTCGGACAATATCCGATTGATCCGCTAACCTTGGATGAAAATTTCGATACGAGCGCGCAATTCGGTATCACAACGTCCACGTCTGCCGCGGGTTTCGCGCAGCCATTCACTTTGCTGCAGTTCACACCAGCCGGGTGTGGCACCACGATCCCCCCCTGTGCCGGTACAACGCCTTATCTGGATTACGACAACGACACCTTGGTGATTGACAATGGCCCGATCACAACAGCAACCGGCATTCCACAATTGGCATCAGGCCCCGGGTTCTTTGCCCCGACCATCTCTTATGATCGATTTGGGCAACGCATTGCAGCCACAGGCGGCAGCAGAATTGCCAATTTCGGCTTCACTGGCGTGGGCGGCAACCAACCAGGCGAGGACCCAAATTTCATCGTCATATTCCCCGGCCCTACACCCGTTTTATTCTCCGCCGACAATAACGCCAATGATTTTAGAAATTTGGCGCCTGTCTTTGGTGTCACCATGACAGACAATACAACCCGATTGGCAGGGGTTGGCACAGCAGTAAGTGGGGGAGGCGGCACGATAACCCTTACGAATGGTCAGCGCGTGTTACTGGTTAATGAAGCAACCGCCAGCAGCATCAGCATTCTCAATCATGGGCTGTCACTGCAATCGGCTGGACATATATTGGCGGACGATCTGCGCATATCTGGCCGCATTGGTGACCCTGCGGCTGACCGCACCCAAGTGCTAAGCTTTACCGGGCGGGACACGCTGAATATCAGGGGTGATTTAGTAATCGCCGCAGGGCAGTTTCGCACACTTAATACAGCAGCCAACCAAACGGTGACGGACGTGAATGCACTGCGTACCGGGATTGTCCACACAGACGATGCTAACCTTGGCAGTGCGCTAACTGTGAACAACAACGATGCCGATTTTAGCGCGGTGGGCAACGCTGATTTCTCCAGCCTTACATTTGGCACGCTAACCAGCGGCTTGGGCACATTTGATATTACCTATGGCTTGTTGCAAAAGCTGGATGGCGGATCTGTGCAGACTGTCACCCAATCCCTGCTTACCGGTATTCAAGCCCCAAGTGTTGCGCAACGCGTTGAAGACACAACATTGAACGTTGAGAACAATAACGCCACCTTAAGCGTACAGGGCAATCTGATCCGTTCTGACCTTGGGGGCAATCTCAACCAGGCGGTTGTGGACAATTTGGGCATTGGCCTGTTTCAGGATATTGAAAGCAATGGCGCGACGGTGATAGAGGCCCGAAGTGGTGTGGCCGGCAGCGGCATCTTTTTGCCGTCATCCAATATTCTTATGCGAAATATTGATAATACGTACAACATCAACAATAACAGCCTTGAAGTGGCGCTGAGAGGCAACGACCTTAACTACACACTCAACAGCAGCCTGACAGAAATTGGCGTTGGCGCCCTGCCCGTCAACATCATCCAAAATGTACAGGATAATGGCGCTGACACATTGACCCTGAACGCTGAAATTGGCCGCACAACTTTTGGGTTTCACAGCGACACCAGCAACAGCTTGGATGGGGTGACCGCAAATATCGGTACCGGCGGCGCAAATTTCATCACCAATGAGGGTGTTGCCAATAACGCCAATCTAGTATTGGGGCTTAACAGCAATGCCTCAGAAGGGGTGACTGGCCTGACGATCAACCAGAATTTCAATGGCGGGCTTACCCGCCTTGATGTGATTACCCGTGACACAACATTTGGGCATTTCATTCCCTTCGCCGGCTTGACGACCGCTCACCTGCGCGGTGGGACCGCAATAAACATTGACGATCCGGCAATTACTGTCACCGCCGCGGTCAATTTTGCGCGCTTCACCCCCTTTGCCGGTGGTGCCTTCAGTCAAATTGTGAATCTGGGCGGCGGCACAAATCCCATTGGGCTAACCCTCTCCCAGGTGATTGGCGGCAGTGATCTGTCGGTGCGCAGCCTAACGGAAGACGGCCTGTTTGGATTAGGCAGGATAGAGGTCACAGACGACGCGACAATCAATGTCAGCGACGCGCGCATTGACAGCACCCTGATTGGTAATCAGGCAGAGTTTGATTTTTCCGGCGGTTTCAGCGGCATCATCACCCCCACCGCCACCGGCGCACCGATTGTGCTGGGCTTTGATCAAACAGCCCAACGGTTGATAAGCGGCACCATCGCCGACCAGATATTTGGCGTTCGCCGCATCGTCTCTATCATCGGCACCGGCGGTGTTGGTGATTTCAGCCTCGCGATCACTGACACAAATATTGCAAATATGGTGGATGCCAACCGCGCCACCCTTGATGTTGGGGCCGTTTCCGGCAATACGCGCAGCGGGATAGAAGTATCGGCAGGTACGCAAACACTTTCGCCCACCCTTGGCATGCAAGCCGTGTTGGCCGAAACTGCCAATATTACAGCCGGAAATGGCGACTATCGCGCCGGTCCCGCTGAAAGTAATTCTGCTGGAATATCGATCCTCAATTTCGATGCGGATAATCTGGCACGGGGGAATGTTTTTGCCCTGTCACTTGGCGCGCGAAGCGGCAACCATTCCCCGACGGGTGTTGCACCCTTCTTGATCAATACCGGCATTACTCAAATTGCCACTGCCAACCAACCGGAAATCACAGCCTTAAGCTATGGCCACTTGGTGGGGCTATCTGCAACGGGCCTCAGCGGAATCGGGACCGTTGCCTTTGGCACGGCAGCTCCGCTTACCCTTTCGATTGATAATGTCGGTTTTCAATCCGACGCCTCTGCCAATGTGATTGATGAAGATGTAGCCGGGCAAAGCGGTGGTGTCTCTGGCTTGAATGTCAATTTGGGAACCGCAGCCACGCCGCACACCCAAACCGGGGATGCGACAGTGCAGGCCAGCCTTGGACAGGACGCAACAGGCGCGGATTCTCCCAATAATTTTGGCATCCACGGCACCCCCTTCCGTGCCGGGGGTGATGCCCCCACCACCTTGGACATTGGCACCCTGAACCTGAGCGCCACCGCCATATTAAATGACCGCACAACCGATGTGGGGGACAGCCCCATTGCCCAAGACGGTGCCTTGAACGCCGTGGGTGTGCAAACCAGCCTAGCAAATACGCAAGTGACTGCACGTAATGGCGCTTTGGATGCCGGTTTATTCATCGCGCCCGGTAACGGCATTGGCAATCTTGGGGCAAGCGTTGGTATTCAAGACGTAAACGTTGCCGCCATTGCGCGCTCCAACTCAACCGCCATCAACTTTGGCAGTACGGGCGCACTGAATTCGCCGCGGCTGGGCCAAGCCACACAAAATGCTGCCGGCAGCGTAACTGCTGCCTTGAACACATCTGCGGGCACGGGAGTGCGTGTAGGCGGCAATATTGGTGGCGCGGCAGGCCCGTTTGAGGGCACGATATCCATTGGTGGGCCAGACCCATCTGATGCCGTGAACCTGATTGCGCAGGCAGGTGGCAACACATTCACGGGCAATTTCGGGACCTCAACCTCGGTGACCTCTACCGCCGCAATCCTCGCCAATCAAATCAATGCGGCCGCGATAACCGCGCAAATTCAAGGAGCGCAAGTTGGCTTTACGGCACCGGGCTTTGCCGCTGGCAGCGAAATTCGCATAGAGAATGTGGGCGTTCGCGCCCGCGCTGTCGGCAACGAATCTGTGGGCCGCATCGGCGCGCCGTAAGGGCCAGCACAAATCCAAATCCACAAGGCGGCGCCTGCTCGGGTTGCCGCCTTTTCTTTGTGGTCCCTCTTGCATTGAACTGCGCCATCCATCACATTGCCCTCATCTAATTTGACCCGCGGGTAAAATAACCCGCGGCACGCGACCAAGGGGACAAACACATGGATTTAGCCTTTTCAGCCGAGCATGAAGCTTTCAGAGACGAGGTGCGGGCCTTTCTGAAAAAACACGGTCCCAACGCCCCACAAGGCCGTGGGCTGGGGGCAGATTTCAAGGAATGGCAGGCCCTGCTGATTGATCACGGCTATGCCGCACGCACCATTCCGCGCGAATATGGTGGCTTTGGCGGAGAGCCGGATGTGCTGAAGTCCCGCATCATTAGCGAGGAGTTTACAGCGGCGAAGGTGCCGCTTGGCTTGTCGAACCAAGGTATCTCCATGTTGGTGCCCACCCTGCTGGAACTTGGTACCGAAGAACAGAAAAAAGCCTATATCCAAAAAACCATTCGTGGTGACATGGTGTGGTGCCAAGGCTATTCAGAGCCCGGCAGCGGGTCTGATCTGGCCTCACTCAAAACCCACGCGATTGAAGATGGCGACGACTTTGTGATCAATGGTCAGAAGATCTGGACCTCTACCGCCGCCACGGCCGACATGATGTTCTGCCTTGTGCGCACCGAACCCGATGCGCCGAAGCATAAGGGCATATCCTATCTGCTATTCCCGATGAGCACGCCGGGCATTGAAGTGCGCCCCCTGCGCACCATGACCGGCAATGCCGAGTTTAACGAAGTGTTCTTCACCGATGTGCGGGTGCCGCAAAACAGTATCGTTGCCGGGCGCGGCGATGGCTGGATGGTGGCAAACGCAACGCTAACCCATGAACGCGGCATGTTGGGTGATCCCAATCAGGCAGGCACGCGCCTTGCCCAGATTGCAGAGCTTATGCATGACGAAACCATCAACGGTGAACGCCTGATTGATAATCCCGTCTTCCGCGATCGGCTGCTTAAACTACAAGGGCGCGTATTGGCCATGAAGTTCAACGGTATGCGCAACCTCACCGCCTCTGCCACAGGCAAGGCCGCGCCAATGGCGAAGATGGTGGTGAAGCTGCAAGGAACCGAGCTTAATCACGATCTGGCGGGCTTTGCCATTGATGTGCTGGGGGAACTGGGTGTGCTGTATGATGGCAGCCCGCATGTGCGCAATGCCGGCATGTGGCAGTGGAGCTATATGTTCGATCTGGGCCTCATCATCGGTGGTGGCACATCGCAAATCCAGAAAAACATCATCTCGGAACGCGGGCTGCAAATGCCGCGCGAACCCAAAGTTCAAAAACAAGCATAAGGGGGATCGCGATCATGGAATTTGCACTCTCAGAAGAACAGGAAATGCTGCAAGACAGCGTGCGCCGCTTTTTGGAAGACAAGCTGGCGCTAGACCGTGTGCGCGAGGTGGCCGACCAAGGCCCCGCCAGTGCCACAGATGCGTGGGCCGGGTTGGTAGAGCTTGGCCTGACCGGCATTTTGGTGCCGGAAGAATTTGGCGGATCAGGCATGGGCTTGCTGGATGCTGCCCTTGTGCAAGAAGCGCTGGGCGCAAACGTTACCCCCGCGCCTTATATGGCAAGCTGCATCATGGCCCCGACCGCCATTTTGCAAGGGGCCAGCGCAGAGCAGCAAGCCGAATGGCTGCCCAAGATTGCGGCGGGCGACATGAAAGTGGGCATTGCCGCGCAACATGTTACCGGCGGGCGCGGCACCAATGCCATCACGACAGACGGTGACAAGCTGACAGGCAAATCCCTTTTTGTGCTGGATGCCGATCAGGCCGATGCCTTTATCGTTGTGGCAGATGAGGCGCTTTACATGGTGGACGCCACAGCCGCCGGGCTGGAACGCGGCGCGCTGCGCACGATTGATAAAACCCGCACCGTAGGCGAACTCACCTTCAATGGTACGCCAGCCACCCGCCTTGAAGGCGGCAATAAAGGCCCCGCGGCCGTGCAAGCCATGATTGACGCCGGGCGCGTGGCGTTGGCAGCAGATAATCTGGGTACCGCGCAAGCCATGATCGATAAGGCTGTCGCTTATGCGAAAGAACGGGAACAGTTTGGCCGCGTCATCGGTTCGTTCCAAGCGGTGAAGCATATGTGTGCCGAGATGCAAGCAAGCCTTGAGCCCTGCCGATCGCTGGTTTGGTATGCCGCACACGCCCAAGATGACGTGCCTGAAGAAGCACACCTTATGGCCTGCCACGCCAAGGCGCATTTGGCAGAAGTCTGCAAAGACGTAGCGCGCACGGCCACGGAAGTGCATGGCGGCATGGGCTTTACCGACCTTGTGGGCCTGCATTATTGGTTCAAGCGCATTGGCTTTAACCGCCAAGCATTGGGCGGGCCTGAGCAATGCCGCCATGAAGCCGCGGTGGCGCAAGGCTGGGCGGCCTAGATATGACGAAAGAGGCATCAAAACTGACCCCGCTTGAGAAAACAAAAATTCAAGCGGAGGTTTTGGTGCCAATGTATGAAACGCTGGCAGCAGAGCTGGGCGAAGAAAAAGCCAAACAGTTGATGCGCGCAACGCTGCGCAAGCCTATTGAAAAACTGGCGCGGGAGGCAGCTCGAAATCCATCCCCTCGCCCGCCGTTGGAAAATGCGGCCCGCGGCTTTGGCCGTTTTGCCCAAGGCGGTGCCTTATCATATGATGTGGTTGAGGAAACCGGGGAGAACCTGTCGGTTAATGTTACGCGCTGCGCCTATGCTGAGTTCTATAACGCACTTGGCGTGCCGGAACTGGGCTTTCTGTTCTCCTGCTCAAACGACTATGACGTGATGGAACTGCTGCAACCGCAACTTGAGTTCAAGCGCAGCCAAACCTTGATGCAAGGGGCCAGCCATTGCGATTTTCGATTCAAGGTGAAGGACTGATCTTCTCCACCTCTGCATTCGGCTCATAAAGTGTGCCCCACTCCAAAGCGCGATAATCAAACCCATACTCCAACGTTGGCTTGATCACCTGAAAATAGGGTGACAGATCAAAATCCCGGGGGGCGAACAGGCTGTGATGGCGGATGTGTAAAATTTCCTTCACACGGCGCGCCTCACCCGGCTCGTCAACCTTCACGCGTTCGATACTTGGCAGGATGGGATAGCGAATGGATTGAAAAGCCTGCGCAATAAGGGTTGAGCAAATGGCCCGGGTGGGATCTCCCGATCCCAGCGCCAACATGCGACGACGATAGGCTTGCGGCACCGGCGGCATGGCCACCAGATAGCGCGCCAGATCAAGCACGTTGCGCAAATCATATTCATGGCCGATTTGCGCCAAGGCGTAGTTGATAACCGCTTGCCTATCCTCAGGGGTCAAGCCGATAGGCCGACAAATGCGTGTGTTCAACCCGCGATATTGGTCAAACCCCACACTGCGCACCCCGGCTTCCGTATCTGCCTCTATAAAGCAGTGATCCGGGCTTAGCCCTACTGCCTTATCATAGCCGATATAAAGCGCCGCGTGAGACCATGTGGATTGGGTGAGGTATTTAATAGCCGAACTGACACGCCGCTGGCCTTCTACCAACAACACGTCGCCGGGTTGAAGGGTGACGCGCAGCAAATCCTGCGTGGTGTTGAGCGGCCCGGTTTGGGAGCCCACCTCTTTCGCCAAATAAGCAGCCAAGCGCCTGCCAAACCAGCGCAAGACCCAATCGAGTGGGCCGAAAGATATTTTTTGAAAACCGCTCATAATCCTTAAATGCTATGGCTGCGGCGTCAATTCAAGTTCTATCAACACTTCATCTGCGGGTACTTGCGCGCCGACGGCTGCCCGCACGGCAATAACCGTGCCATCAGCCGGCACCAGGATTTCATGCTGCATTTTCATCGCCTCCAAAATGGCAACGCACTGCCCTTGGGTGACTTCATCGCCTTCTGCCACACGCAGTTCCAGCAAGGCCCCGTGCATAGGACTTAGGATAAGATTGCCGCCTGCCCGCTCCCCCGCGCCAATTATATGCAACAAGCTGTTCTCAAACAGATGCGCGCGGCCATCCACATCCAAATAGAGCGCTGCCTCATCCCGCTGTTGAAAACGCACCTTATGTTGAACGCCTTCAACATCCAGATACGCCACTGCACCGTCGCTTGACCGCAGGGCAACCCCTAGCCCGCTTTCTCCACAAGTGACGCGATAACTGCTGGCACTTTCTGCAGTGATCACCAGATCAAACGCCTGCTCACCAAAGATATAGGCGGCACGGCTGACAAGTGCAGTGGTGTTGGCCCAATTTTGCAGCGCGCTTGGGGCGCTGACTGCCTGCGCCTGCGCGGCCTGAAATGCCAAATGCTGCTGCAACACAGCCGCCATGGCGGCATCTGCCAAGGGCGGAGTTGTTTCTTTAAGCGTTTCGCCAAATGTTTCGGCGATAAAGGCCGTTGTGGCCGCCCCCTTGGCGAAAGTTTCGGCTTCCAAACAATCGATCAAAAAACGCCGATTGGTGCGCGTGCCAAACAGATGCGTCTCGCGCAGCCCTTCAATCAACCGACGCCGCACACGATCCCGCGTTTCGCCATAGGCGATGATTTTCGCCAACATGGGATCATAAAAGGGCGACACCGCCCCGCCCGTCTCTATGCCGCTATCCACCCGCAAGCCCGGCATGGCAGGCACGTCCCACAGATCAATCGGGCCAGTCATGGGCAGAAAATCCTGCGCCGGGTCTTCTGCGTAAAGGCGCACCTCAATCGCATGCCCTGTAAGCAAGACATCCTCTTGGGCGATTCCCAATGGCTTACCCTGAGCCACCTGAATTTGCAGGGCGACCAAATCAAGCCCGGTAATGCATTCCGTAACAGGGTGTTCCACCTGTAAACGCGTGTTCATTTCCAGAAAATAGAATGCGCCGCTTTCATCCAGCAAGAACTCGACCGTGCCCGCCCCGCGATAATTGATAGACTTGGCAGCGGCGACAGCAGCCGCGCCCATTTCTGCCCTTAGCGTATCCGTCATTACCGGGCACGGTGCTTCCTCCACCACTTTTTGGTGACGACGCTGGACGGAACAATCCCGTTCCCCCAAATGAATGGTGTTGCCTTGTTCATCAGCGAACACCTGCACTTCAACATGGCGCGGGCGCTGAATAGCCTTTTCCAAAATCAGCTCGCCGGAGCCGAAAGCGTTTTCCGCCTCCGATCGCGCCAAGGCAAGGGCATTTGTCAGATCACCGGCGTTTTCAACCAAACGCATACCGCGCCCGCCGCCGCCTGCCGCCGCCTTCACCATAAGCGGATAGCCGATGTTTTCAGCCGCCGCGATCATGGCCGCATCTGACTGGTCTTCACCCTCATAACCCGGCACGCAAGGCACGCCCGCTGCGATCATACCGCGTTTGGCCTCTGCCTTATTGCCCATAAGGGTGATCGCATTCGCATCTGGCCCAATGAAGGTGATACCCGCTTTGACGCAAGCGTCGGCGAAACCTGCATTCTCGCTGAGGAAGCCGTAACCGGGATGAATGGCCCCTGCCCCCGTTTGGTTTGCCGCCTGCAAAATTTTGTCAGCGCGCAAATAGCTTTCGCCGACCGGGGCTGGGCCGATGCACACGGCCTCATCCGCCGCCTTTACGTGAGGGGCGTTGCTGTCTGCCTCAGAATAGACGGCAATAGTGCGATAACCCAAGGCGTGCGCTGTGCGCATAACACGGCAAGCGATCTCGCCCCTATTGACAATCAATATGCTCGAGAAACGGTCCATATTACTCACTCCAACTCGCTTTGCGTTTCTCCACGAAAGCGGCCATGCCCTCCCGCGCTTCATCGCCCAACATGCAATCAGCGAAACGATCAGCAGCGAAAGCCGACAGCTCATCGCCATGCATATGGCGCGCCGCCAGTAACATTTGCTTGGTGGCGGCATTGGCACCCGGCGCACAGTTGCGGACCTGCGCTTTGATTTGCGTGAGCGCGGCCTCCATTTCGGCTGCACCATCTACCGCTTGATGCGCGATGCCGAGACTGACGGCCTCTGCCCCTTTAAAGCGCGCACCGGTCAACATCAGCCGACGGGCCGTGGTGAACCCAACGCGCGCCACAACGTGCGGGGCGATTTGGGCTGGCACAATACCCAGCGCGGTTTCGGTCAAGGCGAATTTGGCATTCACATCCACAATTGCCACATCAGAACAACACACAAGCCCCAGGCCGCCTGCCAGCGCGTGCCCCTCAACCGCCGCCACAACCACCTGCGGGGCCTCTGTCACTGTTTTGAACAGCACACCACCTGCGCGGTTGCTGGCCGCGATATCTGCATGGCTTGCCCCGCCATCCTGATTGCCTTTGAAACCCTTCAAGTCGCCACCGGCGCAAAACGTGCCGCCACGCCCGCGCAAAACAATGCCGCGCACAGTGCGATCATCCCGCACGGCGGCAAACACATCGCGCAACTCATCCCCCAAAGTTTGGGTGAGCGCATTGCGGTTATCCGGCCTGTTAAACCAAAGGGTGAGCCAACCATCAGCCAGCTCAAGCTCAATATCTTTTGTGTTGGGAAGGTTTGTCATGTCACTACATCCGCGCTATGCCGAAGGAGTTTTCGCGCACGGTGCGGTGGCGCGCCTCCCACACTGTGTCCAATAGAAAGCCCAGCGTTTGCCGCGTGTCACGCGGGTCGATCATACCGTCATCCTGCATTTGGCCGGATGTATAGAAGGCATCTGCCTGTTTATCATAGAGAGCGGTCAGGAAATTTTCCTGTGCGCTGAGCTTGTCTTCATCCGGCTCCAAATTGCGGGCGGCCGCCTGCCCGCGCGCTACCATAGACATAGTCTTGCCCGCCTGCGCGCCGCCCATCACACCCATTTGTGCATTGGGGAATGTATATAGAAAATCAGGATTGAACCCACGCCCGCACATGCCGTAATTACCTGCGCCAAAGCTTGCGCCCGTCATCAAGGTAAGCCGCGGCACCTCTAGGTTTGTCATCGCCTGAATCATTTTGGAGCCATGCTTGATCATGCCTGCCTGTTCTGATCTGGTGCCGACGATATAGCCTGTCGTGTTTTGGAAAAACAGCAACGGCACATCCGCCTGATCGCATAGCTGCATAAATTGCGTGGCCTTGGTGGCCCCTTCCGGGTCAATCGGGCCGTTATTGCCAATAATGCCAACAGCGTGACCGAAAATATCTGCCTGCAAACAAACGGTGGAGGCCCCATAGCGCGGCTTGAAATCCAACAGGTCGGAGCCATCAACCACGCGTGCCGCCAGCTCCCGCATGTCGTAGGGCGTGCGATAGTCAACCGGGATAACGCCCGCAATCTCATCTGCGTCCAACACAGGTTCCGCAAAGTTACGGCGCGGGAATGCGGGACAATGATCGTTCCATTGCAGGCGCTTTACCACTTCCCGGCAGATCAAAATCGCCTGGCCATCCTCCTCCGCCAAATATTCAACAAGGCCGGAAACGGTGGCGTGCATCTCTGCCCCGCCCAGTTCTTCCTCCGTTGCGATTTCACCTGTCGCGGCTTTGAGCAATGGCGGCCCGGCCAAGAAGGCACGCCCGTTCGACTTAACCCCAATTACATAATCAGACAGGCCGGGCATATAGGCCCCACCTGCGGTAGATGATCCATGCAGAACGGAAATGACGGGAATGCCCGCCTTGGAAAGCCGCGCCAGATTACCGAACATGGCCCCGCCGATCACAAAACCTTCAACCTTGTAATTGATGAGATCACCGCCCGCGCTTTCTACCAAATGCACAAAGGGCAGCTTTTGGGCCAGCGCCACTTCTTCGGCACGGCGCACCTTGTAGCCCGTTGCTTGGGTCATGGCCCCGGCTTGAATGCCGCTGTCGTCCACCACCACCATGCAGCGCACACCGCCGATGAAGCCAATGCCTGTTATGCAAGTTGAGCCGGGAATAGACTTCGCCTCATCCTCCGTATCCAGCAAATAGCCCGCCAAATTACCGAGAGTGAGAAAAGGCATGCCGGGATCCAGCAAACGAGCCAAACGCTCCCGCGGCAAAATCTGGCCACGCGCTTCCATACGTTCGCGGCGGCGTTCAGACAATGCAGGCGCGCGCGCATTCAGCCCGCCAAGCTTCTCGATCAAAGCCATCATATCGGCCCTGTTCTTTTGAAAGCTGTCCGACCCCTTATCAAGTTTGGTTTGAAAAACCGGCATCATGCCCCCTTAAACGCAACCCGAATTACTTGTTGTTGGCGCATCATGCCCTTATGGTCCCGCCTTGCAAAGTGGAAAGAACAGGCAGGCATCACAATGACGTTTTGGGAAGAAAAACCCTTGCAAGAAATGACCCAACAAGAATGGGAAAGCCTGTGTGACGGCTGCGGAAAATGCTGCCTGATTAAGCTGGAGGATGAAGATACCGGCAACATCCATTACACAGATGTGGCTTGCAAGCTGTTGGATTGCGACACCTGCCGCTGCAAGGACTATCCCAATCGCACCAAGCATGTGCCTGACTGCGTAATCCTAACCCCACAAGGGGCAAAAGATTTGCAGTGGTTGCCTTCTACCTGCGCGTACCGCTTGGTGGAACAGGGCGACGCCCTGCCCGATTGGCATCATCTTGTGTGTGGTGACACCGACATGATCCACAAGGCAGGCATGTCTGTGCGCGAAAGGGTGTTGGAAGAAGGAGAAGTGCCGGAAGAGTTTTTGCCCGACCGCATGGTAACTTGGCCTGAGTAGTGGGCCTGAATAGTGGGCCTGGGTAGTGGACCCGACTAGTTGGTCTGGGTTGTGAACTAGCTGTAAGACCGCTCCACAAACCACAACAACCCCATTGCCAAAACGCCAGCGGCGGTTGCCTCAAGCCAAATGGGCCGCTCCAATATAGGCGCAAGTCGCATCGCAAGCTTTGCCCCGACAAAGGCAGCAACAACAATTACAATTTGTCCCAACTCCACGCCCACATTGAACCCGGCCAAAATACCGAAGATGCGATCCGCCTCCAAATTAAGCGCCAGCAAATTGCCGGCAAAGCCAAAGCCATGGATCAAGCCGAACAAAGAGGTGATGGACAGGCGTAACCACCTTAGCTGCCCATCTGCTTGTTCAGTGGACAAACGCTCAACCAATAGTAAATAGCAAAGCGCGAACAGCGCGAAGCCTGCCAGCAACCAGCTTGACGGCAACCCCCATGGATAAATCGCACTATAGATTGCAAGGCCGCTTAGCGTAGCCGCCAAGCAGATAGCGACCCGGAATAATACGCCCGCTTTCAAGCCCAGATATTCCATGGCAACCAGTGCGATGGTAAAGCCAATGGCGGCTTCGACAGCCGCGCCATCAGGCTCCACCACACCAAAAGTCGCAAGCCCCAGCGTGATGGAATGACCAACGGTAAAACCTGTGACCGCCAAGGCGATATCGCGGCCACGCCCGGCAATCAACATAACGCCCAGCAGAAAGATCAAATGATCCAAGCCGCTTAAAATATGTTCCATGCCAATTGGAATGAAGGCAAGGAAGCCCGCTTTGGCAGGCCCATTCCCTGCCGCATGGCCAACGCCTGCCTGTATCACATGCCTGTCGTCTGCTTGCGAGAATAGATATTCAGCGGTGTTGCCTGCACTGTCGCGCACGCGCGCCATATGCATATGCGTGGCAATTAGGTTAACGAATGCCGTGTTCGACAACACCAAGGCACCTTTGCCTTGCGGGCACAAAAATGAAAACTCAATCCGCATATACCCACCAGAGGCAGGCAAAGCGCGCGGACCGCGGCCTGAATCGCATTCATCGCCACCACGGGATGCGCCAATTTTGGTCGCCAAATATTCCAGCGTGCGCGGGGTGCGCGTTGCGGCCTCGTCTCCCTTATAGGGAATGCGCGTCGCCTCACGTTCAACAAATGTTACCGTGCCGCTGACGCCGTTTTCATCCAACTGCCATGTGGAAAAGGATTCAGAACGCGTATGCGCGAAAGCCGATCCTGCAAACAGAAGGGCGCAGAGGATCACGATGGCGCGCATCACTCACCCAAGCCTTTTTGCGTATCAACCACGCGCATAACATCCGCGCGCAATTTGAGCCACTCCAGATAATCGCGCAGCGCCTCATCCCCTTTGCGCTTGCGATATTCCCCCGCCACGGTATCGCGAATTTCAGCCAACGGGGGGGGCGCATCTTTTTGGACATCCACCAACCGCATAACAGCAAAGCCATCCCCACGTGGCAGCAGCGCGCTTACCTCTCCCGCCTGCATTTGCAAAGCCGTTTTCAGCAGGCTTGGCCCCACATATTCGCGCAATTTGGCGGCAGGCAACAAAGTTGCAGGCACCTGCAAAACCACAGGATCACCATGCGCGACGACAACCTGCGCCGTTGGCACATTCTGTTCAAGCGCCGTTTTTGCTGCCTCTGCGCGGCGCAACCGGGCTGCCGCATCCTCACCATCTCGCGGTTTGATATTCACCACCGCCACATGCAAATGGGCAGAGCGCACAAAATAGGCCGCGTTTTCATCATAAAAATCTTGCAGGGCGCTGTCGGAAATTTCCATCGCTCGCGTATCAGCAATGACGGCATTTATCATGGCCTGCACCAAGGCGGCGCGCACGGGACGATTACGATCCACCAAGCCGATTTCGACCCCACGCTGAATAAGCAGCTCTTCCTCTATCATGCGCTCAAGCACATGGGCACGATCATCCGCGGTCATCGGATTTTTCTTATCGCTGGCAAGGCGGCCAATCTGGCTTTCGTAAACCTCACGCGAGATCAACGCATGGTTCACCTTGGCCGCCACACTGTCACCCATTGCGGCGCGTGCCTCACCACGATCTTGCACGATGGCATAGGCAGCCAGCCCAAGCCCCAGCAACGTACCCAACCATAGAAGAAGAGAAGCGCGCGATGTACCCGCCACGTCATTACTGTCTGTCATTGCCCTGCCCGCTTACACCCCAAAGATGGAGGCACTTTACTGGCGTGTTTCCCCGTTGGAAAGAGCCAGAAGCGCCCTCGCATTCGCTTTTGCAGCGCGGCGACGACGAAACCGCGCGCGCAAAGCAGCAAGCATGCGGACCACGCGCTTACGCAAAGCAGCAAGCCACGGCACATCAACACTGAGGATAACAATGCCGACAACGGAAATGGGTAGGAATGGCAACAACCCGACAAAGGCAATGAGCCCACCCAACGCCATGCGCAAGGCGCGGCGGCGTGGCAGCGGGATACGCCGCTTACTCACCAATAAAAAGACTTTGCCATCGGCGCGAAACTCTACATCAAGAATGTCGCTTTTATTGCCAGCCGATTGTGCCATGAAATATCCCCATTACGCTTTGACGAGCGGCACCTTCAAGACTGATTGGGGCATAAAAACGGCAAAACCCTTCCGATTCCGTGAAAAGAACCGGAAGATGTTGTTTTCATTCCGCTTGGCAGAACTTGGTCCTAGGCGACCTTCTTACGGCGGCTGCGCCGGTCGGCGCTGGCGCGCACCAGATCCTCGAATGATTCCTCAAGGCAAACCGCAAAATAGGCCGGGTCTTTTACCATAGCGCGGCAGGTGGTGAGCGTGATGGTGAGTTCCCCACAATAGCTTAACGCGGTGAAATTCAAGCCCGCCCCATCGGTCAAGGCGCCCAGACCATGCTTGGTAACCATGCGCGCACCGGCCAAATAAAGCGGCACTTGCGGGCCGGGTACATTAGTGATGGTGGCGTTGAAAGGCGGTGTGATCCAGCTTAACAAATCACTGCCCATATTGGCATAAAGCCGTGAAGCCAATGCCGCTGTCATAGCAGGCGCGTGTTCATTAAAATCGGTCAACAATTGTGCCCGTACCGCACGATCAGCCGTACCGCTTGCCTGAATGGCATCACGCACGGCCTCAAGCCGCTCCAAAGCGTCATCAATATGGGTTGAAAGCGGCACACGCATATCCACCACTTGGGTTTTGTTGTTGCGTGTCTCAACCGTCACCGGCGCGACAGCCAGCATTGTTTCGCCGGGCACTTCGCTTTTGGCATGAAGGTATTTGCGCAATGCACCGCCGATCAACGCGATCACCACATCGTTCACGGTGGCGCCTGTTACCACTTCCTTGATGTCTGACAGGGTTTTCAGATCAAAGGCCACACCATCAATCACCCGATGGGGTGAAACTTTGCGGTTAAACCGTGTTTTCGGCGCTCCGCCTAATCCACCAACACTCAATGCCTTGGTTATTCTGGAACCGGGCCCAACCTCTGACAATACACGCGCCATTTTGAACGGCTGCACTAGATTGTTAAACCAAGCCCGCAAGGCTAATTCAGCCGGCAGTGGTTGCCGTTCGGGTGCCCATTTTTTGTTGTCAATCTGCTCAGCGACATCAGGGCTTTCATCCAAGATCGCTTCATTGATCGGGCGCATCGTATCCTTACGACGTTGTGTTTCGCCCATCGCGGCATTGTGTATTTTGGTCAGGATCGCAAAGCTGCCTTCGGGCAAGCCATCTACCTTTGACAAACCACCAATGACATACATTTCCCACAAGGGGCGCCCAAGATCGAGTGGACGCGCATGAAGACGCGCCACCTGAATGCATAATTGACGCCAATCACCCGGTTCCGGCAATGAAATGTGTCGAACGTGGAACTCAATATCAAATTCAGGGTCTTCCACCCAATAAGGATGGTCCATGTTTAAGGGCACAAAGGCTACTTTTTGACGAGCCCGCGGAAACTGTCCCAGGCGCGATTCCACATGAGCCAAAATTTGTTTAAAACCAACCTTGCCGTTAGGTGCAGACGACTGATCGAAAATTTGCAGGGATGAGCTGTGCAGCGGTGCCCTTGCCTTTTCGCGATACAAAAAGGTGGCGTCTTGCCCGTTCACTTGTTCCATGAAATCCTCGTTTCAATAGCGCCGCAAACCCAAATACCACTGTGGCTGTGTCAGCGCAAAATAACTTTGGCCAGAATATAACGACACCAACACCAAAGTGCGAGTGTTGTTTTTGACGCAAAATGGGCTTTTTGCGCCCTTACACCAGATGCTGGCCCGCATCGACCATCATGGTTTCACCCGTGACATGTTTGGCCCCCAATAGCAGCCAAACAATCGGTTCGGCTATTTCTTCCGGGGTGCTGGCCGCTTTCAACGGATTGGCGGCTTTGGTGCCATCAACCAGCGCATTATAGAATTCTTCGCCCAAACCTTCTTTCAGCCAGCGGGTTTGAATAAGCCCCGGGCATACAGCATTGATTCGCACATCCGGCCCCAATGCCCGGGCAAGAGACACTGTCATATTATTCAGCGCAGCCTTGGAGGCGCAGTAGGCCACCGAACTGCCAATGGCTTTTACGCCCGCAATAGATGATACGTTCACAACCGCGCCACCGCCTGATTTCTGCATTACAGGCACGCAGGCACGGATCATTTGAAACGGCCCGATAACATTCACGCCGTAAATCCGATGAAAATCATCAGCAGACAAGGCATCCAGATCATGATGCGCGGCAAATTTAGACGTGCCTGCATTGTTTACCAAAAAGTCCAACCGCCCAAAGGCGTCAACCGTTTCAGCGACCAGACGCTGGCAGTCTTCATCCTTTGAAACATCTGCCTGCACCAATAAGGTTTTCGCCCCCAAAGCCTCACAAGCGGCCTTGGTTTCCTGCGCCTCTGTCAAGCTCTTGGTGTAGTTGATCACAACACCTGCCCCCAAGGCCGCAAGTTGGCGGGCAACTTCTGCCCCTACCCCGGTTGCAGAGCCTGTTACAATCGCAACTTTTCCGGTCGCATTCATTAATCTCTCCCAAATTCATGTAACCCAAATACATCAGTTTGTGACCCTCGTCACAGTTTTATTGGCAGATAGGTTGCATGGTCTGGACAGTTTGTGCAATTTCATAATGTAGTTATTCATAATTGGGCTGAGTGACTGACAATAGGTAGGTAATATGGCCTTAGAAGTGATAGCTGGCGGTACACCACCGTCAGGCAATCTACGTGAACCAATGATCATGACGGCAATATATTTGTTCAACCGTCACGGATATCATGCAACGTCGCTCAAAGATATTGGCGATACTTTGGGCGTCGCCAATACTGCGGTGTATCACTATTTCAAAAACAAGGGAGCCTTGCTGGAGGCGGCTTGTGAATGGTCAGCCTGCATTTTTGAATCAGCACTTGATCAAGCAGCAGAAACGCCTGGCCCGGCAGTAGAGCGGATTGTGTCTTTCATCGACCATATGTTCATACTTGTGAGCCAGCGCGGCGAATTTTTGCTGGAACGCGAATTGCGCGGGCTGGGCGAAGAAGGCTTTGAACAAGCACTGTCACGTTTTTCCGACCAAATGATCCGTTTGGAAACATTACTGTTTGAGGGCATGGAAGATGGCTCTATTGCGCCATGCGACCCGCCGACCACCGTGCAAATGCTGCGTGGCGCGATCGCCTCATTCATTGGTTGGGCGCATAAGCCTGAAGGCTATACCGATGCCTTCTTGCATGAGAAGGCACTGGATTTTATTCGCCGATCATTGTCGCCTGTCGGCTCTACGGCGATTGCAGCCGAATAGCAGCCAGGCCATCAGCGGACGCGATATAGGCGGCAATGCCTGCTTGTGCGGCAATCAGCCAAACCAACCCCGGTTCGAGACAAGCGCCTGCGTGATCGTGTTTGGACGGCGTTGCTGTTCCTTGCGGATGGGTATGGTAAATGCCGATGACCCTGCGGTTCGTTCCACGCAACTGGCGTTGAACTTTCAGGCGTAATCCCGGATCTATTTCAAATGAGGTTGCGGGCGTGGGCGCGCTGTTGGGCATGACGCGCAACTCATCAATGATGGCGTCTTCGCCATCGATACGCCCGATCAGCAGGCCACATTGTTCGTTGGCAGATTTCGTCAAACTCTCAAGATAACGCAGCAGGCTGGGGGCAAGACGCATCTGCGTCACCGCCCGCGGTTTTGGTTGCGTCACGGCGCTATCCGATAAAGCAGTTTGCCACTGCGCAGCTCTATCACGGCGATTTCATCGCTTGTTTTCTCTGGCACGGTGTATCGGATTACCAAGTGCCGTTCGGCGGTATGAACCGCCTTAATCTGGGCAGTGGGTGGTAAAAGGGACAGATCAGCCGCAGATATTGTGGAAACTGACGCAGCCCCCGATATAGGCACTGCCGGGGCACCGCCGTCCTCCATAACCGCTTCACCTGCTTTTTTCGCCTGAATGACCAGTCCAACCACCAAAGCGCCCAGCGCAATGACAATCAAAACGCCCAAGCCGATCACAATAGTCTTGAGCGCGCGCGTATTTTGGGCCAAGGGTTGAGGCATGGGTTCAGACATTCACATAAACTCCGAAAACGATGCCGCTGAAGGCAAGCTCGATCTTGAGATCGAAGAAGGTGGCCGATTGGATAAAGTGCTGGCCACCTTGCTGCCTGATTATTCGCGCACCCGGGTTAAAACATTGATCGAACAAGGCTGCGTGACAGATACAACTGCCACCGCGCCGCGGACGATAATGGAGCCAGCGCGCAAGGTCAAACCCGGCACCCGTTTGCAGATAGAGCTGCCTGCCTTGGAAGATCCGACACCCAAGGCGCAAGACATTGCGCTGGACGTGATCTATGAGGATACCGATCTTATCGTTGTCAACAAGCCCGCCGGTATGGTGGTACACCCCGCCCCCGGTGCGCCGGACGGCACCCTAGTTAACGCCTTGCTGCATCACTGTGCAGGCACGCTGTCGGGCATTGGCGGCGTTGCACGACCCGGCATTGTGCACCGAATTGACAAAGACACATCGGGTCTGCTGGTTGTTGCCAAGCACGACAAGGCGCATCAAGGACTGGCGGACCAGTTTGCCGATCATAGCGTGCAACGCATATACACAGCCTTTGCCCGCAAAGCCCCGGATCGCAAAAAAGGCACAATTGATGAACGGCTTGAGCGTGCGCGCCATGACCGCAAGAAAATCGCTATTGTGCCTGCCCGCGCGCCGGAAGAACGCGGCCGCCGTGCTGTCACGCATTATCGGGTCAAGCAAACCTATGGGGAGGTTTCCGCGCCGGTTGCATCGCGTATCAGTTGTGAGCTTGAGACTGGCCGCACCCACCAAATAAGAGTGCACCTCACCCATATTGGACATCCATTGATCGGTGATGCCGCCTATGGACGCGGCTTCAAGCAATTGGGGGGGGCTTATGATCCCGCTGCCGTTGCGCAAATTCAAAGTTTCCCGCGTCAAGCACTTCATGCCGGAACACTTGGCTTTATCCATCCGGTAACCGGCACGTTCCATTCATTCGAATGTCCGCTGCCCGACGACCTGCTGGAATTGGAAAAGACACTGCTTTCCCTTTAGAGATCTTCAGAATTGAGCCGACCGGAAAAACAGCATTCTTTCCCGTATTGTGACATATTATGTCATTCGCTATAGATTGTTTCGCGCCTGACAGGGCTTGTGTTCTTTTGTTATAGTCAGGCACGTATAAGGAGACGACACATGGCTAGCCGCACCGTTCCTGCTCTGCACCCTGATGGGTCGCTTTCGCAATATTTGCAGGAAATTCGCAAATTTCCGCTCTTGGAGCCGGAAGAAGAATACATGCTGGCGAAACGCTGGGTGGAACATGGGGATCGGGATGCCGCCCATAAGATGGTGACAAGCCATCTACGGCTGGTGGCCAAAATCGCTATGGGCTATCGCGGCTACGGCCTGCCAACCGCCGAGCTGGTATCGGAAGGTAATATTGGCCTGATGAAAGCGGTAAAACGCTTTGACCCCGAAAAAGGGTTTCGGCTGGCAACCTATGCCATGTGGTGGATACGCGCCTCCATGCAAGAATACATTCTGCGGTCGTGGAGCTTGGTGAAAATCGGCACCACATCATCCCAAAAGAAGCTGTTTTTCAATCTGCGCAAGGTAAAAAACCAAATTCAGGCATTGGAAGAAGGCGATCTGAAGCCCGAAAATGTGGAGCTGATAGCCACCAAATTGGGCGTCTCGGAAGCAGATGTGGTGAGCATGAACCGTCGCATGAGCGGATCAGACCAATCGCTTAATGCCCCGCTGCGCGTTGATGGCGAAGGCGATGGCGAATGGCAGGATTGGCTGGTTGATGAGGACATGAACCAGGAAGCCTCGCTGGTTGAGAACGACGAATTGACCCAGCGCCGCGCCATGCTGTCCGATGGTCTGTCTGAGTTAAACGACCGCGAGCGGCGAATCATTGAAGCACGGCGTTTGGCCGATGAGCCGCTGACATTGGAAGATTTGAGCCAAGAATTCGACATTAGCCGCGAACGGGTGCGCCAAATTGAGGTAAGAGCCTTTGAGAAGCTGCAAAAAGCCATGGTTGCTGCGGCAGCAAAGCAAGCCGAAAGCCCGGTTTGAGCCCTGACTGCGCCGCATAACCCCTTGACAGATAAGGACTTGTCAGCAACCCTCGGACTAACGGGCGGGCAGGTTTTATGCACCTGCCAACTGACGGGGAGAGACGCATGTCTTTAAATTTGATTGCGATACGCGGTGCTGCCGTAAAAGCGGGCTTTTTCGCGCTGGGATTGGGCCTTTTTGGCCTTTTGGGCAGCGTTAACGGCGCTCAAGCCGGCATTTATCATTCTGCGGCGGGCACCACACCGCCGGGACACCGCATTCAGCTTGAATTCTCCGTCACCGGCGCAGCCGCCACGGCGCGCGAAGGCGAAGTACGTTTCAAGTCCAATCTGATGTCCACTACAGCCGTAATTACCGCTTGGTATGTTGGCGACAACCGTATGCGGGCCATTTTGCCAGCCCCATCCGCGGATGCCAGCAGCGTTACCTACACATTGGTGGCACGCAATCCGGCAGGCGACGTTGAAACCAGCCAAGCCTATTCCCTGACCGTGAGCGGACCCGATGTGAAATACCGGAAGACCGCCCGTAAACTTAAAGTCGCCGCAGCCCAAACCTATGTCGCGCGCGGTTATTTGCCGGGCTTTGCCGATCGTGTTGCAATGAACCAAGGAACAACTACCTTGGCAGCACGCACGCCCCCGAAAGCACCGGCCAGACCCCAAGTGGTTGCTGCAAACAACAATTTGCCATCACTCAAGGATACCAATGACAGCACATTGACACGCATTGATGATGCCGATAGCGGACCCTCACCCTTCTATATCGAAGTCGCTGGCGGCTTCCATCAAGTAGTTGGCCGTGACATTCCGTCTCTCAACGCCACACTGGACTATGATCCGGGCTTTGAGGGGTCGGCGGCTATTGGCGTGCATCTTGGCGCTGGCTTCCGACTGGCCGCCGAGTTCAGCGGCGGCTACACCGCTTTTGAGTGCTGTGCCAGCGATATTCTTTTTGGCAGCCCGGCAATCACCCTAGCTTATCACTTCCCGCGTGATTGGGCCGTGCGTCCGTTCATCGGTTTTGGCGGCGGCTGGTTTTTCGCCGACTATGATCTTGGTGGCGGGCTGGAAGCCAGTGAAGATGGTCCCTTGGCCTTGGGCGAAGTTGGCCTTTCTACCAGCTTGACCGACACGGTGGAATTCTTCACCGGTTACCGTTATTCCCAAGCCTTTGTGGATGATCCGTTTATTGACGATATCATTTCACACCGCGCACGCGCTGGTTTCCGCTTCGACCTGTAGGTCTGCGAACTCCATACACATAAAAACGGCGGCCTCTGCATAAGAGCGCCGCCGTTTCTGTTTCAGTGTTTTTGGGTGTGCTGATTATTCAGCCGCAACCGCGTCCTGACGCAGATTGATGCGTTGCAGGTATTTAATGCCATCTTCGGCAATGCGATCCCCCACCATCTCGTCGCTTTCGGCTTGCAAACCATCCATGTCAATATAGGTGGCATAAAGCGCGCGCGTGCGGTCGGTGATGATACCGGCTTGCAGCAGGGTTTTGGTCAACACCCGGAAGATGGAAGACTGACGCTGCATAACTTCGCGGCGTTTTTCCGTTGTCATTACTTTCGCAACTTCTTCCAAGGCCTTTTGTGGATCAATACCGAACTGTTCGTAAACAGGCGTTTTTTCCAACGGGCTGCCCAAATTCATCAGCAAGGTTTGGAAGCATTCTGCCGCCCAAAGCTCTACAACTTCGTGCTCTTTTTCATCCAGGCTGGGGATTGTTTTATCGGCCCAGATTTTCCCAAATTTGTGGTGGAACGCCTCATCGGTCATGACCAATTGGGTGAGATGGCGCAGCAATGGGTCGTTTGAAAACTCAAACAGGGAAGCAAATGCGCCCATCGCCAAGCCTTCAACCAGCATTTGCATGCCAACCAGCTTTTTATAAACCTCAGGCGCATTCACCATTTCGTCCAGCAAGTTCGCCAAAGTTTCACCACAAGGGAACGGCGTACCCCACCGGGTTTCGATATAGCGGGCAAAACCCAAAACATGACGCGCTTCTTCACGGGCTTGGTTGGCGGCGTATTCCTGTGCGCCGGGATCTTTCAACACATGGCAAAGCGAAGCTGAAAGCGACAGCGCCCCTTGTTCGCCGTGCAAAATGGCTGACAGCATCCAACGTACATTTTCGTTGATGAAACGTACTTTCTCGGCCTCGCTCAAATGCGCAACAACTGGGGTTGCCATTTCGGCGATGAAATCCATCGGCACCAAGGGCGTGTTCATGTCGAAGGGGGTATCATAATCGATATATTTCTTATCGAGCGGATCCCAGAAATGATCATGGGTTGCTGAAATAATCTTGTCGAAGTGCGGTGTGCGCGCATTATAACGATCAACTTCGATCATGGATTTGAAGTCATCCGGTGCAACCGAATTGTAGGCTTCATCTTTCGTGATATCGCTCATTGTGTTCTCCCCTATTGAGCTTTGATTAGGCAGCGGTAGAGTGGGAACCATTCCCATCTTCCGGCATTTGTTGGGTTGTGGTTGCGAAGATTGGGTTCCCCGCAAAGATAATGGGTTCAAGTTTTTGGGCATGTGCGGTGAGCTGGCTGTGTGCCTTGGGCGTGGCATAGGCCATTAGTGCCAGATCAAGACCCAGCAGGGCTTGCGCCTCAAATACTTTGTCGTCGATCCGGCCAATGGTCCACAGTCGCAATGCGCTGGAATAGGTGGCCAATATCTGCTGGCCGATCAACCGCGGATTGATAGTGGGCTTGATGGCTTTTTCTGCCACGGCATCAGCCACAACACCCTCTGCCAAGGCCCAAATACGCAATACAGCGCCAGAGGGCCTTGCCCCCTGCTCGGCCGATTGCAGACCACGCAACAACTGGCGATAGAAATCCGCATCCGAGATAAATTGCCCGCAAGCCGTTGTAACAACTTGCTGGGCGCGCGTGATCGCATCATCTGCCTTAACTTCTGTAGACGCTGCATTCAGCGTATCGAAGGATTGATCCAGCAGTGCTTGCAGCAATTCTTCCTTGGAGCCGAAATGATTGTAAAGCGTCGCAACTGAAAGTTCCGCCGCCTCGGCCAAGGCACGCATATTGAGCCCACCCACGCCTTGATCAACGATCAAGCCACGTGCAGCGATCAAAACCAGCTTCCGGCGCTTTTCTTTTGCCTTTTGGCGCAGACCCATTTCGCGGACCGTCTCCTTATAACACGTTCTAAACTTAGAACATGTTACAGATAATTCAACCCCGCACCAGAATCATGCGACAGGCCACCACGGCTTTGATATTCTTCCGTCAAATTTCGGGGGACTAAATGACTGATTTACTTAAAAATATTGAGGAACTGTCGCCGCTGATCCGCGAGCGGGCCTTTGCCGCGGAACAAGCCCGCAGACCGGACGATGATGTAATAGCTGCATTGTGCGAAATAGGTCTGTTTCGGCATTTTGTGCCCAAGCGCTTTGGCGGCCATGAGGGCACAGCGCAAGATTTCGCGAAAATCACCCAAGCGCTCTCGGCGCATGATGCCTCGCATGGCTGGGTGGCAAGCTTCTATATGGAGCATAATTGGATGGTATCTCTGTTTCCCCTACAGGCGCAGGAGGAAGCATTTGCCGCCAGAGGCTTCACTACCGCGCCTGCTTGCGTTGCCCCCACAGGCAACGCCGAACTGGTGGGTGGCGGGTATCGCATTAATGGACAATGGGCGTTTGGTACCG
This sequence comes from Alphaproteobacteria bacterium, assembly GCA_049609145.1. GTDB lineage: Bacteria > Pseudomonadota > Alphaproteobacteria > SPJN01 > SPJN01 > JBMYYF01. The sequence goes on from JBMYYF010000004.1 coordinate 226,727, forward strand.
GTATTTGCCACGCCGACTGGGTACTGCTTGCCTGCCCCGCGCCGGACCTTGGGATGGGCTTTTTCCTACTGCCCGTGACAGAAATAGAGATGCTGGATACTTGGCATATGGCAGGTATGGCGGCGACCGGGTCTAACGACATTAAAGTAGAAAACGTGTTTGTTCCCAAACATCGCGCTATCAGCCTTGTGGATATGGCGGAAGGGCGTGCGCCGGGTGCTGCCCTTTATGACGGCGCTATGTATCGCATACCTATGGCCCCGTTTTTGGCTAGCGTTGTCGGTGCCGTGGCCGCGGGAGCCGCGCAAGGCGCGGTGCATATTTATCAAAAACGGTTGGAAGAACGGCTGATGTTTGGCTCTGGCGAAAAGCAGGTAGATCGCCCACTGGCACGGGCCCGCCTTGCCCGTGCAGATGCCGATGCCCGCCTTGCCGCCCTTGCCGTCAGCGATGTAATCGATCAACTGGTCACTAGCGCAGAAAACGGCACTGCGAAAGATTTGAATATACGCGCCGCCATGCGCATTCAAACCATGCGGGCGGTAGAGATCGCCCGCAGTGCCGTGCAGGAACTGGCCGCTGGATCAGGGGCCACAGCCCAACAAACCCACCACCCTCTGCAACGTGCCCTTAGAGACGTTACCGTGCTATCTGCGCATGCCGTTGTGGAACCCGACACAATTACTGAATTGCATGGCAGAATGAAGCTGGGAATGGATCCCAACACCTTTATGATCTAGCAACGCTTACGCCTTATGTTCTTCCGGGTTTATGCCGCGCCGTGATGCCGCCATAAGCTCCAACACCTCTGGCCTGCCGGAAAGATCAATGAACAGGGAACTTTCCATCCGCAACCCCTCCTCCAAAGGCGTGTCAGTCGCAGCCATTTGAATGAGCTTTTTGCAATAGCCAACTGCATCAGGATAAAGCGCTGCTGCCCGTTTCGCCCAGCCCATTGCCGCCGCAACAACATCGCCATCGACCAAATGATTAACAAGGCCGTAGCGTTCTGCTGTTTGTCCGTCGACAACCGCGGCTGTCAGGATCATTTCCGATGCCCGTGCTGGCCCAACAAGCCGGGTGAGTCTTTGGGTGCCGCCACCCCCAGGCAATATCCCGATTGAGGCTTCTGGCAATCCAATGATTGTATTCTTGCTATTTAGGGCAAAGCGCACATCACAGGCCAAGGCGGTTTCAAATCCGCCGCCCATGCAAAGCCCATTAATCGCCGCCGCAATGGGTAAGGGAGAAGCCTCCATCCGTAATGTAAGAAAATCGATAGCAAATAACGGCCCATTTTCTTGCTTGGAGGCAATCTTGTTCTCACTTTTTCCAGCCCGCGGTTTGGGTGGTTTCATGGCTGCTGCTTTTTGGGCACGCCCAGAATCTTCAATTTCACCCACATCATAGTGGCGAATAAACACCCCCTCCACACCGCCGGTAAGAACGACGGCATTAACGTCAGGCGTCGCCTCCGCCCAATCCAGCATCGCCAAAAGCTCACGCACCGTGCCATCATTCATCAATCCCGTTGGCGGATTGTGAATCACAACCTTGGCAACCTGATCCTCCACCGAGATTTGTAGCTGCTTGTATTCACTCATGTCTCACCCCCGCTTTTGGCTTCCCTAGTGTTCAGTAACAATTTTGACACGCTGCCCAGCCTGCACGGCTGCTCCACGCCGCAAGCCATTTAGCACCAAAAAACGATCTTCATTATGGCTTTGAAACGGCATTCGCGCAGCCAGTGACCGCACCGTATCTCCACGACGTACCGTTACCACACGCAAGCGATAAGGCTTCAAGTTCGCAGCCTCGGTATCGCCGAGTTTGCGATAGCTATAAGTCGCGCGACGAAAACTTTCCGCCATGCTGGCAAAGGCACGACTTGGTGCCATCATCAAAAACCGATGAACTGAATCGCGCCCAACGCGATAAGCCACAAGACGCACGGTAAGGCTTTCACCTCCTTGGCTGACCTCTACCCATCCGGTTGCTGCCTCAACGCCATTAACGGTGATACGCTCCATATCCCGCACCTCAATAGACTGCACCCATTCTTGCTGGATAAAAGCGGCTGTAGACATATTGGGGTCTATCCTTGCCGCATCAAATTGGATGGCTGCATTGTTCGGTCCGCTTGCGACAACCGCAGCACTACTGTTCGACATGACAAAACCTTGTGGCACCTCGAACCCAAATTTAAGTTTGGGGTGCAAAAACTTGCGGTTTCGTACAAACCCTTGGTCCGGGCTATCGCCGTAAATCATACCATCAATGACATCCAGATATGCGTCACGATTTGCAGGCTGGGCGTTTGCACGCGCATGTTTTGATGCTTGAGCTCGAGCGCGCTGCACCCTGTCAGGCGCCGGGGGATGCGTTGAGAAAAAGTCATTTGCGTTGGATCGACCTTCTTTCCCCGCCAATTGGGCCTGCAAGTTCGTGTTCGCATCCATATGCCCCAAAAACCGCGGCGCGCCGTATGGATCATAGCCGGTGCGGCCTAAATAGCGCACGCCAAGGCCATCAGCCTCATATTCTTGACCGCGTGAATAGGAAGAAATGTAGTAGGCACCGGCAACCTGACTTACTTGATTGACGATATCATTTTGAAGAGCAACGCCAAGGCCTAACGCCAAAATGCCCACTAAAGTTGAACGGGTTTGCCGCTGCGCGCCATGACGCGCCGTTACATGGCCGATTTCATGCCCCAAAACCGATGCAAGCTCAGCTTCATCATTCGCTAATGCCATCAACCCCCGCGTGATGTAAACATAGCCACCCGGCAGCGCGAACGCGTTTACCACAGGCGAATCCAGCAGTGTAAACCGGAAAGGCTGGCCCTTGAGTTCCGAATTTGCAACCAAACGCCCACCTACGGACGCCACATATAGCCCGCCATTGCCTTCATCATAAACACCGCCGAATGCCTGAAGAATCTTGGGATGCTCACGCGCGCCAATCTGGCGTTCTTGCGCCGGGCTCATCAACGACAATTCATTCTTTCCCGTTGCGGGGTTTTCTGCACAGGCGGTTAGAAGTGCTGCGAAACCCGCAGTAAAAATTGCCCGTTTCATTCCATTTAGCATCTCATTACTCCTTGGAAGTTGGTTCCAACATGCCTAACATTTCAATCGCTTCAGGATGATCAATATCTATCATGACGCCATTTTTGCGATATGCCCAGCCACGAACGCGCAGTGGCATACCAACCAACCTATCAATCGCCACCTTTCCACTTTCTTCATTTTCGCCAAAATTGCGCCGATTTTTTGACAATATGCGAATGGAAAAATCTTGCCGCCAATCTTCACCAAAATCTATATAGGTGGCGCGGCCGCGATGCGTTACGCGCAGTACGGTTCCTTCAACCAGTATAAATTTCGATACTGCGGCCAACTTCTTGATGGTCAGCCCCTCCGCCTGCTGAATGGCATAGTATGCATCCCCCCAGATACCTAGCCCTTCTCCACGCGCGGCCTTCTCTGCTGCGTAGAGCGGATCGAGGGCCGAACGATTATCGGCAAAGCTGTACACCCGCGCCAAGCCTGCCCGCAGCATGGCCTGCTGCAGCCATACACTGTCTGCGGTTTGCACATGAGCCAAAATTCGACCATGGCGATCCTTAACAGCACCCCCGCCAAACAGGGAAAGCGGGTTTTCATTCACCATTGACTGTAGATAATTTTTTGCCTCGGCTGCTTTTGGCCAGGCCTCAAAACCTGTACGGCCCAATGGCAATTTGGGTGCCTGAATACCAACCATGCGCACCTCACGCCCATCAGCCAGACGCAGCGTATCACCATCCACAACACCGCTTGCCGTTGCCGTCTCCAAATGACGTAGTCCAACCAGTGGGGCCCCAAATAATGTTGATGCCGCGGCACACATCGTCAACACAAGACCAAGCACGCGCAATTTCTGCATTTTGCCTCCCTAACAGCAAAAAGGCGCTTTGATTTTACTCAAAGCGCCCCTGTATCGATCTTAGTTGCCGCTATTTTTTCTTGCGGGCAACCTTCTTTTTCGCAGCCTTTTTCTTGGCTACTTTCTTCTTCGCTACTTTCTTCTTAGCTACTTTTTTCTTGGCAGCTTTCTTAGCGGTTTTCTTGGCTACTTTCTTCTTGGCAGCTTTCTTTACCGTTTTCTTTTTTGCCACCTTTTTCACAGCCTTCTTCTTAGCTGCTTTTTTTGCTACTTTCTTCTTTGCAGCCTTCTTCACAGCTTTTTTCTTCGCAACCTTTTTCTTGGCTACTTTCTTAGCTGCCTTTTTGGCTGTTTTCTTCTTAGCTACCTTTTTCTTTGCAGCCTTCTTAGCCGTTTTCTTTTTTGCTACTTTTTTCTTGGCGGCTTTTTTGGCCGTTTTCTTTTTCGCTACCTTTTTCTTTGCCGTTTTACGGGCCGTTTTGGCGGCGGCGGCTTGAGTACGTTCTGTTGTCGCCTCACCTTCTTGTTCTTCAATCGTGACGTTGTCCGTCATCGCTGTGCTCCCTATCGTTTTGTTGCCCAATGATGTGCGGACATAGCCCGCATGCTGGCTTTCAATTTGGCTCACACAGACATTTCTTCTGTGCGAATCAAATCAGACGACAGAGAACTTCACTTGTCAAACCTTTGAAGAATGTTTTGTGCATTTTTTTTACGCCAACAAATGAGCTAACCGACAAATTTTTCAACAATTTGGTCGGCAAAGGCGGCGGCAAACCATGAAACAACAGGGAATATACCAATAGCCACAAAGCGGATAAGAACCGGCATACCAAGTGGCCATTCGCGAATATTTTCGATCATATTTCTATAGGCAATGAGACCTGCCATATCATATTTCCCAGTATTTTCCTGGATTTCAGCGCGTATGCTTTCATTGACACGGGAAATTTCATGCTGCTTTTCTTCCACGATTGCGCGGTGGGCAGCGCGGGAAGGCAACACCAAAACAAACCCTGCAAGCACAATCATGGAAACGACAAATACTGCCGTCACAATCGTTGCGCCATCATCCAACATCAACGGAATGGCAATCGCACTGCCAACAATTATTTTTGCCGCAGTTGCCAGTCCCATACGACCAAAAGAATCAAGTGCGTCCATTTCAAGCAAATCAATGTTAAAGCCTTTGGCCGTTAAACGGCTTATCCGCAGGTTCATATCAATCGCGTCGTAAAACGCGCTACCGACAACAAATATCAAAATTGAAACCTGCAATGCCAAACTGGACGAGGCCCAAACACCATATTCATCGCGCATATATACTGGCAGCAAAAATGGAAAGGCAGCCAAATTTACCACTAAGCCCGCAAGCACTCGCCGGCGGCTCCGCGCGGTGATTTGACCATCAAACACGCCAAGTTGTTGTTCAACCGGCATCTTCAATACGGGGGAGAGTACTAACATATCGTCAATAAAGCGACGACGCCCATCTTCATTTGCCACCAAGACATAGGTGGTTAGAAGGGCAAGCACGTAAGATTCAAGATGCACCCCAAAAACCATCGTGGCTTCGACACTGGAACGACCTGACCACAAATCCAGCCCAATAAAGACAACCATCAACCCAACAAAGATTGCGCCCCCCACCTTCCACGGGCTGGCCGGTAAAAGGGAAAAAGGAAAGTCCCGCGCGCCCAGAAACGCTTCAAAGCGCTGAACCGCGTTTTTCTGCGAATCTGTGTTTGCCCCGATCATAGGCAGATGATTACAGGAGTTTCGCCTAACTGCAATGGCATTGCCTTTGGTGCGCCGGCCACCTTACCATCATATCCTGATCAGGAGACAACGATGACCAAGATTTCCCGGCGTAATTTCATGCACATTGTAGGCGGAGGTACGATTGTGGCGGCCACGACCCCCTTGGCGGCGTGTGACGTTGCCGATAGCGGCATACAGCCATGGGCGCAGGCCGGCCAGTATAATGATCCGTTGCGCAATGCTTTGTCATACGCGCTGTTGGCCCCCAATCCGCATAATCGCCAGCCATGGATGGTAGATCTGGCAAAAAGCGGCAATGCCCTCACGCTCTATGTGGATACAGACCGCCTCTTGCCGGACACGGATCCGTTCAACCGCCAAATCACCGTGGGGCTTGGGTGCTTTTTGGAACTCATGGTAATGGCTGCCCAAGCGCAAGGATATTCAGTAGCACTCACCCTCTTCCCTGATGGGTTTGACAATGGCGCGCTTGATTTGCGCCCCGTGGCCTATGCCACTTTCACCAAGGCAGACACCGCACCGTCCCCTCTGTTTAAGCATGTGCTAGCGCGGCGCAGCAATAAAGATCCGTTTGATGATACCAAGCCCGTTACAACGGACGCTCTAACCACCATCACCCAAGCTGCTCACGCAGATATCCAGACCGGCCAAACCAATGATGAAAAACTGGTGTCCCATTTGCGCGAGCTAACCTGGCAAGCCTTCAAAATAGAGTATGAGACCCCACGCACGCTGGCAGAATCCATTCACCTGATGCGGATGGGATCAAAAGAGGTCTCTGCCAACCCTGACGGGATAGCCATGCAAGGGGCATTTTTGGAGATAATGATGGCATTGGGTATTCTCACAAAGAAGAAGATGCGTGACCCCAACAGCACTGCGTGGCAGCAGGGGCTTGATATGTATGAGCCAATTACCGCCACAGCCATGGGGTATGTTTGGATTAAAACTAACGGCAATGATCGCATTGCGCAGATCAATGCAGGGCGTTCATGGGTGCGTATGAACCTTGCTGCTGCTGAACAGGGGCTTGGCCTTCATCCGCTTTCCCAAGTTCTCCAAGAATATGAGGAGATGGAGGCGCTCTATAACCAAATCCACGCAGAACTGGCAAAGTCCGACCAAACCATCCAAATGCTGGGCCGCGTTGGCTATGGCAAACCGCCTGCCCCTGCTCCGCGCTGGCCGCTTGAAGCCAAATTGATTTAGGAGCCTTCCCTTATGCAGAAGCTGGAACGCTATATCGCCATCTATACTTTGATTATCACCGCCCCCTACTTCATTTTAGAGACCTATCACTATGTTGAATATGGCTCTTACCTGCCCATGGTGTTGGTGGACTATATTGCGATGACACTCTTCGTCACCTCCGGCTATGTGGCGCTGTCCCCAAAATATGGCAGTGCGGCGGGTCTGCTTTGCGGCGCGTGGGGCTTTGCCTTTTGCCTGAACTGGCGGGCCTTCTTTTGGCGCGCGGCGGAATTGCAGCAACGGACGCGGGAAGTGGCAGAACCGATTGAACAGGTGGCCTCCGTCCTCGGCGTCACGCTCATCACATCGGGCATTGTCTTTGCACTAACGCTCTATCTGGCGTGGCCGCGTAAGGAAAGCTAAGCGCGGGCGGTGACGACCCACACGGCCCCTTGGAACTGCAATTTGCCATCTTGATGGTAAGGCTTAAACGCCTCTGTCACTGCGGCTACAATTTCTGCTTCATCCACCCCTTCTGCGGCATTGATCAGCGCCTTAATGGTGGGGTTGATGTTGAAGTAGCGCGCCACCGCTTCTTCCAAAGGCACACCATCAAACATGGTCATCAACCGGGTTTCACCTTCAATCTCAACATCCTTAAAGCCTGATTGGGCCAGAATATCTGCCACATAGGCTTGTTCTTGAAACGCGAAAGGCCCCGGTGCCTTGGGCGGCAAGGGCGCGGGCAGTTCCACATAGGGCATGATGGCTTGGGCTGCCACCAGCGTCCAAGGGTTTTCTGTTTGCGCCTGCCAGCACACAAAGGCCAAGGGCGCGCCGGGCTTCATAGCGGCATGAATGTTGTTGAAGCCCGCATAGGCGTCTTCAAAGAACATCACCCCAAAGCGGGAGAACACCGCATCAAACGGTGCATGGGGCGGTTGATCCACCTGCATATCGGTAAGGGAGAAGGTAAGGTTATCCAGCCCGGCAGCCGCCGCGCGTTCCTTGGCATAGGCGGTCAACGGCTCTGAAATATCCGCGCCATGCACATGACCGGAGGCACCAACGCGCGCCACCAGTTCAAGCGATGTGGTGCCTGCCCCGCAGCCAATATCCAACACGTTCTCACCGCCGCTCAAAGGCAGCTTGGCGAGTGCCAAATCACCCATAGGGCCGATCATTTGATCCAACTGCACTTGCTGCTCCACCCACACCTTGCCGCCGCCGCCGGACCAGAAATCCTTTTGTGCTTCATTCACGGCCATGAGTAATCTCCCTTAAGAGGTGGTGATCCCGGCTGGATTCGAACCAGCGGCCCCCAGATTAGGAATCTGGTGCTCTATCCAACTGAGCTACGGGACCCGCGCAACATTGAGCACGATTTATATAGCGAAAGCCGGCCGCGCTTGCTATAGCCCGCACCCCTTTTCGAAAAATGAGTGTCAGACATGACCGCCACGATCCGCCCTTACCAAGACGCAGACCTTCAAGCCGTTATTCACGCATGGGAAAGCGCATCGCGCGTGGCCCACAGCTTTGTGACCGAGCAATTTCTGGATGAAGAACGCCACAACATTCCAACGCTTTATCTGCCCAACGCAGACACTTATGTGGCCGAAGTGGGCAGCAACGTGGTGGGTTTCATCGCTTTAATAGGCGAAGAAGTTGGCGCCATCTTTCTGGACCCGGCCTATCACGGTCAAGGCATTGGCCGCGCCATGATGGACAAGGCGGCCAGTTTGAATGAAATAATCAAGCTGCGCGTCTTTGCCGACAACACCGTAGGGCGCGCATTTTATGCCTCCTACGGCTTTACAGAAGAAGGCGCGTTCATCGATGAACGCACAGGCCTAAATATGCTGTGGCTGCACTATACGCGCCCTTAAAAACCCATCTACAAGCCCAACACCTGCTTGGCCAAAATCCCGCGCTGAATTTCGTTGGAACCGGCATAGATCGTCGCTTTGCGGCGATTGAAATAATAGGGCGCCACCGGGGCTGCATATTCCGGCCCGGCGCGGTCATTGCCCTTTAACGCCCATGTATCTTCTACAAATGGCATGGCATAGGTGCCCACTGCCTCTACCGCCAGCATGGAGATGGCTTGTTCCAGCTCTGTGCCGCGTGTTTTCAAAATAGAGCCTTCCGCACCGGGGCGGCCGCCTGTCGAGAGCGCTGAGAAAAAGCGATATTCAAAGAACTCCATGGCACGAATTTCGGTTTCAAGCTGCGCCACCTGACGGGCAAAGTCTGCATCGTCCATCAAGGGCGCACCGTTGGATTGTTCGGCGCGGGCGATTTTCTTCACCTTGTTTAGCTTGTTGTAAAGTGCCGGGCTGTAGGGATTGCCGCGCTCAAACTCCAGCAAATATTTGGCATAGGTCCAGCCTTTATTTTCTTCACCAATGCGGTTTTCCTTCGGCACCTTTACATCCGTGAAGAACACGGAGTTGATCTCCTGCTCCCCTTCTGCCGGACCATCCAGTGTGCGAATGACCGATATTTCCACACCCGGCGTGTCCATCGGCAACAATACGAAGGAGATGCCTTCCTGTTTTTTGCCTTCTTTAGAGGTGCGCACAAGGCAAAACATCCAATCGGCAAATTGTGCCTGCGTGGTCCAGGTTTTGGTGCCGTTCAGCAGATAATGATCACCCTTGTCTTCCGCTTTCATGGAAAGGGATGCCAGATCAGATCCACTGCCCGGCTCAGAATAGCCTTGGCACCACCATACATCAGATGACAGGATCGGCGGCAAGTGCTGTGCCTTTTGTTCATCATTGCCAAATGCCATGATAACGGGCGCAACCATGGAAAGGCCCATGGGGCTGGTGGTGGGGGTATCGCCCCTTCCCATCTCGACCTCATAGATAAATTTTTGGGTCGGCGTGAAGCCCGGCCCGCCAAATTCCACCGGCCAGTTATGGGCCACCCAGCCCTTGGCGTACAGCGCCTTTTGCCATGCCACGATGCTATCTTTGTCCATATAGCCGTTTTTGGATTGGGCGTGCTTTGCCTTCATCTCATTGGTGTAGTTATCGGCAATGAACTGGCGCACTTCGGCGCGGAAGGCTTCATCTTCATCGGAAAAGGAAAGATGCATGGGGCTTGGCTCCTGATAGATGGAATAAGGGCGGCAGCCAAGGCCACCGCCCATAATTTTGATTAGATGCCGTTCAGCATTTTGAGATCAGGCGCACCGGCAAGGCAGGCGCCCATGGCAGGTTGCGCAGCCTTGAAGTGATCGCTTTGGCCGTGGGCCGCCAAGGCTTCCGGGCTTTCATATTGCTCAAGTATCACAAAAGTGTTCGGATCTTCCGGGTCTTGGTGAGCAGCATAAAAGTTGCAGCCCGGCTCATTTGCCAGCACTTTGGCTGAAAGATCGCGGAACACTTCCGCAAATTCTTCGGCTTTACCTTCTTGCACTTTCAAAGTGGCGATCATCCCAATAGTCATACTTTCTCTCCTTGTGTTGAGTTTTGAATTTCAGTGGCGGCAGCTTAGGACGCGCGAAACGCCGCCGCAATAATTAGTTACCCGTATAGTTGCCATCCCGCTTTTCAAAGAAGGCGGAAAGAGCTTCCATATGATCATCGGTTGAATGAGCCACTGCTTGGTACCCGGCAGACATTTCCATGACCGTATCAAAGGTTGAGGTCATGCCCGCGCGCAGCAAACGCTTGGTCATGCGCAGCACATCCGGCGGCTGCTGGGCGAAGCGCGAAGCAAGTGCCTGCGCCTCCTCCATCAGCATATCGCCTGGCACAACGCGGGAAACGAGGCCATATTCTTTGGCGGTATTCGCATCCACCACATCACCTGAATAGAAAAGCTCTGACGCGCGCGCCATGCCAATAACCTTCGGTAACAGCCAAGCTCCACCGTCCCCGGGATTAAGGCCCAGCTTGAGGAATGTAACACCAAACTTTGCGCTATCAGCCGCAATGCGGGTATCACACAGGCAGGTGATATCACACCCCAAACCAATCGCTGGACCATTTACGGCAGCGATAGCCGGCACCTCCAGCGCCCAGATGGCGCGCACCATTTTATGGATGGAGTTGCGATATCCTTCGCGGATATTCCCGGCCCCACCCGAGAAGATGCCATCCTTCTCATTCATCGCTTTGATATTGCCGCCGGCAGAAAAGGCCTTGCCAGCGCCTGTCAAAATCACCGCCCGCACAGACTTATCCCGATTGATGCGATCGACTGCTTGGATCATCGCCTCGATCTCTGGCCCACCGCCAATGGCGTTGCGCACCTCCGGCTGGTTCATGGTGAGTGTCACCACATGGCCGGATTGTTCATAAAGTAAAATATCGTCGCTCATGCCGCGCCCCCGATTGTCCAAATAATTTTGTCATCTTGAATAGTCGCTTGCAGATCGTGCCGCAAGCGCATTGATTGCAGTGTGCCCTGCCAAAGGGCAACCCATGCAGAGAGCAACAAGTCACGCTCCGCCCCCTCCATACCGCGCACAATACGCAGACCTGATTGGGTAAGCGTTTGCCCCTCCACCGCTACCGCATCCCCCATGCCGCGCAGCATGGTGGCAAGGTAAGCTACAGCATTGTCCACATCGCCATCGCGCGCGCCCACCAAATCAGCGGTTTCTGTAAAATATTGCAGGCCAATCAGCTTGGCAGAAAGTTTGGCAAGTTCTGCCGTTTCACTTGCGCCCAGAACGCCCATCAACTCGCACAACCCGTTGCGGATGTAATCCAGCGCATAATTGCGATTGGCTTTTTCAAGACGCAATTCATTCCATTCGGCGGGCGGTGGTTTGGGCTGATCCTCTTCAACATAAGGCGGGGGCACCTCACCCTTAGCGAATTGCAGGCGCTCATCTTCACTCAAATCGTGGTCATATTCTTTAAAGTAGCCGCAAAAACCGAACTCCCCTGTCATGTCCTCTGACACGCAGACAAAGCCCAAGCGCGGATTACCAAGGGAGACGCCATTATGCGCATACCAGCCTTTCAGAAAGCCGTGCGACACCTCTACCGGCACACCACAAATGGTAGGGCCATGATACATCCAGCGTGGATAACGAAAACGCACCCACGCCTTGCGGTCGTTCTCATACATATATTCGACGCCCACCCCGCCAATATTATTGGAAAGCACATGATATTGCGCACAGGCCACCGCATCGGGCAGGCCCTTCACGCCCAGCTTTTCAAAGCTTGAAAGGAATTTATCCAGATGCTGACGGCGGAATAGGCGGAACATCCAATCCCCCATCACCTCTGGTCCCTTGCGGGTGGAAACCATGAGTTGCAGCCCCAGCAAATAGGCGTGGTGCAAATGCGCTTGAGCGCGAATAGCGTTGATGTTTTCCATGGTTCCCTCAAAAGAAAAGGGCCACACCAATTGGCGCGGCCCCAAATCTATAGCACTTTATCGCGGCTTAACCGAGAGAGGCATAGCGCTTCAAGTGATGGTCCACATTGCCGAACATGCTGTCGATCATGGTCAGACGCTTGAAATAGTGACCAACATTCAATTCGTCCGTCATGCCCATGCCTCCATGCAATTGCACGGCATTTTGGCCAACATAGCGACCGGATTTGCCGATTTGCACTTTCGCAGCAGACGCCGCTTTCTTGCGTTCGGTTTCATCTTCATCCAGCTTTAGGTTCACCATATAGGTCGTGGAAACCGATTGCTCATGCTCCATGAACATATCAACCATGCGATGTTGCAGCACTTGGAACGAGCCAATCGGCACACCGAATTGCTTACGTGTTTTACAATATTCAACGGTGGCATCGTTCAGCACCTTCATGGCACCCATGGCTTCCGCTGAAAGCGCGGCAATGGCCTCATCCACCACTTTTTCAACCAGCGGCAAGGCCTTGCCAACTTGACCGATCACGGCATCGGCGCCCAGCTTCACATTTTCAAACGTGATTTCCGAGGCACGCAAGCCATCAACCGTGGGGTAATCACGGCGGCCAACGCCAGCAGCACCGGCATCCACGATAAACACGGATACGCCGTCTTCATCGCGTTGATCGCCGGATGTGCGGGCAGTAACAATCAGCTTGTCAGCCATCGGGCCGCCAATCACTACCGCCTTGTAACCGTTCAGCACAAAGCCATCGCCATCTGCCTTGGCAGTGGTCGTCAGGTCAGCCAAATTGTAACGGCCTTGCGGTTCTGCGTAAGCAAAAGCCAATTTCAACTCACCACCTGCAATCGCCGGGATCAATTCAGCTTTTTGCGCGTCGCTACCACCGTGGCGCAAAAAGCCCCCACCAATGATAACCGTCGGCAAATAGGGTTCTACAACCAAACCACGGCCCAGTTCTTCCATGATGACCATGGTTTCGATTGGGCCATAGCCCAAACCACCATGTTCTTCATCAAACGGCACGGCGAGCACACCCAGTTCTGCCAATTGCTGCCAATAGTCAGGCCGCCAACCTTCTTCTGAAGCCACAATTTTGCAGCGTGTGTCAAAATCGTAATTGTCTTCGATAAAACGCTGAACCGTGTTGCGCAGCAGCGTTTGTTCCTCGGTAAAGGAAAAGTCCATTATTGTCCCCTAACGTATATGTCGTTGCACAAAGGCTTAAAGGCCCAGCACGGCTTTCGCAATAATATTGTGTTGAATTTCGTTCGACCCGCCATAGATGGAGGTTTTACGCATGTTGAAATAGACCGGCGCCTTGCCAACGGCATGATCTGGCCCCACGGGATGCTCATTCCAGCCCTCATCGCCGCCGCGGAAGAACGGATTGGCGTAGTGCCCCACAGCTTCCATGGTTAGTTCGGCAATGCGTTGCTGAATTTCTGAGCCACGAATCTTAAGAATAGAGGCTTCCGGCCCCGGCCCTTTGCCTTTGGCAACTTCGGCCAAAACGCGCAGATCGGTATATTCCAATGCCGTCAAATCGATCTCAAGCTCGGCCAATTTGCGGCTGAAATCAGGGTCTGTGATCAGCGGTTCACCATCAATCAACTCAGCATCCGCAATCTTCTTCAACTTGGCCAAGCCCCGTTTGGAGCGGGAAACCCCGGCAATACCGGTGCGCTCATGGCCCAGCAGGTATTTGGCATAGGTCCAGCCTTTGTTTTCTTCCCCAATGCGGTTCGCCACAGGCACCTTCACGTCTTCAAGGAAAACCTCGTTCACCTCGTGCCCGCCATCCATGGTGATGATGGGGCGCACGGTAATACCCGGCGTTTTCATATCGATCAGCAGGAAGGAAATACCTTCTTGAATTTTTACTTCCGTATTGGTTTTCACCAGACAGAAAATCCAATCAGCGTGCTGCGCCAATGTCGTCCAGGTTTTGGAGCCGTTGACGATGTAGTGATCGCCTTCGCGCACGGCTTTGGTGCGCAAGCCCGCAAGGTCAGACCCTGCACCGGGCTCTGAATAGCCCTGACACCACCAATCGATGCCATTATAAATGCGCGGCAAGTAATGGTTCTTCTGCTCATCCGACCCAAAGGTGTAAATTACCGGGGCCACCATGTTTATGCCAAAAGGCAGAACCGCAGGCGTATTCAACTCCGCACAGGTTTCAGAGAAAATGTACTTTTGGGCAGGGGTCCAGTTCGTACCGCCCCACTCTTCCGGCCAACTTGGGGCAACCCAGCCCAGTTCCGCCAAAATTTTGTGCCAGCGCAAAAACTCTTCTTTCGTGAAGGTCGCGCCTTTGTCCATTTTTTCACGCAAATCATCAGGGTATTTCGCCTCCAGCGTGTTGCGAATTTCATCGCGGAACGCCAGTTCTTCGGGGCTGAATGCTGTATCCATGGGACCCTTCCTTTATATTCTTGGGTGGCAGCCCGGCTTTTTACCGCCGGGTCGAAAATTTGCGCGATCCTAGTCCTGACACTTTGTCAGCGCAAGCGCCCTGGGGTGGGAAAGTTGACGCAATTTCCGCTGCCGCAAACTAACTTGATCGTATCTCGCTGCACCCTTAGGGTCCAAATATGACTGATTCTGCCACGTCCAGCCCCGTTGTTAGCCCGATCAAAAGCCCATGTATCCGTGTTTGCACGGTGGATGGACTCACCGGCTATTGCCTTGGCTGCTATCGCGCCCTGCCCGAAATTGCAAAATGGGGCAAATTCAGCGACGACGAAAAAGATGCGATTATGGCTCTAAAGTCTGAACGCGAGGCCGAGGCCAAGCAAAAGCGCGCCAATTGGGCCGCCAACAACAGCAAACCATAAGGATACTTCATGCTTCCAACACCGCGCACTGATCTTGTGGCGAACAGCGCTGATTTTGAGCGCCTCCCCTTTGTGAAGCCTACCGGCTTTCGTGAATATGATGCGCGCTGGTTGTTCGGGGACGAAATAAATCTACAAGGCATTCATGCGCTTGGCGCAGGCCTTGGCACCCAAATGTATGAGGCCGGCATTCGCCCCGCCATCGCGGTGGGACATGATTACCGCTCCTATTCGGCCTCCATCAAATATGCGTTGATCTCTGGCCTGATGGCGGCAGGGATTGAGGTGCATGATATTGGCTTGGCTGTCTCCCCCATGGCTTATTTTGCGCAATTCGCATTGGATGTGCCCGCCGTGGCCATGGTCACCGCCAGCCACAATGAAAATGGCTGGACCGGCGTAAAAATGGGGATGGAACGCCCCCTCACCCACGGGCCGGATGAAATGGCACGCTTGCGCGACATTGTTTTGAACGGGGAAGCCAAGCTGCGCACCGGCGGCGGCTATGTGTACGTGCCTGATTTGGCCGAACGCTATTTGGATGACCTCACCCAAGGGGTGAAGCTGAAGCGCAAACTGAAAGTGGTTGCCGCCTGCGGTAATGGCACGGCAGGCGCATTCTCTCCCGCTGCGCTGGAACGCATTGGCTGTGAAGTGATCCCGCTGGACGCCGATCTTGATTACACTTTCCCCCGCTACAACCCCAACCCCGAAGATATGGAAATGCTGCACGCCATGCGCGATGCGGTGCTGGAACACGGCGCTGATATCGGCTTGGGTTTTGATGGCGATGGCGATCGCTGCGGCGTGATTGATGATGAAGGCGATGAAATTTTTGCCGATAAGGTGGGACTGATCATGGCACGGGATTTAGCGCGCCAACACCCCGGCAGCCAATTTGTGGTGGATGTGAAATCCACCGGCCTGTTTTTGACCGACCCGGTGCTCAAAGAACAAGGCTGCACCACCGACTACTGGAAAACCGGCCATTCCTATATGAAGCGCCGGGTAAACGCCTTGGGCGCGCTGGCGGGTTTTGAAAAATCCGGCCACTACTTTTTGGGCGGCGCTATTGGGCGCGGCTATGACGATGGCACCTTAACCGCCATTCGCCTGTGTGAGATGATGGACCGCGCCCCAGACAAAAAGTTCTCCGACCTTAAGAAAGAGTTGGGTCACACATATTCATCCCCCACCATGGCCCCTTATTGCGCTGACGAGAAAAAGTATCAGATCGTCGATCAAATGATCGCCGAGTTTGAGAAAGCCTACGCGAACGGCGAGACGGTATTGGGTGAAGAGATTAAGGAACTCGTTACAGTGAACGGTGTGCGTGTGCATTTAGCTGATGGCACTTGGGGGCTTGTCCGCGCCTCCTCCAATAAACCGTCCCTCGTTGTTGTGGTTGAAAGCCCTGTGTCGGAGGAGAAGATGCGTGGCATGTTCGCGAATATCGATGCCCGCCTGCAAGCCACCGGCGCTGTTGGCGATTACGACCAAAAACTTTAGGAGCCTCCTATGGCTGACATCACAACGATTGAAGCGCTACGCGCCAAAATGGGCGATGCCCACGAACTCACCAAGCAGAAGGTCTATGATAGCCTGTTTGAAGAAGCGCGGGATTACATCGCCAAAACACCGCTACTATTCCTTGCCACCACATCGAAAGACGGAATGCCCACCGTGTCACCCAAGGGTGATGGGCCGGGCTTTGTACACATTGTAGATGATAAAACGATCCTGATCCCTGATCGTCCCGGCAATAAGCTCATGTATGGCCACACCAACATTATTGAGACAGGCACTATCGGCCTCATCTTTCTTATCCCCGGCACCGAAGAAACACTGCGCATCTCGGGCCGGTGCACAATTAAGGATGACGAAGACCTTTGCGCAAAGTTCGAAACGCGTGGTCGCCCGGCAGAACTCGTGCTGGAAGTGAAGATTGAGACCTGTTTCTTCCATTGCGCCAAGGCGTTCAAGCGGTCGCAAACATGGCAGCCGGAAACATGGCGAGAACCCTTTCGGATTTCCTTCGGCGACATCATTGCGCGCAATGCCGATGGTGGGAAACTCAAGAAAGCGGCGCTTAAAAAGGTTGTTGATATGGGCGTCAAGGCTGACGGAAAGATGAACCTTTAGATCAATCCAGCCAACGGGCTGGACGGGTCGGCATACATCTTTTTGGGCATACGGCCTGCAAGATAAGCCTCCCGCCCTGCCATAACCGCGTGTTTCATCGCTTTCGCCATCATGATCGGGTCTTTTGCCTCGGCGATCGCGGTGTTCATTAGCACGCCATCACAGCCCAGTTCCATAGCAATGGCGGCGTCAGATGCAGTGCCAACACCCGCATCTACCAATACAGGCACTTTAGCCTCTTCTTTGATCAGGCGAATATGGACCGGGTTTTGCACCCCAAGACCAGACCCGATGGGCGCGGCCAACGGCATAATCGCCACGCACCCCATATCTTCCAGCCTTCTGGCCGCAATGGGGTCATCCGCGCAATAAACCATCACCTTAAAGCCTTCTTTGATCAGCAGCTCTGCCGCCTCAAAGGTTTCGGGCATATTGGGGTAAAGGGTTTTATGATCGCCCAACACTTCGAGCTTCACCAAATCCCAACCACCCGCTTCGCGCGCCAAACGCAGCGTGCGCACCGCATCCATCGCAGTAAAGCACCCTGCCGTATTGGGCAAATAGGTGTATTTTTTGGGGTCTACATAATCCACCAACATTGGCTGATTGGGATCTGTCACATTCACACGTCGCACCGCCACCGTCACAATCTCAGCGCCGGAGGCTTCAATCGCCACTTTTGTCTCTTCAAAATCTTTATACTTGCCGGTTCCCACCAATAGGCGCGACTTGAATTTTTGGCCCGCAACTTCAAAAAAATCTTCGTTCATCTTCCCATCAGTGGCCGAATCACCACCGCCAATAAAGTGCACAATTTCATACGCATCGCCGTCTTCCACGCTCAACGCATCATAGGTAGAACGCGGCACAATCTCCAAATTCCGCTCAATCGCAATCTTGGCCGGGTTTAATCCCAGCTTTTCAACCATTTCCCGCACATTCAAGGGGCTTGGAAAGCTATGAGGCTCTCCATTGATGGTGATATTCAGCGCAACCATGACATTCACATTGACCAGAAAGATTTGAGACGCATACTCAACCTTTATATAAGCGCAGCCGCGCCATATGGGAAGCGATAGAGCACAGAAGACATGACAAAAGCCAAAACAATATGGGTGCTGAACGGTCCCAACCTGAACCTACTAGGCAGGCGGGAGCCGGAAATTTATGGTGCCACCACGCTCGACGACATCGGCGAGATGGTAAATGCTTGCGCCTCCAAACATGGGCTTGAGGCACAGTGCTTTCAATCCAACCATGAGGGCGAGTTAGTTGACCTTATCCAACAGGCCAATGATGAAACCGCAGGATTGATTGTCAACTTAGGTGCTTACACGCACACATCCGTCGCGCTGCACGATGCCTTGCGCAGCTATGACGGGCTGGTAATAGAGGTTCACCTGTCAAATCTCGCCAAGCGGGAGGAATTTCGCCATCATTCCTATATTACCCCCGTTGCCACCGGCCTTATTGCAGGCTTGGGCGCAACAGGGTACGAATTAGCTGTAGAGGCGCTTGCAAAGGCGCTGCAACATTAAAGCCGTCAGAAGATAAGGGAGCGCAAAGCCCATGACGAAAATCGACCCAGCCATTGTTCGCGAACTCGCAGAGATACTTAGCGACAATGATTTGACGGAAATCAAAATCGAAGAAGAAGGTATGAAGCTGCGCATCGCGAAAGATGCGCCCACAGTTTCTGCCGCACCTGTTGTCGCTGCCGCACCGGCAGCAGCCCCTGCCCCGGCTGCACCTGCGCCTGCACCCGCCGCAAGCGCACCAGCGGCAGAACCCGCCGCGCCAGCAGCGCCCGCGGGTGATGCGGTAACAGCACCGATGGTCGGCACGGTTTATCTACAAGCAGAGCCGGGTGCCGCTCCCTTTGTAAGCGTTGGTGATACGGTGAGCGAGGGGCAAACACTGGTGATCATCGAAGCGATGAAAACCATGAACCCCATTACGGCACCACGCGCAGGCAAAGTAGCCGCGATTACGGTGAATGATAGCCAGCCGGTAGAATTCGGCGAACCGCTGATCGTGTTGGAATAGCCATATGTTCGATAAAATTCTGATCGCCAATCGCGGGGAAATCGCGCTGCGCATTGTGCGTGCGTGTCAAGAAATGGGCATTCAAACCGTCGCAGTGCATTCCACCGCCGATGCTGATGCCATGCATGTACGTCTGGCCGATGAAAGCGTGTGCCTTGGTCCGCCGCCTGCTGCGGACAGCTATCTGAACATCCCGGCCATTTTAACGGCTTGTGACATTACCGGCGCGCAAGCTATTCATCCCGGCTATGGGTTCTTGTCAGAGAACGCACGCTTCTCGGAGATTGTCAAAGAACATGACATGACCTTTATCGGCCCAACGGCCGAACATATCCGCATGATGGGCGACAAGATCGCAGCGAAAGACGCGATGAAACGTCTTGGTGTGCCCGTGGTGCCCGGCACAGAAGGTGCCGTGACCGACGACGGTGAAGTACGTCGTGTTGCCGAAGAAATCGGCTATCCCGTGATCGTCAAAGCATCTGCAGGGGGTGGCGGGCGTGGCATGAAAGTGGCCAAAACCGCAGCAGACCTTACAAATGCGCTGGGCATGGCGAAGTCAGAGGCCAAGGCTGCCTTTGGTGATGACGCCGTTTATGTTGAGAAATATTTGGGCGAGCCGCGCCATATCGAAGTGCAGGTCATGGCTGATAGCCACGGCAATGTGGTGCATTTGGGCGAACGCGATTGCTCTTTGCAACGTCGCCATCAGAAGGTGTTGGAAGAAGCCCCCTCGCCTGCATTGAACGCCGAAGCCCGTGAGGACATTGGTCGTCGCGTTGCCAGCGCGGTGAAAGAGCTTGGATATCTGGGTGCAGGCACCATCGAATTCCTCTACGAAAATGGCGAGTTCTACTTCATTGAAATGAACACGCGCCTGCAAGTAGAGCACCCTGTAACCGAGGCTATTACTGGGATTGATCTCGTTCGCGAACAAATCCGTGTCGCCGCAGGCTTGCCTTTGAGCTTCACCCAAGACGAGGTTGAGTTCAACGGTCACGCCATTGAATGCCGCATAAATGCCGAACATCCCGAGACATTTGTGCCAAGCCCCGGTCGCATCGATGTGTACCATACGCCCGGTGGGCTTGGGGTTCGGGTCGATTCGGCTTGCTATCAGGGCTATTCGATACCGCCTTACTACGACAGCATGATCGCCAAGCTGATTGTGTATGGACGCAACCGCAATGAATGCCAAATGAGGCTGCGCCGCGCCCTGAACGAATTTGTCGTCGAGGGTATAAACACCACTATTCCGCTACATTTGGACCTGTTGGACCAAACAGATTTCCAAAATGGCGACTACAATATTCATTGGCTGGAGCGTTATTTGGGCCTTTAAAAACCCAATTTGCGGTTGCAATACGCCTGCCAAAAAAGTGACACTAAACCCGATAATAACTTGAGTTGTTCAGGTTATTGTCGGGTTTTTCGGTTTTGGGGAGGCAGAAACATGAAAACGACAGAAAAAACAAAATATGACGGCGTCGCCATGATGCTGCATTGGCTGATGGCACTGTCAATTTTGGTCGCCCTCATCCTAGGCCCCGGCATGGGTGACGTGCCGCCTGCTGAGCGCCACGAACTTTTGGCAGGCCATTCCTTCAACGGGCTGTTCGCGCTCACGCTCGCCATCGTCCGACTGTGGTGGCGGATCAAGAACCCACCCCCGCCCTATCCCGACACAATGCCCGAATGGCAGGTGAAAGCCGCCAAGGGCGTGACCCATGGCTTCTACTTTTTGTTCTTCTATATGCCGGTGGTGGGCTTTGCCCATGCTTACACCTATCAGGACACATTGGTTGAACCGCTGGAACTGTTGACCATCACGCAAGCCCCAGGCGACATCACCCAATTGTTCCATGTGATGCACGCCATTGGGATGATCGCCTTCTTCATTTTGGTCACCTTGCATATCGGGGCGGCGGCCAAACATTTCATCGTCGATAGAGATAAAGTGCTGCAACGCATGTTGCCCTTTACGAAAGTGTGAGCGAACAATGATCACCGTCACCCCCAGCGGGCAAGCCTGCGGCGCAGCTATCACAGGCATCGATCTGACCAAGCCGCTGGATGAAAATACCATCGCCGACATTCGCGCCGCGTGGTTGGAACACCATGTGCTTTCCTTCCCCGACCAGCCGATGAATGATGACGACCTTGAGCGCTTCACCCTCTATTTCGGGGAGTTCGGCCATGATCCCTTCTTCGCGCCGATTGATGGGCGCAACAACATCGCTGCCATCCAACGCAATGCAGATGAAACAACGCCGCTGTTTGCCGAGAACTGGCACACGGATTGGAGCTTTCAGGCCAAGCCGCCTATCGGCACTTGCCTGATGGCGATTACCATTCCGCCCAAGGGCGGCGACACCATGTTCGCCAATCAACACATGGCCTATGAACAAATGCCAGAGGATTTGCGCGCCCGCGTCCAAGACCTCACCGCCATTCATTCTGCCGCCGCGGCCTATGCGCCCGATGGCATGTATACCGATCAAAAAGAGGAAGAGGCAGGCCGTTCCATGCGCATTGTGGTTTCGGATGAAGCCTATGAAACGCAGGAACATCCGCTGGTGCGCCCACATACGGAAACCGGCAAGCCCGCGCTTTATTCCACGCTGGGCTATATCACCCGGTTGAAGGAATTGGATGAGGCGGAAAGCGCCCAAACGCTGGTGGAACTTTACCATTATCAATCGCAGGAGAAATTTCAGTACCGCCATGAATGGCAGGAAAACATGCTGATCCTGTGGGACAATCGTTCCGTGTTGCACAAGGCAACCGGCGGTTATGAAGGCTATGATCGCCTGCTGCATCGCACGACGATTTCAGAGCGGGTTTAGCAGCAGGTCCAAATATCTTCGCAGACGTCATACCGGGCGGGTTTGCGAGACCCGGTATCCCGTCGGTGCTTCAGCTTTTCTTACGCTTGCTAGATTTCAATGCTGCTTGGACTCCGGCTCAAAGCCCGGGGTGACGGCTGCGACCAACTGAGAAAATCCACGCAACGCGCCTTGCCCTATATCGAACACACGCTTGATGTGCTGTCCACATAGCCGTCTTGAAGCGAAATGCGGGCGGGAAAAATTTTCGGCCACCTCTCTCAAAACCCCGAAAAGCGTAATGATTTCAAAGGCGGACCATCGAAACATACCCCGGCAAATGTCGGTATAGATTTTCGGAGAATTGTGTGAATATTGGATAGCTCCTTGAAAGATGCGCAGGAGCAACCCCATGCCTCAATTCGATCAATCCGTCGGCAAGATGGGCCGCAACCTTGTCCACGACGTGGCGAGTTTGCAGGCCGCCTTCCTGCTGCTCAAACAACATAAGCGGATTGACCTTTGGTCCGGCCCCGTGGATGGAGACTGGAACCGCCACAAGCAAAGCCTTGAAGCCGCCATTACCGCGCTGGAAAAGCAATTGAACCATTCTGGAGGGATCGGAAGAATTGATCCACGCTCCCCGCTGGCGAACAAGCTGAAGCAAATGCTGCCAATGCAGTATCAATCACTGGCGGGCATCAAGAACACCGCTTGCTTGATCATCGCCGAGCCTTATGCGCGTCGGCATGACGGGCCTCAGGTGAAGGACATGGCGCTGCCGGAAAGATGCCAGCAAGACCTTGAACGCCTGATCAAAGATGGCAGCCGCAATCTCGGCTTGGAATTGGTGGTAGACACCGCCAAGACTGATCACACAGGGCGCTGCGTCATCACCCTTAAACCCCATGGGGTGAAGTGCTTGGATGATCGCCTGAAACCACTGCAACCCCATCAGCCCACACCGA
>JBMYYF010000005.1:0-200655 GCA_049609145.1 Alphaproteobacteria bacterium
TCGTCAGGCTCATAACCTGAAGGTCGTAGGTTCAAATCCTACCCCCGCAACCAACCATTCTATCAGTAAAAACAAATACTTAAGCGCCTTACGCGGCGCTTTTTTTAGGCCCGCACAATTCCCCAGTGCCCAGATAGTGCCCACAAAATGCCCTGACCATTTAGTCTCCCACAACACAAATGGTCGCAAATGACCTTCTATCAATGTGTGGTCGAGTAGGGACGAACAGAGGTAGCGCTTCAAAACTGAAGAACGGTAGCGGTGACCGAGGTGACAAAACTTCACTCCTTGTTCTTACGTTGTCATCATATGGGATATGAATTAGTATTGAGTATGAACACAAAGGCTGTGGAGGTTTGTGTTGCGCATTCTTGTCATGTTTCTGCTAATCGCTCTTTTTATGAGCCAATTCGGCCTTGGCCCCGAGGTGAAAACTGATCAAGAAAAACTGATGGAAATGCTATCAAGTACCGCCTCAGAAGAATATTGACTGAGAGCTTTGCTTAAATATGGCTGACCTGTCATTGGACAAGGAAATCCTTCAGGACATTATCAAGCGAACGCTCTATGGTCTGCGATACGGCGACAACTGGTTGATTATCTGTGTGCTACATGGCAGGTCAGCATCCGCCGTGCGTGCGGTGTTCTGCAAGCCGGTCGATCCAGCAATCACTACAAAAGCCGTGCCCCATCGCAGGCCGTTTTGACCAACAGCATCCGGGAGATTGCAGAAACGCGTGTGCGTTATGGCTATCGGCGCATACATGTGTTGCTGCTGAGAGAAGGCTGGCACGTCAACCCGAAGCGGGTATACCGGCTTTACAAGGAATTGGGCCTACAATTGCGAAATAAAACACCGAAACGGCGTGTGAAGGCAAAGTTGCGGGGGGACAGAACCGCGGCTGTTCGCCCGAACGAGGTATGGGCCATGGACTTTGTGGATGACCAACTGGTGACAGGCAGGAAGCTCCGCGTATTGGCCATAGTAGATACTTGGTCGAGGTTCTGCCCGGCGGTTGATCCGCGCTATTCGTATAAGGGAGAAGATGTTGTGAAGACATTGGAAAGGGTTTGCAGCCAGATTGGGTACCCGCAGGCCATTAGGGTAGATCAAGGCTCAGAGTTCATCTCCCGTGCCCTTGATCTGTGGGCCTATCAACACAGTGTGACACTGGACTTCAGCCGGCCCGGCAAGCCAACGGATAACGCGTTTATAGAATCTTTCAACGGTCCAGTTTTTGGGAAGCACGTCATGACCTTCAATCAAAGCCGGGCGCAAGTTCACCTAGCTCAGACATCGCGAAACAATGTTCAACACTAACCTTTGGACACGAAGATTTTTATTGTAGCCGGTGCCTCTTCAAAGTCATCTAGGTAGATCGTTGTGCTAAATGATTGGAGGAAACCAAACTCCCACCAATGATCATGACTGCTCTCCATCAGAGCGTTATCAACGTCGTAAACAAGACACTGAATCTTTATTGCCTGTTCCAAATAGACACCGTTAATCGTGCTTAATTCAGCGACAACATGCAGACGCTTATCCTCATCAACGGATGCCGCACAGCTTTCAATCTGCACGCCCGCTGCCTGTTCAGACTGCCTGTGATAGAGAACTTCAAGTTTTGATCTTGGCATTTCTGCACTCTCATCGTTTGGGGTTAACTCCTGGGCGTGAATTGCAGGTTCCTTCAAGCGCGCGCTATCAACAACAGGACCAGCTTTCCCTTTTTTCGGGGGAAGAGATCCAATGTTGATTCCTCTTTTCAGCAGCTGTGTGCCCTTCGTAGAACTTTGGCTTTCCCCAAGGGACAGGGGAGATGTGATCAAGTTTCGGTCATCGAAAAGGTCAGGTGGTACCCCATTCAAAAAATAGCTTTCCGTTTCTGGATTGTCTTCTGCCCATGTGGCATGCCCACGGCGCGTCACATAAAGTTGATCCTGTGCCCTTGTCAGGGCGACGTACAACACGCGACGCTCTTCTTCCACATCATCTGGGTCACCAATGCTGTGGGGACCGGGAAAAGCCCCCGGTGAGATATTGATGGCAAAACAGACCTTTGCTTCGGCGCCTTTAGCTGAGTGAATTGTAATGAGCGAAACCTTGTCGTTGGACCCGGTTTCTTCGACTTGGGTGCTATTCACAGGATCGAGAATGTAATGTTCAATAAAGCCGTTAATAGTCGAGTGCCCTTCGGCCAGATGCTCCAACAATGGGAAGTCGCGCTTCCGCTTTTCCCAGTCCTTGGTCGCATAGCGTTTTGCCAAGAGCTCCTCCATCTCCACATTGGCTGCGCGAAGAGCCTTTGCAGGCGCGCCCCCATAAGAAGAAACAGCCCTAAACACTCTACCGATATCATATGGGATCCCTCGCTCAGCGGAGAGTACCTGCGAAGCCGCATCGACTGTACCCAGACCCAAAAGTTTGGCGGTGAGGCGGCTTGCCGTAACCTCACCAATGCCTGGCCATAAGGTCAAATATCGTATCCATGCAATTTCATCTGATGGGTTCCCAACAAGCCTAATGATCGACAGCAAATCCCGCACATGCGCGGATTCCATAAGCTTCACGCCACCGATGAAGACATACGGGATTTCTTGCGCTAGGAAAATGGACTCAATGGTCTTACCGGCAAACCCCGACCGAACCAAAACCATGTTGTCTCTATAATCAACCCCATCGGCACGACCAGAAGTGATTTTGTTGGCAATCCAATTAGCCTCTTCCCATTCATTGGCAAGAGTACATAGCTGGGGCATGAAGCCGTTCCCACGAACCGCCTCCAATCGCTTATTGTATGTCAAAGGGCTCTGTTCCATGAGCCAATTGGAGACATCAAGGATTTCTTGAAAGGATCGATAGTTATCCAGAAGTTTCAGCGATCGAGCTCCTGGCACACGCTCATTGAAACTGTGAACATTCCGAAAATCGGCCCCTCTAAAACCATAAATGGACTGTGCATCATCCCCGACGCAGAACAACGAAATATTGGGGACCAATGGGGCGATTATTTCCCACTGTAGTGGGTTTGTGTCCTGCATCTCGTCAACAAGCAGGTGCTGGTAGTGGCGGTGGAGGAAATCCCGCGCCTGTGGAGAGTTGTTTAAGGCATATGCGACATTGGCCAAAATATCATCATAGTCGAGATATTTTCGTTCAGCCTTCTTTTGCTCGTAAGCCAGCATAATTTCGGCAATCTCGTGAGGGTCGGCACTATACTCCGCAATCCGGTCACTAATGACATCCATCAGATCCCTATTCGTATTGCGCGCGAATGAGTAAATGTCGCAAAGATCTTTTGCGGTCGGTACAGCCGAACGCTCCCGCTTTCCGCGCAACAACTTGAACAGTTGAAGCTGGTCATCGCGATCAATTACCGAGTGCCCTTCACCACCGAATAACTTTGGCGCACGACGCATAAGGGATAAACACCAAGTGTGGAATGTTGATGCGCCTAGATTTGAGGCGTCGGCCCCAATGTGAGCCTTCACCCGTTCAGCAATCTCATTGGCGGCCCTTCTTGTGAAGGCAAGGATTTGAATCGTGTTTGCCGGCACGCCGGTGGAGATCAGATAAGCAGCACGCGCAACAATTGTCCGTGTTTTCCCTGTGCCGGCGCCAGCCAAAACCAATACGTGCTGATCGTCAATCGTGGCGGCTGCCCGCTGTTTGGGATTAAGCCCTTGGAGTAAATTTTCAACACTCATCAGACACCTGGAAGCTGTTACCGACACACCGCATGGCTGGATGACACCAGACAAACATCGTTACCCACATCTAAATATATCCGCCAATTGCGCAGAAATGTAAGGCCAGATACACATGCTATCAGAGACTGCTCGCGTCATCCATATCTGTCCTTTTTCAGACTAGTAGTGACAATTGTCTGTTGGCAGATCAGAAGGGTTCAGGCTTTCTCGCAGATTAAGTTTGTACCTCAAGGCATCCCGCCGACGAACCCGGATGTGTCGGAAGCGGCCACAAGGGCAAGATGGACGCCTATATGAGAGCAGTGAGGGCAAGCGCAGGGTAGATTTGCTTTGACCTCTGCCAGCGTGACGTCTCGGTGTTCGACCTTGAGGAGAAGTTCAAGCGGTGATTGCAGCCAGGTGTGACGGCACTTCAGGCAAGTACATTCAAGGACGTGGGTGTCATCGAGATCACGTAGATGCATGTCATCAAGCCAAGACATCACCAAAAGTCCTCTGCTGAAGGAATGCGGGTGTAGGAGATTTTGCCACCAGCAAAGCCGCCGGGTGGCTCCAGCCAGGGGCCAATGGTGAGCACCCGCTTGCCGAACTTGTGATTGAGGAAATCCATGACGCCGGTGATCTCCTCCCAGTTTTTACGCTCTGCATCACTGGTGGTGAAGAAATCGAGTTGCCTCGCGCTGGAAGGCTGAAGGTCGGCGAGGGTGACACCTATACGGACGATCTCGCTGGTGATCTTGTGTTTGGATTTAGCTGTGTTCCATAGGATCTTCAGGGCCTTGAGGCAGGCCTGATCATCATTGACCAGATGCAGGGCACATTTGCCGGCCCAGTCTCCCTCTCGCATGTCGAGCCAGAGCCATAGAGTGTCCGCATAGAAGCGATCCCGCCGCATACGGCGCGTGGCTTTCGTGAGGAGCAGGCGGGAATAGGCTTCAGCATCTTTTGGGGTTCGGTGTTTGGGGGGTAAAACTCTCCCATGGCCGTACATGCTGCGCCCAGTGGGAAGGGCATAGACATCATAGCCATTGAGCGCATACCACATACGCTCCCCATTTACATTGCCCCAGATCTTCCTGAGGTGCTTTGGGTCTGTGGCCAAAAGTTGATCCATCTGGCGAATGCCAGCGCGCTCGAGGCGCAATTCCATGGCAGGACCAATGCCGGAAACTTCTGAGAGGGGTAAAGACACCAAAGGCCCCGGCATATCTTCCGGCTTCCAGACAGTGACACCATTGGGCTTGTCCTGCTTACAGGCCATCTTGGCGAGCAAGCGATTGGCGGCAAAGCCGATGGAGCAGGTCACATAGGGACCGATATTGGCAGAAAGCCGCTCTTTCAGCCGTTTGGCCAAACCATGTGGATCAGCAATATCGCCTGTATCCAGCTTGCAGCAGAGCTCGTCGATGGATTTGACGGTCTCAATGGGGATCTCGCAGGCAATCTCAGCCAGTAAGGCATTATGAGCGCGGCGATACAAATCAGGCCGTTGGGGTACCAACACCATGTCCGGGCACTTCTCCAGAGCTTCCGGCACCCGCATCGTGTTTGAACACCCATAGGCCTTAGCTTCCTTGGAACAGGCAATCACCATGGTGCTGAGCAGGCCGCGGCCCTGAAGCTCAAAAGGGATCACCCCAATGGGTTTTCCCCTTAAATCCGGCATAGCCTGCTGCATGACCGAGGCAAAGAAGCCATCAAAGTCCAAATAGAGCCGTTCTATGGTTTCCGGTTTGCGCATGAGAGGAATTTGCCAAAAGTTCAATGTTTGTTCTATATTCCATGTTTGTTCTTTGAGTCGAGTCAAAAAGGCAAAATCATGGAAAAACAGGCACCAATCTACATCTATTCACCCATGGCACCGCTGGGCAGCTATCTTTATACGCACTATGAGGATCCGCTGGCCCTGCCGGCCATTGTCGGCGGCTGGCATCTACGAAAGACGATTACCGAGGGAGTTGCGGGGTTGGGAGAGATACCGGATCTGGCAAAACTGAAGCGGGATCTCGCGCAGCAGGGTTTTTATCTCGCGGGTGCGCGCATCGTCGGTGTTGAAGCGAAGGACCTTTAGCGGTCAGCGCTTTATCAACTCCACCGGATCCACACCAAACCCTTCCGCCAATTTTTCGACGATGGAGATGCTGGGATTACGGGCACAGCGTTCAAGATCACTGATATAGGTGCGGTGGAGGCCTGACTCAAAGGCAAGCTCCTCCTGCGACCAACCTTTTTGGGCGCGCAGGGCTTTCATATTTCGGCTGAGGCGTTCTTCTATCTTCACATAGGGAGAAGGCCAATATGTCGCTGATCCGTCTACATGCGATCAGTGACAATTTGCTTGACCCTTCGGAGAGATCGATCAATATATTTGTCACTTATTGACGACATATGTTCGGGGGACAGATAGTATGGGGGCTATTTTGCGCATAGGCGTGGTGGGGGCTTTGCTTGCCTTGGTAGGGTGTAGTGATGGTAGCCCCAGTGAAGATGAGCTACGCAGCCTGCTGGAAGAGCATCTGGAACAGAGCATTACTTCGGTGGGCGGGAGCCGTAACAGCCGCCTTGGTGCAGCTATGCGGGCGCAGCGCAAGGCCCTCTATGGCGAGATTGGAGACTTTGACAAGGAAGATTGCGACTTCTCTGAAGCCATGAATGCCTTTGTCTGCACGGTCGAGATCACCCGGAAGGGCGGCTACTCGGATGGCTCGAAGGAGCGGCTGGAGATGGCGGTCCGTCAAAAGATCAATTCCGACCAATGGCGCGTGCTGGGTGTGCGGTAGGTCCGTTGAGGGCTGTGTGAGATAGGGGGAATGCTCATGGAGGGGATTGTAAATCGATTGTCACCGGCAGCCCATGACTGGCTGACCAAGATGTATATCGGGGGCGCCGTTGTCGCCGTCCTGTCGCTGCTTCATATGAGCGTGTTGGCTTTGATCGGGGTGTTTGTTCTGATGGCGCTCTTGGCTGTGGATGGGCCGGATGGAGCAAGTTGTTCCGTGTCGCGGGCTCATCGCAAGCATCTGCGGTTTTCTTTCTTTTTGCCGATGCTTTTGCTCACGGCGCTTTACGGTATCTTCGTCTATGAAGTCATCACGACCGTTGAGAACGACATCAGCGATATCTGGAAAGTGGTGCTGGCCCATGGATTTGCCCATACGGCGATTGTTTTGTTTTCTGCCGCCTGGATCATCTGGCGGCTGATCTCCGGCTGGTCGAAGTTGAACGCGCAGGCCCCGCAGCCTGCGATGGGATCGACTGACTTTTCTGAGTCAATAGTGTCGCAGCAGGGAATAGACGTCTCTGCTGCTGATGCGTCAGACCCAGCCGCTGAACCGGCGCTTGGGCAGGACGGATCCAAAGACCAAATGCCGATCATTGTCTATGGCCTGTTTCTTGTCAGTTTTCTGCTGCTCATCACAGGTTGGGTGTCGATCATCATCGCGCATCTGAAGGTGGGCGCCGCCCCACCGCTCCAAAAGAGTCACTATCAGTTTTTCATCCGAACGTTTTGGTTTGGGTTTCTTGGGGCATTCATTGCAGCCTTTCTCCACATTGCCTTGATTGGGCCGTTGGCACTCCTGGGCGTTGCCGGCTGGATGTTGGTGCGCTGCATCCGCGGCATTCTCCTCTACAATGAGGGTAAGCCCATCGAGGATCCGCAAACATGGACGTGGTGATCGCTATGCCATGCGCCGTCTGGGAGACCGGTGAGGCAATAGACGTGTTATGATCCAAGAACAGCTTTTAGAGATCGGTGGCAAGCCGGTTCGTCTCTATGCCCATACGGGTATATTGTTGGATGCCAATCAATATACCCAGACACATATCAGTTCGAGTGGCGGGGGCGGCTATATCCATCCTGAGCGCGGCGGTTATGTGGCGCCGCCACAAATCCACTCAACAATCATTAATCATCAGGAATTCTGGATTGAAGACCGGTTTGGTCAGGTCACCCCGGTGCAATTCTATGACAGCAATATTCCTATGCGCCCCGGCCATCTCGTGAGCCTCATATTGGTTGAAAGCGCTAGGGGTGGGCCCTTTTATTGCGGCTATGTCGATCACACGGTCGGGCGTTGGTGGGGACGCGGCCATGACGGGGAATTGGTGACCAATTTGCGGATTTTCCCGAGGATATTCTCCGTCCTGCCAATTCTTATCCCAGCGCTGTTGAGCATCATTGCGCTTTATCTGGGTCTTAATTGGGAAGAAACGCTTGGTGTCGCCTTTGCTGCCTTTGTCCCGGCAACCCTTTGGGCCTTTTTCATTGGATATCGGGCCATGAAGAAGCTGACCAAGGCGAAGAGCACCTTCATGTCAGCGCTTGACCCGTCAGATTAGATCGATCCTAAGCACATACTTTGCGCTCTGGTCTTTGAGGCTAAAGATCAATCACGCGTCCTGCCTGTTTGAGGTGGGGGTGATCTGAGGTGACCTCACCGGGATAGCCGCCTTGTGCGGCCGTAATGCGCGTGCCGCTTACCACACTATCCGTATTGAAATGGGTATGCCCGTAAATCCAAAGATCAATCGAATAGTGTTCGATGATGTCTGTCATGTCGGAGACGAAGGCGCCCGTCACACCATGGGTCTTTTCTTTCTCCACCATCATATGCCTGTCCCAGACACATTTGGGATGGGGCGCATGATGGGTGAGAACCACCGTCTTTCCCTCAAAGGGCTTTTCGAGTTCTTGGATGAGGAACGCCCGATCTTGCCCGTGCCAACGCAGCGTGTCTGCCGGGGTGATGGGCTTAAACGAATTGCGATAGATGCGTTGATAGTCTCGCATCTTTGATCCAGCATTCTGCATTTGGATTTGTTGGTATTCGGGGCCGAATATCTTGAAGTCGGACCAGAGGGTCGCGCCGATGATGCGGATAGGCGGCTCTCCGTTGGGTTCGAAGATCTGAACACCGGGATTGAGGAAGAAGACGCGGGTATCCAAGCCCCGTTCCTTGATCTCTCTATGAATATCGTTGTCCAACTCCTTCTTGATGTCGCCATAATATTCGTGATTGCCGGTGATGAAGCAGACGGGCCTATCTGGGAACATTTCTTCAATCCAGTCCAGCAAGGGGCCTTCACCTGCATGCATGTCCCCACCTAAGAGGATAAGGTCTGCATCTGCGAGATTGGTGTTAATCTCCGTGTGGCGACGCTTGAGGGCGCTCGGATCACGTTCAAAGAATTCGATATGACAGTCAGATGTGAAGCCGATTTTCATGGGTGTTTCC
Source organism: Alphaproteobacteria bacterium (assembly GCA_049609145.1). GTDB lineage: Bacteria > Pseudomonadota > Alphaproteobacteria > SPJN01 > SPJN01 > JBMYYF01. The sequence goes on from JBMYYF010000005.1 coordinate 8,949, forward strand.
TGTGCGTAGGGGGTTGCGGTGAGGGGTTCGTTGGAATGATCCGGGGGAACTTGCAGGGCAGGCTTATCCTTCTGCCTCAGTCATCGGACTTAGTGCGGGATGCGACAAGTTCTGCCTGATGATTCAGAAATCGGTTAATCTGATGATCAATCCGCTGCCGAAGTTCAGAGACGGCCGCGGGCCTTGGGTCCAGACGCAGAGCGCGACAGACAGGGCAGGCGGTAAGGGCTTCGATACCGAGCTCTAACTGTCCGCTTGATCCGCAATACATGCATAGCGTGGCGGAGCGATCCTCCAGCTTTTCAACCAGGTCCAACAATTCAGGCGTATAGCCCGAGAGCCGAATGCGCAGCGTGCCGAGCTTCTCCCGCACCTGTACCAAATGGATAGGGCGGCCGGGCGCCTCACCTTGGTGTTGGCCCACGGCCTGCCCGACCTCCCAGATCAGAGGCGCCCATCCGGGCATGATCTCAAAGGCGCCCAAACTGTCATCAATGAGGCCGTTGAAGTGTTTCAAGAACAGTAGATCCAGCTCAAGGTAAGGTGGAGTTTGGGACATGAGAACCTCTTAGGCCGGAGGGATGCCCCATCAGCCCGCCCTAGCAAAGGAAAAGGACGGACTGACGGGATTGTTTGTTGAGTAGATGACGGTGCTAGGCGCTTTCAGTCCGGCTGACCCATTCAGTTGCCGCAACAAATGCTTCTGTGACGCGCTTTGCCATCTCGTCTCGGAATTCGTAGCTTTTCTGGTTCTCATCCGCCTCATCATCAGCTTGGGCCAGCTTCAGCAACTCCCCATCGCTTGCTTGCGTGATCGCATCCAGTATTTGCTGATGGCGTGGCAAGATGCTGAGTCCATTGGGCAGGAGATAAAACCTGCTCACTGTCCGTGCCAGACTATGTTCAGGCCAATACCCTAAGAGCGGGGTGGTGGTCATGCCCGCACCATTGCGGTCAGAAGGCCCACGGTTACCGTCATCCTTGCCCAGGCTGGGATGCTCAAACTTGCTACCGGCAACATAAAAGCAGCGTTCCGTGGCAATACGCAGTTCAGCCTCGCTCATGACCGCAATGCGCCCATAGGCCCCTTCTGCCAGTAGCCAGTCAAGATGGGGAAAGGTTGGGGCCGCTGCTGCGTCAAGGCAGATGCGGAAGGTGGTTTTAAGCCAGTCTTCCTGGGAGAGGGCCGTAGAAACAGCCTTGTCGAGCGACTTCCGCCGATCTTCCTTTGTGTAGTCCCGATACCAGCCCTCTAATCCGCCGGCTTCATCGATGAAGTTTCGATCCCGGTAAAGCGCCTGTTCCTCCAGTCGTTGCTGCCGAAAGGGGCCAAAGGCAATGGTAGCGGATATATCATCTTCTGTGAGAATATCGGCAGACCGCGCATCAATGGCCTTGTTCAGCAGTTCCTTCATCTTCTGATTGGCCTTCTGCTCTGCCTGCACTTCGGCTTTGAGGGGCGCGGCATATTCAGGGAAGTCCTCGACATCTTGCGCCCGGTCGCTATGAGAAAACGGGAAGCGATCTTGCAGCGCTTCATCTTCTGACCGGAAGGCAAGGACATGCATGAACTGGCCCAGCCGGCCTTGGACCACTTTCTCAAGGGATTGTGCCTTGCCGTAGCGATCAAGGTGGTTATAGGCCAGATGGCTCGGCGCATAGTGCCGGTAGCGAAAGCCATCAATGATGGCTGTAAGGGATGTATGTGTACTCATGGGATTTACTCCTAGGTTTTGGACCTGAGTGGTCCGTGAGGGAAAGGGTTCAGGCAAAAGAGGGCCTGTGGCTGGACGCAGGGTTTTGCGGGATCAGCGGGTTGGTTCAGAATGTGTGGGGCTACGGGGCAGCCAGACGGGCCATCAGTCGATCAAAGGACCAAATAGTCAGCCAGTTGGGTGCCCGGTATGACGGGCCTTAGGGTGGCAGATGCTTAGGTAGTAATGTTCGTGTCATCATCAAAACTCTCATGGGTGGTGTTCAGCTACACACATATACTGTGTGCCTAGCTGCCGGCGGTTAAGGCATTTTTTCAAATTATTTTCGAGAAGAGGCCCTGTACTCACAAAATCTTGTGGACAACACCTAGCAACCCTCACGGGCCATCAGGTCCTGAATGTGATGATGCAAATGCTGCTGCCAGGCGGGCGCATCTTGCGGCGCAAAGACGCCCAGTCTGTGTTGTTCCCTTCGAATGAAGTGAGTGAGGGCCGAGATATTGTTCGTTTCCCCCGTTTCGCCAATCAGCGAGACCAGCGCCAATTGCTCTGACAGGGTCAAAAAGGCATTGAGTGTTGTCGCCAGACGGTAAGCCTGTCGTGCAGACATCGGGTTTGGAAACACAGGTGCCGGATGGCCGTATGGGGGCTGCAGCAATCGTGTTGCGTTTGAACTGGTGGTGTCATCCACCTTCTTCCTGCGCGGGAAAGGGATGACATTGCTGCGGGTGGCGTTGTTCGGTGTATGGTTGCGATGAGTCATGAGGGGATTCCTTATGTGAAGTGTCAGTGAGGGCGGTTGCCGGAAGGCACCGGGATTATGGGAGCAGAGGCGCTTGAGGCAGGCTGTTCGTCATTGGCGGAGGTGCCCGTGTTCTTGAATAGGGACCGGGCAAAGCAGCCATCTATCACAAGCTCTGGCCTGCCATTGCCTGTCAGCCATTGATATTCGGCTGCGGCGGCCTCTTCATGCACCCATTTGGTCCAGCCGGGCTGTGACATGGCAGAGTTTGACTGGTTCCTGTTGCCGCCTTTGCGATAGCCGCGGGTTTTCAAACTATGGATCTGGTGGGCTGTGAGCGCGCCGGTTAAAGTGAAGCTCACCTTCGCTGCTTCTGCCCAGCGAACAAGCTGATGCAGAAAACTTGGATAGATTGTCGGGATGCCGGGGATGGTTGTGAGGGTGCCCCCCACATTCCGCGGGAGAATGGAGATCTCCGGGGCACCGGATATAGGCGCGGCTCCCGGCACAGTCTGCGCCAAAACCCAGCTAAGACCGATGACATCTTGGACACTGTTGTGCGCGTGATGGCACATGCCACCGAACTCCAGAATGTCTTTCAAGCGGTGATCAAACAGGCCCAGTCCGCGCCAATAAATATCGCGCAAGGAACAGGCCCAGGGCAGAACATCGCTTGCCGGTAATTGCGGCAATGCCTTGCGCAGCATCGCTTCATCGAACTCTGCATTGTGAGCGACCACCAAGCCGCATTGGCGCAAATGCTGCAAGAACAGAGCCCTGTTATCTGCAGGAGAGTTGGCAGTTCCTGGGGTAGGGCCATAGGTTCGGCCATCAATAGTTGCGTTGATAGGGCCATCTGCAGAAGCACATTCATCACCCGGCCACGGACCGTCATAGCTCCAAGGGCCCAAGACCTCGCAGACTTGGTAGTGAGCGTTCACCCCAAGCATCATCCAAGCCAGATTGGTGGCATGGTCAAAGCGCGGATTAATGCCGGTTGTGCCGACATCCAATACACAGACATAACCGATGGTCGGGCCGGGATTTGGATTTATGTCGCCAAGCTGCACATAGGTGAGTGACTTGCTGGGGCGGGGCTCGATAAAGGGGGCGTGAATAGATTCATTCTGTAACATTAGATTATCCTTGGGTTTTGGGGGGTATAGAGGAAGAGGTGTGAGTGACGGGCGCTGCGGCTTCGCTTGCGCCCAAAGACATGCGTTCGGCTAACAATCGATCCATGGCAGAGCCATCCCGTCGGGTGAGATTGGGGACGTAACGCGAATAGGTTTTGAACAGCATTTCCGTGGAGCTGTGCCCCATCTGTCTTGCGATCCACTCAGGGGCTTCTCCGGCGGCAAGCCAAAGCGTGGCGGCAGTATGGCGCATATGATAGGGACGGCGCGCTTCCAGACCCAAATGCCGAAGGAGGGGATACCAAATGCGTTCTGTCACGTTTTTGGTATCGAGAGGTCCTCCCGTTGCCGTGGAGAAGACGTAGGCTTCTTTGTCTGGGGGCGCATCAAAACGCGCGTGGTGTTCCAAAAGAGATTGATAGACCAGGGCTGACATTTGGATTTCACGCTGGGAGCCGTCTGTCTTTGTGTATTCCGTTCTGCCGCGGCTCCAGGTTTCCCGGATGAGGATTTGCTGCTGTGCGAGGTCGATGTGCTTCCATTTCAATCCGTGTGCTTCCCCGGTGCGCATGCCGGTGAAAATCCGGACTGTCAGATAGCACCGAAAATCAGGCCGGACGGCTTCGAGAATGCACTGCACCTCTGACAGGCTGAAGGGCTGGATATCGCTCTTGGGGACAGGCAATTTTTTGATGTTACGACAGGGATTGGGTAGCCCATACCGTTCCTCAATCTCGGCAAAGATTGCCGACAGTAGAGTCATCGTATGATTGATGGTCTTGGGGTGCAGTGCGCCTCGACCGGATCGATTTGGTTTTTTGGAGAGCTCGGTGCGAAAACTCAATACATCTTCGCGCCTGATTTGATCCAACTTAAGATCTCCAAAGGCGGGAATGAGATGTCGCCCGATCGTGGATGCATTGGTTGCGCAGGTTGAGGCCCGCCAGCGCACTTCGTTTTCCCTGCGCCATGTTTCAACAAACTCCTGAAACTGTGGAAGCGCAGAACTACTGGAAGCACCGCTGCTGGAGGCAATGGGCACAAGCCCCAACTTGCCCGCTTGCTCCCGTCGTGCATATTTGGCGGCGCGTTTAGAGGTCGGAAAATATTGGGTGTAGTCAAACGTGCCCAATTTGATTTCTGCGTCCATGCGGTCTGCAATCTGCTTCAACCGCTTGCGGTTTTTGGGCGAGTCCGCCAGAAGGGTCTGTTCACGGCACCGTTCCCCTTCGAAGCGAAAATCGAAGAACAGCAAGCCGCTGCCTTGTTTGGAACGCACACTAACCATGGATCGTACCACCGGAAGCCATCGGCACAGCAAAATCAGCAGTGGTACTGAATTTGACCATATCCTGTTCGATTTGTTCCCAGATGTACAAGATCTTCCGGCCGCCAAAGGGGCGGAAGTAGTGCACACCTTCGTGCAGTACCGAATCTTTCAGACAAGATCGAATGGTGCGCGGATCGTATTTGATACGCTCCGCCAGTTCGTCTGTGGTCAAATATGTGTTTTGCGCTTGCATAACTAAGTCTCCATTGGCAGGTTGTCAGGCAGAATGGCGAGGTGCTTATTGCTGCATCTTTTTGCCATCCTAAGTGACATATGGGCCGCCTATATGTCATTGTCAAGGGCGTATGGGGACTAAATTGCACAATATGTGATTTAGAATGACAAAATGATCAAATGCCATCTGTCTCGCTTAATGGGTGAGAAGAAGTTGAATATTATGGATGTCGCGAGGGAGACTGGACTGAATAGGAATACCGTCAGCCTTCTATACAAAGAGACAGCCAAAAGGGTTGATTTCGAAACGATCGATAAGTTGTGCGAGTTGTTCGATTGTGAGGTCAGTGATCTTTTGGAGCGGGTGCAGGACTAACGCCACATGGTCTCATGAAACGATCAGATGCCCGACAGATATCGTTTAATCCGCCACCGGATAGAAGGACGAACCCCAGTCGACGTTTGGGGAGTCCATCATTAGATCCAAAAACGCAGGTACAAGCGCATTTAGTATTTTGGCTCCGTCTGAAACCTGTGTGCGGTTTACCGAGCCGTTCCACGTGGCGCCGCCATGCAACATCTGGTTCCTGAGCACGTATAGACGATCGAAGAGAATTGAAAGGATGACAGTGGTATCTTCATCCTTGAGGGCGTATTGGACCCTTTTGATTGATTTCTGAAACCGTGTTTCCCAGTCATCAGACCCTGGCGCGCCATTGTGAAATGACCAGAAAGGCTGAAAGACATATTTGTTGGTCAAAAGCTCACCGATCGCCTTCGGATAGCGCCTCCAGATTGTTTCATAGACGGTACCGTCATCATCGCAGGCAACGATTCGCTCAAAGAAGGTCTGAAAAGATACTCGCTCACCATATCCATTCAGGCGATTATCCTCGCTGGCATAGCCAGCATTGAATGCGATCCACAGGAAAATAAACCTCGCATCGTTATCGTCGAGTTCGCGTTCGGACCTCTGCAACCAGCTTAACGCCCGGTGAACCCGCAAGTTGATCGACTCGGGAAGGTGCTCCCTGATTGACCGATGCTTGTTTTTCAGAGTGACGTAATCTGACACAGATTCCCCCGAATTTCGTCAGGGCCAAGACACCGCGACGAACTGAATTGCTCCAGCATCTTATCCTTTGGTCGTCAAAGCTCGCAAGGTGCTCTGGCCACATGCGACCGTTTTTGACGTGGCGACTCGGAATAATGCCTTCTGTTCATGGAAGGGAGATAGTTTTTTGGAAGCAGCAATAATTCTTGCGTTCATAGGTACAGTGTTGGTCATCATAGCTCTTGGAGTGTTGGTTAGGAATCACGCTGCTGAGAAATACACCTTGAAATTCTTAGGGAGTGGTTCCTTCGTCTCAATTGTGGTTGGAGCGTTTTTGGTAACACTGGCCATTTTGCTCGGGATGAATACAGACGTTGGCCAAGATAACATCTTGGTCCTGCAATGGGGTGGTGTAGCGGTACTGGCGGCACTTGCCGTGAATATGGTCAGGACGAGTGTGATCTTTGGGCTAGTGCTTACGCTGTTTCAAATATTGGCAGCGGTCTGTGTCATCCCAATCTTACTGGCACCGCTTGCCGCACTTGCAAGACACTCAAGCGATTGATGATGTCAGAAAATGTAGAATGCGCACGGGGCTGCCTCTGGGGTCTTGTGGTGGGTGATGCCCTTGGCGCGCCTTTTGAGGGTCGGCCGCAAGATTCCTTTCCGCTGGCTAGGGACATGCGTGCCGGAGGTGCCGATATATTCCCGCTTGCGCCTGGTGATTGGACTGATGACACCGCAATGGCGCTATGCCTGGCGGATGTGCTGCTGCACTCCAATGGGTTCGACGAGGAAAGGTTGATGTATGCCTTTGGTAGATGGCTCAGGGAAGGCGAGAACTCATGCCACGGGATCGCATATGGCATAGGTCGTAATACACGACATGTGATTCGGGATTATCTTAAAAACGGAACCATCATCGCTGCGAAGCATGAAGGAATTCGCTCAGATGGCAATGGAAGCCTCATGCGGCTAGCGCCGATACCGAGTGTATACTGGGGTGATTTGCGGATGGCTTCTGATCTTGCTGAACGGCAGAGCAGGGTTACACATGCATCGGATTTGGCAGCCAACCTTTGCAGAGCCCAAGCAGAATTATGCTGTCGGCTCATTCAGGGTTCTGATTGGAATAGCGCGACTGCCTTTCTTGAGGCTCACGATGCCGTCGATAGCGAAATCGGTATCCGGCCCAATTGGCGCGAATTGTCGAGAACAGAAATCCGGGCAAGTGGTCAGGCGAAATACGCATTCGAGGCCTCCCTATGGTGTGTAGAACACACAAGTTCGTTTGAGGACGCAGTCATAAAGGCTGTGAATCTCGGCGGCGATACTGACACGGTCGGGGCGATAACGGGTCAGATAGCCGGAGCAGCCTACGGATACGGTTCAATCCCCGTCAGATGGCTTGAAGCAATCACGCACAGGAAATCTATCGCGCAAAAGTTCAACAAGCTCATAGAACTATCGCACGGCCATTGAAGTCGGATAATTAGGGAACTTGTCCGCCATTCTGGATCTGGCGTACGGGATTCCTAAGTTGGCAAATCTCGGTCGGATGTCGCCTTCAGTAAGTCAATTGAAGAGATGTTGGAGCCGTCATCTGTGCGCCATAGCCCGATTAGCAGATAATAGTGTTCCTTAATCCATCGGTATAGTTGATCGATATGCTCTTGAGGCATTCCGCGGGGTACACCAAAACGAAAATACGGGTCCTCACAAATGACGATCTGGTGCTGTCGGCCTTTGAATTTGACTTTCATGCATGGCCGCAGGAGTCCCCTGTCCCACATCTTGCTGACACCAAAGGTCACGTAGGGAATGCCATTTCTGGAGTTCGGTTGTATAGGTGTTAGTTCCCAGCCATTGTCGGCCTTAAACCAGAAACTGATCCATTCCCTACCCAAAGCAAGGGCAGAGTATACACGGCTCGCAAACGTTACCTCGTCTGCGGCGCTCTTCCGCAGATCAACAAAATGCTTGGGCTCCATGGAACCATCAGCAGCAGATGACTTATCGACCAAAAGGTCTTGAACTAATAGGCGCCGTTCATCTGACAGCAATCCTAGATGATTAGAATATTCTTCCGGTAGCCATTCTTCAAAACGGCGATAGGTTGCCGCTCTCTTTCTCATCCACGAGAGGGAAGCTGCCAATTCATCCGTTGTCATCACGAGCGATGAAAAAAGAAAAGTTGGGGTTGACTCCAGCCTTAGCGGAAAAATCCGCCCTTCGTATTCAATATAGCAGATCGGCAGGTCTGAATGGGCATCTTTGCTGTAACTCAGGAAAACACGATGCTTCAATCCACTCAGCTTTGGTGAGATTTCCAGCCAGTCCCTTTTATGGAAATTCTGAGAACAAAAACAAACGTAGTGGTAGAACCAGAACCAAGCGCCCCGCAGTTTTTTATTCAACTCCCAAAATGCAGATGGAAGAGCGGGTGGAGTATAGTCGTCTTCAGAAAACCCGCTCATGATCGCGACCGCACGAACAAGAAAATAAGCATTGGTAGGACTGTTACGACAGCCAGAAATTGAACCAGGATCATGTTCATGGTCATTCGAAGGCGGTATTTGCGTAGGACGTACCCAACATAACCTTTATCGCCATACCAGACATAAAGGCTTGAGCTGATGATCAGCATCATCGCGATTGCCGTAGACATGTATGCAAAAGAAGCCAAATTTAGATGATGCAGACAGATGCCTACGGCGCCCCAACCGATGCCGGCAACAAGCAAAGGAAAATTGTCTTCTTCAATGCAACTGTGATCCACCACGTTCATGATGAATACGTTTTGAACGGCAACGTAGAGCAAAGCCGTAGCGTCGATGATCACAAAGGCGAGGAAACACAAAACTGACATGAGTAACGCTCCCGAACTGAGTGGGAAGCGTAAACAATTAGTGCGTCAAAGCCGGACGTATTTTAACTCACAGCTTTGCCAGCATCGTTCAGCAACATCGTATATTGCTCTATCAATTCAGCGGGGCCCTCTATCCTGACCGATGATCCCCAAGTGAATAAATGCCAGCATAACTCTGTTGTTCCGCAGCAAGTAAACTCTAGGATCAATGTCCCATCCTTCTGCGGATAGGTTTTTTGGCTTGGATGGAATAGGAAGTTTGCAGCATCACGTACCACCTCAGGCAGAAATCGCAGCTTCACGTCGATCACCGGATCACCTTGAAAAACCCCGAACGATGCTGATGCAAATTCAGCTAGGTTGAAATTTTTATCCCGTGGGAAGGGGTGGCCGGTGCCTATGATTTGTTCTATTCCAGATAGTGCGTACAGCCTGAATTGCTGCACCGAGGCCTGCGTGCAGAAGGCAACAAGATAGTGCCGCTTGCCGATCAAGAAACCGTAGGGGTGGACTCGAGGCGTTGTGCGTCGGTCGCCGCTTCGAGCGCGATAATGAAGGTCAACCTCTTCCTGTTTTAGCATCGCTTGGCGAAGATCTGCCTCAATTTGCGGATCGACAGTTTCATGCGGCCCGGGGCGTGAGGAGAGCCCCAGATTCTCGGTTAAGAACTCGAAATCAGGATCAATTCGCCGCCAGTCCTTTTGGCTCGTCGCAGCGACTAGCTTTGCAGACAGATCGTCCAGGCGAGAAGATAGTCCTGATTCCCCGGATTTTGTGAGCAGCTTTTGGGCGAGCGCCAAGTCCGCCAGTTCATCAGCCGTTGGTTTGAGGCCCAGTAGCCCTTCATTGCTGCGTAACACCCACCGCTTCTCGTTGTTGTCGTCCCATACCGCTTCAATCTCAGGCCATAGTTGTAGCAATGTGTCCCGCATTCGCTCAGATGTTTTCCGGCTTGTCTCTGTAAAAGCCATCATTTCTGACAAGGTCATGCCCGTGTGCGAGCGACGCGCAAGCTCTCTAGCTAGAGAAAGCAGGCGATAGGCTGGTCCAAACCGTTCTGTCATGAAAGCCCCTATGCGTCCACATTTGACGTATTAATGATCCATAGTCCAAAGAACCAAGAATCTCAAGAGCGGGGTGATAATGGCTCAAAAAGTCAATGAGAATTTGCTGCAGCATGTGGCTGGTCAATACGCAATCGAGATAGGCGATATATTCCAAGCGGATCATATTGTGGAATTTTACAATGCCACGTCGGCCCGTCAGCATCTTTGGTATTTTTGGCTTGAACATCACTACGTGCCGACAGCGGATCCGGAGGCTGTAAGGAACAAACTGGTCTACGCAAAGGCAAAGGACATTCTATCAGAAGCAATGGGAGGTCATGCAATTGGCCTGTTGAGGGTGTTTGGAAAGCTGCCGACTGCAGCCATGAGAAAACCAGCATATTCACTGCTGCCTGAGATCATTCTGAACAAGAAGAATGCGGCAAAGCTGGCATGTCACAGAAGCTCGTTGAGCGAGCGCGATATTGCAATCCTTGCAGTGCTGCCAGACCAGCTTTGCACCTGTCAGATATTTGGCTTAATCGACAATGAGGTCAACGCTGCCGCAATAGCTGAAATTTCAAAACTGGCAATGCAAGCCAATCCGACGATCAGTTGGGGCAAAATCCGTCAAGCGCTCGGCAAGTGTGATGACATCAAGAGTGTATTTGATGTGATTGAAGAACTGGCAGTGCGCGGTCTCAGATTTCCTGCACCGCCTTTCACAGGCATTTCTCAGGCGGTGCCTTTAGATGATCCCAGAAAATTAATGAATGCGGGGCTCACCTATCGAAATTGTCTGCGCGGAGCTACTGCGCTTTTGATTGAAGTGTGTATGGGTGAAACCTACTTTTATGAATGGCACGGGGAGGAACAAGCGATATTGCAATTGGGCTACCATCCAGTTTGGGGTTGGCAAATTAGTGAGGTGAAGAAATCAGGTAATGAATCAGTCAGTAGGTGTACATTGCGGGAAATCGCAGAAGAGTTTGGCATCTCGCCTTTGCAGACGGGCTACATCTGGACACGTTTGGAAGCGTTAACGACACTTAAAAGTGGGGCTGATCTGGACACTGAAGACTGGAACTCCGTTCAGGAATTTCTGCGCTATTCAGGCGTGCCTATGTTGACGGAAGAATTCCATCCAAGTCAAACTGACACTGATTTGATTTTGGCCGCATAGGGGGTCCTAATGGGCGGACTAGATAGAAACAGCTTGGAAATTTCAAAAAGGGATCTCGCTAAGCTGCGGTCGACGATTAAAGACTCAGAAATCCTGTACATAAAGTTGGGTGAGAAAGGCAATATGTTTGAGCATTGCCTTAGGCACAATCGGGTGTATTTCGGGTTTGGCACTGAAGGTTCAGAGCTCAACGCCTTAGTTATGCAAGCACGTCATTCGAACGATGCCGACAAGTGGAAAGCCGTGGAGGAATACTATAAGAAACCTTCCCTCAAATACGGTCGCAATCCAGTCAACAGTGTGAGACGATTCTTCGAGGGAGACAGAAACACAATTTGGATCACGTTCCATGATCGACAAATGTATTGGTGCAAATTGAAGCCTGATGCTTATCCCATAGAACATACGCCTGATCCGGAGGATGGTGAGCTCAAGCCAATGCAATTTGCGGAAACAGCCTTTGGCTGGTGTAACAAAAGTCTCATGGGTCATCACCTTGATATGGGTGGTTTATCTGGCATCCTTACGAAAACCAGTGGCACTCAGAACACCATCGCTGGCATTTATGGTGCAGCTGCTGATTACGCTAAGTGCAAAATTCGAGGCAAAGCTTATCCGCCTGTGGGAGAAGCTACAGCCGCGCGAGATTCACTGATTTCAAATCTCGAGACACTAATCAAGCTATTGACGCCGGAAGATTTTGAAACACTGGCAGAACTTATATTCGCACATAGCGGTTGGTTGCGCATTGGGGCCACCGGCGCAACACAAAAAACGATCGATATTGATTTGCAGATGCCTCTCAATGGGGAGAGGGCTTTCGTTCAAGTCAAGTCCAGCTCCAATCTAAAGAAATTCAATGATGAATATCTAAGCGTCTTTCTAAGGAACCGCGAATACTCGAAGTTGTTTTGGGTTGAACACTCAGAGAATGCCGAGAAGGTGAGCGAACACTTGGCCAAGTTACGAGTTCATCCTACAGTCGAGGAAAATGCAGATCAGGCCGCACAAGATTCTTGGCGGTCGCACTTTAAGGACCAAAGCACATATCCTGGACCGTTAACCGATGAGATGAGGGAAAAAATCAAGGGTATTCAGGTCTGCGATTCCGAATGGTTGGCGAAACGTGCGTTAGATGCTGGTTTGGCCCAGTGGCTTATAGATCGAGTTTCCTGATGGCCAAACGATTCTCAAAATCCCGTTTGATGAGCTCGCTTCAATGTAGGAAGCGTTTGTATTTGGAAATAAACGCACCCGACCTTGCCGAATTTGATGGGACTGCCCAGCAGAACTTTTCTACCGGTAATAGGGTAGGGGAGATTGCGAAACAGATATTTGGGCCAGGCCCCGATATTTCGCCTGACAATAATCTAGCTGAGGCACTCGCTGAAACCGCTGAAATTATCGAATCAGATTACACTGGGCCGATATATGAGGCGACCTTTCAGGCAGGTGGAGTTCTTGTCCGTGTGGACGTGCTGGTCAAATCACCAAATGGCTACGACATGATTGAGGTGAAGGCGTCCACCAAGGTTAAAGAGAATGTGCATCTGCCCGATTGTACCATTCAAGCATGGGTGTTGGAGCAGGCCGGGTTGACAGTGAGGTCCGTGGGATTGGGCCATATCAACAATGAATTTGTCTACCAAACGGAGAAAGATTATCGCGGCTTACTGAAAGTGGCTGATGTCACGAAGTCCGTAGAATCTTTGACGCGTGAGGTGCCCCGCTGGATTGGGGATGCCACCGATGCCTTGTCGTTCGAAGAGCCGAACGTTGCCCCCAGTTCCCATTGCCGTTCGCCTTATGACTGTCCCTTCCTTGAGCATTGCGCGCCTTTTGATCCAGACAAGTTTCCAATCTCAATTCTTGGGTCCAATACACGTATCGCGAAAGATCTAGTTAGCGAAGGGGTTGAGGATGTTCGCGATGTGGAAAGTCCACACGGGTTTAGCAAACGTCAAGATGCAATTTGGCGGGCCACCACCTCAGGCGAAATCTGGTTCGAGCAAAACCAGATACAACAGCTCAAAGACCTATCCTATCCGCGGTACTATCTGGATTTCGAAACCGTAGCATTTGCGGTGCCGGAGTGGATTGGAACAAGGCCATATCAACCTATTCCATTTCAATGGTCATGCCATGTTGAAAATCCAACCGGAGAGGCTGTGCATTTAGAATATCTGCATGATGGAGCGGATTTACCGGCGCGGGGTACGGCAGAAGCCCTGATCGACGCGATGGGAAGCGAAGGCCCAATTTTGATGTACACGTCATATGAAAGGCGCTGCATCCAGATCTTGGCAGACCTGTGTCCTGACTTGTCAGACAAGCTTGAGGCTCTCATTCCCAGACTATTCGATATGCATCCCATCGTGCGAAACGGTTACTACCACAAGGATATGCGCGGAAGCAGCTCCATCAAGAAAGTGCTGCCTACTATCCCCACAACCGCTTCTTATGAAACAGTGGGTGACATTTCGCATGGTGGTGCCGCGGCTGCCGCCTATGAGGAGTTGTTGGATGACGCTCTCAACCCCGAAGACAGGAAGAAAATACGGGATGACCTGGAGGCCTATTGTCATCTGGACACCCTGGCAATGCTCGAGGTTGCTCTACACCTGACGTCACAAGTTTGAGCCACAGGATATTCATTGCCAGAGGATGAGAAGATGAGAGTATTTCTGGATGACGAACGTGAAACGCCAGATGGCTGGGTTCGCGTCTATTGGCCCGATGAGGCAATTGAATTGCTCCAAGCAGGGCAGGTGACCGAAATTAGCCTTGATCATGATCTGGGAGATGATGATCGCGGGACAGGGTATGACGTGCTGCTCTGGATAGAGAACGCCGTCGCGACCCAAGGGTTTTGGCCCCCCAAAATGTACGTCCACTCAGCAAACTCTTCTGCGAGGCAAAAGATGTTGGCCGCAATTGACGCTATCGAGAGAATGGCAGCCCAGAATTAGCACAGCGCTTTAGCAGAATGCTTTGAAAATACAGCTGGCTGCTGAAGAATAGGGATATGGCCTTCGAGAGACTGCCATATACTGATTGAGGGGCTGGCTGACTGACCCTTCCGCGGCGGTTCGTTTTATGAGTTTCTCACTCAAGTTCTCAAAGATCTGGAAAACAGGTTGGCGTGCATTGAATAGCCCCTAGATTCATAGACGCCTTGCTTGTTCATTCCCTGCTGCCGTTCATAGTCGACGGGTGACAGCATCCCGTTGTTGGTGTGTTTGCGTTTCGGGTTATAGAACATTTCGATGCAATCGAACACATCCTGTCGGGCTTCTGCCCATGTTTTGTATGTCCTGCGGCGTATCCTTTCTCGTTTGAGCAAGTTGAAGAAGCTTTCGGCAACTGCGTTGTCGTGGCAGTTACCCCGACGGCTCATGGCCAAAGGTTGGGAATGGGTAAGATTGTGAGCCTTTAGGAAAGCGGCCCATTCCCGGCTGGTGAACTGGGAACCTTGGTCCGAATGGATCAGAACAGTGTTCTGTGGTTTGCGCCGCCATACAGCCATAAGCAGGGCTTGCAGAACCACATCCGTTGCCAAGATCAAATGGGCCGGCTTTGCATGTGCCAGCCAGTCACCTTCTGCGAGAACAGATCGATGACAACCGCTAGATAGGCAAAACCTTCCTGCGTTCTGATATAGGTAATATCCGTCACCCACGCTGTGTCAGGGCAGGCACTTCAAACTGCCGATCAAGGCTGTTATCGACAATCACAGAGGGCTTACCGCCAGAAATGCCCGGGCGGCGCTTATAGCCGATCTGGGCACAGATACCGGCCAATTTGGCCAGCCTAGCCACACGGTTCGGGCAGCAGGTCTCACCTTGATCCATCAAATCATCATGTAGCTTGCGATAATCATACACTTTCCCACTCTCAAGCCATGATCGCTTGATAAGGGCCGTTTGTCGGACATCTTCCTGACCCCGCTTGCTCAACGGGGCCTTTAGCCAGGCATAGAAACCACTAGGGTGGACATTCAAGCAGCGGCACATAGCTCGTACTGTAAACTGTTCCCGATGAGCCGCAATAAAGGCGTACTACACTTTGCATCCTATTTGGCTTCCCCTTCGCTCTTGGGGCCGAAATACGCGGTTGCTTTTTAGTATGTCCCTCTCTTCCGTCACACGGCCTAGCTCGCGCCTCAAGCGACGGATCTCGGCATCCTTGTCATCACTGCCAGCCGGTTCCGCGTACTTCTTCTTCTATGCATATAAAGAATGCGTACTGACGCCCAGACGCTTGGAAACTTCCGCAACCGGATAGCCCCGTTCCGTCACCTGCGCTACCGCATCACACTTAAACTCGCCACTAAATCTAGCACTGCCCATGGGCGGCCTCCTTTGCCTCAAAATTAGGTCAGAAGGCGTCTATGAATCTAGGGGCTATTCAAGTTGTTAACCACCTCTTAAAAGTTGTGCCACCCGCTTAAACACCCCAATTGATGGATTCTGTATTTTCCTGTATTTTCTCATGGGGGATCGATTCTCGGATGGGAATATGACCAGCGAAATTTTGACCGTTAAAGAGGTCGCTGACTATTTGCGGCTGAAGGAAAAAACCGCCTATCGGCTTGCCGCCGAGGGGGAAATACCGGGCTTTAAGGTCGGTGGAAGCTGGCGCTTCCGCAAGGATGATATTGAAAATTGGATCGAAATGCGCATCCGCGCTGATCGGGCATAGTGTGAGTAAGTTCATTGAACGCCGTTGAGATTGAACAAGCGATTACCGAATTAGCGGAACAGCCCTTTGACGGGCAAGCGTTTCCGTTCGATTTTCTGCGCGCGTTTGGCAATAAAGAAACCACGATCAAGCGCCTGAAATCAGGCTCCTCCAATTCCTCTGATCTGGATGGCGTTCTGCAAAGAAACAATATCCATATCAAGGTCTGTGAAGAGGGTGCCGTCACCCAAACGCTGGAAGCATTGAAGGCAAGCCCCGCCACTGCTAAAGCGAAGGCAAAATTTGCGCTAGCTACCGATGGCATTCAGCTCGAAGCCGAAGACCTGAATTCCGGCGAAACGGTTGCCTGTGACTATAAAGATTTTCCTGATCACTTTGGGTTCTTTTTGACGCTTGCAGGCATCACCACAGTTAAGCAAATCCGCGAAAGCTCATTCGACATCAAGGCAACGGGCCGTTTGAACCGGCTTTATATTGAGCTGCTCAAAGATAATCCGGAATGGAGTACGGCTGAACGCAGGCCGGATATGAACCATTTTATGGCGCGGTTGATCTTTTGCTTCTTTGCAGAAGATACAGACATCTTCCACGGGGATGATCTGTTTACCTCCACCATCGATCAGATGAGTGCGCGGGATGCGTCTGACACCGATCATGTGATCAGTGAAGTCTTCCGTTCTATGAACACGAAAACGGAAGATAGGGAAAAGGAAGATATTCCCCGTTGGGCCAATGGCTTTCCCTATGTGAACGGGGGGCTGTTTTCAGGCAGCACTGAAACGCCGAAATTCAGTAAGATTGCGCGATCCTACCTGTTGCATATCGGCAGCCTTGATTGGAAGAAGATCAACCCTGATATCTTTGGCTCTATGATCCAAGCGGTGGCTGATGATGAAGAGCGCGGTCATCTGGGTATGCACTACACCAGCGTGCCGAATATCTTGAAGGTTCTGAACCCGCTGTTCTTGGATGATCTGCGTGAGCAATTGGAAGCCGCCGGTGACAGCCCGCAAAAGCTACTGAATTTGCGCAAGCGCATGGCAAAAATCAGGGTTTTTGACCCCGCCTGTGGCTCAGGCAATTTTTTGGTGATCGCCTACAAAGAAATGCGGGCGATTGAAGCTGAGATAAACAAGCGCCGGGGGGAAGAGCACCTTAAGACGACGATTCCGCTCACCAATTTTCGCGGGATTGAGGTGCGGGACTTCCCGGCTGAGATAGCGCGCCTAGCACTCATCATCGCGGAGTATCAATGTGATGTGACCTATCGGGGGCAGAAGGAGGCTTTGGCTGAGTTCCTGCCGCTGAATACTCAAAACTGGATCACCTGCGCAAACGCCCTACGAGTTGACTGGCTCTCGATATGCGGGGCTACCGGCAAAACAGTAAAGCATCATGCGGATGATTTGTTTCATGCGCCGGTCGATCAGGCTGAGATTGATTTTGAGAATGAAGGTGGCGAGACCTATATTTGTGGAAACCCGCCATACTTGGGCAGTACATGGCAATCAAAAGAGCAAAAAGAAGATTTGAAAGCGATATTTGATGGCAGAATTAAAAATTGGAAGTCGCTCGACTATGTTGCTGGCTGGTTCATGAAAGCGGCCATCTATGGGACATATACTCAAACGGTAAGTGCATTTGTGGCAACAAACTCAATTTGCCAAGGGCAACAGGTGCCAATTATTTGGCCAGAAATTTTTGCTAAGGGACAAGAAATTTGTTTTGCGCACACTTCGTTCAAATGGGCAAACTTGGCCAGCCATAATGCCGGTGTAACTGTGGTTATTGTTGGGATTAGACAAGCAGGGTCAGGAGCCAAAAAACTCTATTCCGTCGGTCAGGGCGATGAATCCACCGTAAAAGAGGTAGACAACATAAATCCATACCTGGTGTCGAGCTCTGATATTATTGTTTTGAGGTCGTCGAAGCCTTTGACCGCAGTTTCGGAAATGACATTTGGAAGCAAACCCGTTGATGGTGGAAACCTCCTATTGTCCAAGAGCGAATTGGACGAATTGGGTTTAAGTGATGTTGAAAAGAGCAGGTTTGTACGCTCGATTGTTGGTTCAGAAGAATTTATTGGTGGCAAGCAGCGGTTCTGCATTTGGATCAAAGATGATGACGCGGAATTGGCGAACAATCATCCGATAATTGGGCATCGTCTAGAAGCTGTGAGAAAAGTGCGGTCTAATAGCTCGAAATTGGCGACCCAAAGAGGTGCTCAATGGGCTCATAGGTTCGACGAACGTCGTCAATCAGGGGACGAGGTAGTAATGGCAGTTGCCGCAATCAGTTCCGAAAATCGTGATTATCTGCCTTGCGGACTTTTGCCCAAGGGGACCATTATTTCAAATAAGTGCTATGCCCTATATGACGCACCTCTTTGGAATATGGCGCTTATCGCTTCCCGCTTGCATTGGGTGTGGATTGGAACTGTTTGCGTGCGTATGCGGACAGACTTTTCTTATTCAAATACCCTTGGTTGGAACACATTTCCACTACCCAAGTTGACCGAAAAAAATAAGGAAGACCTAACGCGCTGCGCGGAGGAGATTTTGCTTTCGCGTGAGGCCCATTTCCCCGCAACTATTGCTGACCTGTATGACCCCGAAAAAATGCCGGAAGATTTGCGGCGTGCCCATGACCGCAATGATGAGGTGTTGGAGCGCATCTATATCGGTCGCCGCTTCAAGAACGATACTGAGCGTCTGGAAAAGCTGTTTGAGCTTTACACCAAGATGACGACCAAGAAGGTGGCATCATGACTGAAGCATTATTCGGCTTTATCGGTGTAATTGTGGGGTCTCTAATTCCTTGGTTCAAAGATACGTTAGAAAATAGGCGATCGCGCAAAGAATTCGCTACCTACCTCGCTGTTCGCGTCATCTGTTTGCTCGACGAATTTGCGGAGAATTGTGTGGATGTTGTTCAGGATGATGGCACCGCAGAAGGGCGTCCAGCCAGAACAACAGAAAGCGGAGAGTGTTACTGCGTACCCCAAGTGCCTTTACCGATAGTGCCTAATTTTCCAGAGGACTTGGATTGGAGAAGCATCGAGACGGGCCTAATGTACAGGATACTGTCGCTTCCCGACGCAGTACGAAGATGTGATCGCTATATTTCTGCATCATCCGAACATGCATATCCGCCTGATTATGAAGAAGTCTTTGAGGCGCGCCAGTTGGGGTATGCACAGCTTGGTTTGGAGGCGCTGGAAATCGCCGGATGTTTACGAACTTCCTACGGGCTTCCAAAAGAAGTTGGGAACCAATGGCATTTTGGGTGGGACGCCAAAGAGTTTTTTGAAGAACGGATTAGAAAATTCGATACAGAAAAGACGGTTGCCAATGTTTAGGAGGGTGGAATACGGCAGCCTCAATTCCCGGCAGAAGGAAAATTACAACTTCCAGAAAGTTGCCGCCAAGCTCGCCGACTATGGCTTCAACTGTTTGCGGCTCACAGACGATTGGCAAGGGGCTGATTTTATTGCCTGCCATATAGATGGCGAAACCTTCCTGAAAGTGCAGCTTAAAGGTCGCCTAACTGTTGATAAGAAATATGTCGGCAAAGACATCTATATTGCCTTCATCCATAATGATGACTGCTATTTATATCCGCATGATGACTTTCTGAATGACCTCATCGCGGAACGAAAGATGCAGGAAGAAAGCAACAAATGGAAGGTGGATGGCAACAGAAGCTGGCCGCAACCTCCATCATGGGCTCGCGAAATGCTTGCTGAATACAGGGTTTAGGAGACGGCAATGTCATTCGGTCCAAATTTCTATATGTGGTCGGGTCGACGAGAGAATTATATCGCCGAACACGAATTTCTTGTGACGCAGGGGCGCAAGAAAATTACTAGCCAGTTTGATGATGTAGATAATTTAGAAGCAGAGGCAAATCAATATGCCGATACATTGATGCAATCAATCGAAGGTAGATTACCACCAGATCGATTTGATGATGGTTCGATATATGAACAAGCCTATGAAGAGCGTATAGTCTTTCTGCTATCGCTGATGGAATTGGGAAACCAATTCCGCCTGGCATTGATTGGCGCGATGTATCATCAGTGGGAGAAAACACTGCGTGATTGGCTGACTTCCCGAGATTGCATTGCTTACTGGTATGCAGGTCAAGAACTGCCTAAGAGGATTTGGAAGTCTGACTTTTCTGAAATGCATTCATTTTTGCAGTGCGCTGGGTTGGTTAAGAAAAGCGACAATCTTGATGTGCTGGACGAATGCCGTTTAGTTGTTAACGTCTTTAAGCATGGCCTCGGTGATAGTTTTGAGGAACTAAAGGAACGTAAGCCGGAATGGCTTGATCCTGTAAATATGCGAAATGAAAAGGCGTATGTAGACTACTTTGATTATGCAGATCACTCCGATCTTGCTGTTTCTGATGCAGTGGTGTCAGAATTTTCTGAGGCAATCATTCAATTTTGGCAGGCGATACCCGAATACAGTAATGTGTTGGACGAGGATGAGCTGCCGAAGAGATTCCAAGATGCAATCAAGAAGGATGAGAAATCCTTGGGAAAAACGAAATGACAAAATCTGTTCCATCTGTATCAGTATCTTACGCCCGCAATGGCAGCTCTAAAAAGTCGAACGAGCTTGGCATGCGGGTTATGCAGGAACGCGCTTATGACCGGCGGGGGGAACAATATCTGCTGATCAAGTCACCACCGGCATCGGGGAAAAGCCGGGCCTTGATGTTCATTGCGCTGGACAAGCTCAACAATCAGGATTTGAAGCAGGCCATCATCGTCGTGCCTGAAAAATCCATTGGGTCCAGCTTCAACAATGAGCCTTTGTCCGATTTTGGGTTTTATTGGGATTGGTCTGTCGAGCCGAAATGGAACCTGTGCAACGCACCGGGAGAAGAAGGCGGTAAGGTCAATTCCGTAAAAGCGTTTTTGGAAAGTGATGACAAAGTGCTGGTTTGCACACATTCCACCTTCCGCTTTGCGGTGGATAGGTTTGGGGTCGATGTGTTTGATGACCGGTTGATAGCGATTGATGAGTTTCACCATGTCAGCGCCAACCCGGAAGCGAAGCTTGGCATTCACCTGAGTTACATCATTGAGCGTGACAAGGCTCATGTGGTGGCGATGACAGGCACCTATTTCAGAGGTGATGGAGTGCCGGTGCTTGCGCCAGAAGATGAACAAAAATTTGAAACAGTTACCTATACCTACTATGAGCAACTCAATGGCTATGAGCACCTCAAGACGCTTAATATTGGCTATTTCTTCTATTCCGGTCCTTATGTGGATGAGATTTTGAATGTCCTTGAGCCGAATGAGAAAACCATTGTGCATATCCCCAATGTGAATTCACGAGAAAGCACGAAAGATAAGATCAAAGAGGTCGAGCACATTATTGAAGAGCTGGGGGATTGGAAGGGCACGGACCCAGTCACTGGCTTCCATTTAGTCGAAACAGCCGATGGGCGCACTTTGCGCATTGCGGACCTTGTGGAGGACGATGCCAATAAACGCGACAGGGTATCGGCGGCGCTGAAAGACCCCACGCAAAAAGATAATCGCGACCATGTCGATATCATCATTGCGCTTGGTATGGCGAAAGAAGGGTTTGACTGGATTTGGTGTGAACACGCGCTAACAGTCGGTTATCGCTCCAGCCTGACAGAAATCATTCAGATTATTGGCCGCGCGACCCGCGATGCACCGGGCAAGGAAAGCTCGCGCTTTACCAATCTGATTGCCGAGCCGGATGCGTCTGAAGAAGCCGTAACGGAAGCCGTCAATGATACGCTGAAAGCCATTGCCGCCAGCTTGTTGATGGAACAGGTGCTCGCTCCGCGCTTTAACTTTACGCCCAAAGCAACTTCAACAGGTCCAACAGAAGGCTTCGACTATGGTGAAGGCGGCTATGACCCGGAAAAGACCAATGTGGGGTTCTGTGAAGAAACAGGCCAATTTGAGATTGAGATCAAAGGCCTTGTTGCGCCCAAGAGCGATGATGCGCAGCGCATTTGCCGGGAAGATTTGAATGAGGTCATCACGGCCTTCGTTCAAGATAAGACGAATGTTGAGCGCGGCATCTTTGACGAAGAAATGGTTCCGGAAGAACTGACTCAAGTTCGTATGGGGCGCATCATTAAGGACAAGTACCCTGAGCTAGATGAAGAAGATCAGGAGGCCGTGCGCCAACACGCGGTCGCTGCCCTCAATCTTGTGCAAGCCGCTGACGGCAAGATCAAGGAAACCGAAGGTGATGAATTCGGTGGCAGCACGGCATTGATTGATGGGGTGCGTAAATTCGCGATGGATGTGCGCGACCTCGATATCGATTTGATCGATCGGATCAACCCGTTTGGTGAGGCTTATGCAATACTGGCCAAGTCCATGAGTGAAGACAGCCTTAAACAGGTTGCCGCCGTTATTGCTGGGCGTAAAGTCAATCTGACGATTGATGAAGCGCGTGAGCTTGCAAAACGTGCCTTGAAGTTCAAACAGGAACGCGGACGCTTGCCCGATATCACATCTGCTGACCCGTGGGAGCGGCGCATGGCAGAAGGCATTGCCTTCCTCCAAAAGAAGGCGGCGGAGGCCGAAAATGGCTGAGCTATCCGACAAGGAATTGCTGGATGCTCTGGGCGTTGATGCGAAGCCAAAGAAAAAGGCGGCGCGGACACAGCGTGAAGAGCGCATCATTGCGGGATTCGAGGAAATTCAGCGCTTTGTTGATGAGCATGGTCACCCACCAGCACATGGTGAAGAGCGAGATATTTTTGAACGACTCTATGCCGTTCGTCTGGATCGCATTCGTGAGCAAGCTGAGTGCCGCGAGCTGGTTGAAGAACTTGATCATCAAGGCCTGCTAGGCGATCAGCCGATTGAAGTGGTAGCAGATGACATTGATGATGAGGCGCTTCTCGCGGAGTTAGGTGTTGAAGGGCAATCTTCTGATCTCACAAAGCTTAAGCATGTTCGCTCCAGCGACGAGAAGCGGGCAGTTGAAGAGGTTGCGAACCGCGAGCCTTGCCGTGACTTTGAAAAATTCAAGCCGTTGTTTGAGCAAGTCCAAGATGAATTGGATCGGGGGCTGCGGGAAACTCGACCTTTCAAGGATGATGCCAAGATCACCAAGGGAAATTGGTTCATTTTGTCTGGGCAGAAGGCATTTGTAGCGGCTGAAAGCGAAGAGTTTATGTTGGACTATGGCCGGAAGGATCGCCGCTTGCGCGTGATTTTTGACAATAAGACCGAAATTGAAATGCTGAAACGCTCATTGGAGCGCGCTCTGCAAAAAGATGAAGCAGGCCGCCGGATCACTGATCCAGAAGCTGGCCCATTATTCTCGGGTGAATCGGGCGAGGACGATCAGCAGAGCGGCACAATTTATGTTTTGCGCAGTAAGTCAGACCATCCCACGATCACTGCTAACCGTGATTTGATCCACAAAATTGGAGTAACTGGCGGTGATGTTAAGCGACGGATTACTGACGCCAAGAACGACCCGACCTATTTGCTGGCGGATGTGGAAGTTGTTGCTACTTATGAGCTCTACAATATCAACCGGACCAAGCTTGAAAAACTGATCCATCGCTTCTTCCAGTCAGCGCGTCTGGAAATTGACATCAAAGACCGGTTTGGCAAGCCTGTGATGCCTCGTGAGTGGTTTCTTGTCCCGCTGTTTGTGATTGATGAGGCTGTGGAAAAGATTAGGGACGGTGCAATAGCTGGGTACGAGTACAATTCGACAAATGCCAGTTTAGAAAAGCTGAATTAGGTTGGCTTGAAGCCGCGCGAGTTAGACGGTGAGAGTCAATGGGCACAGTTTTCGGTTACATTTTTTGGAGCAGCAGTGCCTTTACCGTCGTTCGGCTGGTAGGTGCCCGCGCCACTTCATGACGTGAATAGAATACATAGAAGATAATTCACGAACATGGTAGTGGACGATCGGCGGTTTTGGTGAAGACTACAGTATCCTGCCGGGAAGAGTTTTGACGTCGGCCCGAAGTATTGACCTTACCCCCCCTGATTCTGGCCATTCGGGTCTACTTCTCAATTCCTAATTGTGTTTCCCCCAAATACAACGTTCCAATTATGGGAAGCAAGATATTAGTCAGCGACGGCTTCTAAGCGGTTTTTGTGGCTTATGGCGTAAGCTCTGCTTGAGCTCACAAAGGTCAAGACGTGAGCATCAGGATGCACCGCATGCCGGAGATGGAACGCGATGAGCGGTTTTGGCGTGCAGTGTTGTAAGTTCATGCTGACGTTAAAAAGGAGACTGAAAATGTTTGAGGATGAGTATACAGTTAAAGAAATCACCACAGTTGGGGACTGTAGAATCCACGCGCCGCCGGAGTTAGTCGAACAAATACTCCTGCCGCTAACGGAATATTTAAGTGATCAGCCGGTGTGGCCGTTGCCATTTCCTGATGTAGAAGGCGCTATAGAGCTAAGGTTTGTGCTTGCCACATGGCAATCAGAGCCAGAGTATGAATTCGTTTTCATCAGCTGCATTATGGCATTTTGCGCTGAACTGACAAATGTCAAATCCACAAGAGTCCCCAAGAAACTTAGAGGGCTTTTGTCTAGATCAAATGTGATAGTTGAGTTGCAAGGAGATCCAATTGAGGTGCCTCCACCGGAAGACAACCTCAAGGCGCTTGATGGTTCGGATGCGTTTTTTCATGTAGGGCACGTCGATCAAACGCATTGGTCGACGTCCAAAATAAAAATTTCCGGCCTAGATAAACCTGTATTGGTGAAGGAGGCTGGGTTGAATCGGTTCACAGGAAAGCAGCTCTACTACTTTCATCTGCTGCGGAAAACCAACAATCGGAATAGGAGCTGGTTAGAATTGGTGTCCGCAGATCCAATTGCAGCCAATGACAATTTTTCCCTAATTGGAGAGGAAGAACCGACACCCTCTATCTAGTACAGCCAACCTTGGCCGGACGAAAGCATTTGCTAGCGATGCCCGTCCTCCGGCGACGAGTAGACTTTATAGTTTCGCAGAAATAAGCCTGTTTAGGCTCACACCTTGTTCAGCCGCTTCAATGCTCAATTGTTGATGCTGTTCTGGTGGTATTCTCAATTGAAATTTACCTCTGAAGGATCGGTCAGCCATTGGAACGGCACCTCTTCTTTATGCGTTGTCATATCCGAAACAACTTCCGCCACGAGTTTGAGAATTCCTTTCAGCACTTTCTCGTTTGAGGGTGCGAGATAGGGCAGGCTTGGGAACTCGGCGCAAAGGCCAACAAATTCATCGTCCTCCGTAGACCAAGAAACGCGGTAGGTATAATGTTTGTGGTCAACCATTTCCGTTTCCTTCCAGCTCCTTAATGGCGACCAATGCTTACCTCACTTGATCGGGATTTGCCCTGTCCCCTTGTGGCGTTGATTATTCACCCTCAGGTCGCGGAGGCACAGGGTTTTGAATACAAGATGGCTTGTGTTGTGTTGACGTGCTTTGCATTTGGGCAATTGTTTTGTTCGATTTGCCCATCGTTCATATAGTACTACTAGTACTACTAGTGGTGCTAAGCAAAAAAATACCCTATAGAAAATTGGAAACCATGTGCTGCACGCCATTGCCAAAGGGTCAGGGGCCATAAGGTGGCTGGAGGTCAGGTGCTAACGGGAAGGGTCCTTCGTTTCGGCCTCATTGATCAAGCAGGTTGGCTAGCTGAATGGCCAAGAGGACCATTTTGATCATTGTGCGGGCTTTGCGTTGGGTTTGATGCGGCGGTGGAAGAGATAATGCAACCTTGCCGTCATTTGCGCGCTGAAGCGAGAACGGCAATCTAAGCTCTGTGCTGGCATGGACGACGCCATGATAGCTTGCGTTCAGCGTCACGGGCGCGGTTCCATAGTGCCAGGTCTCAGGCATAATGCTGGCAGCAATCAAGCCAGCGGCCTTTGAGTTCCAATCGACATTTTCCAGTTCTGCTTTCCATTGGGTTAAGTGTTCGCGATCAATGGCTTTAAGACGTCCAAGTTCCAATAGTTCTAAGGAAGGTTTGGTGCGGTCTGATGTTAAGGCATCATGGAGTTGATCAAGTGCCGTTGGGCTGATCCATTGCCAGTTATGCTCAGCGTTATGGGATTTCAGGTGAGATAGGATGCATAAGAGCTGATCCTGATGAATGCCTTGTTCGCCAGCCGCTTGTACAATCCCAACCTCGGTTGCTCGTACCACCAAACGGGCGATCTTTGCCCCCTTAGGTTTGCGCTCCGCGATCTCGTGTCCGTAGATTTTCACCAGCCTTGAGAATCTTCGTTTGGCCGGAGAAATTTTGGGAAGGTCTGCCCAGCGCGCCAATTGCTGGTTCCATGTTGAAGTCGCTTCGTCGGCGTTGAACCGAGAGGCAAACTTGTTCACGGTCGGGCGGTTGACGCCGCTAAGTTCTGCAATGCGGGTTAAAGAGATTGCCTCGAATGATGGGGTGTAGCGTCCCATCAGCTCTGAGTTCATGTGACCATAGAAGTCTCGCGTGGTTTGAGGTGCGCCATGGCCAAGTTCATGGGCGAGGGTTTCAAGGGCAATGGCCCGTTCGGATAGTGAGTTTTGAGCACCGAAACACGCATTGTATCTTTTGCTGCCAATGCCATGGCGGTTTGAGTGAAGCCGCATATGTTCTGTGCTGGATACAGCGCGGATGAGATCTCCCATGCGCTTTAGCGCAGAGGCGCCATGTTCACTCAAGCTTTTGAACATCAAGTCGCTATGGGTAAACCGGCCCTGATCCATCTCCGTTGCGGCTTCATGAATGGCCAAAATCCGCACGCCATTTTCGGTTTTAAGGCTGCGTCTCTTATTGTTATGAATGTGCAAATATGAAGCTTCAGAAAATTCCCAAAGATCCCGCCACTCAAGGCCCAGAAGCTCACCGCGGCGCGCGCCATACAAGGCAGAAAGACGAAATAGCGACTTTGCTTGGTGCTCGGACGAGAAAGTTTTGCAGATCGGGGCGAGAGGGGCTGAATGTGCCTTCAGCAACTTGGCCACCAGATCAATTTCCTGATCGGACATAAATTCTGCACGGATCGCGGCCTTGGGCGTGATGGCTTCGCCTTTGTTCAGATGAAGCCGAGGCAAATGATTGTCTCGGCAAAAGCGATTGATGGCATTGACGTAACCTTCCTTTGTGCCTTTAGCCAAGTCATGGCTTTCAAGACAATGATTGATGTGCTCCGACAGTTCAATCGCGGGCCAGTCATCATCTTCCAGCTCTTGCAGCTCATCAAAGAGGAGCCGCCCCCTCTGGAAATATGCTTGGACGGTTCCATCGTCGATGGGTTCATTTAGCTTTCTGCGATTTGCGGTGTCGTGACAGAGCGAGATCAGCCATTTTGCGATGCGCTCATTGTGAGGGGTCAAGATCCCGCTATTGATCAACCGATGGAAATCGTCGATCCGCTGCATCGCCAAATTCGGTTGGCCGGAAACCAGCTTCTTTTTAAGAATTTGATCCATTTCAGCGATGAGTAAGGAATTGGGCTTGGCCGGGTTCTGTGCTTGTTGCGCTCGAGGAGCGGACGCGTTCAACGCTGCAAGCTGATCGGTGAGTGCTTGTGACGTGGTGATCGGAGTGTCTGTTTTGATGGCAATATATCGCTCAAGGCTCAAATCCCGGGTGTTGCCGCGTCCTTCCAATGGGTCGACCAATAGGCCTGGGGCTTCAAAGAGCCGATTGAGCGCAAAGACTTCCATCAGTTCACGCAGAATGGTTGATGCGTTAGAAGATTGGAATGATTTTGGCAGAAGCTTGACGATTTTGGCGGAATAGGGCTTGGCAGAATTGGGGATTTCAATTCCATCGCATTTCATGTGGCAAAAGGAAAGGAGCGCCGGGCCGGTGAGCAGAAAAGCCTCTTTGATCGGCTCCAACCCATCGCCAGCCTCGGTTTCGATGACGGTTTCGATCAGCACGCCATCAATCTCCGCCATGCGTTTGGCGCCCACCAATGCAATCAGCACGCGATCCAGATGGTTTAAGTCTTCGATAGGTGCAAAGCATATGAGGGATGCGACCAGATAAGCTGCCAGCTCCGCTTCGGTAAGGGCCGCCATGTCGATGTTGTTAAGCAAATGTTGTCGAATATGTCTTGCCTGCGCTTCTGCTTGGAACCGTCCGGACGTGAACTGTTCAGGTTCGCCTATGACCCAATGCTGATGATGAGGCCGCGTGATTTTCCAAGGCAGATTTTCCTTTGGGTGGCCTTTGTTTTTTTCGGCTTCAATTTTGTTCAAGGTCTGGCGAAACAAAAGGATGGATCGCTTGAGCAGTGCCAAATCGTGACCACACATACGAATGAGGAGGGGCTTGGCCTCCCTTATGGGCACGATTGTCTTTTCTTTGCCCGCCTCGGGGATGGTGTGCGCTCCCAGGTCTGCTGTGTCAGGTAGCGACCCCAGTGTGAGGGTGTCGTCCTGCAACAACACCCGAAGCACCTCCTCCACCGCTTGGGGTGCGGTTCTTCGCGTCCCATCATAGGGGCCGCCGATTCGATCAACCATGCGATACAAATCGGCCTGAAGGATGGCTTTGTGGTGGTCTGGACCTGAGGTCAGGCTGCCTAAGACTTCCGGGGCAAGCCAACATTCTGAAACCTCTGCCTCCTCAAAGCATTCGGGCTTGATGCCATGCCATTCAAAGAGTTGGTCCAGATGGGGCTCGAGCTCAGACAAAAATTCTGAAGGGGAGGCAAGGCCACCGGCGCCGATAAAGACGGGTCCGGCTTGGTGTCCCATTGAGGCTTCGATGAGGAGGGGTGGGCAACCAAATTCCCGCATCTTGGTTGAATATATATGTCGGTGTGTTTCCGCCCGAGCGAGCTTTGGATCGTCATATTGTCGGCGAAGCTGCGAGCTCCAAACCTCTTTGGCATCGACTGGTCTGATGCTGGCTGTTTTCTTAGCCAGCTTGATATGGAGAAACAGCGGCCCTGTGCCGTCGATTGCCGCTCGAATACACTCTTTTTCTCGTTTGCCAAGGGCCTGCGCGAGCGCTTCGTCGTTGTCAAGTCGTTCCAAGATTGATTTCAAGGCAAGGTGATAACGAACAAGCCGCACGGCTGTTGTTTCGTTGAAAAACACAATTCGACGGAAAAGTCCTAGATCGACGCGTTTGTCTGCGATCAAAGCCATGCGGCGATGAAGGGAGATGTCACCGGCAGTAATGGCAGTGAACTGCGCTGATCCGCGATGGGTGGTGGCGATGAGAAAGGCTTGAGCGGCCTCAAGGGCCAAAACATTTAGCCGCTCAATCAGCTGGTCAGGCTGTTTTGGGCCAGGTTTGAGTTTTGGCCGGTGGGGCAAGCGACTGCCGGCCTTGGGATTATTGTTTGTTAAGACGGACGCAATTTGAGAGCCGATTGGCATATCAGCAACGCTCATTTTTGGAAACTCAATCACCGGTCCATATAGGCGCTGAGCGGTATCGCGCCACATGAAGTTCACTTGGTGGGTCGACCAAGTGATGTAATTCAATGCCGCATCGCTGGTTTCCAACCGTTCTCCGCTCAGCAAAAAAGCCAAGGCAATGTCTTGATTGAGGTGAAACATGCCATGCACCATGGTGTTTCGTAGGCGAGTTTCGTTGAAGTGCTTGTTGGTCAGCGCGCGCAATTCATCACGGATCTTGTCTTTTTCGAGGAATATTGCGTTTAAGGCCGGCTGGAGCGCTTCCATGTCCTTCATGCCACCCAAGTGGTCTTTGAGCCTTGAAAGCGGGCTATGTAAAGATTGTGGCAGTTCCAAAAGAAGTTGATTTGAGGCGCGATCACCAAATTCCTTGATTTTTGCCAGCTTCAGACCATCTCTCATTTTGATATGAGCGATTACGTTGCCGTCACTGAGTTCCAGGCTGACCAGCCGGTGGGGGTTATCAGCGAAGGGTGCGGGAAGCAGAGATTGCAATAGGTGGTCAAAGCCGTGGCTTGTGAGGGCCACACAAGCCCATAGGTTCGCAGCACCAGTTCTGAGTGGGTCTTCGTCTTCACAGGCTTTGCCAAAATACTGCGACAGCTTAGTGCGGTGTTGAGGGCGCAAGACATCTTTAGGGTTTGCCGAGAAGCGTTTCTCAAGCCGCAGATTATGTCCGCTCGTCGAAAGAACCACGTCTACGGGCTCTATGAGGCGCTTTTCGTGGCCCACCACTTTTGAGTGACTGCGCTCAAATCCCGGTAGGCGGTTTTTCTGAAAGAGGCTGAGAAGCCTTTGAATATCCTCAAGTGCCTGAAGTTCTTTTTCGAATTCTTTTCGATATGCCTGGAAGGCACTTTGATGCGGTCCACGCAAATTTGATCTACGAATTGCTTCAAAGCTGCGGGCGCGATCCAGTTTTACATCAACGAGGCGCTCTGACGCCCGACCCCATTCACCATTCTCGCAATGAGGTTTGATCGCCTGCCAAGCGTGCTCAAAAAGCTCCGAACCAATGACCAAGGAGCCGTGGGCGGCATGTTTTGCCCGCTTCTTAAAGCCCTTCTCGGAAATTTTGAATTTCGGCCGGCTGAATTCGAAGACTAGCGCCAAGGCAAACAGCCGCCCAATGCATCTCGCTCCCTCTGGCAAATATGATCGATCCATTGCCAGGGCAGCATAAACAGGCGCAGCGCCCAATATTTCGGATGGTAACTGGCGACGACCGCGCCCAATGTCATGTGGGGTCGGGAAGGACTGTAACGTTTCGTGCCAATGCTCGAATTGCTCCAATAGAGATTTGTTGATTGAATTTTTAAAGTCAGATTGTAATGCTTTGATTTCTGCAGCTGCGAAGGCACCGTTTTCGAACTGGCGAGCGGCTGGCGAGTAGTCAGCTACGGTGGGGTTTTGGTCAGATAAATGGTCAAAACTGACCATTTAAATATAATACATATATGACAATATAAAATGCATAATGCAGATTATGCGTCATAGATGTAGTTAGATCAACTGACCAATATATAATTTATTGCATTGAAATTGCAGAATAATATAGATTATGGGGAAACAAAGAATATTTGGGAAATATAGATATATCAATCTCATAACCTGAAGGAGGTTCAAATCCTACCCCCGCAACCAAACTTTCCCATATTTATTAATGAGTTATGAAAAACTCGCCCGCCGCAAGGTCAGGCGGGTTCTTACTTTGGGCTACCAAGGGGCTACTGACGCGCATGAAGAAGAGTTGTAAACAAATTATCGATGTCAACGTCCGTGAATTTTCCGTCAATTGGATCTTTTTTTCTTAAGATTTCAGGGGCAGGTGCGTTTTCAGTTTCCTCTTCTATTTCAAGTATTCTGTCGGCGATAGAGTCCTTTAAGGGTTCGAATTTTTCGTCTGCGAGGCCAATTTTCTCGGCCAAATTTGACATTGTGATTTCGTAATCCTCCAGGGAACTGACGGAGTCAAATTCGGACAGGTTGTAGCTCGCATTGTCAACTTCATCGGAAAAGAGGTCGAATAAGAGGTTTTGTAGTTCGTCGCAATATATGGTTGGTTCTATATGGAATTCATTCAGGATTAATTCCAATTCATCCATAGTTACGTATTGTTCGAGCATTTTGAGGGCAGATTGTTCTAACCTGTCAGCAAGTTTGGCCGATTTGGTTTTTGGAAGTCCTTTTTTGCCCTTGCGAAGTGCCCTTATTAGGTCGACGATTGTATCACCATCTCTCCAAGCGTCCATGCCACCAATTGGATTTTTGGAGAGCTTCATGATGGCGCTTAAGATAGCGGGGCTTTCACATACAGCCCAAACCTGTAGCATTATATCCAAGCGCTGAGAATTGCTCGGATAAATTGGATACGTAGTCCGAACTCCTCTGGCGTCTACATTCGACTTTGTTGTCGGGCTAGTTAGGAAGGTGTCGGAGTCGCTGGCGATCTCACTTGCAATAGCAGGAAGTCTACCGTCTGAAGAGCTAAGAGATTGGCAAAACTTCCAGATTGAGCAAAGCCAATGTGCCTCGGTATTGGACCTCAGCAATTGAAGAAGGAGGTGATCATCGTCCAAATAATTTTGAAGGTAATCTCTCAATGATGGGTTGATGAAGTGGATGTTTCGATTCTCAACCTTAATGAAGCTGCCTTCTAGTACTTTGACCGCTTCCTCAAAGTCCTTTGGCTTGTGTGGCGTCCCGTAGACCCTAGACATTTCAGGGTGCACAAACATGAAGGTTGAGTTTAATCGCTCAATTTCCACACCATATTCTGAATGGAAAAAGAGGCAAAATAGTAGGTGCTGACATTTAATATCAATGTGATTTCGGAAGGCGGTATCCCACAACTGATCTGGGTTGTTTAGGCCAGTTAGGAACTTCTCCGGATAGTCAAGGGGTGCGCATTCTTGCATCCGAATTGCGTCGGTGAGCCATTCAATTACGCGAGGGTTGTAATTGTCATGGTCAATAATATCGGGGATGGTATCGCTTGTAACCAGCGCTTTGATCGCTTCCGTATTGAGGTTTGAATGAAGTAGGTGATTGTGCAAAATTCGAGCTTTGACAAATCTCGTATAGAGGCCGACGTCCAAGTGAAATTGACTTATGTTGAGGGCTGGGTTGTTGAGGTGTTCAGAAAATAGACGAGCAGCTTCCAAGATGTGTGCGCGCGTCGTCAAAATGAATCGAGCATTCTTTGAGCCTCTAACTTGGCGAATGAATTTCGCAACTTCTGAGTCTTTGTGTGCAAGTGAGCTTTGATTTAGTGCAACTTGTCCCAAAAAGTCGTCGAAATAAAATATCTGTTGCTCGCTGTCACTGATCGCGGCAAAGCCATCATCTAGGCTGCGAATGCATACTAATTCCCAACCGTTTGAAAGGTACGTGTAGGCTAACATTTCCGCGAGCGTTGTTTTCCCAACGCCAGGCGGTCCAGAGATCACAAGGCAGCGTTGTTTTTCCAAAATTTCGTTTGCTTTGCCTAGACTTTCATTTGGCGCGTAGATTTCAACTTTGTGACGTATCTCATCGAGAGTGATTCCATTAAATGCCATAGAGGCGGCGTGGACGATTTGTTCAAGCACAGCGGAGCTACTCAACCACAGTTTGACGAAACTCCTTTCGATCGATGGGTGCCTTTTTAAGATTGCATTGAGTTCGGTGGGGCCGAATGTAAAGCCCCCATTCTATGTACCACTTTCTGATAGAGTTTCCGGGACTGGTGGACGCAAGTTCAGGGACTGGTGGGGCCGGATGTGATTGTACTGTTTCAGCCAAGATTCGATGACGATTTGGGCTTGTTTGATTGAGGTGAACCACTCTGCGTTGAGGACTTCCCTGCGGAGGGTGCCGTTGAAGCGCTCATTGTATCCATTCTCCCAAGGTGAGCCTGGATAAATGCGGATCGGCTTGATGCCGACCTTAGTGAGCCATGTCTGGAAGTTTGCGGCAATGAACTCAGGGCCATTATCAGAGCGTATAAACTCTGGCCTACCGCGCCTCAGGAACAGCGGATAAAGCGCATGAAGTAGCCAGACAACTTGATGTGTTCCTCGCATCGCCAGCGGACTCATCGGAAGCGCCGGAAGTCAGCATCACATATGATCAGATGGAACGACTTGCCGATTTGGTGGCAGAGAAGTTACGGCACTGAAAGACCAGTCCCGGTGGCCTTCCGGGTAAAAAATATTCAATCATCCCTTGAAAGCCGGTCGTAAGTGCCCCATTTTCATCATAGAACAAAACGGATACATAAATGTTGGAGAGAAATCAATGCCAAATTTTGAGCAGTCTGTCGGGAAGATGGGCCGTAATCTCAAACATGATGTTGCCGCGTTGCAGGGCGCATTTTTATTTCTAAAAGAACAAAACAGGAATAATGCCTTTTGGTCTGGCCCCGTGGACGGAGACTGGAACCGCCACCGGCAGTCATTGGAGGCGGCAATTGCGGCGCTGGAGCAACATCTGAATATTGCGGGCAAGATAGGCAGGATTGACCCACGCTCACCGCTGGCGAACAAGCTGAAGCAAATGCTGCCCATGCAGTATCAATCCTTGGCCGGGATCAAGGGTACGGCCTGCCTGACAATTGCAGAACCTTACAGCCACCGCCACGACGGGCCTGAGCCGAAAGATATGGCCCTGCCCGAACGCTGCCAGCAAGACTTGGAGCGCTTGATCAAGGAAGGAAACCGCAACCTTGGCCTCAATCTCGTGGTCGATAGTGCGGCCACTGATCATTCCGGTCGCTGCACAATTGTCCTGAAGCCCCACGGGGTGAAGTGTTTGGATGACAGGTTAAAGCCGCTCCAGCCTTATCAACCGACACCCCGCCCCCTCAAGGATCAGATCAACCGCTTTGCGGGCGGGCTTTCCCAGTTCCAATTCAACAACTCGGCCAAAGACATTGAGGTTAAGACACGCCAGCCAGTGCATGTGAAGGAGGTGGCGCGCAATTCAGGAATGGCATCCGGTTCCTCACCCACAACCAGCGCGCGGCCCCATTTTCGCCCTCTGGCAAAGCCCTTTCTTAAAGGTGCTGTTGGTCGGGCGGCCAATGCAAAGGAAGATGTGGCGCTGGTGCAAGCCGCCCTTTCAAATCTTAATGGACCGGATGGTCAGCCTTACTGGAGAAGCGGCATCACCGGCACCGGTACTTCTGCGCTCATCACGGCTATCAAAGCGTTTGAAACATCACTTGGTCAAACGGCCACTGGGAAGATGGAGCCTAAATCTCAAGCAGAAGCCGCGATGGTCAACATGCTGCCGGGAGAAATGAAGCATCTTCGTTGTGTGCCTGGCACAAACGCCGTCTATTGCACGACAAATCCAACGGCGGACATTGAACAGGTTGCAAGGAAAACAGAGCATGACAGAACCCTAGATTCTGAAGACCGCAAGGCCATCGCAAGGTTGCAACGCGATGTTGCGAGGGAAACAGGCCTTTGTCTTGTCTATGAGAGCGAACATAGCCAGCGGCAGGCTGCGCGTCATGGCAAATTGCGCAGAAAGACTCTCACTCTCAAATGTGCAGATACAATTTGGCTGGATCGAAATGGCCGCCCGAAGCGTGATCCGAATGCCGAACCAGTTGATCCAAAGGTCATGGAGCAAGTGAGTATCAACGCACAAAAACAAGGTCTCAAAGCAAGCGCCAATCAAGCCAGCATTGATATCGAATTACCAGACTACGACGCTATCGTGGATGAAGCACTTGACGGGCTGGTAGCAGAGCTTACAGCATTTAGCTCCTCCATGCACAATGCACCTGAAATCCGTGAGCAATACCGGCGGAACATTGCGACTATTAAAGCGGATGTAATCAAACAGATGCGAAAAGACCGTCTAACATTACAACAAGCGGCAGAGCGTGCCGTGGATATGCGCGACAGATATATGAAAACGGCTCGGAATGAGAGCAAGGACCTAGCCAAAGCCCTAGCAGCTTATCAAAAGGCTCAGGGAAAGGCATTTCCCGAGTTAGAAGAGGAAAAGGCGAAGAAGCTGTTTGGTAAATCCATTGCTGAATTGACTGAAAAGCAGAAGCGGAGTGTTTGGAAGGAGATAATAGACTCATCAATGCGAGATAACCCTCTCGCCACAAAGTGGGCCAAAAAATTAGGTGGTGCCGCAAAGAACTCTTGGTATCTAACGGTTGCTATCGGCACCTATCAGATACTGGAGTCTGAGAATCCAGAACAGGAGGCCGTTAATGTTGCCGCGACTGCTGCGGGTGGTGTTGTCGGCGGCAAAGTTGGTACCTTAGTGGGTTTTGCGGTATGCGGCCCGGTTTGCGCCATTGGCGGATTCTTTATAGGCTCTGCCCTGGGCGGTTACGCGGCGGAGGAACTGATCAATCAATGACGCTAAAGGAAGTATCAGATTTTGAAATCGTATTTGGTGGCGATAAGCCAAAATATGGGAATGATAGCAGAGATGAAGGCGATGGAGAGGAATGGCATGATGGCATTGATGCCGAAGACCTGCTGGGCGCGGCGGTATCAGAGCATATTTCGCTCTTCGGTCTTTGCTTTCGTGGCAAACCGATTGCCCATCCCGGCCCGTACGACACTTCGATTGTTCGGCAGTTTAAAACCCCACGGGGATGGCTGGTTATAACTAACGGTTTTTCATCTGAAAACATGCAAAACGCCCAACACCCCCATTGGACCCCTTATTTCATATGGAAACATTTTCCAAAAATGCGGGCAATTGGCGAAGCCTCTTTGAACGCTATCTACTTTGATGAGAACTTGCAGCACCGGCAGACGACAAATTTCTTCGCTTATTGGAAAGCAAAGGGGGCTGTGCGGGATGACCGCCGCCCAACGCCTGTGGAGTTGGAAACGAATGTAGAGATTATCGGCCCCCACAGTTTTCAATTGGTCGTGCAAGGCGTTGACAGGTTTACGTTTCGGTTTTGGGAAGATGAGCCGAAACGCTTTCGTCTGCCACGCTACCACCGAGTAGAATATATGTGGCCGCTTTGGCGGCGCGCATGGTTTACGATTCATCCTGATCGCGTAGGGTATAACTCGACGGATCCCATCGCGTGATATCGCATGTTCGGCACCGTAAGGATCAACACGGCGATAGCGATAAACCCGCCTTCATGCCCGTTGACGAGTTTGAATTGCTTGAGATTGATGAGGCGTCCAAATTCGGGCCTCCCTTAGGTGATGCAGCTCTACTGAAACGCCGACAAGACGTTGGGTTGGAGGTAGAGTGGATGAAGAAGCTATCAGATGAGGACCAGCAAGATTGGGCAGACTTTGCACGCTTTGTCTATCATAATGGCGTCCGCCAAGACTTTTCGCTGCTCGGTGCAACTAAGCTCGTTGCCCAGTTTAAGACCCCGACGGGCTATATGTTTGTTGGAGAAGAGTCCTTGAGTGTTTGGTGGCGCTCAGTTCCACTGGGGCGCATGTTTGGACATTTAGGTGACTATGGGATCTTTCTGTTTGATGATGAACTGAATCAACTGGAACACATCGAAATCACATTTGGGCGCCACTACTGGCAATGGGCGGCGAAGAAAGATCCGGCGCGACCAACCGATGAGATCGTGAACAAAAAATACTCGATGCTAGAGGCGGTCAAGCAGCTTTCTGGCAACGAGATTTCATTTTACCTGAAAGGCGGCGATGAATTTCGGATCAGGTGGCTGACTGACGGCCCCTCTAAGTTTCCCTTCAATGCCCTGAATGCGTCCCGCGATCTTTGGCATACGCGCGAACACTTCCCGACAACGCAGTTGAGGGTATATCGCCCCCTCATTCGCCGTCTGCCCAGCCTCATGGACATACTTGAAGCCACAAAATTCCACTACTTGTTGATGATGCTTCGGATTATCTGATCGGCATAAAAAGCGGGGCAACATTGCCCCACTCTTTCATGGCCATGGATCGCAGGTGCATCGTTGGTAGGCGATCACCTACAGCATACAGGTGGCGGACTTTCTGCCAAGGCGGTGAGTTACCTTTTGTAGTAGATTTGCCCAAACTGGACTTGTCATGAAAAAGTGGACACGGCCATGCTCTTAAGCAGCCTGTTTTTCGTACTCTACGGGGCTGATATTGCCAAGAGTAGAATGCCGCCGTTTGCGGTTATAGAAGTTTAGAATGTAATCGTTGATGATCCTTTCTGCTTGTTCTCGGGTTTCAAACTTGATCCGCCAAACCAGTTCTGCCTTTAGGGTTTTGAAGAAAGCCTCAACCGCGGCGTTCTGCGCCTTTGAATGATCCACCGGATCATTCAATCCGCTTGCGCGGACCGACTTGAACTCATAGCAATTGCCCTTGCTGGACATTGATGAGGCGATGCCGTGTTTTTCTAGCATCATCTGATATTCAGTCGCCACATATTGACTGCCCCGATCAGAATGATGAATGAGCCCCGGCCTTGGTCTGCGAATGGCAATCGCCATGGTCAGGGCCTGAAGGGCCAGATCATGCTTCATGCGATCACTCATATGCCATCCCACAATTCTACGTGAGAAGAGATCCATGACGACCGCAAGGTAGATCCAGCCGCGCATGGTCGGGATATAGGATATATCCACCACCCATTTCTCATTCGGATTATTGGCCTGGAAGTCCTGCGCCAATAGATTGGGGGCATAACCAAAGGATGGGTTCGTCATCCCCGGCCGTTGATACCGCCGTTTGCGGCTGCGAACGGCACGGATGCCATTCTCCCGCATCAAACGGCCAACCCGTGTATGGCTGGCATTCCAGCCTTTGGCCTTCAGTTCTTCAACCATTCTGGGGCGACCATAGGAATAATGGCTGCTTTCAAATTCTGCCTTGATATGGGTCAGCAGCACCATATCTTCCCGAGCACGCTTGCTGATAGGTCGATTGCTCCAAGCATAATAGCCTGATCGAGAAACCGACATCAGCCGACACAGGCGATTAACCTGATGATGCGCCTTCTCCGCATCAATAAACCGGTAGCGCATTATTTTTGGCTCGCGAAGAAGGCTGTTGCGCTCGACCTTGCGCTTGAACCAATGGGGCGCTGACCGCCTCACTTTAGTATGTCACGCTCCTCGCGCAATACCCGGTTTTCCTGCCGCAATCGGGCCAACTCGCTTCTCAGGTCAGCATCTTCAGTACCAGTGCGATGTTCATCACGCTGGTCACGACGATATTTGGCGATCCATTTTCCTAAAGTTGATTTGCCTATGCCAAGGTCTTCAGCAATTGCCTCGCGGGGAAGTCCACTGCTGAGAGCCAGCTTAACGGCTTCGCGCTTGAAGTCTTCTGAATGTTGTTTCCGAACCATAATGTCCTCCAATCAGTATTGAGTATTCTGTTGAAGGCCATGTCCACTTTTTTATGACAGGTCCAGTCTGATAGAGAGGCAGCCTTTTGAACGTCGATGAAGCCGGGAAGGTCGTCTGGCAGACCGGATTGGCAGGATTTAGTCGCAATCTGCCCTGATTTATACACAGCAGCACTGTTTTTCCTTGCCCTCCCCACACAAATAGATGAAAATTTCCGTAAGTTTAAGGGTTGAATCAGGGGGGTAGCGATTTTCGGGTCGTGATATCTCCACAATAAAAATGCTGCGATGCCTCTTCGGAGTGCGTGGCCTATAAATATTCGGGGTAGCTATGTCCAAATTGAACAAGAACATTATTTCCGGTCTTTCTGGCCTGCTGCTTGGGTCTACGGCCCTAACCGGAGTTGCGCTGGCACAGGATGTAGAGGCCGATGCAACAGCGGCACCACCTACCGTGGACTTTGCCGCGCTTCCTGTCGTGAACGTGCAATTGGAAGCTGAGCAAAGCCATGCGGCGCCGGTAACGGGCTCCATTGTCGGCACAGATGTATCGGTGATTGCGGCAGGCCCCATCGCAGCGGATGTGATTATCAGTTCCACAGTTTATGGCGCATCAGGCACGGCCAACAGCGCAACGGAAACCATTTTGGCAAGCGCGGCGGGGGATCGCCGGGCTGTCGGGGTGGCGCAAACCAATTCAGGTGCGGTGTTGTCAGAGACGCAAGGCAGCCTGACAGGGCTTGATCTGCGTGATGTGGCCAGTGGCGGCATGGTTGTTGAGGTAGATAAAACCACCTATGTGGTTTCGAGCACAGCCAATGCCTCAACCGCTTTCAACGCCGGCGGGGCGCTGGTGACAGGCAGCACGCTGGATGTTGCAACAACAACGGTAGGTGCAGGCACGGCAACGGCGTTGGGCGAGATCGCTATTGCCACGGCGCAAATCAACACAGGTACAGTGGAAAGCACCCTTGGCGGTGTGGACCTGAGTGAAGGCAATGTGATTGGCATTGATATGACCTTGGCCGCAGGTTCCATCACCAATACGGGCGGCGTGATCGTCTCCGACACCGATGCCAGCGCAAACGCCACGGCGAATACCGCCAGCAGCACAGTGGTGGACGCCGTCACTGTGGGGGATATTGATGTGGCGGTAGCCACCTCCCAATCCAGCAGCGCGGCCACGACTGCGACGGCAGGGTTCAACCGCGTTGGCGTGGATGGCGTTAACGGAGCAACCATTACGGGCGCAGCGCCCGGGGCTGTTTCGATAACCGTTACGGGCAATGATGTTGACGCGACAGCCGGCGGCAATGCGGCCACCCACACCATCACCACGCGCCCCGGTGCAGCGGGGGATCAGGTGGCTGGTACCATCAGCCAAGATCGTGCCACCGGCGCAAACGTGATTGCAGACAATACAAACACCGTTTTGGGCGTTTCCACATTGGGCACCGATGTTACTGGTGCCACTTTCAATTTCAGTGGCAATAGCGCCACTGCCAATGCGACAGGCAATTCCGCCGCGCAGGATGTGACGGTTGACGTTGGCGGTGTCGGCGGTGGCGGCATTACCACCACAACAACGCAAACATCGACAGAAGAAGATGTGGATGCGAACAGCAGTTTCAATCTGGTCGGGGTGTATATGTCGGCCGATGGCGGGCCAGACGTTTCGTTGAGCGGGTCAACGCTGCTGATTGATGGCAACCTGATCGGGGCTTCTGTATTACAGAATACGGCCAGCCAATCCCTGGGCGATGTGACAGGCAATATTACGGCGCCGGTTGCCCAAACGATCGGGCAAACGGTGGGCGACGGGACAGGAACTACCGGTGTTACCGATGCTACAGCCGAACGCAATGATTTTGGTGTGTGGGCAGCCGATGAGATCAACAATGCCACGGTTCAAATCTCAAACAACACCAACAGTTCCTTTGCGGCGAACAACAATGCGGCAAGTCTGCGCGGTGATCTGACCGGTAACATTTCCGCCTCCGTAACGCAGGGGATTACACAAACCAATGACGACATAGATTTCGCAGCCTTTGCCAGCAGCTTTTCCGTAGATTTCGGCGTTGATTTGATCAGCGATACGGCCTTGGCGCAGGCAGACGGTGATGTGGATCTGCTGATCACAAACAATGTGGTTGCCGCCGAAACATCCAACAATCTGGCGACTGCCATTGCCGGCGACATTACCGGCGTGGTGAGTGGTGCTGTCGTTATCGGCCAAACCGCCACGCAAACAAATATTGGGTCAGATACAGCATCAAGAGCTGAGTTTACCGATGTGGGTATTGGTCAATCTACGCCCAATGCCCCCATTGGGACGGGTGGCGTCGGGGGTACGCATACGGATTTAACAATTTCGGGCAATGAGGTGCGTGCGCTGGGCCGTGGCAATACGGCGGTACTTGAAACCGGGGAAATGTCTGGCACCCTGTCTGGCGGGGCCATATATGGCGTTGCCTCAACACAGACGAATACGGAAAATGCCGGTGGCGTCGTTTCGAGCGCAGGCAGTGTGGCGGATAGTAACAATTTCGGCTGGATCGGTCAGGGTGTGGCCCACGGCATAGACGGGCAGGATTTCAATATTCTGGTGTTGGATAATGTTAATACCGCAACCGGTATTGACAATGTGGCTGCCAACAGCGTGGGCGACATTACAGGCAATGTAACCGACGCTTCTGTTACGGCAGCCGCTACCCAAACCAATCAAAATGGAGCCGCCACCGCGACCGCTAATTCTACGCAGATTGGTATCATTACCGCTGATACAGATTTCAGCTTGGGCACAGTGTCAGACAACGTGGCGACTTATAGTGTTTCCGGGAACAGCAATGCGGCAAATTCTGTTGGCAACTCTGCCAGCACCGCCGTTGGTGATGTAACGGGAACGGTGAGCGGCTCCGGTGCAATCACCGCCACCGCCATTCAGACAAATGCTGGCTTGTTCCAATCATCAAACGCAAATGCTGCGGAAATCGGTGTGCAAGCGGGTGCTGGCACCGGCGGTGCGGGGGTAAATTCGGGCACGGTGGTGATGGATGTGTCGAACAACACCAACGCGGCCACAACCACGGGAAATGAGGCAATTGCACGCTTGGGTGACTTTACCGGCACCGTCAGCAATATTAGCGCTACCGGCAATGTAGCCAACACCAACCAATCAAGCATTCTTCTCATTGATCCGGGGCCACCTGTTGTAAACGATGGAAACACCTATTCCGCAACGGCCAATGGCTCCGAAATTGGTGTATTTGGCAGCGGGGTTTTGGGGGAAGATACGCAGACGGTGACGATCACCACCTCAGGCAATGCTGTCTCTGCGACGACACAAGTCAATAGCGCTACAAATATTGTTGATGGTGTCTCTGGCGCGGTGGACGGGCTTGGGACGAGTGTTGGGGCGGCAAATAGACAAACAGCCTCTTCTGCCACGGCATCAGCCACTGCAAACAACAACTCCATCGGGGTTGTCGACCTTCAGGGCAATATAGCGACAGGTGGCACGGCAACGGTGACAGCCGCCAACAACAGCATTGCGGCCACAACCGGGCTGAACAGCGTAAACCA
Organism: Alphaproteobacteria bacterium; assembly: GCA_049609145.1. Classification (GTDB taxonomy): domain Bacteria; phylum Pseudomonadota; class Alphaproteobacteria; order SPJN01; family SPJN01; genus JBMYYF01. The sequence goes on from JBMYYF010000005.1 coordinate 51,190, forward strand.
GATTGTCGACGGCACTGTCGGGTATGTAGACCCTGGAGACTCTGTCGGCATGGGGAACATTCAAACGGCGACACCTGCCGCCGGTGCTTTCGTGAGCGCAACAGCGACAGTCATAGACGCCCAAATTGGCGTCACGGCCAGCACCGCAGATCGGACGATTACCAACGGTGCTGATTCTACAGCCATCATTACCGTAACGGATAGCGCCTTGCAGGCCGGGGCCAGTAGCAACGACACCACCCAAACCCTCTCCTCCGTCACCGGTACGATGGCAGGGCTGCTAATAGTAAGCAGTTCGCAAACGCTTGGTGCAGAAGCGGTGGTGAGCAGCGTTTTGGGCGCCTTGGCCAACCCTGTTGGGATCGGCGTGTTGGGCATTGACGATATTTCAGGCGGCGCCAACTCTACAACGAACATTGCAATTGCTGGCAACACGGGCACATCTAGCGCGTCCGGCAACAACCTTACACAAAATATTATGCCCGGTGGCCTGACGGGCACCCTGGCAGGGACATTGCAATTCGGTGGTTTCCAGACCATCAGCGGCGGCAACATTGATGCCGCAGCCACCGCGACCCAAATTGGTCTATCGCATGATGGGTTTGCCGCAGACACCTCAAGCGGCGCAGGGTCTGTGACAAATGTTGCGGTCACCGGCAATGGGATTGGTGCGGCGGCTTCCGGCAATACGGCCCGCCTCAACATTGGGGATGTGACAGGCACCCTAAACGGTGAGATAAGCCTTGCCACTCCGGTGGTTACGCAATCTACCCACACCAATGCGGATATAGATGCGGCCTTGAACACAACCGGCATTGGTGTGGACCGCGCCGGCAGCGTGAATGTGCTGGGGGGCAATGCCGTCACGAATATGACGGTCGCAGATAACGTGCAATCCGCCTCTCTCATGGCCAATGACGTGGTGTTCAATACGGGTGCGCTGGTTGGGGCGCTTTCCGGCACCATTAACCTCGCTAGCAGACAAACCAATACACTGGGCACCTCCACATATTCGGCGACCATATTGAATTCGGATACGGGTATACGCATCGCCAACAACACCAATATTGTTGATAACGCCACTTTTAATCCTGTTGTGGCGAACAACAATACGGTCGCCAGCCTTGTGGGCAACCGCTCCGGGGTGCGTCTGCGCGAGTTGGCAGTCAGCGGGGGCGGTGTTGATGTGAATGTAGGGGCAACGCAAAGCAACTTCGGTGGCACCGATCCATCCTTTGTGGCGTCCTTGGGCAGCAGTGTCGAGACCGGTGTTCATATGATCTTCAATACAGGCAGTGGCATCAACGCAATTGTCTCCGGCAACAACAGCTCTGCCGATTTGATCGGCAATGCGGCGGTGACGCAATTTGATGATGTGGGTGGTGTGTTAGCCGGCTCGATCAATGTGACGGACAGCCAAACCAACAACGACATATTCGGCAATGCCACTGTTGGGGATGTCTTCACGCAGGTGGATGCCAACAGCACGGGCACCTTGTCTGTTTCCTCTGTGCTGAATGACAACCGCATTGGGGCTGGCATCACGGGCAATCTGCAGGTGGCACAGATCATCACCTCCGGCCTGTCTGTTGGTGGTGTGATCGGTATCTCCGGTACCCAGTCCAACTCTGGCGGGGCCTTCCGCGCGACGGTGACAGGCTCCATCATCGGGGTGGCGGCCAGTGCGGCAACCTCGATCACGGGTACCAGCATTGTGCGGGGCAGCACGATTGGGGCCACCGCCATCGGCAACAGCGCGAACGCCTCTATCCGCTGATTGCGCCCAACTTGCTAACACTTAAAGGCGTGTCTTCTCACAATTGGAAGGCGCGCCTTTTTGCTGGCCTCTTCCCTCGTGGTTTGTAAACGGGGGCTGCAGATGCATGATTTGCGGGCTGTGAATCTGTGCAGAGCTGTTTCGGCGCTTGTTTCTGCTCCTTTCCCTTAAAGCCCGTCCCGCCTTTGTCTCGCGGGTAGATTGGGCTTTGGGTTTTGATCTGCCTGTCATTGACTTTGGTGTTGAGTATTTTTGCTCACGGGCCAAGAAAGACAGTTCGTTCCGGGTTGACGGCAGGTTGGAGACCTTCCAGTTCGGACGCGGCGCAACGGTTATACGGGTCTATGACAAGTTCAGAGGAATATGCCGCTCATTGGGGCCGTTGTGATTATTCTTCCGGCCTTGCCATCAACTCCATCGACTCCACCCCCAAACCCCCCGCCAGTTTTTCGATGATGGAGATACTGGGATTGGGGGCGCAGCGTTCAAAGTTGTCCGTTTTTATTTGAATTGGGACAGTTTGCTGGACAAATGCCAGCAGGCAGCTTAGTTTGCAGCACATAACCCCCGCATAAAAAATATGGCAATGGCGATGCAACTGCCGTTGCACTTGTTGTTGTTACTGCTGCCATTTCGGGGACCCCAAACCATGTTGCCCAACCCAAAGTTTTCGCGCCTTTTTTTGCGAATCATCCACCGCTATATGTTTTTCAGTATGCATTTTCAAAATGCGGTTTTGACCTTGTTTGGAAAGGTGGAGAACAATATTCCCTTTACCGTGGTTGCTGATCCGGCATCGGTCTATTTCAACTTCCGCATTAAGCCGGAGCAATTGGAGGCGTTTACTCGCTACATCAATTTGCCCGCAGGAATGGAGCTTTCCCCCATTCAGATTTTGGAAGGGGAGGCGCCGGAATATATTCTGACAGCCAATATTTATGAGGTAACGGGCCTGACCAAGGGACTGCGTTGTGAGTGGTCTACTTACATTAGGGATGCGCAGGGCATTCCTCGCTATTTGATTGTAGAGGCGCGGGCCTCAAAACGCTCTATGGACCCGATGGATTTTGTCACCCCCAAATCCCGGGTGGAACATGCCATGACGGATGAGGCGATTACTTCTGTCGTGGAATCAGAAGATGGTAAGCTGCTCACAACCACAATCCACCGCAAGCCAGATGCACCAATCGTGCGCGCCGATGGGGAATGGATCGAGGCGAATGATTATATTTATTGGCGCAACGGCGTGATCGATAAAACCTATTATGGCGCAGGTTTCGCCAAAGGCATGGGCCGATTACACAGTCTCGAAAACGTAGAGATTGATGACCAAACCCATTGGGCGCAGTTCATTGAGTCAGCACCCAAGCATGTTTTCCAATGTGAAGAGGCACTGAATTTCAGCGTTGTCATGTGGTCTAACGTGTAGGGCCTAATCCTTTTTGCCAAAGGCGTAGGAGAGGCTTACTCCCGTATGCGTATCCAGTTTTTTGGTACCCATAGGCACGCTGGTGTTATGTTTTACATTCGCAAACAGCTTGGCTGCAATGTTTCCGATAACTTTCAACCGCAATTCTGACTGGGATTCTGAACGCACATTTTCCTCCCCGCCTTCAAGCACAAATTTCTGGGTAAATGTTGCGCTGTCTGACAAGGTGGCAATGGCGGCTAGCGATGCGCGCCCCACGCCTTCGCGGGTAATCACATCATCCAAGGCGCGGCTGTAACGGAAGCCACCGCCGATTTCTCCTTCGAGGGAGAAGTCTTTATTGTTAATCAGCTTACGGCCATAGCCCAGTCCCAACACGCCGCGTTCACGCACGCCGCCAAAGCGCTCATATTCACCATCTGCTAGGGCATACAGGTAATCGCGCTCAGTGATCTTCAAATCACTTTTCAGCCCTATATTATAGGCCTCCGCGGTTGTGTCGCCGTCATCGGTTTTGTTGATGGCCTTCGCGTTGAAGCTATGACGCCAGTTTTGCAACTCCACACCCAAAGCGGTGCTGGCAGTAAGAGATACTGTTTCTGTATTGCCGGAAGTGGCATCAGCCCCCAAATCAACAGCGCCGGTCCAATCGGCCGCTTGTGCGGAGCCAAGAACAAATGCAGACAGTGCAAAACCAAGTGTCAAGCGCATCACAAAACCCTCTAGGTACTTTCAATTGGCGCGTGCCTAAAGGGATCAAGGCGGGCTGTCACCCGTTCAATTTGCCTCACAAGTTGGACCTGTGGTGGAGACATGCCGCAGCGATGTACTTTAGTATGCTTCCGTGATGGTGATTTTGCTCAAGCCCGTTGGCGGATAAACGACACCAAACTCTGCAACATAAAGATAATTGCCTAGGTAAAAGCTAACGATTCTTCTCGCCTTATCTTTAGGGTCTACTTTTGCGACAACTTCATCGGCACCTTCAGCGGTTACGATGGCCACGAATGTGTCCACGGTCGTACCGGCTCTGGCCGGGTTTTCTTGATCTGTCTTTGCGTAGTCGATGAATTTAAGGCCAAGTTTGCGCCACTTTCTGGGAAGTGCGTTGGGTTTCCAGTGGCTGAAAAAAAGCTTGTTCACAACCTCATTGCTAGAGCTGTGCACTTCGAACTTGCCCTGCATGTCGTAAACTTCGCAGCGGTTGTTTGTCGTCATGCGGTTTTCAAGACACCGTCCGCGGTCGGCAATTTCAACGTTTTTGGTTTGCCCGATAACAATCCCGAAGGGTAGCTCCTCTAAAACGCTGGCAGCTTGTGCAGGTACACAAAGCGCAAGGAACAACATAAGCCCCAAAACCGATCTAAACATTTCCTACGGTACCTTCCAAAACAGATGATCTATGCTGCTGTTTGTAGTTGATGTTGGCAGGTTTTTAAAGCAACTTCACGCGAATGGAAATTTCACTCAGGCGGAGTCCCAAAAATGAATACCCCAACAATCATTCTGACAGCAATGATCTGGAGCTTGGCGGCCTTCGGCGGCACGGCCTTTGCGCAAACCAGCACTTATGGTGGATATGGATACGGCAATTCCGGCAGCCGAGGTGATGAGGCAACGGCATATTGCTGGGAGACAAAGTCGGGCAAATATATGTGCGATGGTCCGACGCAAAAAATGCTGTACAGCGAGGGAAATCTAAATCGCGCTCTCCAAGTAGCTGGTTGCAGCGATGGCACAACGGAAGACGGTAGCTGGTATAATTGTGGCCGAAAATTGGAAAGCTATGACAGGGATGTGTGGACAATACGCGGCGGCGCTAATCGATAAAGGGGCATTCGCCATCTCGGCCTAAATAATATCGAACGTTAGGCCCGCATTCTTTTGTAGCCGTTCAATCAAGGCATCGCCCATGGCGTGGGCGGGGGTAAACAGCCCGCCGCCACTGTGGCTGCGATCCACATCCCGCAACAGGCACAACGCGCTTTCGCCTAGCATTTTGGCAGTGGAGCCATAGCCGGGATCACGGTCGCCGGTTACTTTGGCGTTGATTTTTTGGCCGTCTGCCGTGGTGCCATAAAAGCGAATATCGAAATAGCCGTTTTCCTGCGCCTCAGGGCTTGGGCCTTCGCCCGGCTTGGGAAGGATAAATTTTTCCAACAGCTTGCGGGTGGGGGAAAACGCTGCCAATCCCAGAAACGCTCCCATGCCTATTGCCAGGCCAACGCCGCCCACCGCGCCTTTGACCCCCTCGCCTACAATCATCGCCTCTTCATAGGTAAAATCTTGCCCGTAAGACATGCCGGACAAGGCGTTTGAACGATGAACCACGCGCGTATCAATACCCGCCATCATGAAGGGCGCGATCCACGAGCCTGTGACAGTGTCTTTCGCCAGAATGCCCGGATTTTTTTGTGGCGGGCCTTTTTGCGCATCGTCCATGACCAGACTGTAGTGATCGGACAGGACAGTGCGAAGCGATGGGTCTTCCCCCACTTCTTTCATCATGTTTATCATGCTGGCAGCGGTGCCGCCGCTCATGCCGCCGCGCATACCATGCACGCGCATTTTAATATCGGTTACCGGTTGGCCGAATTTTGCCATCGCGGCGCGTTGTAAAAAGTGCGTGCCAAGATCTGTCGGGATGCAATCAAAGCCGCAAGTATGCACGATGCGCGCACCGGTTTCCTTGGCGGTATCGTTGTGCAGGGGGATCATGCGGTTCATCCACTGTACTTCGCCCGTCAGGTCGCAATAGTCTGTGCCTTGCTTGGCACAGGCTTCCACCATCTCATTGCCGTAAAGCGCATAGGGGCCAACGGTGGTGATGATGACGCGGGTTTTTGCGGCAATGTCGTTCAAGAATTCAGGATCGGCGGCATCGCCCACAAAGGCGGGCAGGTCTGCTGTAGCAATGCCCAGCCCGTCCGTCAGCTCTTTCAATTTTCTTTCAGACCGCCCGGCGATTGCCCAGTTCAATCCTTGGCCCAAACCATAGCTGTTTTGCATATAGCGTGTCAGGATTTGTCCTACAAAGCTGGTCGCCCCAAAGATGATGATATCGTATGGGCGGTCGTCCCAGTTTGAGATGGTCATGGCAGATTTCCTTCAAGCGAGGCGGTCAAAATTGTTGAGTAGCTCATCCTATAACATAGTAGGTGCTGTGACCAAAAAATATGGCGGCACATTGGCCGCCATACAGTGTTCTTGGATTTATTTCCGCCTATTGTACGGGCGGTGCAAACTGGGTGAGGTTGATGCCCTCAACGGCGGTTTTGTATTCATCCAAATTGGGTGTGCGGCCCAAAATGGTTGAAAGCACCACAACCGGGGTTGAGGCCAATAGGGATTCACCACGCTTCTCGTCAGAATCTTCCACTACACGGCCTTGGAACAGGCGGGTGGAGGTAGCCATGACGGTGTCACCCTTTTCGGCTTTTTCTTGATTGCCCATGCACAGATTGCAGCCGGGACGTTCCAGATAAAGCATGTTCTCATATTTGGTGCGCGCAGTGTTTTTGGGCGCATCATCATCGAATTCAAAACCGGCATATTTGCGCAGAGTTTGCCAGTCGCCTTCGGCCTTCAGCTCATCCACAATGTTGTAGGTGGGCGGTGCCACGACCAGCGGGGCCTTAAACTCAATGCTGCCATTTTGCTTTTCAAGGTTGCGCAGCATTTGGGCAATGATTTGCATATCACCCTTATGCACCATGCATGAACCGACAAAGCCCAGATCAACTTTTTTCTCAGCGCCGTAATAGGAGACAGGGCGGATCGTGTCATGGGTGTAACGCTTGGAAACATCCGCATTGTTGACATCCGGATCGGCAATCATCGGCTCATCGATTTGATCCAAATCCACCACAAATTCGGCGAAGTATTTGGCGTTGTCATCAGGCTTCAAGGCCGGATTTTCGCCTGATGTGATTTCGGCAATGCGTTTATCTGCTTTGGCGATCAAACCGGCCAACACGCCCTTGGTGCTGTCCATGCCTTTGTCGATCATGATTTGAATGCGGCTTTTGGCAATTTCAAGCGATTCAATCAGCGTTGCGTCTTCGGAAATGCAGATAGAGGCTTTGGCCTTCATCTCTGCTGTCCAGTCGGTGAAGGTGAAGGCTTGGTCGGACAACAAGGTGCCAATATGCACTTCGATCACGCGGCCTTGGAAGACGTTATCGCCAAATTCCTTCAGCATTTGCGCTTGGGTGGCGTGCACCACATCGCGGAAATCCATATGGCTTTTCAGCGTACCTTTGAAGGTAACTTTAACCGATTCAGGGATCGGCATAGTGGCCTCACCCGTGGCCAAAGCCAGGGCGACTGTGCCGGAATCTGCACCAAAGGCCACGCCTTTTGACATGCGGGTATGGCTGTCGCCACCAATGGTGATATCCCAATCATCCACTGTCAGGTCGTTCAACACCTTATGGATCACGTCTGTCATGGCGGGGTAAACGCCTTTGGGGTCGCGCGCGGTGATCAGCCCAAACTTGTTCATGAAGCTCATTAGTTTAGGAATATTCGTTTGCGCTTTCACATCCCAAACCGATGCCGTGTGGCAACCGGATTGATATGCGCCATCCACGGTTGGCGAAATAACAGTTGCGGCCATGGCCTCAAGCTCTTGTGCTGTCATTAGGCCGGTCGTGTCTTGTGAGCCGACAATGTTGACTTTAACCCGCGCATCGGAACCGGTATGCAGCACCTTGCCGCCGGTGACGCCAACCGCATTGCGGTTGAAGATTTTTTCAACAGCGGTGAGGCCTTGGCCTGCGTGGGAAATTTCCTTGGAAGGGGCAAACACTGTGGGCATGTCAACGCTCAAGGTTTCGGCGGCAAATGTTTGCAGCTTTTTGCCAAACACAATGGCGTAAGAGCCACCAGCCTTCATGAACTCTACCTTTTGCGGCGTAAAGGCAGATGAAATATCCGCCAGCTCTTCGCTGCCATCTGCATTGCGCAGGGTTTTTGATTTAGTGTTGATGGTCAGCACCGTGCCGGTTTCAACAGAATACTTCTGTTCCAGCACCGGGTTGTCATCGTTGTTCAAAATGGGTTCGCCATCGGGGCCTGTTTTCTTAACCCAGTTTTTAAGGTCAAGGCCAATGCCGCCGGTTACGCCCACTGTGGTTAGGAAGATGGGTGAAATGCCGTTGGTGCCGGCCACAACCGGGGCAATGTTCACAAAAGGCACATAGGGGCTGGCGGGCCTGCCGGTCCACAAGGCCACATTGTTCACACCTGACATACGCGATGAGCCCACGCCCATTGTGCCTTTTTCGGCGATCAACATAACGCGCGCATCAGGGTGTTGCTTTTGCAAGTCCTGAATTTCCTTTTGCGCTTCTTCTGAGATCATGCATTTGCCATGCAGTTCACGGTCAGAGCGAGAATGCGCTTGATTGCCGGGGGACAGCAGGTCGGTGGAAATATCACCTTCGGCGGCCACATAGGTTACCACCTTAATTTCTTCTTCAACCTCGGGCAGGTTGGTGAAGAACTCAGCCTTGGCATAGCTTTCCAGCAAATCCTTGGCGATGGCGTTGCCGGCCTTAAAGGCCGCTTCCAGCCGGTCGGTATCGGCCTCATAAAGGAACACTTGGGTTTTCAGCACGTCAGCGGCTTGGCGAGCAATGGCTTCATCATCCCCTAAGGCAATGTCCAGCAACACCTCTATCGAGGGGCCGCCCTTCATGTGGGACAAAAGCTCAAAAGCGAAGGCTTCGGAAATTTCGGCCACCTGGGCTTCACCCAAAATGATCTCTTTCAGGAATTTGGCTTTTTCACCCGCCGCACTGGTGGTGCCGGGCAGGGTGTTATAGATGAAGAATTTGAGCGAATCTGCGCGATGTTCATGCCCCGTGTCTTTGATCTGAGCGATGATCTCACTTACCAGCGCGCCATCTTCAATCGGTTTGGGGTGCAACCCTTCTGATTTACGGGTTTCGATCTCATTTAGGTAGTCTTGATACAAGCTCATGATCATTCCTGTGTCTATATATAGGGCGTGGCTTGATCGCCGGGCGAGCGGCGTAGTTCCAGCCAAAATGCGTACGGATCCTTTGGTATTTCAGCGCAGGCGCGCTTGCAAGGTGTTTCGGCACGGCCAATAATCGCAGGGAGCGTTTGTCGCGTGTTTGACGGCAATAGTTGATACGTATCTGGCACCCTACATTATTGCTGAATATCTCCAAAATTGGCCATTTGCGACGCCAAAAAACTTGGCGTCGAGAACGCGGCTTAGCTGCAATGCGTCTGTAAAACCAATTTCTAGCCATTAGCATCAAATCGTCGATGACGCCTTTTTCATTAGGAGCGTTGCAATTGGTCGTTGTTGTTTGGGATATTTACAAACGCATGACTATAAAGTAAATAACCATGTGTCTATATATAGTGATAACCGGATGGCCTGAATGACGTCAGTAGTCGAAAAATCCGCGCAATTGGTTGGCAGGCCCCGCAAGGTCAGCTACGAACAGATCATTGCAGCTGCCCTGCAAGTTATGGAGCAGGATGGTTTTGCGGCGCTCAGTATGCGTTCACTGGCGCGGCAGCTCGGTATCAACCATGCAACGATATATAACTATGTCGGTTCGATTGCAGAAGTTGAGCAAGCCGCATTGGATGAGCTGATGAAGCAGATTCCGATGCCGGATAAAAGTTGCGACAAGCCGATGCGGCAGCAATTGATAGAGCACATGTTGGCCGTGCATGAAACTCAGCTACTGTTTCCCAGCTTCTGTCATGCCCCACCGGGGACACGCACTTGGCAACTGCACATGGGCTGCATGGCGCGCATTCTGGATGCATGTACAGACAGCGTTGAGCAGATTGAAGATACAGCCATTGCCTATAACGCTTTGATTAGCCTTGCTGCGACCAACGCCGAACGAAGCCGTATGTCCGGTGATAAGACGCCGATCAAACCGTATCTGGAGGCGATGTCAGAACTGACAGCGGAAGAATATGAGCCACTGTTCAGGCCGTTACGGCACAATGGTGGCTATACCAGAAGGCTCAGCGATTTTGTCTATCGGCTGGACTATCTGATTGAGCGACTGCTGCCGCATTTCCCTGCATTGGAAGAGGTGACGTTGGAACAGATACACCGACGTTTCACAGACAGCCGCGCCGCCAAGCAGTCAGCCAAATAGAACAACTCAATACCAAAAGAACCCCGACCCTGGAGCGAGTAGATGAGCACAAGAAAAAACTGGGCCCTTCATGTGACGGTCATAACGGTCGCTTTGCTCGGCCTGCCGGCATGGGCACAAGATCCGTCGATTCCTTTAGGGGAAGGGGACGTGGCAGTCCAAGACGAGGCGGAAAATGATCTTGTAGAACCAAGCCATAGCCCCGTATTGGATGAGGTAATCGTTACGGCTACCAAACGGGAAAAGTCGTTGCGGGATATTCCTGCCTCTATCTCTGCTTTTGATGGGAAGGCGCTGGAGGCGGAGGCAATCCTAAGCATCAATGAAGTCCTTGAACAGACACCGGGCGTTACCGCCAACTCGGCACGCCCCGGTGACCAACGGATTGTGATGCGGGGTATTTCCACCAGCGCCAACCCCACAAGCACCGTGCCTTACCCGGTGGGGGTTTTTATTGGTGATACGGCTTTGAATGAACCTTATGCGGCGAGTATAACGCCCGACCTGTCGGCCTTTGATCTGGCGGCGGTAGAGGTTTTGAAAGGGCCGCAGGGCACTCTGTTTGGTGGCGCTGCACTTTCCGGCGTCTTGCGTTATCGCCTGAATGACCCCAACCCAGGGGCATTTGAAGCACGGTATTTTTCGCAAGGCATTTACCCGAAGGAAGGCTCAGGTGCTTGGACGCATGGGGTTGTTGTTAATGTGCCGTTGCTGGGCGAAGATGGAAATCTTGGCCTGCGTGCCGCATATATTCATCGCGAATATCCCGGTGTTACGGATGATCTGCGCCCCGAGCAAGCCGCCGAAGATGTAAATAAGGGCAAGGGTGACCAAATACGCATCAGCATATTGTGGGAACCAACAGATGAATTTCGGATCAAATACACCTATCTGCATCAAGATTATAATGCCGATAATGGGTTGATCATTGCCAACAGCCCTGACGGCCCCCGGGCCACTGATGGATCATTGTTGCCATGGCCCAACCGCCATGAGTTTGGTTTGTATAACCTTGAAGTCAGTTATGACTGGGAAAAGATGCGTCTTATTTCCTCAACCTCGCGTACTGAAAAGAAACGATCCAACAGCATAGATTCCTATGGGTCACTGCTGGGGTCAGCTCCTGATGGTACGCCGGATCTAGCTGCCATTCCGTTCGAGACGGTGCAGGATTCAACCTCCTTCCAGCAGGAGTTGCGGTTGCAGTCGTCAAATACTGAAATGTTTGAATGGCTGGTGGGTGGATACTATCTGCATTCACCTATCAACTATTTTTTGATCCTCAATTCACAGGCATTGAATGAAACCGGTGCGTCTGTAACAGGCGCATACAGTGCTGTGCGAACGACCGCCGAGATTTTTGGGCTAGGTGATGTGTTGGATCAAACATTGCAGACGGTTGTTCCCGGATCGGACAACCTTGCCTGTGAATTGTCGGTTCTATGTGCTGAAACCAACGCGGAAGCAGAAGAAAAGGCACTGTTCTTCGATGTGACATGGACGCTTTGGGACGATCTGGAGCTGTCCGGTGGGGCGCGTGTTTATCAAACATCTGTGGATGGTGGTTTTGTCGGGCAGGGCGTGGGTGCCCGAGGCGTGAACAATGGCCAATCACCAGCCGATGTTCGGGCCAGCATTACCGAAGAAGGGATTAACCCAAAATTCTCGGCGACCTACCATTTCTCAGACAATCACTCAATGTATGTGCTGGCCAATAAGGGATTTCGCTTTGGTGGCATTCAAAATATTCCTGAGGATGAGGTGCAAAATGTGCCGGGCGTCTACAAATCAGACTACATTTGGAATTATGAGGTTGGCCTGCGAACCCGCTGGTTCGACAATACGTTGGAGCTGGACGTAACCGCCTATCATATCGACTATACCGACGCCCTTGTGGTTCTGAAAAACGCGCTTCAAATCAACTATTATGACAATGTAGGAAGCGCGGAAAGTGATGGCATTGAGGGCAGCTTGCGTTGGCTAACACCTATTCCCGGCATTGTGCTTTCGGCAACTGGCGGCACCGTTGACGCACGCACGACCGAGGATTTTATGGCAGGCCGCACTTTGGTGCCGGCCGGCAAGCCCTTGCCCGGATCTGCCGAGTATCAATACAGTGCAAAGCTTGGCTTTTTTGGTTCGCCGGATTGGCTTATCAATGTGGGTGGAATGCTGAGCTACACTTTTGTTGGCAAGACTTATAACGACATCGCCAATGACGATATCGTCAATGATTATGGTACTTACAGTCTGGCATTGAATTTCTCTATCCCGTCCATTCCCGGCCAACCGAAATTAACCCTGTCAGGTGTAAATCTGACGAATGAGGTGACACCGGTCAGTGTTGTGCGCGTCGCCAGTGGCGGTGCATTCTATATTCTTAATGCGCCCAAGGCCTATACGTTGCGCTTTGGATTGGAGTTCTAGTTTATGAGACTTCTTGCTTTAGCCACTTTGCGGTTATGGCTGATGCTTAGTTTTGCACTGCCTATGGCGGTTGCTGCATTCTGGTTCACGGAAACTGCCGCGGCGGACGATACAAGGATCGTTGAAATAAGTTCCGGGCATATTGCAGGGGATAGTATAGGCAATGTGGATCGCTTTATGGGCGTTCCCTATGCCGCCCCGCCTGTGGGGGAATTGCGCTGGCGTGCGCCGCAAGCAGTACAAGCGTGGAGTGGTGTAAGGTCAGCCCGTGCGGTGGCGAGTGCCTGTGCCCAGTATGGCAATTTCTTTGCCAGTGCAGATGACACGACTTTTGATAAGCCGTATGGCTCTGAAGATTGCCTGTATTTGAATGTTTGGGCACCCAAAACCGCTGATAAGGCGCGTCCGGTGCTGGTGTTCTTTCACGGGGGCTCTGGCTTTGCCGGAAATGCAGCCCATCCATTTTACGATGGAGCGCAGCTTGCAGAACAACTGGATGCCGTTGTCATTACCACCAACTATCGATTGGGCGTGTTTGGGTCATTGCAAAGTACGGCACTACACACCGGCGACGCTTTGGAAGCTTCGGGCAACTTTTATTTACTCGACCTGATCCGTGTGCTGGACTGGACAAAAGAGAACTGTCGCAGTTTTGGATGCGATGGCAGCAATATTACAATTGCAGGTCACTCAGCGGGGGCGGTGATCGTTTTGGCATTGCTGAGATCACCGTTGGCGAAAGGCAAATTTCATAAAGCCATCAGCCTGTCGGGTGTGCCATTTTCGGGGTCGATGACGGTCGCTTATGAACGAACGACCAAATTATTGACCAGCCTGTTGATCAGGGACGGGAGCGCCGCTGATCAAAAAGAGGCTGAGAAACTCTTGTTAAAGAAAAGCCCTGTGGCCCTGCGGGAATATCTTTATCGTCAGCCGATGCAGGTGCTGGTTGAGGCGTCCGGTCGAGGACTTACACCGGTGGCTGTTTCTGATGGCGCTGTGTTGCAGAAACTGGAAAATCCAGACAAGCCAGCGCCAGTGGCGGTCAGTCAAGTGCCACTTTTGATAGGGAAAACCCGCAATGAACTATCGACATTGATCCCGCTTTTTGGGCCAGCTGCCAAAATGGCTGATATGTGGCCATATTACAGTGGCGAGACGGTGCAACGGTCACCTGGTAATAAGATGGGATGGTTTGATCGGTTGAAGCGACGTGCGGCGGTGGCCTTTGTTGGCCGTTATTTGAATTGGAAATTCGACGATTTTGTCGGTCAATACGCCGCGCAACTGCCCGCGGTTTTTGTCTATCAATTTGAATGGGACAATTATCCTGAACCTTGGCGCTCTGATCTTGGTGCGGCCCACGGCCTTGATGTTCCTTTTATATTTGGCAATTTTATTGATGATCAAGAAATATATATGCGGTTTGCGTGGACCACTGCCAATCGAGAAGAGCGAGAAGCATTGCATCGCAATATGGCTGGCAGTTTAAGGGCATTTTTGCGCTTTGACAGTTCCGCTGAGCCTCATCGCTTGGACGAGGCATGGCGTTCTTGGAAAGATAGTTCGTACATTCGCGTGTGGGGCGGTGCTGCCGCTCGATGAAACGGTGGTGCGTCGTTTAGATATATTGGTGGCTACAATTTGTGCCGATTAACGCTTAGGCCAAGAGCGCAACGGCGTCCAATAGAAGCGAAATTGCCATTACGACAATGGCCACAATAAGCCATAGATGTGCCGCGCGCAGATATGCGTCTGATGGTTTTTCGGTAATCCGAAAATATCGCAGCAGATAAAACACCAGCGGGCTCCACAATATCAGATGCAGGGTAGGGCCAATCATGTGAAGCGCCGTGGGGTACAGCGCCATGCCAGCCCACAATAATAGGGCATTTCCAATCATAACCGCGAAGACGATAGCGCCGGGCCGCGTCAGAATGAAAACCAAGCTGCCCCCCATAAGCAGCGCCCGCATAAACCACATCCAAGCCTGCACAGCGTCAGGAAGCTCAGAGACCGCCGCGCGATAATTTCCTATGCCTTCGATGAAGAGAGACATAGGGGGCTACAGTTGGTTCAGCGGAATTTTGACGTAGGAAACGCCGTTATCTTCCGGTGGTGGCATTTCACCGGCGCGCATATTGATTTGAATGGAAGGCAGGATGAGCGTTGGCATTTCCAGCGTTTCGTCTCGGGCGTGGCGCATTTTTACATAGGTGGCTTCATCGGTGTTTTCGCCAACATGTATATTACGTGCCCGTTGTTCTGCTACGGTTGTTTCCCAATGCACATCCCGTTCTCCATCGCGCCCATAATCATGGCATAGAAAAATCCGTGTTTCTGGCGGCAAAGCCAAAATTTGCTGGGTGGATTGGTAGAGAGTGTGGGCGTCTCCGCCGGGGAAATCTGCCCGCGCTGTACCTGAATCGGGCATGAACAGTGTGTCGCCTACAAAGGCGGCGTCACCCGTTACATAGGTCAGGCAGGCAGGCGTATGCCCAGGAGTGTGCATGATTTTGACGGGTAGATTGCCGATCATAAATTCGTCACCGCCCTCAAACAGATGGTCAAATTGTGAGCCATCGGGCAGAAATTCCCTTTCGACATTGAAAACAGAGCTAAAAATCTTTTGTACATCGCAGATATGTGTCCCGATGGCGATCTTGCCGCCCACTTGTGCCTTTAAATAGGGCGCAGCGGTCAAGTGATCGGCGTGGGCGTGGGTTTCCAATATCCAATCAACCGTCAAGTCGTTGTTGCGAATATGTGCAAGGATACGATCTGCGCTTTCGGTTTTTGTGCGGCCTGATTTTGGATCATAGTTCAGTACAGAATCGACAATGGCTGCGTGCTTGCTTGTTGGATCTGCAACGACATAACTGACCGTGAAAGTTTCGTCGTCAAAAAAGCTGATTACATCGGGGTTGATCATTGTGGCCTCCATATTATTACTTGATTATATATTCCATATTTTGTATATATTCAAGTATGAATATAGAAATTGAGCAAATGCGCGTCGCTGCGGCACAGGCCGCAGACCTTATGCAAACATTGTCCAACCCGAACCGGTTGATGCTGCTTTGTCTGTTGGTGGAGGGGGAGGCTTCGGTAGGGGCCTTGGCCGAAAAGCTTGAATTGCGGCAAACGTCGGCGTCTCAACAACTTGCTTTATTGCGTAAAGATGGACTGGTGCAAACCAGACGCGACGGCCAAACCATTTACTACCGCCTGAACGGCGAAGAGGCCCGCCGGGTGATTGAAGTGCTCTATGATCTTTATTGCTGAAAGGAAATATAATGGAATGGCTTAATGACCTGACGCCGGACGAAGTGGCGAACCTGCTGGCGCAAAACAAGATTGTGCTGGTTGATGTGCGCGAGATTAATGAGTTTGCGGCAAGCCGCATTCCTGGTGCATTGCTGCATCCATTGTCGGAGTTCGATCCGGCGTGTTTGCCAGATGGCATGGACGGGCGCCCTGTTGTGTTTCACTGTGCCGGTGGCAAGAGATCGGCCATGGCGGCGGAGCGTTATTACGCGCATGTCGGCTGTGACCGCGTCAGCCATTTGGCGGGTGGTATGATGGCGTGGCAACAGGCAGGGCAGGCGACATTGGGTGAGGAGTAAGCCTGATGCAATGGGTGCCGGCGCTAAGCTGGCTTAAAACCTATCGCGCCGATGACGGGGTGGCAGACCTTACCGCGGGCACCATCACGGCCATATTGCTGGTGCCGCAAGCGATGGCGTATGCCCAGTTGGCGGGCTTGCCGCCCGAGGTGGGGCTCTATTCTTCCATTGTGCCCATTTTCTTATATGCTGCATTCGGCACCAGTACGACGTTGGCCGTGGGGCCGGTGGCGGTGGCTGCGCTTATGGTGGCAAGCGCGCTGGAGCCATTGGCGGCGCCGGGGTCGGTGGCTTATATTGCTGGAGCGGTTTTTCTTGCTGCTGCATCGGGCCTGATTTTGTTGACCATGGGAGTCGCCCGGCTTGGGGCAGCAGCCAATTTGCTTAGCCATCCTGTTATGTCGGGCTTTACCAGCGCCGCAGCCATTGTAATTGCCTTCAGTCAGGTGAAGTATTTCCTGGGCCTTGATCTGCCTTCCGGCCTTCGGCTCGATCAATTGTTGTTGACGGTTGTCACGCAAATGGATGCCATCAATGCGACGACATTGATTTTGGGCCTTATCAGCGTTGGTCTATTGTGGTTCTTTCGCAATCATCTTGCACGGCTTCTGCAAAAGGCCGGCGTGGCCGCCAAAATAGCGCAGATTATGGCGCGGCTTGGGCCTTTGGTTCTGGTTGGTGTTCTCACGGCGATATCCGGCGATATGAATTTGGAAGCGGCAAGGGATGTGGCTGTTGTAGGCACCATTCCGCAAGGTCTGCCCGCAATCGCCTTGCCGAATCTTGCCTTTTTTCAAGATTTGATTGGCGCGGCATTCCTTATTGCGCTGGTTGGGTTTGTGGAAAGTGTGGCTGTTGCCAAAGCGTTGGCGGCGCGCAGGCGTGAGAAGATTGATATCAATCAGGAGTTGGTGGGATTGGGGCTTGCAAATATCGGCGCGGGGTTCACTGCCGGTGCACCGGTGTGCGGAGGCTTTGCACGCTCTGTCGTAAACTTTGAAGCCGGTGCGCGCACTCAAATGGCTGCCATCGTGACGGCGCTTATCATTCTTGTGACAGTGTTGGCCTTCACCTCGCTTTTCTATCATTTACCGCAAGCGGTGCTTTCAGCCATTATTGTCGTGTCAGTGCTTACCTTGGTCGATTTTAGCGTGCTTAAACGCTGCTGGACTTATGACAAGACAGATGCCGTTTCGTGGCTTGCCACGTTTGCAGCTGTACTGGCGCTGGGAGTAGAGCTTGGCATTTTGTCCGGCATTGTGATTTCGGTTGGCCTGTTTTTGTGGCGTACTGCGCGCCCCCATGTGGCGATTGTGGGGCGTGTGCGTGATACACAACAATTTCGCAATACAGCGCGCCATAATGTAGATACCGCACCGCATCTCATAGCTATACGGATTGATGAAAGCCTCTATTTCGCCAATGCCAGCCATTTGGAACGGACGATATTGGATGCTGTGGCCGACAATGTGGATGTGACCGACATTTTGCTGATTTTTTCTGCCGTCAACGCGCTGGATGGCAGCGCGCTGGAAACCTTGGAGGCATTGCATGATGAGCTGCGCGAAGGCGGTGTTAAGCTTTCACTTGCAGAGATTAAAGGCCCCGTTATGGACAAGCTGGAGCGCACGGGGTTTCCAGATCATGTGGGGCGAGAAAATATTTACCTAAGCACGCACCGGGCATTTCAGGTGTTGGTAGATGAGCGCCGCACGGATATGGAGTATCATATCTAGTGATAACACTATTCATGTGCGATTGGTTTATCGGTAAAGAGATAGTCGCGTAACTCCTTGTCCATGGCGGGGTCTTTGCGGCGGATCCATTCCAACGTCATGGCGGCGTGTTCTTTTTCTTCGTCGCGGTTATGGGCCAAAATGGCTTTTAGTTCAGGGTCTTTGCAGGCATCAACGCGTTGATTGTACCAGTCCACTGCCTCCAATTCTTCCATCAGTGATGTAATGGCGCGGTGCATGTCGCGTGTTTCATCGGATAGTTCGTCAATAGGTTCGTGATACCCTTCATTTGCCATGTTGGTGCCTTTCGTCAGGATTGTGTTGATCTTAAATTCTATCATGAATTCGCGCTGCTGGTTATTCAAGTGGATTGCGAACTACGGGCGGGGCGCGCCCCGTAAAATTGCGAGTTGCAGGATGGCGCCGACAATTTCGGTTGCCAAAAAGAGGGCAAAGATCATTGAGGCGCCGAGTTGCGACCACGCCCAAAAAAGAAGGGCGGCAACGGCTAGGCGCGCGCCTGTATCCAGCATGATGTTCAGGCGTGTCGGTTCCTTGAGACGTGCAATGCTCCAAACCGTGGCCAAAATGCCGGTTACACTCATGAACAGGTATCCGATATCGGTTATTTGGGAGAGAGGAGACACAAGGCCAAGTGTTTCATCAAGGTGGCTGAAAACAGTGACAATAAGATAGGCGATCGGCGGTATGGCCATGGGGCCAACCAGCATAAGATCAATCCAGCAAAGAGCCCGAATGGTTTTATTTTCCAGTAGTTGCATGAGCGTGATCCCTTCATCGTGCAATATTATGGGCACAGCTTTTCATTAAATAAATAAGGCAGTGGGTGAAGAAGAGGAGAGAAAGAACTTCACCCACCACCCCGCGCGGGGCATTTGCGAATTAGCCGCGCCCCGCGCGTTGCTTATGCAAGGTCAAAACGGTCCGCATTCATAACTTTGGTCCATGCCGAGACGAAGTCGGCAACGAATTTTTGCTTGTTGTCGTCTTGCCCATACACTTCGGCGTAGGACCGCAAGATTGAATTTGAACCGAATACCAGGTCAACACGGGTAGCCTGCCACTTAACATCACCGGTTGTGCGATCAATTATGTCATAACTGTTTTTGCCAGTAGGCTTCCAGCGATAGGCCATGTCAGTCAGGTTGACAAAGAAGTCGTTCGTCAGTGCCCCAGGTTGGTCGGTAAAGACGCCGGTTGTGCTACCCTCATAATTGGTGCCCATCACACGCATGCCGCCTACCAGCACTGTCATTTCAGCCGCGGTCAATCCCATCAATTGGGCGCGGTCCAGCATCAGCTCTTCTGCGGTTACAGAATAGTCCTGCTTTTGATAGTTGCGGAAGGCATCTGCTACCGGCTCCAATACATCGAAAGAGGCGGTATCTGTCTGTGCCTGTGTGGCATCGCCACGACCGGGGGCGAAGGGCAGGTTTACAGTTATGCCCGCAGCCTTGGCGGCCTGTTCCACACCAACATTCCCGGCCAGCACAATCACGTCAGCCACGCTCGCGCTGCTTCCGACAGCTATGGGGGTGAGAACACTCAGCACCTTGGCGAGACGGGCAGGCTCATTGCCTTCCCAATCCTTTTGCGGGGCAAGCCGAATGCGAGCCCCGTTCGCGCCACCGCGCATGTCAGATCCGCGGAAAGTTCGGGCGCTATCCCATGCGGTTGTAACCATTTCGGCAATGCTCAAACCACTGGTGGCAATTTTGCCTTTCACCGCGTCAATATCATAGTCGGCGTTGCCGACGGGCACGGGGTCTTGCCAGATTAAGTCTTCTTGTGGCACTTCGGGCCCGAAGTAACGGGTTTTTGGACCCATGTCCCTATGGGTCAGCTTGAACCATGCGCGGGCAAAAACCGTGTCGAAGTATTCCGGGTTATTGTAGAATTTTTCTGAAATGGCGCGGTAGCCCGGATCGATTTTCAAAGCCATATCCGCATCGGTCATAACCGGCATACAATGGATGGATGGGTCCTCAACATCCACAGGCATGTCTTCTGCCTTGATGTCCACAGGCTGCCATTGCCCGGCCCCGGCAGGAGATTCCGTCTTTTCCCATTCATAGTTCAAGAGCAGATGAAAATATCCATTGTCCCATTTTGTCGGATTGGTGGTCCATGCACCTTCAACACCGCTTGTCACCGTATCGCGGCCAATGCCCCGGCGATTGTGGTTTATCCAGCCAAAGCCTTGCTCTTCAATGTCCGCGCCTTCCGGGCTTTCCCCTAGATTGGCGGCATCGCCATTGCCATGGGCCTTGCCAACAGTATGGCCTCCCGCGGTCAGGGCGACGGTTTCTTCATCGTCCATGGCCATACGAGCAAAGGTGACACGCATATCTTGCGCGGTTTTGAGTGGGTCAAGCACGCCGTTCACCCCTTCGGGGTTCACATATATCAGCCCCATTTGCACGGCAGCCAATGGGTTTTCCAGCGTTTGGCGGTCTTCCCCTTCATGCCGGCTTGCGCCCATCCATTCTTTTTCTGCGCCCCAGTAGATGTCCTTTTCAGGGTGCCAGATATCTTCCCGCCCGAAGGAAAAGCCGAATGTCCTAAAGCCCATGCTTTCATAGGCCACATTACCTGCCAAAATGAACAGGTCGGCCCACGAAATCTTGTTGCCGTATTTCTTCTTGATCGGCCACAGCAAACGACGTGCTTTATCCAGATTGCCGTTGTCTGGCCAGCTATTCAGCGGGGCAAAGCGTTGGTTGCCTGTATTAGCCCCGCCCCGCCCGTCGGCCACCCGATATGTGCCTGCGGCATGCCATGCCATGCGGATCATCAAGCCGCCATAGTGGCCCCAATCTGCCGGCCACCAATCCTGACTATCTGTCATCAGGTTGGTAAGATCTGTCTTCAGGGCGTCCACATCCAGTGATTTCAGCTCTTTGCGATAGTCGAAGTCTTGGCCTAATGGATTGGTTTTAGTGTCGTGTTGATGCAAAATATCAAGGTTCAGGGCATTGGGCCACCAATCCATGATCGTTGTGCCCGTATTGGTGTTGGCACCATGCATGACGGGGCATTTTCCTGTGCTTGCAGCGGTCATTATGTTCTCCATTCTTGATTGGCGCACGCGTTTTGTTTGCGCATAAGAAACATAGTGCGAATAATTAATCGTTTAAAACGAATAAAATTGATCTATATAATCGTATTTATGGATTATTTTTACTGGATGCCCGCTCTTATGCCGGGGCACAAAGGTAAGTGGCGCTGAATATAGGGAATACTGGTGATTGCGGCTGACAAAGAGATGCGAAGCCAATACGATCACCTATATCTTATTGTTGGAAAACGGGGGTTCCATGAAAGCAGTTGTATTGAGTGGTATTGGTAAGTCTAAACGGTTCGCCGTGGTTGATAAGCCTACGCCCAAGCCCGAAGCGCATCAGGTGTTGGTGAAGGTGCATGCCGCATCAGTAAATCCCAAAGATTGGAAGCTGAATACCAAGATTGGTGCGCTGCGCGCGCCCTTTGGCACGGGCTTCGCCAAACCCGTGCTGGGTGATGATCTTGCCGGCACGGTTGTTGAGGTGGGGAGCCAAGTGAAGAGCTTTAAAATCGGCGACCGTGTCTATGGCATGGATATGCGCCTGCACACTGTTTCTTTGGCCGAGTTTGCCATTATCGATGAGGTCAGGCTGGCTCCTATGCCAAGTAATCTGTCGTTTAACGAGGCCGCGGCCTATCCGCTGGCCGCGCAAACGGCGTTGCAAGGGCTGCGCCAAGGCGGTGCGGGGGAAGGCAGCGCGGTGCTGATTATTGGCGCGTCCGGCGGTGTTGGCACCTTCGCCGTTCAAATCGCCAAGGCCATGGGCTGCCATGTGACAGCGGTGTGCAGTGGCCGCAATGCGGAACTTGTTTCGTCTTTGGGGGCGGATGTATTGATCGATTACACGGCGGTTGATTTTAAAGCAGAGGCAGGGCAGTTCGATATGATCTTCGATGTCACTTCCTATGAAACACCGGGCAGTTGCAAAAACCTGATGAAGGAAAACGGCCACTTCGTTTCAACGATGGGCCATATGCGGGCCAATATTGCAACGCGGTTTGCCGATAAGGAACGCGCTTCGATTGTGACGGTGGAATCGTGGCGGGATGATTTGGATGCGCTGACAGCCTGGACCGAAGGCGGGCAGCTTAAACCCATTATCGACAGCACATATCCGCTTGCGCAATCGAAGGAGGCCTATCAGGCCAGCCAGTCTGGCCGCGCTCGCGGTAAGATTGTTATCGAGGTTTGCTCTGAGTGATCCTGGCTGACGGCGGGGGTGGCCTAGGTTTCTTTCGGGGCGGGAACGGTCGTTCTCATGGGTTTTGCGGCGCGAAATGAGCCGCTGTGGCTTTGGCGAAAGCCCCATATAGAAAAGCATCCGCTGCTTGGCTGATACCGGCTTTCGGCACGAGAACCTCAAAGCCGTGAAACCCGCCGGGGAATTGTTCAAATTCTACAGGAATTCCAGCCGCCCGCAAATTTTCGACATAAGCCACGGTTTCATCGTGGAACGGATCGGCGCTGCCCACGAAGGTGAGGGTGGGCGGCAACCCCGCATAATCCGTTGCGCGGGCAGGGGCAGCATCATAGGGAATGTCGGCTCCGGCCTCATGCAGGTCTTTGAGGTAGAGGCGCCATCCGAGCGTATTATGTTTGGAGTTCCACACCGGTGCTGTGTTACCGGTGGCAGAGGCGGTCGTCATCCGATCATCAATCATGGGATAGATCGGCATTTGGAATGCGATGTTCACATCGCCCCGATCCCGCGCACGCAAAGTTACGGCCGCTGTCAACCCGCCACCTGCGCTGTGGCCGCCAACAATGATTTGATCATCGCGGCCGCCAACACTTGTTGCGTTTTCTTTGGTCCACAGCAGGGCATCGTAGCAATCGTCGATCGCCGCCGGATATGGTGCCTCTAAAGAACAGCAATAAGCAGGGGCGATGATCACGCATGGGTGGGCGGCCATGAATTTTTGGATGGCGGGTGCGCTCATTTCGGGCGAACCCATCGCGTAGCCGCCACCATGAATATAAAGCAGGGTGGGCAGGTTCTCCCCGCCGCTTAACGGGCGGTAGATACATAGCCTGATTTTGCGGGTGCTTGTGCTGCTTTCAATCCAGCGTTCTTCTGATTGCATGCCGGGAATGGGCTTGCCAGCCCCGCGCTTGTTCATAAAGCGCACCAGCTTGAAGAACCATTTTGAGGGGCGGAATATGAGTTTCGCTATCGCGCCAACGGCGCGCAGTTCCGGATCAATTTGGTTAGTGGTCATCGCGGTCCCCCTTTTGCTGATTTTAGTGGTCCCTGTCTTAGGGCGCGGTTGCATACTTCGCAATGCGCTTGACTCTCGAAATGATACAAAGTATTTAATATGTAACATATACCAAAAAGGCGACTGGGCCGGGGGCAGATATGACGAAATTCGACACGCTTATTGAGGGCGGCTATGTGGTGGATGGTACGGGCGCGCCGGGCCGCTACGCGGATATTGGGATTGCAGAAGGCAAGATTGCTGCCATCGGCAACCTTACGGGTGCAAAAGCGGTAGAGGTGATAAATGCCAAAGGCAAAATTGTTGCGCCCGGCCATGTCACCCAACACACCCACTATGATGCGGCCCTGTTTTGGGACCCTTATTGCTCAAATTCCGGTGAAAATGGTGTCACGACTATTTTGAACGCCAATTGCGGTTTTGGCTTTGCGCCAGTGCGGCCTGCTGACAAAGAACGTGTGATGGGCATGATGGAAACGACGGAACAAATTCCTGTCGCGCACCAAAAAGCCGGTATGCCGTGGGATTGGGAAAGTTTTCCCGAATATTTGGCGCGGGTAAAAGCGTTGCCGAAGGGCGTGAACGTCATGACCTATCTGCCGATCAATCCTTTGATGATTTATGTGATGGGCGTTGACGCTGCCAAAACCCGCCCGCCGACCAAGGACGAGCTTGCAGAAATGCATCGCCTGATTAATGAAGCGATGGATGCAGGCGCGTTGGGTATTTCCATGTCTGCCATGGGGGCGCTGGGCAATTCCCATGTAGATGTGGATGGTTCGTCCATGCCGACAGATGCAGCTGATCCGCAAACCCTGTTGGATATTGCGCAAGCGGTAGTGGATCGCGGGGAAGGGGTTATCCAAATCCTGACCCAGATTGCGATTTTTGGTATGCGCGAAACCACAGAACGCATGGCAGAACTGGCCAAAGGTACAGCCGTGCGCGTGATCCACAATGTGTTCCTAACGTCTGATTTTTTGCCCAGTATGGTGGATGATGATCTGGCGTGGCTGAATGGCCTGCGTGCCAAAGGCTGCGATGTAACGGCAGGCGCGCAAATCAATCGCGGCTGGGTGGAAGCGGGCATCCGTGAACTGGATGCGGCGGGCGGCCAGTTGCCTGCGATCCGTGAGATCGTGAACTGCGCCAGCGATGAGGAAGTGTTGGCGCTGATTGCGCAGCCGGAATTTGTGGCGCGCTTTGAAGAACAATATACCAGCACCGGCCCCTCTAACGGCGCAGCGGGCATTGAAGGGCAGATCGTGATTTCTGTTGGTGATGCCACGGAATATGAAGACTGCATGGGCAAAACCATGGCAGAGCTGGGGGCAGCCCAAGGCATATCAGCGGTCGCGGCCATGCTTGACCTTGGGGTGAAGACAAGGCTGGGCCTGCAAATGAAATCAGGCCTGATTGGTTCGCTTGATACAAAGCAGATCATGAAGCTGCTGTCTCATGCAGGCGTGATTGGCGGCGGTTCTGATGGTGGGGCGCACACCAAATCTTTCGGCATGGGTCATTACCCGACCGATCTGTTGATCTGGCTGGTGCGTGAAGAAGGCGTGATGACGCTTGAAGAAATGCACTTCCAGCTTTCGTTGAAGGTGGCGCGCAGTATGGAACTATATGACCGCGGCGCGCTTATTCCCGGCTTTTGGGCGGATGTGCTGATTTACGATTTGAACGATCTTTATTTCGATATGGACCGCTATGAGATTGTGCATGACATGCCCGGTGGGGATTGGCGGCGCAAAGGCAAAGCCGGCGGTTATGAAAAAATCATGGTGAATGGGGTGGTCACCCATGTGGATGGGGCGCCTACCGGCGCCGTGCCCGGCCACTTCACCGGGCTTTCCGGTGCGCAAAACTTTGCAATTGCGGCCGAATAGATGAGCAAAACCACCAAAGATCATATCGCTGACGCAGCAGTGCGCTGCTTTAAGCAATATGGGCCGCAACGCACCTCCATGGCGGATATCGCGGAAGAGGCGGGTATCTCGCGCATGACCCTCTACCGTGCGTTCGAGGACAGGCCCACCTTGGTGGAATATATTTTGGACCGCATCCTCACCGATTTGGCAGAGGAACCGCGCGCCAAAATCCATGCTTTTGAGACACTGGAAGAAGCGTTGGTGGAAGGCTCCATCGTTTCGTTGAATGTGGGGCGGGGCGATGAATTGTTTACGACAATTGTGCTGAAAGACACCAATCACAGCGTGGAACAATATATGCTGCGCGGCAGCCCAAGAATGCTGGATGGCATGTTGGCCACATGGGCACCGGTTTTTGCCAAGGCACGGGCGCAAGGCACAATCCGCACAGATCTTGATGATGAACGGATGGTGGAACTCATCATCTCTGTGCATTCCCTGTTGTTCATGCGCGATGACCAAACAGATGATGAGCGCCGCCAATTCTTGAACGATTTTTTGGTGCCTGCCATCACCGGCAAAATTTCAGGCTAATCAAATTTATGGGGCCGAAGCTTTGTCTTCGGGGGATGAATGAAACAGTCAATTATCATGGGCGTGGCCCTTGCACTTTCACTCAGCAGCGCTTTTGCGCAAGATTTGGAAAGGCTGGAAAGCCCAGAGGCTTTAGAGGCGCCCGCCACAAAAAAGGCCGGCTCATCTTTGATGGACGAAATTGTCGTCACCGCACAAAAGCGCGAACAGGGCAGCCAAGATGTGGGTATCGCCGTTTCAGCCTTTAGTGGTGATGCGCTGGAACGCATTGGCGTTGAGGATACGACAGAGCTTGCGCACCTTATTCCCGGCTTCAATTATTCAGAAGGGCGTGGCGGCGTGCCGATTTATACGTTGCGCGGTGTGGGCTTTAACCTTGCTATGTCTACTGCGTCTTCCACCGTGGGTATCTATGTGGATGAGATGAATATTCCCTATTCCGCGCTTTCGGTTGGGGCCAATTTGGATGTGGACCGGGTGGAAGTGGTGAAGGGGCCGCAAGGCACACTTTACGGCCGCAATACCACGGGCGGCGCGGTCAATTATGTGGCGCGCAAGCCGGGCGATGAATGGGAATTTGGTGCGCGTACGGAACTTCGCCGCTTTTGGACGAGTGACGTAGAAGCCTATGCGGGTGGCCCCATCACCGACAGGCTGGGCATGCGCTTGGCTGTTCGCAATACGCGATCGGAAGAGGCGTGGCAGTATGATTACACGCGCAACGAAAACAATGAATTGGGTCTGATTGATAAAACCGTCGCGCGCCTCATCACGGATTGGGATGTGTCAGAAGATATTGATGTGAGCTTCACCCTGTCCGGCTGG
Source organism: Alphaproteobacteria bacterium (assembly GCA_049609145.1). Taxonomy (GTDB): domain Bacteria; phylum Pseudomonadota; class Alphaproteobacteria; order SPJN01; family SPJN01; genus JBMYYF01. Next base: position 77,942 of record JBMYYF010000005.1, read on the forward strand.
CGCGATCAGGGTGATAGCCAATCGCCCCAATATTATGCCAAGCGCACGCAGGCGGGTGTGCCTGTTTTTGCACCAAGCCCGGAAGTCGCGGCTCATGAGTTCGCGCCGCAGGATGATGCGCGCGCTACCGCCTTCAACCCTGAAAATAATTATGAGCAAAACAATTGGCATTATTCTGTTTTTGGTCGGTTGGACTGGGCGTTGAACGACAGCGTAGATTTTGCGCTGCTGCTCAGCCATCAAGATTATCAGGCGAAAGGCTTGGTCAATGTAGATGGGCTCAATGTCTCCAATATCGACTTTGACAAAGATGTTGAAACAGATGCGCAATCACTGGAAATGCGTTTTTCCGGCCAATTGGGGAATGAAGGTATCTGGGTGGCTGGCTACTGGTACAGCCAGGATGATGTGGACAGCGTCACCGTTTTGGATTCCTCGCACAATTCCATCGGCAATGGCGGGATGATTACGACATTGTCTGAGCAATCCAGCTTTCAGCAATCACAGTCTCATGCTGCATTTGGGCATGCGGAATGGCAGTTGAGCGACACGCTGCGCCTAACAACAGGTGTGCGTTACACATGGGAAAACAGGGATCATCAAGCCTGCATCACAGATGAGGGGGATGCGACCATCCTGCTTTCTCTTATTGCGTTGGGAAGACAATACGGTGCCGTTCAAGCCCTTGGCCCCATATTGGATGGTGTCTCACCGGCTGGCACCACACCAGAGCAGCAAGCCATCTATGACGCGATAAAATTGGTCATACAATCCAGCGGCACGCAGCAACCCACCGGCCAGATTCTCACAACACTCCTTGATGCCGGCTTGGGCGATGCAGCGGGGCAGGTGCCGGGCATTAACAGCCCCGGAGAATGCTCCGCCATCAACGCCGAAAACAACATGCCTGAATTGTTGGATCGCAGCCTGACGGAAGATAACATCTCATTCCGTGTGGCATTGGATTGGGCGCCGTCTGATGACCTACTGATCTACGGCTCTGTCGCCCGTGGCTATAAGTCGGGCACTTTTTCCGACCTCGTTACCTCATCGTCTGATCTGATGATGCCGGTTAGCCAAGAAGAGCTTTGGGCCTATGAAGTGGGCCTGAAGTCAGAGTTTTATGATCGTGCCCTCACCTTCAACGCAGCAGCGTTTTATTATGACTACCGCGATAAGCAACTTTTCGGCTTTGTGGTTGACCCTATCTTCGGCCCGCTGGAGGCATTGCAAAACATTCCGGAAGCAGAAGTTTACGGCGCGGAGTTTGAAGCCCGCGCGGCCCCGCTCGAAAATCTGTTTATCAGCCTCTCTGCCGCCTACATCCATACCGAGGTGATCGAGTATGTCGGCATCGGCTCTGAAGGCACCACGGAAGATTTCTCCGGCAACAGCTTTGCCTATTCGCCGTTATGGGAAGTGGCGGGCATGGTGCATTACACGATCCCGGTGGGGAATGCGCACGGCTTGTCGCTCAGCGCCAATGCGAATTATCAGTCCGCAACGGAAGGCGAGCTGTCGAATGATCCTACCTTCAAACGCGATGGGTATGCGCTGGCCAATGCGCAATTTTCCTACGGGCCAGATGACTTTCAGTGGGAATTGCGGGCCTTCGTGAACAATATGTTCGATCAGGTCTATTTCACATCCCAATCCCGCGCGTCAGATGTCGCTATTCGCTACACGGGTATGCCGCGTATGTATGGGCTCAGCCTCACTTATCATTTCCGGTAGGCTGTCTTGGCATTGGGGGATGTGCCCCGAAACTTTGTAAGGAAGTGGCGCACCGGCGAGGATGAAAGTGCGAACTGGGTAATTAGGTGTGAAGCCCAAGATAGGTTTAACAAATCGCAGGTTTGCGGTTGATCTTTTACGAAATAGTTAGGAGATTTCGGCCACCACATAATTAAGCGTTGACATATCTACGAAATTCAACGAAAAAGAAAGAAATTTTCGTCGGAGGTAAATATGTCAGCGTTTGATCTGGTTGTGCGCAATGGAATCTTAATTGATGGCACGGGGGCTGAGAGACAGCGATGCGATGTGGCCATTAAAGATGGTGTGGTGGCGAAGGTGGCACCCTCTATTGCAGAAGATGCAGCAGAGGTGATTGATGCCAGCGGACTGATTGTTGCGCCCGGTGTGATTGATGTGCATACCCACTACGATGCGCAGGTGCATTGGGACCCTTATTGCACCAATTCAAGTTGGCATGGGACGACAAGCACAATTATCGGCAATTGCGGGTTTGGCTATGCGCCTTGCCGGCCGGAAAACCGTGACCGTTATATGCTGATGATGGAAAACACCGAAGAGGTGCCTTTTGCGGCGCAGCAGGCAGCCCTGCCATGGGACTGGGAAAGCTGGCCCGAATGGCTGCGCAGCATGCAACGCATTGATAAGGGCATCAATCTTGCAAGCTTCCTGCCCCTGAACGCTTTGATGATTTATGTAATGGGTTTGGATGCCGCCAAATCCCGCGCGGCCACGCCCGCCGAACTTCAGCAAATGAAAGATCTGCTAAATGAGGCGATGGATGCCGGGGCCATTGGTTTTGCCTTCTCCTATCTGCAAAATACGTCGGGCCATGTGGATTATGATGGCACCCCCATGCCGACAGATACCATGCATGTGGAAGATGCCTATGCCTTGGCAGAAGTTTTAAGGGAACGGAACCAAGGGGTCATACAGTCAATCGTTGAAATGCCGGGCGCAGTGGAAAACCGCGAGGTGGTTGAGAACTTGGCGCGTATTTCCGGTCGTCCGGTCATCCACAATCTGATCATGGTAGTGGATGGTATTCCCGGTTATTGGCGCGACATTGCAGATTGGTTGACCCGCCTGTCAGATGAGGGGCTAGAGGTTTATAGCCAATCTGTTTGCGCGCGCGCTTGGACAGAATTCCGTGTTGGTAATTATGGTTTCTGGGATGGTGTGAATGAGGTGTTTCCAGAGTTTTCAAACTGCGGTGATATGAATGACAAGCTCGAGAAAGCGCAGTCTGTTGAATACCGGGAAAAGTTGAAAGCGGTTTACACACCCGAATCCATGAACGGGTTTGGCGGCCCTCTATCAACCCTGCGTTTGGTGAACATGCATGATCACCCTATCTATACGGCCTTTGAAGGCAAGTTTTTGGCCGATGTTATGGCCGCAGAAAACAAGCATGAAGTAGATGTGTTGTTTGACATTTTTATCGCGACCGATGGCTTGGCTGATTTCGCAACAACTGAAACCGCCTCGGAAGATGCTGATCAAATTGCAGAGATGTTACGGCATCCCCGTGTCATCCCCGGCGCCTCAGATGGCGGCGCGCATATGAAATATTGGTCCGGCGGCCAATTTTCGACCGACATGCTGATGTGGATGTGTAAGGAAGAAAAGCGTTTCACCTTGGAAGAAATGCACGAAATGTTGAGCGCACGATCCGCTCGTGCTGTTGGGTTGAGCAACCGGGGCGTCGTGCGGGAAGGTTATGCCGCCGACTTGATGATCTATGATCCGGACAAGTTGGGCTACGACAAAAATCGATACCAAGTTGTACATGATGTGCCCGGTGATGAATGGCGGCGTATTTCGCCCGCCCGTGGCGTAGAATGGGTTGTGGTGAATGGCAAGCCTATTATGCGGGGCATGGAACCAAGCGGGGCGCATCCAGGCCAAATGCTTTCAAATCAAGGCGTGGCGGTAGACCGTCGCTTGGCAGAAGCTGCGCCGCTGGCGGCGGAGTAGGCCGTTAGACGGGAATATTGTTGCGATGGCCCCCATTGTAGACTAGCTATGTTTGCATTGTCTTCAGATGGGGGTTCCGTGAGCAAGCTCGACGATACAGATCTGAATATCATCCGTATGTTGCGGAAAGATGGGCGCACGACCAATAAGGCGATCGCCCAAGAATTGGGTGTGTCTGAGCCAACGATAGCGACGCGCATTAAGGGCCTGCTAGCGGATAAGGTTATCCGCATCACCGCGCAACGCAGCATTTTTGATGATCCGGAAAATGCGATCGTTGCGTTCGTTGAGCTCTTTGTTGACGATCTTCATGATGTTGGGCCGATCGTAGATGTGATCGCCAATATGGACGAGGTCATCATCGCTTATGAAACACTGCGCCGACCAGAGCTTGTATGCCATATCCGGGCAAGCAGCCAGACAGAGCTGAGTCGGGTTGTTAAGCGGTTGGGACGGGAGCTGCCGGGCCTATCCAAAATGCGTGTTTTGCCGGTGCTGGAAATGTGGCGCTATTCGCCGGAATTTGGCAGCTTAAGCGAAGAGCCACCGCTCATCCCAGAATCAGATGATGTTAATGAGCGTATCATTCGGCTGTTGCAGCAGGACGGGCGGCAAAACAATCGCACACTCGCCAAGAAGCTTGATCTGTCAGAAAGCGCCGTGCGCCAAAGATTGATAAAACTTGAAGAAGGGCGCGAGGTTAGAATCGGCGTTGTTTGCGATCCCGTTGCCATGAACTTCTCTGTTTGGGCGGATATGCGCCTTGTCATCAAGCCGCGCCACTTGGAGGCGGCATCACGCGCCATGGCGGAGATGGATAACCTGACTTTGGTGGCCAATATTGGTGGGGATTCCAACCTTGCCCTGTTTGTTTTGGCATCATCATTTGATGAGTTGGATCAATTCGTGCGACAGAAAATTCGGCAATTACCCGGCTTATCAGACTTTACGCTGATGCGCGTATCTGCCATCCAAAAACACAATTACAATCTAATATTAATGAAGTAACGCAACTGATTGCTTAATAATAATTCATTATAATGGATTTTTGATGCGAATATTGCTTGACCAGAAGGAAGTTGTGAAATAGCGTCTCAATAGTCATAAATGATGCGAAAAATTACTATTTTTCATCATTTTCATTATAGGGGACGCAAATGAGTGCGATTTCAACTGCGATAAGTGAAAATACAGCAATCAAGCCGCAAGTGCTTTCAGCGGATGTTGAGAAGGCAATCCAGTCCATTCCCGATGCGCAAATCAATGCGGCAGATGCGGATGCACCGGGTCTTGATCCGCTTGTGTCCCGTGATCCATGGACCCACTTTCGCAAGTTGCGGGCGCAGCAGGGAGACTGCGTGCAATATGTCGACGGTCGTTATGGGGATGTAGAAGTCTACAATGTCTTCGGCCATGATTTGAGCAAGCCTAACTTTGCGGTGCTTGGCTATGACGCAATCCGCAAAATGTGCATGGATCGCAAAATGTTCATTAACTCCGGTGCTTACGGCATGCATGCCAAAGCGCAAGGGCCGTTCGTTATGGTGAACGAAATGGACGGTGAGCAGCACAAGATTACGCGTCGTTTGTTCGACACGCAGATTTTTTCCAAAGGTCAGTTGCTGGAACTTTCAGAGGAAGCTGTTGGACCCATGGCGCATATGTTGGCGCAACGTATTCGGGCGAAGTTTGATGCAGGAGAAGAAGCTGACTTGTGCCGCGACCTTGCCTTGCCACTGGTTTACAGTTCTATCGCGCGCATTATCGGTGTGCCGCTGACGGACATTTCCTATTTTGTTGATATGGGCGAGCGCGCCTTTGGCGGCACCCGTGACCCGGAAGCGGCCATGGCAGCGGTGATCGAGCTGACCCAGTATTTCCAAGAAAAATATGAGGCGCGGAAGCAATCAGGTGATCTTGATAAGGGTGACCTCATGTCCATGATGTCCACGGCGGAGTATCAGGGCCATCGGTTCAATGAAGATGAAATCGTCGCCTATTGCCGGTTCTTGCTGCCCGGCGGTATTGAAACCACATGGCGACAAACGGCCAATCTGGGCTATGCGCTTATGACAAACTCGGATCAATATCAGAAAGTTGTCGCCGACCCATCACTTATTCCAAATGCGGTGGAAGAAGCGTGCCGTTGGATGGCCTCAGGCTTTGTGCTGCCGCGTATTGCAGCCGTGGATACGGAAATTGACGGGGTTAGAATCCCGGCAGGTTCCTCCATGGTTGGCGTGTTTGGGGTCGCTAACCGCGAAGATGGCATATGGGAAAGCCCTGACGAATTTGATGTCACCCGCGAGAAAAAGCTGCACCTCACCTTCAGCACCGGGTCCCATGCCTGTATGGGGCAACATCTGGCGCGACTCAATTTTGTGCGCGCGCTGGAAGCAATGGTTACACATTTGCCAGATATGGTGTTGGCCTGTGATCCGGCAAAGCTGGAGACAGTGGGGTTTGTGCAACGGTGTCCGCGTAGGGTGCCGGTCACCAAGTCTGCCTAAATTTAGTATTTGTTTGGAACGCTGGGCTGGGGTTGTTCATGTTGAAGTTGAATCCATTTTTGATCGGGCTGGGTATATTCTTCTGGGCTGGTGTTGCACTGGCGCAGGATGGCGAATTGAATCAACTGGAAAATGATTCAGTCGGCGAAGTGCCGGAGGTAGAAGTCGCGGAGACGTCAGAGCCTGCCCGCCTTGGCCGTGCTATTGATGAGGTGGTTGTAACCGCCCAGAAGCGGGAGGAAAGCCAGCAGGATGTGCCGATTGCCATTACCGCCTTTTCAGGTGAGGCGATGGAGGCGGCAGGCATTACCCATTCTTATGATCTGGCAACGACCATTCCGAACCTCGTTTATAATGGGGCAGGGGCATACTCCTATGTTTATCTGCGTGGGGTGGGAACGGACTTGACGTCACCCTTCGCCGACTCATCGGTCGCGACTTATATTGATGGCGTTTACTACCCCTTTTTGCATGCGTTGGCGCAAAGCTTTGGCAATATTGAACGCATTGAGGTTTTGAAAGGCCCACAAGGCACTTTGTTTGGCCGTAACTCAACCGGTGGGGCGTTTAATATTGTGACCAAAACGCCGGGTGATGAGTTCGATGCGGGTGCAACCGTCTCATACGGCAATTACAAGCATTTGCGGGCCAAGGGTCATGTCGCAGTGCCCATTACGGATTGGTTATCGTTGGGGCTTGCAGGTTTTTATGATCGCCGTGAATCTTATTATGAACAGGTAACGCCCGGTAATCCAACCTATGAAGATAATTTTGACCGCGGTATTCGTGGTAAGGTCGCCATCACCCCGACGGATGATCTCGATGTACTGTTGACCGGCTATTGGATGCTGCATAGCGGGGCCGCTTCCCAGCTTTGGGTGGCGCATGAGGTAAAGCCTGCGGGCGCTGCATTGGGTGTAACGCCCACGAAGGGCGACTATAAGTCAGAGAACGATTATCCCGGCTTTAATAAGATGTGGATGTGGGGTGCGATGGCGGACATTTCGTATGAAATGAACTGGGCGACCATCAAATCCATCTCTTCATATCAAGATGTATATACAACCGGGGCGACCGACTTTGATGGCTCTGGCGCAGATGTGGTGGGTTTTACGGCCTACCAACCGGCGAAAACTTTCACGCAAGAATTTCAACTCATTTCAAATGGACCTGACTGGTTGGATTGGATTGTGGGGGCCTATTATCTATGGGGCGAGCGTGCTTTTGATCCGGTGGAATTTGGTGTAGCGCCCCAAACCGTACTTGACCCGTTGAATGATTTGTTGGGCGAGGTGGGTGGCCTGCTCGGTATTGGTGACACGCTCGGTATTCCCGACCTTACGACGCTGCCCCTTACATCACGCGTGGAAACGAATGCATGGGCCGTGTTTGGGCAAGCCACATGGCACATCAATGAGTGGGCGAACCTAACGGGTGGCTTGCGCTATTCTTATGAAGAGCGCGCTTTGAAGGAGCTGCGCATCAGCTTGTCGGAAGAAACGCCGCTTATTCAAGGCGATCTGATCAACAATCCGCCGGACTCGCGTGAATGGGATGATCTGTCGCCCAAGGTTGCACTGGATGTGCATCTGGATGACGACATCATGATTTACGCCAGCTATTCCAAAGGCTTTAAAAGTGGCACATGGAACCCGATCACCGTGGTGGAAGAGCCCAACGCGATTGAGCCGGAACTGCTCACCGCCTATGAAATCGGTCTAAAATCTGATTGGTTTTCCGGGTTGCTGCGCGCAAATCTGGCGGCGTTCTATTATGATTATCAAGACATTCATGTGCAGACCATCGCGCTCACCAGTGGCGGTGCCATTCGCTTGGAAAATGCGGGTAAGGCGACGATCCAAGGGGCAGAGGCAGACATTACCGTTACGCCTTTTGATGGGGCTTTTGTGAGCGTAGCGCTTGGTTATCTTGATGGCCAATATGACGAGTTCTTCGGTAGTGGTTGGGATGAAGAAACAGGCTTGCCCTTCCAAGGTGATTTCTCCGGTAACCGCACCGTGCGTACGCCTGAGTTCACGGTTAATGTTCAAATGGCATACGCCTTTCTGGTTTTCGGGAACCCGCTTGAAATCTCCGGCAATTATTACCGCAACTCTGGATACTACACCGATGGGCAAAACACCGCCTGGGTAGACCCATATGATGTGTGGGGCGGCCGCATTACCTATGATGTTGAAGAATACGGCGCGCGCTTGTCCCTGTTCGGCAAAAACCTAACCGATACAAAATACCCGGTTACTTTCCAGCACAATGACTTCGCTTTGGTTAAGTCTCTTGTTGCGCCCAGAACTTATGGCGTGCGACTTGAGTGGACGCTTTAGCAGAATATTTCATGAGGAGGCTAAAATGAACAAGGTGAAACTAACGACAGTGGCTGCTGCTGCTATGCTGCTTGGTTCTGCACATGGTGCAATGGCACAAGACCCATCAGGCGTGATTGATGCCGGCACCCGGGCACTTAACGCCTATTCCGGGAACGGTAACCTTCCGGTGTTGCCGCTGCTTGACCCATCTATGGCTGACCTTGTCGGGCCCGCCAGTCTTGAAGCCGTATTTGCGACTGTGGAAACGCTGCCTTATGTGAGCGGGCAGGGGTTGCCGCTCACTTCACTGGGGCTTGAAACTCTGCGCCTTGATCTTGGTGGGCAAGCCATTCCGCTCAATCCAGTCCTCGGGCCGCTGGACAGTACATTGTTGCCCATCGTTGATGGCTTTGTGCCCAAAGGTGGATTGTTGCCGTAATTGTCATTGATCCACCACGTTTTGCGTGGCCAAGTTGGATACCGACTGAACAGGAATTATACACAGGGGAGATGTGGATCCGGTTGCGGGCAAGACGCAACGTCTTGCAGGGTGATGCCCAATTATTGACGGAAGCTTGCCGACATTCAGACCAGGAAGGATGCTCATTCAGACTTTTGTCTGAACGAGGGGTTCTCGACCCCAACAGCCAACTTCAATAAATCGCGGAAATCTGGTGCGGGCGGCCGGACTTGAACCGGCACGATCAAAAAGATCGCAAGATTTTAAGTCTTGTGCGTCTACCAATTCCGCCACGCCCGCGTGACCCAAGTGGACGCCGGAAAGTACCCATCTCCCGGCGCGGGGGCAAGGGTTTTAGCCCTTGTGATCTGCGTCATTTGGGGTGATGCCCTGATCCTTGATCATCCGTTCCACGGCACGCGCCGCGGCGTCCAAATCTGCGCCATTACGACTGCGCAACACCACAGAAACCCCATTGCCGCCCTGCGCGCCTTTTTGGCGAAAATAGGGGTAGGAGCCGATAGAGACATCAGGCCACTTGTCCGCAAAGGCGGAAAGTTGTTCCGCAATTTTGCCTTCCGCCATGCCATGGCCGGTGTAAGTGCGGCTTTCCATTTTGGGGCCGCCGATCAGATCATGTGCCAGGCTTTCCAGCATGGCTTTCATGATGATGGGCACGCCTGCCATTACAAACACATTTTCAAGCCGAAAGCCGGGTGCCTTGGAAACCGGATTGTCGATCAAGGTCGCCCCATCAGGAATGCGCGCCATGCGCTTGCGTGCATCGGTAAATTCACCCGGTGGGTAATGTGCATCCAAAATGGCATAGGCGTCATCGCGAATATCAATCGGCGTGTTGAAGGCTGCCGCGATCGCCTCAGCCGTTATGTCATCATGGGTGGGGCCAATGCCACCCGTTGTAAACACATAGTCATAGCGGCCTGAAAGCGCCTGCACGGCGGCCACAATGTCGGTCTCTACGTCAGAGACGGTGCGCGCTTCGTTTACATCAATGCCCTTGTCGCCCAGCCATGTGGCAATGTAGGACATGTTTGTGTCCTGCGTCCGGCCAGAGAGAATTTCGTCCCCGATGGTCAAGATGGCGGCTGTTTTGGTCATGCCTTATCCTTGTGGTTTCGCTGACACTGATATAAACCGCGCCCATGGATTTCCAAAGCCCCTTGATAGAAGCAACTTTACTTCGCCGCTATAAGCGCTTTTTGGCCGATGTACGATTGGCTGATGGTACGGAGATGACGGTGCATGTCGCCAATCCCGGTTCTATGATGGGTGGGCTGGCGGAAGAAGGTGTGCGCGTGTGGCTGACCGATAGTAACAACCCCAAAAGAAAGCTTCGCTATAGTTGGGAAGTGGTTGAAGTGGCAACAGGTGCGCGTGTTGGCGTAAATACCGCGCTGCCCAATAAGGTTGTGGAAGAGGCAATTGCGGCAGGCCAAGTGCCGGGCCTCACCGGTTATGAGACTATCCGTCGAGAGGTGAAATATGGCGAAAATTCCCGCATTGATCTGCTGCTGGAAGCGCCGGACAAGCCGCCCTGTTATGTGGAAGTTAAGTCCGTCACCCTGTCACGTTCGCCCGGATTGGCCGAGTTTCCGGATGCCAAAACCAGCCGTGGGGCCAAGCATTTGGTGGAACTGGTGGGTGAAGTTGCCAAAGGAAACCGCGCCGTTATGCTCTATTTGGTGAACCGCACAGATTGCGACGAGGTTGCGATAGCCAGCGATATAGATCCGGCCTATAATGCGGGTTTGGAGGCAGCCTTGGCTGCAGGCGTCGAAACCTTGAGTGTTGGCGTCGCAATTGATGAGGCAGGGATCACGGTGAACCGTCCGATTACCCGCCAATGGATGTAGAGATGATGAGCTTTGAAGCGGCCGCAGATGATTTTGCACCCCTGCGTGGGAACGGCATAAAAATTCACACGCCGGAAGATTTTGTCGGTATGCGCAAAGCGGGCCGCTTGGCGGCGGAATGTCTTGATATGTTGGTCGAGCATGTGAAGCCGGGTGTGACCACCAATGCACTGGATAAGCTGGCGCATGACTTTATTCGCGACCATGGGGCTATTCCTGCCTGCCTCAATTATCGCGGCTATCCCAAAACGGTTTGCACCTCTGTTAATCATGTGGTGTGCCACGGCATCCCCGATGACAAGCCGTTAAAGGCCGGGCAAATCTGCAACATTGATGTGACCGCCATTGTTGATGGCTGGCATGGGGACACCAACCGTACCTATTTTGTGGGCAACAAAGTGCCGGTAAAGGCCAAGCGGCTGGTGGATGTAACCTATGAGGCGATGATGCGCGGCATTGCCGCTGTTAAGCCCGGTGCCACTTTGGGCGATATCGGGCACGCCATTCAGTCATATGCAGAAGGCGAACGTTGTTCCGTGGTGCGGGATTTTTGCGGCCATGGCTTGGGCCGTGTGTTCCATGATGAACCCAATGTGGTTCACTATGGCAATCCCGGCGAAGGCGCGGTGTTGAAGGAAGGCATGTTCTTCACCATCGAGCCTATGATCAATCTTGGTCGTTTCGATGTAAAGCTGTTGAAAGATAACTGGACCGCAGTCACGCGCGACAAGTCACTCTCGGCACAGTTTGAGCATTCATTGGGTGTTACAGCCGATGGCGCGGAAGTCTTCACCACCAGCCCTAAGGGTTGGCATATTCCGCCTATTTTAGGCTAGCATCGGCCATGGGGGCAGGGGATCGCGAAGGCAATGATGGGCTGGAAGATGGCGCTTTGCCGTTCGTGACCGATGTCGGCGACCCTCAGCAAGCCAATCCAGCTAAGGATACATCCAAAAAAGCCAAGCCCCATTATCATGGGCACCGCGCCCGTTTGCGGGAACGGTTTTTGAAAGCAGGCAGTGATGCCGTGCAGGATTATGAGCTGCTGGAGCTTGTCCTGTTCCGGGCCTTGCCTCGTGGGGATGTAAAGCCACTGGCGAAACGCTTGCTGGAAAAGTTCGGCAGTTTTTCCGCTGTCATATCCGCGCCCTTGCCGCGCTTGAAGGAGGTGGAGGGGCTGGGTGATGCAGCGGCGACTGAACTAAAAATCGTGCAAGCGGCCGCGTTGAAGCTCGCGCAGGGAAAGGCTTTGGATCAGCCGGTCTTGTCTGGTTGGCGGGCGGTGATGGATTACTGCCGCGCCGCCATGTCCCGCGCCGAGACGGAACAATTTCGGGTGCTGTTTTTGGATCACAAAAGCCGTTTGAAAGCCGATGAGGTGATGAGCGAAGGCACCATCAACCATACGCCGGTTTATCCGCGTGAAGTGATAAAGCGCGCTGTGGAGCTAAATGCCAGCGCTATTATTTTGGTGCACAACCACCCGTCAGGGGACCCAACCCCCAGCCGCGCCGATATCGCCATGACAAAAGAAATTGTGGCAGCAGGGAAGGCGCTGGAAATCACCGTGCACGATCACGTTGTGGTGGGCGCAAAGGAAATCGCGTCGTTTAAAGCGCTGGGGTTATTTTAGTAGAAGTTTTCATAATAAACACGCAATAATTGCTTTCTGGAAAATGATTCGCGTGTAGAAAATGATAAAACTGAAGTCAATTAGGATACAGAATTTTCGCTCGATCATTGATGAAACCATAGCAGTCGACGACATGACTGTGTTTTGTGGCATTAATGATGTTGGCAAATCAAATGCGTTAAGGGCTCTAAGGCGCTTTTTTGATCCGCAACCGTTTACTACCTTCGCTTTAGATTATACGAAAGACCCAAGAGTTCAAAAGGCGAAAAAGAAGAAAGCTGTTTCTGTCACGTTGATTTTCAGCATACCATTCAATTACTCGACGCCGGGTTATGAGGGTAATGAGAAGGGTGTTCGCACCGCCGAATGGACGGTTTCGTGGAATGATGAGCGCGTAATCACGAATGAGATTGTACACGGTGATGGCTCACCTCTCGGCAAGAATTCGCGCATTGGTAGTGCAGTAAGAGCGACGAGGCTATTTTATGTGCCGGCTATTAAAGATGGACGGTTCTTCACCACACTACGTCGGTGGCTTCATGATGCGCTGCTCGAATCAGGCAGTGAAGAATTTAGAAATGCATCCGCGCAGTTAGTAAGCACTGTTGATACATCAATTGCCTCTTTGTTAGATGGTATTGGTGCGATTACTGGCCAGAAAGATACGTTGAATTTGCCAGAAGATCTAAGTGACTTCTTTTCGGCGCTGGACTTTCAGGGGCTGGATGGCGTTTACCTTGATGAGCGCGGTGATGGTCTACGCATTCACCAGATTCCTTTGCTCCTGAAGTTTATATGTGGCGAAATTGCCTCGAACAGCGCTAAGGGAAGGCCAAAGCCTTTGTTTTTATGGGCTTTCGAGGAACCTGAGAATTGCTTGGAGATGACGAGAGCTGAGGAGATGCGTCAGGTTTTGCTTGATGAGATCAGGCAAACTTACCTCAAATTCTTGTCACGTCACATTCGCCAATGTTTATGGAGAAAGGGGAGGGTATTTCTCACATCGCAGTGACGAAAAATGATGGGCGAACTAAGTTCGCCGAAGTTGATGATCCTGCCGCGAGTGCAATTGATGTCGGAATAGCCCCATATCTGAGTTTGGTTGCCCAGCAGGTTTCAAAGTTTCGGGAAGAGGCGAGGGGCGAAGCCGCCGAAGGTAGCTTTGACTCACCAACAATATTCGTTGAAGGAGTCACCGACAAAGCTGCTGTTGAGAGGGCGCTAAGCATATTGAAACGCACGGATATTGTTGTTGTTGATGCTGGCGGAGCGCAACGGGTGGCTGAACGTGTCCTTTGTTGGCGCTTTTATGCGCCTCAAGTTTCCCAAGCAGATCGAACCCCTTGCATTGGAATCTTTGACTGTGATGAAGAAGGGAAAAAAGCGTACGAGAGGGTTGCGGCAAATGTGGACTGCGGTAGGCAGCAAGCGGGCAATAACTTTGGGGCTTTTTGGGGGTTGTGGACGGAACTTCATTAACCAGCGCATATCAACGAACTGGATCAGTTCGTTGATATGCCAATAGCATTAGAAGAATTGCTCTTGCCGAGTTTTTGGAAAAAGATGGAGGAGCTGGGGCAGTTGTCTGAGCGGGAAGGTTGGACAGCGTATCTGAAAGATCCGCCGGCGGATGAAACTCCAAACTCATATTTGAAGAGCAAGCTGGATTCAGAAGGCGAGCAAGAAAATCCATTAAAGCTTCTAGTAACAATGAAAATATCAGGTCCTGCTAAGACTAACGTTTGGCAGGCATCGACGATGCCAACGGATGACCAACTGTCGCCAATAGTTGCCATAGTTAGTTCCGCGATTGATGAGATGCAGCTTTAACTACCCATCAATCCCGTCGAAAAACAAAGCTAAACGCATTTTGATGTCGTCGGCCACGGCACGTGTTGCGCGTTGTTGTGCATTACCTTCACCTACATGGGTGGCATAGGGGTCTGCATTGATGGAGGACGAAACGACAGAGTGGCTAACGCCATTGGTCAGCACTTGGCCATCATCACCCAGTAATTTGTAGGTGGCAGTAATGGTCATATTAAAGCGGGAGAACGTTTCGTCATCTTCGACCGTCAGGCCCGCGCGCTTGGCCTCAACCTCAACCTCTAACCGATACAGCGCAGGATCAGATGTGCCATGCGGTGTTAATCGATCCAGCAAGAGCCGACGCAAATCATTGCCAAGCCGCCGCCCCTTAATGGGAGCAATGGTGATCGCTGCCATGGCTGTTGAAACATCGGTCGCGACTGTGCGTTCTGCGTAAAGCGGGCGAAAACCGCAGGCGCTAAGCGTCATAGCGGCTGCCAGCACGAAGATGATGGCTTTAGTTTGCAACCACATTGACAATCCGCCCCTTCACAACAATGACTTTACGGATGGTCTTGTCGCTTAAAAAATTGGCCACTTTTTCTTCTGCCAGTGCTGCCTTTTCGATTGTGGCATCATCGGCATCCACAGCGACTTGAATCTCGCCGCGCCGCTTGCCGTTTACCTGAATGGGCAGGGTGATGGTGTCGGCTTTCAAATAGGCGTCATCGGCCAGCGGCCATGCGGCCGCAGCGACCAAGCCTTGTTCGCCCAAGGCGGCCCAAATTTCTTCTGCCAAATGGGGCATCATCGGTGCGAAAAGCTGCACGAGATTTGTCACCGCAAAGCGACGCACAGCGCAGCTATCGGCATCATCGCCCTTCAGGCCATCAATTTCATTCGTCAGCTTGCGAATACGGGCAACGGCGCTGTTGAAACGGAACCCGTCAATATCCTGTGTTACCCCATCTATTGCGGCATGGGTGGCGCGCAGTAAGGTTTCTTGCGCGTCATTCGGATTGGCTGGCAGGGGGGCTTCATCCCCTAAAGGCGCGCCTTCACCGTTTACGAAACGCCATAAGCGGTTCACAAAGCGCCACGCGCCATCAATGCCTGCATCTGTCCATTCAAGATCGCGCGCTGCCGGGCTGTCCGACATCATGAACAGACGCGCCGCATCTGCCCCATAGGCATCAATGATAGCTGCGGGGTCCACCACATTCTTTTTGGACTTGGACATTTTTTCAATGCCCAGTGTTTTCACAGCCGTTCCATCCTTCAAGGACAGCGTGCCGTCATCTGCTTGAATGACATCTTGCGGCATCACCCATTCACCGGTCTCGGCGCGGTAGGTTTCGTGGTTCACCATGCCTTGGGTGAACATGCCCTCAAACGGTTCTTTCAGGCCCAAATGCCCTGTTTCCTTCATCGCGCGGGAGAAGAAGCGCGAATAAAGCAAATGCAAAATGGCATGTTCCACGCCGCCAATATATTGATCAACCGGCAGCCAATAATCGGCCTCGGCGCGGTCTGTCGGTGTGTCTGCCTTGGGCGCGGTGAAGCGGGCGAAGTACCACGACGAATCCACAAAAGTATCCATCGTGTCGGTTTCGCGCGTGGCGTTCTTGCCGCAAGCGGGGCAGGTGGTCTGTTTCCAAGTGGGGTGACGATCCAGCGGATTGCCGGGCTTATCGAAGCTGACATCTTTCGGTAGCACGACAGGCAGTTGATCGCGCGGCACTTGTTGCAAGCCGCAATCATCGCAGTGAATGATCGGGATCGGGCAGCCCCAATAGCGTTGGCGTGACAAGCCCCAATCGCGCAGACGATAATTCACCTCAATATCGCCCCGCCCAGATTCTTTAAAGCGCTTAGACACTTCGGCCTTGCCTTCATCAACGCTGAGGCCATCCAAAAAGCGGGAATTGCCCAAGGTGCCGGGGCCGGTATAGGCCTCACCGGCCACATCAAAGCTGTCAGCCGTTTCTCCATCGGGAATGACCACAGGCGTGACAGGCAGATTGTATTTGCGGGCAAAGTCCAAATCGCGTTGATCATGCGCCGGGCAAGCGAAGATTGCGCCCGTGCCATAATCCATCAGCACGAAATTGGCGACATAGACGGGCAGTTCCCAACTATCATCAAATGGGTGCTTCACTTTCAGCCCGGTATCAAAGCCGCGTTTTTCGGCTTTCTGGATCGCCTCTTCTGATGTGCCGATCTTGCGGCATTCAGCGACGAACGCTTTCAGCTCCGGATTGCCGCGCGCCAACTCGGCGGTCAACGGATGGTCGGGCGACAGGGCGCAGAAGCTTGCGCCAAAAATGGTGTCTGGGCGGGTGGTGTAAACCTCAATCCCTTCATCGCGCCCCACAACCTCAAAGCTGAAGCGCACTCCTTCTGAGCGGCCAATCCAGTTTTGCTGCATGGTTCGCACCTTGTCGGGCCAGCGTTCCAGCGTTTCCAGCCCTTGCAGCAAGTCTTCCGCAAATTCGGTGATTTTGAAGAACCATTGGGATAGCGTGCGCCGCTCTACCACTGCGCCGGAGCGCCAGCCCTTGCCATCAATCACTTGTTCATTGGCCAGCACGGTCATATCCACCGGGTCCCAGTTCACGGCGGCTTCCTTGCGGTAGATCAGGCCCTTATCCATCATATCAAGGAACATGGCCTGTTCCTTGCCGTAATAATCGGGGTCGCAGGTGGCGAACTCGCGGCTCCAATCCAGCGACAGACCAAGATGGCGAAACTGTTCGCGCATCGCATCTATGTTTTCATAGGTCCAATCAGCCGGGTTCACACCCTTTTCCATAGCGGCGTTTTCGGCTGGCATCCCAAAGGCGTCCCACCCCATGGGGTGCAATACATTATGCCCGGTAGCGAGTTTATAGCGCGCCACAACATCGCCCATGGTGTAATTGCGCACATGCCCCATATGCAGCCGCCCGGACGGGTAAGGAAACATCTCAAGCACATAATATTTTGGCTTGTCAGTTGCGTCGGAAGGCTGGGCGACGAACAGATTTTGCGCGTCCCACGCTTTTTGCCAGCGCGGTTCAGCGGTTTTGGGATTGTAGCGAGACATGCGCCGCGCCCTTTATAATTGAGTGTTCAATGGCTTGCGCCGAAAAGTTAACCGCCGGAAGCGACCTTGAGTTGGCGAGCTCGAACCAAAATAGCGTTTTCAAGTTTGATCGCTACATCGGGGTTGACCGCCGCATCCAGCCATTCGCCCCCTTGGCGGGCTTGGCGGAAGGCTGCAACACGCACCCCATCGGCGCGCAAGTTCTTGTCCAGAATATAAACGGTCAGCTTAAAGCGTTCCCGCGGGCTTTGCGGATCGGCATACCAATCGGTAATCACAACGCCGCCTACCGGATCAGCGCTTTGCAGTGGCATGAAGGAGACAGTGTCAAGCGAGGCGCGCCACAAATAGGCGTTCACCCCAAGCCCCGTTGCCGCAACAGTGGGGGCAGAATTGCGCTTGAACAGGCGGTTGCCTTCCCGCGTTTCGGTGATGGTTGAGCCGCTATCGGCTTCATCATCGCCGCCAATGGTCCAGCTAAGATCGCCGAAAAGACCACCCCCTGATTTTTCTTGTTTGCCAACGCCCCCGCCGCCTGTGGGGTCATGCCGATCTTTGCCCGTGCGGGTGGGATAGCTGGCATCGCCCTGCAAACCGCTGCAAGCAGCCAAAAATCCGGCAAGAGCGCCAATAACGAGCAGGCGTGAGGTGAGGGAATTAGCCATGAAGAAAGTTCCTGAACCATATAGGGTGATACTTGATGTTTGACTTATAACGGCGGGAATGCCCGCACGGCAACACCATCAACGGACATTTCGCCGCAATTTTCGGCATTTGGCGCAAATATCGCAGTTTTCCTGCGCTTTTGACCTGAATTGGCATCTGTCACATTACTGCAACAGTGCAGTGGAAAACCCGCAAAAGCGGCGCTTGCCACCATTGACGGGCGCGGGTTAAGGCGCGAAAACTCTGCCTCAAGGTGATCCGGCGTTTGTCGGGCGCCCTGATTTGTTGTTTGCGTGATCTGTTTGGGTCGGTGGGAACAACAAATTTGGTGAGAAAACCATTGATGAGATAACCGGTTTGGCTGCGTTTGGGGTTCAGCCGGTTCAACAAAATTGAGGTATATTATGAAGAAGATTCTTCTTGGTACGACAGCCTTGGTTGCAACTGGCCTGACAGCCGGTGCTGCTAACGCTGCTGCCCTTAAAGTCGACGTAAACGGTTATTACACCGGCGTTGTAGCTGCTGTTGACACAGACGTTTCTGTTCCTTTGGCAAGCTTCTCCGGCGATCCGCTGAACACCGATGACGTGCAAGTTTCCCACGAAGGTGAAATCAGCATTAACGGTTCTGTGACACTCGACAACGGCCTGACAGCCGGTGTTGAAATCAACATTGAAGCCACCAACGATGCCTCCGGTTTTGGCACGTCAGGTATTGACGGTGTTGCCGGTATCGATGAAGCCTATGCCTATTTGGAAGGCTCCTTCGGTCGTGTGCAAATCGGTTCTGAAGGTTCAGCGCCCTTCTTGATGCACTTCTCCGCGCCTTACTTCGTAGGTAGCCACGGTGTAGACAGCCCGAACTTCTTGCATGCAAACACCGGTACGTTCTTCGGCGCGCCGACAGCGTCCAACATCACTCCCGCATTGAGCTTTGCGAGAATCACGCGTGCACGTACGTCCACTTACATCACCCTGTCCGGTGATAACAACAAAGTGACCTACTTCTCACCGCGTTTCTCCGGCGTTCAATTGGGTGTTTCCTATACGCCTGATAACTTGGGCAACCGTGATGTTGGCGGTCAATTTGGTGGTGTATCCAATGCATTTGGCAACACGTCTGGTCAAACCGGCGCAGCTAACCTCGAAAACATTTTGGAAGTCGGTGCCAACTACACCGGCACGTTCTCCAATGTTGGCGTAGGCGCTTCTATCGGTTACGCACAAGCTGACACCGAAGATGCACCAGGCGGCGGTTCCGCTGGCGTGAAAGACCCTGAAGTATGGTCCTTCGGTCTGCAATTGACCTCCGGTGCCTTCACTTTGGGCGGTGGCTACTACATGTCCGAAAACCTCGCGACAGTCGTACCGTCAGGTGCAGCTGATCTAGAGGAAAAAGCTTGGTCTGTGGCCCTGCAATACGAAACCGGTCCTTGGACAGTTGGTGCAGGTTACTTCGAATCTGAATCCGAAACCGGTGCAGCAACCAAAGACGAGTATGACGTCATCGAAGTTGGTGCCACCTATGCATTGGGTGATGGCGTAGACGTATTCGCCGTGGCCGAATTCTACGAAACGCAAGGCGACACAGCCGTAACCAATTTGGGTGCGCTTACCGCTGGCAATCTGTACAGCATCGAAACCGATGCCGTTGCCGTTGGTATCGACCTCGCATTCTAGTCTGATTTATCAGATTTGATTGAGTTTAAGGGCGGGCTTTCGGGCTCGCCCTTTTTCTTGTTTTCTGCCCATGCTATTGCCTAGCTCTCTTTATGGGCGAATCACGTTGAAGGAAAATTGTTATGGGTGCGATTGTTTGGCTGGCGTCATACCCCAAATCCGGCAATACATGGACGCGCGCTTACTTAAACAATTTGCTGCGCAACCCAGATCAACCGGCCGGAATCAATGAGCTGGACTGGTTTACCTTGGGCGAATCTTCTTCACGCTGGTTTCAAGACCTGATTGACAAGCCGATCACTGAATATTCCAAGGCAGAAATTGCGGAACTGCGTCCCAAAGCGCAAGAAGAGTTGACCAAAGCCTCCCAAGATTCAGTTTTTGTTAAAACCCATAACATTCTGGGGCTTTGGTATGACCATCCCCTGCACAATATGGATATCACGGTGGCCGCTATTTATATCGTTCGCAACCCGTTGGATGTGTGCATCTCCATGACATCTCACTATGGCATGACCTTGGACCAAGCCTTATTTCGATTGGCGCAGGGGGCTGCCGTGACCGGGCTAAGCGATGCCAATGTACCGGAAGTGCATGGTGATTGGTCAAGCCATGTAAAAAGCTGGACCCAGCCGCATCCCCAAATGCTGGTGCTGCGCTACGAGGATATGAAGCACAAGCCGTTCCCCACCTTCAACACCATGGCGCGTTTTTTGGGGCTTAAGCCCCCGAAGGAAAGGGTGCGCAAAGCTATCAAATTCTCTTCCTTCAAGGAGCTTAAAAAGCAGGAACAGAAGGAAGAGTTCAAGGAACGTTCCGAACACGCTGAGGTTTTCTTTCGTGAAGGCAAAAGCGGCCAATGGAAAGACACGTTAAGCGAAGATCAAATCGCGCGCTTGTTGGAAGATCACCACGAACAAATGGCGCGCTTCAACTATCTGCCAACGGATTGGGAAGAACGTATTGCTGCTTGGCACAAGCGCATTGCAACCGGTGAAGCGGAAAGCCGGGAAGAATTTGATGCCCGTATTGCCGCAGAAATGGCGGCTAAGGGACTTCAGGAAGCTGAAGAAGGTGGCCGCGGCGCAGATCGTCAGGCATTCGCAGATGAGGACGGCGCAATCGGTCAATTGCCGGGGGTTGAGGATGCAAATCAGGCCGCCGCAGGAAAGTAAGTAGAGATGACGAATTTTATTGAAGCCTATCCCAATGTTCTATCCGCCGATGATTGCGAGGCCATTATTGCCCGCTTCGAGGCTGATGCGCGGCGCGAAAAATCCAAAACCCAACGCGGCGTGAACGAAAAAACCCGCACCGGTACCATGCTTGATATTGCCGAATATGATGATTGGGCGGATATTCGCGAAAAAGTAGACACATTGGTGCGCCGCCGCATCAGTCTGTATATCGATAAATATCGGTCGCTCGCCAATATGGCCACGGACCAGCGCTCTTACCTGTCACCGCCCCTGCTTGAAAAGATTGAGGCAGGCCAAGGCTATAACTGGCATATTGATGCGGGGCCTGTTGGCACCCATAAACGCATTCTGTCATCGCTGATTTATCTGCGCGATGTGGATGAAGGCGGCGCGACAGAGTTTCCCTATCAACAGGCGGCGGTCAAACCCAAACAAGGCATGTTGATCCTGTTCCCGCCCTTTTG
The DNA here is from genome assembly GCA_049609145.1 of Alphaproteobacteria bacterium. Taxonomy (GTDB): domain Bacteria; phylum Pseudomonadota; class Alphaproteobacteria; order SPJN01; family SPJN01; genus JBMYYF01. The sequence goes on from JBMYYF010000005.1 coordinate 99,377, forward strand.
GACCCATCTGCATCGCGGCGCAGAAGTGCAGGGCGAGGGCGTAAAGTACAACATCACCAATTTTCTGGTGTTGAAGGATAATGAAACGCCTGCCTAAACCACCGTTCCCGTCATGCCGCCATCAATGCGGATGGACTGGCCGGTAATGGCGCTGGCGCGGCTGGAGGCAAGGAACACCACAAGGTCGGCCACTTCTTCCCGCGTGGGAATATGCCCGGTGGCAAGCCCTAATTCCTTCGCCACGGCGGGTTCCACGCTCGCCCAATCATCCGGCTCCCCCCGTTTTTTGGCGCGCATTGTGTAAGCGGCTTTGATCTCATCGGTTGCGATCAAACCGGGGGAAACCGTGTTGCACGTCACGCCCGTACCGCCCAGCGCTTTGGCGAGGGAGGCCATCATTGTTACCAGCGCGCCCTTGGCGGCGTAATAATGTGGCATCACCTTGTTGGGGGCGGTTGTGCCTACCGTGCCCAGCGCGATGATACGGCCAAAGCTCTGTGCCTGCATATGGGGCGAGAAGCGATCAATCAGGCGCACACCGCTTAGCACATTGTGTTCATATTGTTTGATCCATTGGTCCATAGAAAGCGCGCCCCATTTGCCCCGTTCCGCACTGCCCATATTGTTGATGAGGATATCAATGTCCCCACAAGCGGCGGCCACCGCATCGGCCCCAACGTCTGTTTCTATATCGCCGGGCGCAAGCTTTGCGGTGGGTATAAGCGCGCGTGTTTCGGCCAGGGCCGCTTCATCCGGTCCCTGCACATAAACCTCAGCGCCCTCTGCGGCCAGTTTCTGCGCAATGATCTGCCCGGTGCCGCGGTGCGCGCCTGTTACCAAGGCGCGGCGGCCCTTCAAATTCAATTCCATGTCATCTTCCCCCCAATTACTTTCCCTTTTGTAACCTCTCTGGCGATCAGGTAGAAGGGAAGAAAAGGGGGACGCATGGCGCTTTATCTCGGGATTGATTTGGGCACGTCGGGCGTGAAAGCGCTGGCGCTGGCTGAAGGTGGGGCGATAGTGGCGGAGGCACAGGCTCCGCTCACGGTTTCCCACCCCCAAGCCTTGTGGTCGGAACAAGCGCCGGATGATTGGTGGGCGGCGGCAGATAAAGCCGTGCGCGGTGTGCTCAGCCAAATTGATCGCGCGGCTGTGCAAGCCATTGGCTTGTCTGGGCAGATGCATGGGGCAACGGTGCTTGGCGTGGATGACAAGCCCCTTCGCCCCGCCATCTTGTGGAATGATGGTCGCGCTTTTGCAGAATGCGCCGCGTTGGAGCAAGCAGTGCCTAACAGTCGTGCCATCACGGGCAATATCGCTATGCCCGGCTTTACCGCCCCCAAGATCGCTTGGCTGCGGGAGCATGAGCCAAAAGTTGCAGATAAGATCGCCAAAGTGCTGTTGCCTAAGGATTATCTGCGCTTGGTAATGACGGGCGATCATGCGTCCGACATGTCAGACAGTGCGGGCACGCTATGGCTGGATGTGGCGGCGCGCGCATGGTCAGATGAAATGTTGGCGGCAACGGGGCTTACCCGGGATCATATGCCGAAACTTTATGAGGGGCCGCAGGTCACAGGCCGTTTGCGGGCTGAGATCGCTGCGGGCTGGGGCGTGGCCCAAATGCCTGTTGTGGCAGGGGGTGGCGATAATGCGGCGGGGGCGGTTGGTATCGGCGTCACCCAACCGGGGCAGGGATTCTTGTCGCTTGGCACATCAGGCGTTTACTTTGTGGCAGGTGACAAATTTCGGCCAAATCCGGCAGGCGCGGTGCATGCCTTCTGCCATGCGCTGCCGGATACATGGCACCAAATGGCGGTTATGTTGTCGGCGGCGTCCTGCCTTGATTGGGCCGCACGCCTGACAGGTGCCAAAGATGTGGCGACGTTGATGGCGTCGGCAGAAGCGGCGGAAGCGCCTGCCGCACCACTCCACTTTTTGCCCTATCTCACGGGTGAGCGCACGCCGCATAACGATCCCAAGGCGCGTGGCGTGCTGTTTGGTTTGGGGCCGGATGTCACGCAAGGCCAAATCGGCCAGGCGGTGTTGCAAGGGGTTGCATTCGGCTTGGCTGATGGGCAGCGTGTCTTGCAGGCCGCAGGCACAAGCATTGAAAGCGTCACGGCCATTGGCGGCGGCGCGCAATCCCAATACTGGCTTCAGATTTTGGCAAATGTGCTGGACCAGCCTTTGCTGTTGCGTGAGGGTAGCGAAGTTGGCCCGGCCTTGGGCGCCGCGCGGCTGGCGCAAATGGGCGTCACCGGGGCCGATGCGTCCATGCTCACCGCGCCGCCCATCCGGGCGGAGATTGTGCCAAATCCCAATCAGCAGCCCCGCTTAAACGATTTGTATGAAAGCTGGCAGGCATTGTATCCTGCCCTCAAAGACCATTTTTAAGGGCGTCTCCATGAGCAACTATTTCAGCGATGTTTCCACCATTCCGTTTGAGGGGGAAGAAAGCGCCAACCCGCTGGCCTTCCGTTACTACGATGCGAATCGGAAAGTGATGGGCAAAACCATGGCAGAGCATTTGCGCTTTGCGGTTTGTTATTGGCACAGCTTTTGTTGGCCCGGTTCTGATGTGTTCGGCGAAGGCACGTTTGAGCGGCCTTGGCTGAATGACGTAGAAGACGCCATGATAATGGCGGAGATGAAGGCCGATGTCGCCTTCGAATTTTTTGAGAAAATCACTGCGCCCTATTTTTGTTTTCACGACATTGATGCCGCGCCGCCCGGCGACAATCTGCAAGAGTTCCACAATAATCTGGATCACATTGCGGAACGCTTTGAAGGCCATATGGCCCGCACAGGGGTGAAGCTTCTGTGGGGCACGGCCAACCTGTTTGGCCACCCGCGCTATTTGGCCGGGGCGGCCACAAATCCTGACCCGGAAGTTTTTGCCTATGCCGCGGCGCAAGTGCGCCATGTGCTCAACACCACACACCGCCTGAATGGTGAAAACTATGTGTTGTGGGGTGGCCGTGAGGGCTATGAAACCCTGCTCAACACCGATATGGCGCGCGAGGGGGCCCAGCTTGGCCGCTTCCTCAACATGGTGGTGGAACACAAACATAAAATTGGCTTCAAGGGCACGATTTTGATTGAGCCCAAGCCGCAAGAACCGACCAAGCATCAATATGATTATGACACTGCATCCGTTCACGCCTTCTTGCAGGCCCATGGGCTGGAAAAAGAAATCAAGGTGAATATTGAGGTGAACCACGCCACGCTGGCAGGCCATACTTTTGAGCATGAGCTGGCTTATGCAGTGGCGCATGGATTGTTGGGATCGGTTGATGCGAACCGCGGCGATCCGCAATTGGGCTGGGATACGGATCAGTTCCCCAATGACGTGTCGGAGGTGACGCGCGCTTTATACATTATCTTGCAAGGCGGTGGCTTGGGCACCGGCGGTTTCAACTTCGATGCCAAGCTACGTCGTCCCTCCATCGACCCTATTGACCTGTTCCACGGCCATATTGGCGGTATGGATACCATTGCGCGCGGGCTGTTGAACGCCGCCACCATGATCGAAGATGGCAGCTTGGCGGCCCATGTGGATGCGCGCTATGGCGCGTGGGAGGGGGCATTCGGGCAAGATGTTTTGGGCGGCAAGCTCACGCTCGATGATCTATCCGCCAAGGTGTTGGGCGAAGGCCTTGATCCCAAGCCGGTTTCGGGCCGTCAGGAAATGCTGGAAAATTTGGTAAACAGATTTATTCGCTAGGGTTAGCGGCGACCAACTCAATATGGCGGGTATCAATCATCACCTTGCCATGATGTTCAAAATTCACGGTCACGCGGTGGCCAATCACACTTTGCACCTGTCCCATGCCCCAATCGGGTTCATTTGGGTGGGTGACAAAGTCTCCCGGTTCGATAAAGCTGGGGATCATAAAGTGGCCTTTCAATGCTAGGAGCAGCCTATGGCAGATGACATTTCCAATAAAGAGGTAACGGATTTTTCCAACCGCCTGTCGGGCCTCATGTTGCATGATCTGGCATCTCCCTTGGGCGCTGTCGCCAATGCGCTGGAGCTGGTCAACGGTAGCGAAGGCGTGCGCGCCGAGGCGGTGGAACTGTTGCAGGACGCCGCGCAGGATCTGATCGCGCGTCATGCGTTTTTACGTGTGGCGGTGGCGGGCAATCGCGCGGGCTCTGCCGGAGATGGGTTGGCCAAAGCCTTGGGCGGCTATGTAGAGGCGCGCGAAGCCACATTTGATTGGCAACCCAGTACGCCGCTGCCATCGGCAGAGGCAATCCAGATGCTGGCCTTGATGGTGGGTATTGTGGCCCGCGGCCTTGGGCGGCGCGATACGCTGATAATCACCGACACCTTGGAAGACCGCGATTGGGTTGTCACCGTCACCGCAGAAGGCCGCCGCGCCAAGCTAACAGAAGGGGCGGAAGAAATTTTGACAGGCAAGGCCAATCGCGCATCCGAAACGAAAGATATGTTCGCCGAATTGCTGGCACGCCTGTTGGGCGGCGACCGCGCGGCACTCAGCGTTGTTGTTGAAGAAAAGAAAGTCGCACTCACCCTGCGCCAACCGTTTTAGGGAACCCGTCCATGAAACTTGCCAAACCCTGTTTTGATGTCGGCCTTGCCACCAATATCGCGCAACCCATGCTGAATTTTTGGACGGATGAGGCGGGGTTGCCTTACGATCATTTGCTGAAGGTCGGCAAGGGCCAGCACCAGCATCGATTTGATTGCGATGGCTCGGTCGTGAAGGTGAACAATTACCGCGACCCGCTGCCCGATACGCCCCCCACCGGCTATCGTGAGGTGTGGCTGGCGCATGAGGGCGCAGAAAAAGCGCTCACCGACCCTGATGGCAACAAGGTGCGGCTGGTTCGATCCGGCCATCAAGGCGTGACCCAATTGGCCATGCGCGTGGGCGTGCGCAGTTTGGCGGCACACAGCCAGTTCTTTCGTGAGGCCTTCGGCTTTGATGAAGTGCCTTATGAGGGCGGCGTGGGTTTCAAGGTTGGCAACGGTCTGCTTTTGTTGGAAGAAAGCGCGGATGCACCAAGTGATGCGGTGATGCAGGGAAAAGGGTGGCGCTATATTACCTTTCAGGTGTTCAAGGTGGATGAAGATCATGCGGCTGTATTGGCGGCAGGCGGGCGTGAGGCCATGGCCCCTACCACCCTTGGCAAAACCGCCCGTATCAGCATGGTGCGTGACCCTGATGGCAATTGGATAGAGCTTTCCCAGCGCGCCTCACTCGTTGGGGCGTTGGATTAGGGGCCTGTGATTGATGTGCCACGATCTGTTCGTTAGGGTTTTGAATGACCCCAGCGCTGAAGCTTGAAAGGCCCAATCATGTCCGAAATATCTGCACATCCCGATGAGCTTCATTACATCACCCGCACGGGGTGGCTGCGGGCTGCGGTGCTGGGCGCAAATGATGGTGTGGTGTCTGTCTCATCTTTGATTGTCGGGGTGGCCGCTGCCGATCCAAGTCCCGGCACTGTTATGATTGCGGGCATTGCGGGCCTGTCCGCCGGGGCCATGTCTATGGCGGCGGGGGAATATGTGTCGGTGTCTTCGCAGGCCGATACAGAACGCGCTGATATAGAGCGTGAAAAGAAGGCGTTGAAGGAACATCCAAAGGCCGAACTGCAAGAGCTTGCAGCCATTTATGAGGAAAAGGGATTAAGTCAAGATATTGCCCTTGTCGTTGCGAAGGAGTTGACGGAGAAGGACGCCCTTGGCACCCATTTGCGCGATGAGCTGGGCCTTACCGATGCCCATAGCGCGAACCCCCTGCAAGCGGCTTTGGCGTCTGGCACCACGTTCTGCCTTGCCGCGGCTATTCCATTACTTGCGGCTTATTTGGCCCCGGCGGGGCAAACCATTCCGGTGGTGCTTGGGGTGACGGTGCTTGCCTTGGCCGCCTTGGGGGCCTTGGGCGCCAAGGCGGGCGCAGCTCCGGTGTTGCGCGCGGTGATACGTGTTGTGTTTTGGGGGGTATGCGCCATGGCGGTAACGGCAGGGGTCGGCACCTTGTTCGGCGTGGCAGTATAAGGAAAAGAAGTGGTAGCGGAGGAGAGACTTGAACTCCCGACACCCGGATTATGATTCCGGTGCTCTAACCAGCTGAGCTACTCCGCCCCATGGGTGCCAAGGCACCGAAAGACGCCCGGATATAGGGCGGTTTGGCGGGTTTCGTCAAGGGAGTCGGTGGCAAAATCTGGTCCTGCGGCATTTCGCAAAAGGGGCCGGGATTTGACCTATTTCAGCACAATCAGCACCACGGAAAGGGCCACAAGGCTAATCCCCACAATTTCGCGCGCAGTGATCTTTTCCTTGAAGAACAGCGCCGCGGTTAAAATGGAGAAGACAAGCTCAATTTGGCCTACCGCGCGCACCAAGGCAGCGTTCTCAATCGCCATGGCCGTAAACCAGCCAATTGATGACACAACCCCAACAAGCGATACCATGGCCGTGCTGCGCCATGCACGGATCACCCGAGTGATCTCTCCTTTTTCGCGGGCAAGCAAATAAGCGCCCATAATGAGCGTTTGGATCATCACCACCATCATCAGCGTGAAGGCAGCTTGCATCACAAAGCCGGTGCCCTCAAGCGACAGTGCGCTGGAACGGTAACACACCGCCGCCACGCCAAATCCCGCGCCCGAGCCCAAGCCCATTAAGGCGGCGCGGCCATCCATCTTGCTGAGTATTTCGCCTACCGGTCCACTGGGAATGGTCAGTGCCAAAATGCCCCCAAAGCCAATGGCAATTGCCATCATCGCCTGGCCGGAAAGGGCCTCGCCCAAAATGATAAGCCCGATAAAGGCGGCTTGTATGGTTTCTGTTTTTGAAAAAGCGTTGCCCACCGCAAAATTACGACGCTTGAATAATCCCACCAGCAGGAATGTGCCAATAATCTGCCCCACGCCACCCAGCACGGCGGTGGCCCAAAAGCCGGGGGTAGGGCTTGGCAGGGCCGCGCCATATTGGGTCAGCGCGCCGACATAAAAAGCCGCAAAGGGGGTGGCAAACAAAAACCGAGAGAACGTCGCCCCACCAACAGACAAACGCCCCGTTAGTCGCTTTTGCAGGATAGAGCGCAGGTTTTGCGCGAAGGCAGCACCAAGGGTGATGGCCACCCATAAGGGCATGATCTCCATGGGGTTAAGCGCCCAAGGCTGTGCGCGTGCCGCTAATCCAGCCACCGCCCAAACAACGTGTGGGGGCACTTACATCATAGAACACCCCGGCCTGACCGGGGGATACGCCAAATTCAGAACCTGAAAGGGTGATAACAGGCGTGGTGCCGTCCATTTGCACGGTGGCGGGCACAGGCTCAGAGGTTGAGCGCAATCGCACCAACACATCCAGCGGCGCATCGCTTGGCGGGGTGTCACCCAGCCAGTTCAAATCACGCAACAGCACATGCTTCACCGCCAAGGCTTCGCGCGGGCCAACCAGCACACGATTTGTGTCCGCATCAATATCCACCACAAAAACAGGCTCACCGGTAGAGATGCCAAGCCCCCGGCGCTGGCCGATGGTGAAATGGGCAATGCCGTCATGGCGACCCAGCACGCGCCCATCCATATGCACCATGTCACCCGGCTCCATCGCATCGGGGCGCAGGCGTTCCACCAGCCGGGAATATTTGCCATCTGGCACAAAGCAAATGTCTTGGCTGTCCGGCTTGTTCGCTACTTCCAGTCCCAAGCGGTCGGCAATGGCGCGCACTTCCGGCTTGGTCACATGGCCCAGCGGAAAGTGCAGAAAATCCAGTTGCGCTTGTGTGGTGGTGAACAGAAAATAGGATTGGTCGCGCGCCGTATCTGCCCCGCGATGCAGCTCTGCACCTCCGGCCCCGTCAAGGCGTTGCACATAATGGCCGGTGGCAAGGGCCTCAGCGCCCAGATCGCGGGCTTGGTCCAGCATATCTTTGAACTTGACCGTCTCATTACATTTCACGCAGGGAATGGGGGTTTCGCCGCGCACATAGGCGTCCACAAAGTCATCCATCACGCTTTCTTTGAAGCGGCTTTCATAGTCCAGCACAAAATGCGGCATGTCGAGTGCAGCAGCCACCCGGCGCGCATCGTGAATATCTTCCCCCGCGCAGCAAGCCCCTTTGCGGCGCACGGCTTCTCCGTGGTCGTAAAGCTGCATGGTGAGGCCCACAACATCATAGCCTTGATCTTTCAGCACGGCCGCTGCGACCGACGAATCAACCCCGCCCGACATGGCTACCGCCACGCGGGTATCTTTCGGCGCTTTGCCGGAGGCTATGGGTTTGATCATGCTCATGGGCATGACTTGCCGCCAATTTCCGCAAATTTCAAGCGAATCAGCATGATTTAGGGGTGGCGAAGCCCCGCAGTGCGCCTAAACATCGTTTGGTGTGTGGCTTTTCAGCCACTTTGCTAAACCCGTCCTTAACCCTTAAGGCCCCATATTTGCAGGCGAAATTCAATTCCATGTTCAGGAGTTCGCATGAGTATCGCCGCCGCAAATACCGAGACCCCGTCTCTGCCTTGTCCCAGCCCAACAGATCTGCCGCCGGATGATACAGTGCGCTGGATCGCGCGGCGCAAGGCGACTGTTGTGGCGGCTGTGCAGCATGGTTTGTTAAGTCTGGATGAAGCCTGCATTCGTTACTCGCTTACCGCCGAAGAGCTGGAAAGCTGGGAAAAATCGCTCTCCAGCCATGGGGTGCAGGGCTTGAAAGCCACCGCCATCCGGTAGCGCTTCGCCATCAATGTGATGCCTTCGCCTCACTTTCGGCAAATTCTTCAACAAAATTGAATCCCGTTAACCTTTATTAACCAAAGGGCCGTAAGGTTACTTTGTCTTAAGGATAACGGGCTTCGGATCACACGAAGCTGCCCAAACGGATTTAAGGAGAGCGGCCATGCAAATTTTGTTGATTGAAGATGACAGAACCTTTGCCCGCAGTTTGGAACTTATGTTGAGCGATGTGGGGCATACCGTGTTTTCAACCGATCTGGGCGAGGAAGGCTTGGATCTGGGCAAGCTCTATGATTACGACCTCATTATCCTTGATCTCAATTTGCCCGATATGTCGGGCTTTGATGTGCTCAAAACCTTCCGCAAGTCCAAGGTAGAAACGCCGATCCTAATTCTGTCCGGCATGGGTGAAATTGAAAACAAGGTGAAGGGACTTGGCTTTGGGGCCGATGATTACCTCACCAAACCGTTTGAGCGTGAAGAACTGGTGGCCCGCATTCAGGCCATTGTGCGCCGCTCTAAAGGGCATTCCCAATCCACCATTCAGGTTGGCAACCTCACCATCAATCTCGATAGCCGCATGGCCAGCGTGAACGGCGAAACCGTGCCGCTGACAGGCAAGGAATATCAAATGCTGGAACTGCTGGCGCTGCGCAAGGGCACCACGCTGACCAAGGAAATGTTCCTCAACCATCTATATGGCGGCATGGACGAGCCGGAAGCCAAGATCATCGATGTATTTATCTGCAAGCTGCGCCAGAAAATCGCCAAGGTGAATGATGGCGATCACTATGTGGAAACCGTATGGGGTCGCGGCTATGTGCTGCGTGAAACCGCCCGTGCGGCGGCGGAATAAACCTTGATGAAGGGATGCCGTGGGTGCAACCGCCACTCCGTGGTGAAAATTCGGTCACACCCACCAGCCCCTGATGGTCAAGCTATTGGGCTGCTATAGCTTAACCGCAGCCTTGTGGCACAAACCTGTTACGCGCCCCTGTTACGCGCTTCTGTTTTGCATCGTGCCAATTACGTTGCTGGACAAACCTTAGGCAGCACGGCACATTTAGGCATGATCCAAATGGGCTATCTCAATAGAATTTGCGGCCATGGCAAGGGCCATAGCGAGGGCATGAGCCACAGCTTGGGCAAAGGCATGAGCAAAGGCTGGATCAAGCGTGTCTAAGCAGGCGCAGATCACCGAAAACCTGTCGGTTCTGCTGGAAGCCGTATACCGCTTTGCCGGGTCGCCGGAAGATGCAGCCGGGTTGTTTGAACTGTCGGATATGCTAACCCGGTTCGATCCGGCAGAAGGCACTGTACCCGGCGATATCGCAGCGCATTTTGCCCGGGCGGTCTCCATCGCCGAAAAAATTGGTGATGGCACAGCCGCCGCCAATGCACCATCCGTGCCGGTTAATTGTGTGCATTTGCAGGCCGATGGCAAGGTTACGCAAATTGGGGGCACCGTGCGCGCGCTGGCCGGCATTTATCTAAAAACTATTGAAGCGGGCAAGATGTTGCAATTTGCCAACCCTGAATTTCAGCAACAGCTTACCGATGCATTTGCTACGTATGATGCAAGCGCGCCCACCACCCGCATATTACGGCTTGCTGCACCGAATGGCTCGTCCAGTTTGTTTGGCATTTTGCGCGCCGCGCCAACCGGATTTCATCTGTCGTTTGTAGAACCCCCAAAGCCTGAGCCGTTGGATGACGCCATGGCAAAGCGTCTGGGTCTCACCCCGGCAGAAGGGCGGCTGTTGGGCGAGGTGCAGGCCGGGCATGGCTTGAAAGCCGCCGCCACCAATCTGGGCATCGCCCACAATACGGCGCGCAATCAACTAAAATCAGTGTTCGCCAAATTGGGGGTGAAACGACAGGCAGAACTGGTGCGCCAGTTAACCTTTATCAGCTTGTTGGCATCGCAAGAGGCGGCAACGCCAGCACCTGTCGGGACAAAGGTTGTTGCCCAGGCCTTACGGGCGCATGAAAATGCCACACTTGTTGACCTGCCCGGTGGGCGCAGCTTGGGTTACTACATTTTGGGGCCAGCCATCGGGCGACCTGTGGTGGTGATCAACAGCCCCACACAGGCATTGTTGCCCCATGAAGGCATTTTGAACCGGCTGGCACGTTTAAATATTTGTCTGGTCGCGATCCAGCGGCCCGGCTTTGGCAAGGCCAGTGCCCAACCGGAGATGACATTCGACAGTTTCGTTGAAGATATGCCGCATCTGCTTGCGGCGTTGCAAAAGCGCTTTATGTGCAACAGCTTTCCTATATTGGGTCTTGCTTCTGGCGCCCCCTTTGCGTTGGCGGCAGCAGCAGGGTTTGGCGATGGTGCATCAGCGCTGGGGTTATCCTCGCCGCGGCTAAATGTTGATACTTCCAACCGCAACCGCCCCTTGGGTGATGCGGTGCTGTTTCTTCATGCCATGAAAGCCGGGTGGGCGTTAGACTTTACATTTTCCATTTTGAAAACGCGATTGGGCGATGAAACCATTGGCCGGGTGATTGATCGGGTGTTTGCAGCATCTGCTGTAGATGTTGCGTTGCTGGGCGCACATCCGGCCTTGCGCCAAAGCATTATCGCCGCTGCGCGTGAAGGTTTTAACGCCAGTGCGGCCACCATGGCCAACGAAACACGGTTGCTCCGCGATGGTTATGCGGCTGATTGGGATACCTTCCCCGCACCGATCATCGTCTGGCAGGGCGGGCAAGATCAGGTAAACCCCTTGGGCCATGATCGTGCCAGTTTCGGTAATATGCCCTTGGCGGAACTGCGCCTGTTTCCCGATAGCGGCCATTTATTGCTGGAGCATCATCTGGAAACGATGCTGGCCGACCTGCTGGCCTTGGCTGAGCGCTCGATAGAAAAATAGGGATTGTGGGCGTTAGCTTGCGGCCTTCAATGCCGCCAGCGCTTTCATCATATTGGCTTTGGTGGCTTGCAGCGCTTTTTCAGGCCGGATCATCACTTTCAACTCACAGATCTTGTCCTCATCGTTCCACGTAATGATATCGATCCCGTTCACATACATGCCATCGGTTTCTGTCTCAAATTCCAGCACGACGGAATTTTCATTTTCCCATGTGTTCTTGTAGGTGAATTTGCCGCCACCTAAAACATCGCCTGCGCCAGTCAAATACGCCATCACAAGATCGCGGCCCTTTTGGCCGGTGAACACAACCGGGCTGTAAAACACGGCATTTTCCGCCAGCATATCGTAAAGGTCTTCAGGCTTATGCTCGCCTTCGATCCAGTTCATCCATTGGGTGAGTTTGGTGTCCGTGGTCATGGCTTAGCTCTCCTGATTGTAGAATGTAATTTTGTTGGAAAAGGGGTCTGTCAACGTCATCTCAATGCCGCCCCATGGCACTTCCTGCACACCGGGGTTGAGCTTGGGGTAGGGGCGGGTGTTCAGATCATCGCACAATGCTTGCACGTCACTGACAGCAATGCGGATATGTGCGCCGGGGCTGGCATCGCCGTGATGTTCGCTTAAATGCAGTGCGCAGGCGTCTTTTCCAAGGCCCATATAGAGCGGTAAGCCGTCTTCAAACCGATGCTCAAACAAGACCGTGAAGCCCAGCCAATCGACGTAAAACGCCTTGGCCTCGTTTTCACTGAAGCTGCGCAAAATAGGCGTGGTGCCATGGAATGGGTTTGTCATGGCCGGGAGTTTTGCATGGTAATCGCCAAATAGAAAGGGCGGCTGCCAAGTTTAACCTTGTGCAACCGCCCCAAAATTTCCCGTGTGGGCTTGTGCCTACTCAGCGGCGAGTTTTGCCTCTTCGCCTGTCGCCGTGCCCCACGTCATCACATCATCTTCCAGCTTACCTTTGCCCAAGGCTTTTTTATCCTTGAAGTAGTTTTGATAAACTTTCCAAGGGGCTTCGGCGCCCTGTTTAGGCAAGGTGCCTGCGGCCCGTTGCACATAACCGGAAGAGAAATCGAGGAAGGCTTCTTCCTTGAAGTTCGGATCATTTTGTTCCGGCACGCAATAATCCAGCCCCTTGGCATCCATGTGGTTGATCAAGCGGCATACATAGGCGCAGGTCAGATCACATTTCAGCGTCCAAGAGGCATTGGTGTAACCAAAGGCTTGCGCGAAGTTCGGCACGCCGGAGAACATCATGCCCTTGTAAGCATAGGTTTCGTTGAACGCGATGGGTGCCCCATCCACGTCGCAGGTCATGCCGCCAAACATTTGCAGATCAAGGCCCGTGGCGGTGATGATCAGGTCGGCGTCCAATTGTTCGCCGCCTTTGGTGAGGATGCCGGTTTCATTGAAGCGATCAATGTGGTCGGTCACAACAGTGGCCTTGCCTTTGTTGATCATTTTGAACAGATCACCATCGGTCACGGCGCACAGGCGTTGGTCCCATGGGTTGTAGCTGGGGGTGAAGTGCTTCTCGACCAATGATTGGTCTTTCAACTGGGCAGATACGCCTTTCAGCAGTACTTTCTTCACCACCTCAGGGCGCGAGCGGGAGAAGTTGAAGAAGCCCAGCCCGAACAGAATTTTGCGCCAGCGGGTCATGGCATAGGCCACTTTGGCAGGCAGCAAATCACGCAGCTTGTTGGCCAATTTATCTTTGGCCGGTACGGAGCCCATATAGGTGGGGGAACGTTGCAGCATGGTGACATGCTCTGCGGTTTTGGCCATTTCCGGCACCAGCGTTACCGCTGTTGCGCCGGAACCGATGACGATGACTTTCTTGCCCGCATAATCAATATCATCCGTCCATTTTTGCGGATGCACAATGCGGCCTTTGAAATCTTCGGTGCCTTCAAAGTCGGGGGTGTAACCGGCATCATAGTTATAATAGCCGGATGCCATGAACATGAAGTTGGCGGTGTATTCCACCGTTTCGCCCGTATCGGTGCGTTCGGCTGTAATGGTCCAGCGCGCGGTTTGGGTCGACCAAGCGGCGTGGCGCACTTTGTGATTGAAGCGGATATTGTCTTCCACTTTCATTTCTTTCGCGGTGTCGCGAATATAGTTCAAAATAGTCGGGCCATCGGCGATGGATTTGTCGTCTTCCCAGGGGCGGAAATTATAGCCCAAGGTGAACATGTCACTATCGGAGCGAATACCCGGATATTTGAACAGGTCCCAGGTGCCGCCAATGGCGTCACGGGCTTCCAGAATTGTGTAGCTTTTGCCGGGGCAGTTATTTTGCAAATGCGTGGCGGCGCCAATGCCCGAAAGGCCAGCGCCGACAATCAGCACATCTACGTGGTTGCCACCGTTTGAAGTTTGTGTCGCGGGGTTTGTCATAACAGATTTCCTGCCTTTTGTTTTGGGCCACTTATTTTCTTAGGGCGAAACTTACGGGCCCGTCTTTTATTACTGACAATTATGTAATCAACACTTGTCTTTGATCAAGAGTGCAAGGTGCGACAAGTTCAACGCGCCGCAACCCAGCCTCGATAGGGATCAAATAGCCCCTAAATGACAATTTGTCAACTTCGTGAGGCCGCCTGCGACGGCACGACACAAATGGTCCAACAAATTGACTTGACCTATTGGTTAGACCAATTATATAACATGGCAACGAAATGCAAGAGGCAATTTGATGAGCGCAGAGGGTAACAAGCTGGCCAAGGGGTCACAGGTGGAGCAGGTGTTCGCACAACTGCTCAACATGGTGATTGATGGCACATACCCTGAAAAAGCGCGCCTGCCTGCCGAGCGCGCCCTGTGTGAAGAGCTGGATACCAGCCGCGGCACCTTGCGCGAGGCGCTGCGCCGTATGGCCGATTGGGGCATTATCGAATCGCGTCAAGGCTCCGGCATGGTGGTGTGCCTGCAAAAAGATTGGCCGTTTGAGGTGCTGCCCGCCTATTTGCGCTACAGCGCCGGCACAATGGCGCCAGATCAAATCATGCCCATGATGAAAGAACTGTTGGCTCTGCAAACCGATGTGATTGTTATGGCCATGCGCTTTGCGGCACGTCAGGCCAAGCCGGAAAATCTGGGGCTGGCCCGTGAGATGGCCCAAAAATCGTGGGATGTGCGCCAAGACCCCCACGCCTTTGCCTTGGCAGAGTTTGATTTCATCCGCGCGCTGATCGCTGCGGGTGATTTTCTGCCCGCCCAATGGTTGATGAACCGCTTGGGCGGCATCTTCCTAGAAAGTTCCTTATCCTTTGTGCATTTGGCCCCGCCCATGCCGGAGGAATATCTGACCTATATGGAAACCCTGCTCACGCTTGTTGCCCGCAATGATGAAGATGCGGCAGCGAAGCTGGTGCGCGAACAACTCAGCTTTATGAACGGGCAAGTGCTCACGGCCTTGGCCGACTTTTTTAATTCAACCGACTACCCAACCGAAAATAGGGGAGATGCGCAATGACGCAAAAAACCAATCAAGCCCGCGCCAATTTTGATGGCCCGGTAGAAATCAAAGCCCGCAACATGAACTTTGAGAAAATCAAAGATGTGAACATGCATAACTGGCATTCGGGCAATCCGATTATCAGCCAGTTCTTTAACGCCATGTCGCTTACCTTCCCTGATGGGGAAGATATGTTTGTGCATTCCGTGCGCTTGCACGCCAATGTGATTGATGACCCCAAGCTTAAAGCCCACGCCAAAGGCTTCATGACGCAAGAGGCGATCCATTCCAGAGAGCATGAGCTTTATAACGATGCCATGTTGGAACAGGGCATACCCGGCGAAGGCATTTTGGAATTCCAAAAAAAGGGCAATGCGTGGGCGCGCAAAAAGATCAACAAAGCCTTCTTGCTTTCCGGCACGGCCGCGGCAGAACACTTCACCGCCGCATTGGCCGATCTGGCCTTCACCGATCCGCGGTTTTTGGGCGAAAAGTCCGATCCCTATATGCGTCGCCTGTGGCATTGGCATGCGGTGGAAGAAACCGAGCATAAGGCCGTGGCCTATGATGTGTATAAGAAAGCCTATCCCGGCCTTAAAGGTTACGCGATCCGCGCGACCACCATGTTCTTGAACCTGCTCACAATGATGCCGGGCATGATTTACGGCATGTTTGTGCTGCTGAAAGGCTTGGAAGAAAAACCCACAGGCAAGCAGTGGCGCGAGGCGCTAAGCTGGGCCTTCGGTACCGGCGGTGGCTTTATGTGGAAAATTCATCTGCTGGCGCTGCCTTACTTCAAACCCAGCTTCCACCCGTGGGATGAACAAAACTTCCACTATGTTGAAGAATGGAACAAGCGTGAAGGCGAGGCCGACGCCGCCGCGGCTTAGCTGCCTTTAGCGCCGCGTTGCACTTGCTGCAGCGTCCAGAGAGTTTGAGCCGATGGGGCAACCCATCGGCTTTTTTGTTTGGCCTGTTGCGATCTGCCAACTGACTGATGGGCATCACCGCAGCCAAAGCCGTCACGCCGGGCTCCGACCCGGCGTCCAAGCAGCGAGCCAATTTCCAAAGCATTGCAGGCTGATCCTCTGAATGGATGCCGGGTCGCGCTGCGCTTGCCCGGCATGACGTTCATGCCAAGGCCGTCACCCCGCACTTGATGCGGGGTCCAGTGAATTGAAGCCGATGGAGCAACCCATCGGCTTTTTTGTTTACGGGTGTCTGCGACGTATGTTTATGATCAAAGATGGCTTAGTTTTCATTCATTGTTATTATTCGATGGGTGTAGTCGAGGCTTTATCTGTTAAGGACTTCATGCAGCCATCGTCAGTAGACTGCTCCGCACTGCGATTAGCTAGGCGAGCTTTGGCGAGTGATATGGCGGCTTTGTGAACACCCTTGATTTCCATCACGCCAACGAGAACTTCGGTATGGCTGTCAACTAGTTGGGACAGCGTGATCAGGATCAGCAGTTCGAAGGGCTCACCAGTCTTCTGGCTTTCCAACATATCCATGCGTACTTTTTCGATGTTTTGGGCCGTTGTCACGATGCCAAGCCCTTGACCAAGTATCCACGGCTGAATATTTGGATCGTATCGATTCAGGTCGGTGCTGCTTAGTTGCGGTGGGTCTGGAGCATCCGTCGAAATGCGAACCGCGCTCGTGCATTCCCAGATATTTTCGCCTGACTCGCGTTGAGCGTACTCATCAACCCACGCAAAAAGCGCGTCGACATTGCGCCGCTGCTCTAAAATTACTGCCGGGCCATAATTGGTGAGGTTCTCAATCTCTTTCCACTTTTGCTGCTGTTCCATGTTCGCAGCGTCAATGAACGATGGTGCGAGGACATTTACAAACAAAGCCGTTGCGACCAAGGATGTGCCTATAGTGAATGTGACCTGACTTTCTTCGTCGCTGAGTGCCGCCGAGAAAAGGACAATTATCGAAAAAAGGATGAGGCTTAAGCCGATTGTTGTAAAGGCGATGTCTACAAAACTGGAGATGTGGCTCTGATAGGCGGCGACATCTGACGTCATATGACGACCGAAATATATCAACAAAAATAGACCGGTACAGCCGCACACGATCTGAGTTATCAAAATTCTAAGATCCAGATTTTTCATTGGAGAAGCTTAAGCGGCGGGCACTCTTGATGGCAATGGCGTACGCACTCACCCCATCCGTTCAAACCCATGTTCCATCTCCAGCCGGGTCAGCCAGAAGCGAATGCCGGGGAAGTTCCCCAAATCAAACCCACCCTCATGCGCCACATGGGTGTAGGCGTATAAACATATATCGGCGATTGAAGGCGTCTCCACCGGCTGTTCTTCACGGGGGCCAAGATAGGCGTGTTCCAGCAAGTGCTGTTCCATAACGTGCAGCGCCGCCGCGCCCTTTTTCAAATTCGCCTGATACTCCGCCGCACGCGTTTCCATCTCCATGCCGATGGATTGGATAAAACGGTTCACGGCAATAAAAGGCTCGTGGGAATATTGTTCAAAGAACATCCATTGCAGCGTCGCGGATTGCGCGCGCGGGTCGGCGGGCCACCATGGGGTGTTCTGTGCCAGCTCGAACAGGATGGCATTTGATTCCCAAAGCGTGGTGCCATCGGCCCGGCGCATTGTCGGCAGGCGACCATTTGGATTGAGTTTGAGAAAATCATCGCGGCGTGTGTCGCCACTCAACACGTCCACCTCTTGCCACTGAAAGGGCTGTTCGGTCAGCTCGCAAATCAGGCGCACTTTGTGACAATTTCCGGAGCGCCCATCGCCGAAAATAGTGATGGTATTTTGCGTGGTCATGCGGCTCTCCCCAAAACCTGACATTAACCTGAAAATCGCGCCGTGAAACGACCTAAAAACTTGAACAACTGGCCTTATGGTGAGTTGAAAGGTCAGTTTTAACTGGTCGCGCCCGCATCCAGTTCTTCGCGCTTCATTTCGATTTCCAGCCACTGTTCTTCCGCCGTGGCAAGGGCGTTTTGGGTGGCCTCCAGCTCTTTCGTCAGGCGCGCGAATTTTTCTGCGTCGCGGCTGTAAAGGTCCGGGTCGGCCAGCGCGTCGTTCAGTTTGGTGATGGTTTCTGCCAGCTTTTCCATCTCGCCCGGCAGGGTGTCCAGCGCATATTGTTCCTTGTAGGAAAGCTTGGTTTTGGGCTTTTGCGATTTTGGTTTGTCGGACGCAACCTTTTGTTTTTTCTCTTGTTTTTCTGCTTTTTGGGCAGCGGCTCCGGCCCTTCTTTGCGCCAGCATATCCGTATAGCCGCCCGCATATTGTACCCATTGGCCTTGGCCCTCGGCGGCTAAAACGCTGGTGACGGTACGGTCCAGAAAATCGCGATCATGGCTGACCAGCAGCACCGTGCCGTGATAATCGCCCAGCATTTCTTGCAGCAGATCAAGGGTTTCGAGGTCGAGATCGTTGGTCGGCTCGTCCAAGATCAGCAGGTTGGAAGGGCGGGATAAGGCGCGCGCCAACATCAACCGTCCGCGCTCTCCGCCGCTGAGTTCGCTGATGGGGGTACGGGCCTGCTCGGGCTTGAACAAAAAGTCCTTCATATAGCTAACTACATGTTTTTGCGTGGTATTTTCGCCTTCGCCCAGTGTTACCATCTGGCCATCGCCGCCTGTCAGCGCGTCTTGCAAGGTGGTGTCTGGCGGCAGTTCGGCACGCTTTTGATCGATGGTGATGGCGTTCAAATTGGCTCCCAGCCGCACCGTACCGCTGTCGGGCGCAAGCTCGCCGGTCAGCATTTTGATCAGGGTCGTTTTGCCCGTGCCATTGGCCCCCACCAATCCCAAGCGATCGCCGCGCATGATTTTGAGCGAAAGTGGGGAAATTAAGTTGTTGTTTTCAAAAGACTTTTCTATGTCTGTCGCTTCAATTACCAGCTTGCCGGATTTGTCAGAAGCGTTCACCTGCATCGCCACTTGTTCTTGCCCGCGACGTTGTTCGGCGCGCACTTCCACGCGTTTGGCGCGCAGGCCATGCAGGTCGCCCAGCCGTTTCACGTTGCGTTTGCGCCGGGCGGTCACGCCATAGGTCAGCCAGTGTTCTTCCTGCGCAATTTTACGATCCAGCTTGTGGGCGTCGCGTTCCTCCTGCTCGAAAGTTTCGTCGCGCCATTCTTCAAAATGGGCAAAGCTGCGATCAAGCTGGCGTGTGCGGCCGCGATCCAGCCAAATGGTTGATTTTGAAAGGTTTTCCAGGAAACGCCGGTCATGGCTGATAAGCACAAGGGCAGAGCGCATATTGTTAAGCAGGCTTTCCAGCCACTCAATCACGGGTAGGTCCAAATGGTTTGTCGGCTCATCCAGCAGCAGAATATCGGGCTTGGGCGCCAACACTTGCGCCAGCGCCGCGCGGCGCGCCTCGCCGCCGGAAAGATGGTTCGGGTTTTCATCACCGCTTAGGCCCAATTGGGTTAGCAGATAGCGCACCTCGTAATCGTCCTCGTCGGGGCGCAGGCCACTGGCTGCAAAGTCAAGCACCGTCTCATATTTTGACAAGTCAGGCTCTTGCCGCAGATAGGCAATTGTGGTGCCCGGCTGGCGAAAGATCTCGCCATCGTCAGGCTCGACGAAGCCCGCGGCGATTTTCAACAGCGTAGATTTGCCAGAGCCGTTGCGACCAACCAAACACAAGCGGTCGCCCGGCTGCACGGCGAGATCGGCCCCTGTCAGCAAGGGTGTGCCGCCAAAGGTCAGTTGGATGTTTTTGAGATCAAGGAGCGGTGGGGCCATAAGGCATGTCTTACCAGCTTTAAAGAAAATGAGAAGGGCGCGTTGCCGAAACAACACGCCCTTCAAAATTGGCTCCCCGGGCCGGATTCGAACCAGCGACCGAGCGGTTAACAGCCGCTTGCTCTACCACTGAGCTACCGAGGATCAGCAGCACTCGAAACCGAATGCCTATGGCGGGCTTATAGCAAGGCCAGCGGGGTGGGCCAAAGCATTTTTTTCAGCCATGTGGGTGACAAAACTGCGCATGACCCTTATGTGACGGGGTATGAATGACAGTGAACGCAAAACCATCCGCATTGGCGATAAGTCCATTCCGCTTCCAAAAAGCAAATTTGCCCGAATCATGGTGGGTGTGTTGACGGTTTTTGGCGGATTTTTGGGATTTTTACCTGTTTTGGGTTTTTGGATGATCCCGCTTGGCCTGTTTATTCTATCATACGACATTCCGGCGGTAGATCGCCAACGGCGACGTCTTACTGCTTGGTGGCGGGCGCGTCGTCGCCGGAAAGGGGGTGGCGACCGACCGGAGCTGCCGTCAACACTGATTGCCGAATCGGATCAACCCAGTTCAGATGATCTGAAAGGTCCACCACATCGCCAATAATTACCAAAGCGGGTGCTTTGATATTGGCGGCTGCGGCATCTTCTGCCAATTGGCCAAGGGTTGACCGCACCACCTGTTGATCCCGCGTTGTAGCCTGTGCAATTGCGGCCGCAGGTTCATCTGTTTTGCGCCCGCCAGAGCGTAGGCGCTCAACGATTTTTGGCAGATGACGAATGCCCATATAAATCACCAATACCGGGGCTGTTTTGGCAATGGCTTCCCAATCCACACCGCCGGGTACATCGCCGGAGGCACTGTGGCCGGTAATGAATGTGACAGCCTGATTGGCACTGCGATGGGTGACAGGAATACCCGCATAGGCCGGAGCTGCAACGCCTGCGGTCACGCCGGGGATCAACCGGAAGGGAATACCTTCTTCCACCAATACCAATGCTTCCTCGCCGCCGCGCCCAAAAACGAATGGATCGCCGCCCTTCAGGCGCAATACACGCTTGTTGGCTTTGGCAGCATTTACCAAGGCGGCAGTAATGTCGTCTTGTGCAGCAGAGGGTTTGCCGCCGCGTTTGCCTGCATGAACAAGCTCTGCACCTTCTTTCGCGAAAGCCAATATGTCGGGAGACACCAAGGCGTCATACACAATTACGTCTGCACTGCGCAGGGCTGATAAAGCATGCAGGGTCATCAAGCCGGGGTCACCGGGGCCTGCGCCTACCAGCCATACCCAGCCGGGTTCAATATCTGTCAATGTGATCGGTAGCGCGCTCATGGGGCCACGCTCGCATCGGGGAAGGTATCAATCAAGGCGCGGATGCGCGCGGCGATATCTTCGATAAGGGCAGGGTGCGCCCCCAGCGTTGCCGCCACCGTGAAGCCGCTGGCATGGGCAGCGTCACTCACCGCGCCATCCAGCAATACGTGCGGTGCAATGAGCGGATTTTTCGCGCCGATTTCTGCGATTACTTGGGGAAGGGGCGGTTGTGACCTGCCGGCAAAGGAGGCAATAGCAGGCAGACGGTGTTGGGTGCCTAGCAACTCCGCCAATCGATGTGCTTCGCCCATGGCCATTTTGTCTTTGGTCGCGCGTGCCCAAATCACCAATCCATCGTGAGCCGGGGTTATGGCGTTTTGCACGCGCGCCGATAAAGCCGCGGCCGTTGCCGCCCCACCTCGTAGCGCTTTGCCATAGGCTATTGTCCCATCCCAAGCGGCCAATATGTCTGGGATGTCTTGTGTGACGTGTTGGGCCGCGGTCAGCATTACGGGCTGTACCACAATGCGTTTGGCACCGCCGTCGCGCAGGTTTTGCAATTGGGTGGGAATGTCGGGTTCTTGGGCTTCCAAAAAGGCTGCGGCAACCGTTAGCGGAAAAAGGGCCTGCTCTGCGCCTTCCTGAAACGCTGCGATCTGTGGATTTTCGGGCCGGGTGGAGGAGCCGTGAAAAACAAGCAAGGCGCTGGTATGAGATGCGGGTTGGATCATTTGCGACACCTAACGCTTTGGCAGCGCGGGCGCAAGCTGATAGACAAGTGCCATGTATGAGCATGATCACACAGCCAATGATCCGCACCCTTTTGCGCCCTATTTGGCGGCGCTGGGCCGGGGGCCGGGGCGCTCGCGCCCGCTTACGCGCGCCGAAGCGCGCGGCGCGATGGAAATGGTGCTGGATGGCAGGGCAGACCCCCTTCAAGTTGGCGCCTTCCTGTTGTTGCTGCGCTATCGCCACGAAAGCGGGGATGAAGTTGCGGGCATGGCGGAAGCTATTCGTTTAAGCGCGGGCCTGCCTGCAACACCTGCCACGCCCAAAGCCGATTTGGATTGGCCAAGCTATGCAGCCGGGCGTACACGCGGTGCCCCGTGGTTTCTGCTTTCAGCCCTGCTTTGCGCGAAGGCTGGGCTGGCGGTGGCGATGCACGGCTTTAACAGTCATCTAACCAATGGCACCCTAACGGAAGAGGCGCTGACCGCTTTGGGCCTGCCTGTTGCTGAATCACACACGCAAGCCCAGGCGCATTTGGTGGACCACAATTTTGCCTATCTGCCTTTGCGCCATCTGTCGGCCACCACACAATCCCTTTTGGCGCTGCGTCCCGTATTGGGGTTGCGCACGGCGGTAAACACTGTGGTGCGCGCGCTAAACCCGCTTGATGCCCCCGCCAGCTTTGTGGGTATTTTCCACCCGCCTTATCTGCCTGTGCAGCTTGAAGCATCCAAAGCATTGGGAACGGGGAAAGTGGGCATCATTAAGGGCGGTGGGGGAGAGGCGGAGCGCAATCCCTTTAAGGCCTCCGCTCTTAATTTTTATGAAGGCGCCGTCAGTTTTCCACCCAATGCGGACAGAGCATTGGGGCCGAAATTGCCCAAGGCATCACTTGATCACATGCTCAGTGTTTGGCGCGGTGAGACAGAAGATGTGGCGGGGCGCGCTGTTGTTACCGGCACGGCGGCGCAGGCGCTATATCTGACAGGCAAGGCAAGCAGCGTTAAAGACGCCGAAAGCCTTGCCAATGATTTGTGGGATGGCCGACTCTCCTAGAAGCCAGAGAACTGGCAATATTCTTCCAGCGGCGCGCGCGGGGAACGCAGTGTGTTGACCACATGGTCTTCATCCATATAGCCGATACCGACGGCGCAGAATACCATGCGTTCTTCGGGAATATCCAGTAAGTCACGGATTGTGCCTTGCCACATGGCCCATGCTTCTTGCGGACAGGTGTGCAGACCATATTCGCGCGCCAGCAACATTAGCGATTGAATATACATGCCAAGATCTGACCATTGGCCTTCGCCCATTTGCTTGTCGATCGAGAAGACCAGGGCAACAGGGGCGTTAAAGAATTCAAAATTCTTCATGAACCAGGCAATGCGCTTGCCGCGATCTTCCTTGGGAATTTCCAGCGTGCCATACATGCGCTCGCCAATATCGCGACGGCGGGCCTCATAAGGGTTCTTAAGTTCCTTGGGATAGATATCGTATTCTGCGCCTTCGCCCATTGGCTTTTCAGGCATTTGTTCGCGCACGCGTTTGATGAGTTCGTCCTTCACATCACCGGCAATCGCATGGACATGCCAGGGTTGCAGATTGCCGCCAGAGGGCGCGCGGGCAGATTTCTCAATAATCTCCTTAATCATCTCCTGCGGTACGGGCTGGTCGGTGAAGGCCCGACAGGTGAGGCGGGTGTCCAGTGCTTCTGACACTTTCATGAGAGTGCTCCTAAGTGAATGTCGATGCAGTGTTATAGCAGCCCCGGTATGTTCGTGAGAAGCTCGGCTTCTTCAAATTGCGCAGTGTTGTTCTAACAAGTCTTTTGGCACCTTAATTACGCTTCATGAGATGGTTGCATTGAAGAGGGAATTTCGTTAGTAAGTCATCCTCACTAATGGGAGGCGAAGAATGACTAGCGTGGTGCTTACGCAAAAGCGGGACGGTGTTTACTGGCTCACAATCAATAGGCCCGAGCGACGCAACGCCATCAATGCGGAGGTGATGGCGGCGCTCAGCGCAGGGGTTGAAGAGGCCATGGCAGATGATGAGGCGCGCGCCATTGTCCTTACCGGTGCGGCAGACAAAGCTTTTTGTGCCGGGGGAGATTTGGATCCTGATGGACCGGGCAGCCCGTTTGCGTTTGATCATTCCCGGCCCAATAACCCGGTTGCCAATTTTTTTCGCTTGCTGGAGACCTGTAATTTGCCCGTTATCGCGCGGGTGAACGGTCACGCTTTGGCAGGGGGGCTTGGCCTTATGTGCGCGTGTGACATGGTGGTGGCGGTGGATGATGCCACGTTCGGCACACCTGAAACGGCGATCGGGCTCTTTCCCTTGATGATCCTGCCATACATTTTGCGCGCCGCGCCACGGCGCAAGGCGCTGGAACTTTGCATTACCGGAGAACGCTTCAGCGCCTCAGAAGCGTTGGCGATGGACCTTGTGAACTATGTGGTTCCACGCGCAGAACTGGACGCAAAAATGGACTGGTTGCTGGGGCGCGTAACCAACAAGTCACCCACCGCCATTCGCCTTGGTAAGCTGGCCTATCATGCCATGCAGGATATGAGCCTGAAAGAAGCGCTGGACTATGCCCAGATCATGCTGCCGATGATGGCCCGCTCCGAAGACACAGCAGAGGGGATGCGGTCCTTCATGGAAAAACGCCCCCCCGCATGGACGGGAAAATAATGGCTGTCACTGCGCGCAAACGCTTGCCGCGGGAAGAGCGGGTAGATGCCATTTTGGTGGCGGCGCGCAAAACTTTCAGCGATAAGGGATATGAGGCGGCGGTCATGGTTGATATCGCCGCGGCGGCGGGCTTATCGGAAGCAGCGCTTTACAAATTTTTTGCTTCCAAGCGGGATTTGTTCATCAGCGTGATCGAACAATGGTATGGCGAATTGATCACCGTGATTGAAGCAGACTTGCCACAAATTGAAGATACGATGCTGCGCTTGCGTTATTTGGTGGGGCAACATTTGCACACTTTTGCAGATGAGCCGGGGTTGTGTCGCGCCATGCTGCAAGAAGCCCGCACCATGCCCGATTATGTGGGCGGACGTTTTCAGGAATGTAATCGCCGCTATACAGGCTTTATGCTCAAAACCTTGAAGGCGGGTGCGGCAGAAGGGGTGGTGCGTGATGACCTGCCCCCCGCTTTTTTGCGTGATGCCATATTCGGGGCGGTGGAACACCACTGCTTTGCTTATCTAAGCGGGCGCGCACCGATGAAGATTGAAAAAGTAACAGATCAATTTTGGCTGTTGTTGCAGCCTGCCCTTTTGGCCGGGAGTACTGACTGATGGCGTTGAATGATTTGATACCTGCGGTATTGATCGCCAATCGCGGCGAGATTGCGTGCCGGGTGATACGCACCTGCAAAGCGCAGGGAATACGCACCATCGCCGTGTTTCACGACCTCGATCGGTTTGCGCCCCATGTGGCACAGGCAGATGGGGCGGTTGAAATTGTGGGGGAGCCAGCCACTCAAGCCTATCTCGATCAACAACAGATCATTGAGCTGGCGAAGGCGGAAGGGGCAAGGGCAATCCATCCCGGCTATGGCTTTTTGTCGGAGAACGCCAGTTTTGTTGAGGCGGTAGAAAAAGCCGGACTTATCTTCGTTGGGCCGAACGCCAATGCTATTGCGGCGATGGGTGACAAAATTGAATCCAAGCGTTTGGCAAAAGCTGCGGGCGTGAACACCATTCCCGGCACGGAAGATGCTGTCACCGATGCGGAGGAGGCGATAAAGGTCGCCGCTGAAATTGGCTTTCCTGTCATGCTAAAGGCGTCCGCTGGCGGTGGCGGAAAAGGCATGCGCATCGCTGCCAGCGCGGATGAAGTAGCAGAAGGGTTCACCTCCGCGGTGAGTGAAGCCAAAACCAGCTTTGGTGACGACCGGGTTTTCATCGAAAAATATATTGAGCAGCCGCGCCATATTGAAATACAAGTCATGGGTGACAAACAAGGTAGCTTGCTGCATTTGATGGAACGGGAGTGCTCGATCCAGCGGCGTCACCAAAAAATCATTGAAGAAGCGCCAAGTCCGTTCATCAGTGAAGAAACGCGCAAGGCGATGGCAGCGCAGGCCGTCGCGCTGGCGGCGGCGGTAGATTACGACAATGCGGGCACGGTAGAGTTCATCGTTGATAAAGATCAGAACTTCTATTTTCTTGAAATGAACACGCGCCTGCAAGTAGAGCACCCAATTACGGAGGCGATTTCAGGCCAAGATTTGGTTGAGCTGCAATTGCTGGCGGCCGCTGGCGAGGCATTGCCAATATCCCAATCAGATGTCGGTATTGAGGGCCATGCCATCGAGCTGCGTATTTGCGCGGAAGATCCGGATCAGGATTTTATGCCCGCCATTGGCGCGATCCGTCGTCTTTCTGTGCCAGCAGATGTACGCTTTGACAGTGGCGTGGTGGAGGGGGATCAAGTATCGCCCGCTTTTGACCCCATGTTGGTAAAGCTGATTGTGCATGGGGAAGATAGGGCAGGGGCCATCACAAAAGCACTGGCCGCGTTGGAGCAGTTGGTTCTGCTGGGCTGCACCACAAACACCCCATACATGGCACGGATATTACGGCACAAGGCATTTCAGGCGGGCGAGACGACGACCGGATTTGTGGCCGATCATGCAGATGATTTGAAAGCACCGATATATGAAGGTGATGAACTTGCAGCATTGTTGGCCGCGGCCGCGATGGCGCAACCGGCCTTCAAGCGCTTGAGCGCAGCGCCCGGCCCGGCTCGCGAAATTGGTGAATGGAGGCCATAACCATGAAACCCACCTTCAAACTGGGTGAGCAACCCCATCACATCATACCCCAAGGCGATGGCGTCGTGATTGATGGGGTTTTCCATGCCCCTCCCTTCCGTGATGTGCCCATGGTGGAAGATGGGGCTGATCTATTGGTGAAATGGGGTACAGAAATTGTGCGCATTCACAATGTTTCCCCGTTTGAGGCCGCAGGCGGTGGTGCAGGCGGCCAAGATGAAATGCGTGCGCCCATGCCCGGTACCGTTATCTCGCTAAGTTGCGCAGCGGGTGACACTGTTACCCAAGGCAAGGAATTGCTGGTGATCGAAAGCATGAAACTGCAAACCAGTATTAGAGCGCCGCGTGAAGGCGTAATTGCGGAACTGCCTTTGGCGGCAGCACAAACATTCAATAAAGGCGACGTATTGGTGCGGTTTGAGCCAGTTGAGGAGGGCACCGAATGAGGCGTATTCAATCCAATCTGGACACCAACTCGGCGGAATACAAAGCGTACCGCTCATACAATTTAGGGCGCTTGGAGGAGTTTAAGGCCAAGCGGCAGGCTGCCCGGAGCGAACGCCCGGCGCGTGATCTGGAGCGGTTGAAGCGCCAGAAAAAAATGACGGTGCGAGAAAGGCTGGACCTGTTGCTTGATCCTGGCACGCCCTTTGTGGAGCTGTCAGGACTGGCGGCGAACATGGCTTATGATGGTGACGCACCCGGCGCAGGCCAAGTAACAGGCATTGGTATTGTCAGTGGCCGTGAGGTTATGATCCGCGCCGATGATCCTTCGGTAAAGGGCGGGGCATGGTATCCACTTTCTATCAAGAAGATTGTGCGCGCGCTTGATATAGCGATCGAGAACCGTTTGCCTGTCGTTCACATGTGCGATAGCGCGGGCGGTTTTCTGCCGCAACAATCTGATCTGTTTGCGGATAAGTATTACGCAGGCCGCATTTTTCGCAACCAATGCCAGCTTTCCAAAATGGGGGTTCAACAAGCATCCATCGTGTTTGGCCATTGTACGGCGGGCGGGGCCTATATTCCCGGCCTATCGGATTATTCGGTTATGGTGCGCGGCAATGGCGCGATTTTTCTCGGTGGCCCTCCACTGGTAAAGGCCGCAACGGGCGAGGAAGTCAGCGCCGAAGAACTGGGCGGCGCTTCTGTTCATACGGTTGTCTCCGGCGTGTCAGATTATGCGGGCGACAATGAGCAAGAGGCCATTGCGATTGCGCGGGAAATTGTGGAGACATGGACCCCGCAGGAGAAAACGCGGGTTGAGCGGCGTGAGGTGGAAGAACCCTATTACGACCCGCGCGAACTCTACGGCATTATTCCTGACGATATCAAAAAACAGTTTGATATGCGCGAGGTAATCGCGCGGCTTGTAGATGGATCACGCTTTCATGAATACCAGCCGGATTATGGCACCACGCTTATCTGTGGCTATGCCTATTTGCACGGCATTAAGGTGGGTATTCTCGCCAATAATGGGGTGTTGTTTAACGACAGTTCCTTGAAGGGCGCGCACTTTATTGAGCTGTGCAATCAAAACAAAACGCCCTTGCTGTTTCTGCAAAATATCACCGGCTTCATGATCGGCAAGGAGTATGAGGAAGCAGGCATCACCAAGGATGGGGCCAAAATGATCATGGCGCAGGCCTGTTCCGATGTGCCGAAGCTGACGGTTATTGTGAACGGGTCGTTTGGCGCCGGCAACTACGGTATGTGTGGACGTGCTTTTGATGGGCGCTTTCTGTTTATGTGGCCACAGGGCCAGATCTCCGTGATGGGTGGGGAACAGGCTGCCAAAACGCTCACCGAGGTCAAGGTCAACCAGATGCGCCGGGCAGGTGAGGAACCAACGGCAGAACAGATTGCCGCCATTCATGATCCCATTGCTGGCGAGTATGAAGCAAAGGCCAGTGCCTATTATTCCACCAGTGAGATTTGGGATGATGGTATTTTGGACCCGGTAGATACGCGCAATGCGTTGGGTTTGGCGCTTTCAGCGGCGTTGAACGCGCCCTTCGGTGAACCGGGTTATGGCGTTTTCCGGTTCTAGCTGTTTCCCAAAAAAGGGCCGGGAAAAATCCCGGCCCTGCTTGGTGGTGAGAAACAAGCTGTACTTATAGCTTGGCACCAAAAGTCACGCCGAACATTTGTGGATCGGTCAGGAAGTCGTTCCGGAACAGGCCGGAGCCTGGGTCGGTAAAGTAGTGACCTGTAACATTGTCCTCATCCGTCAGGTTTTGTGCCCACAAGCGAATGTACCAAGGGTCATTCGTGGACTGGATCAGGATTTGGGCATTCACATTCGACCATGACTTGATCACATCTTTTTGCGTGTTGTAGATGCGTGAATACATATCATCCTGCCAGTAGTAATCCATGCGGAACAGGACTGACAGCGCCCAATCAGGCATTGGGTGAATGTACTGCGCGCCGATATGCAAAGTCATCGGCGGGGATTGCGGCAGTTCATTGCCGGAAACATTCGCCGCATAACGACTGTCCACCGTGCCGGAAGGCAAGGTTGACGCCAGTTCGGCGCAGCTTGCCAATACAGGTGTCATCGTGCCGCCATCGGTGCTGGAAAGGCCATTGCTTTCCAACGACGCAAAAGTGCCCGGGGCAGGAATTACATCGGGGTCCCCGTCACTGTTAATATCCAACCCGCCAGCTACGACGTCTGCACCAGCAAGGGCAGTTAGATATTCCACCCGATCAACCACACAGTTCGAGGCAGATGAACTGTCGCGAATAACCCAGGCGTCCGGGCTTAGTTGTGCCGGATTATGGGGGTCGATCGATGTTGTGCCACCGGCAATTTCTGTTTTCAGGAATGATACATTCGCATCAAGCTGGAAACCTTCCCACTGGTTTGGCGTGTATACAAATTCACCTTCCAGACCGTGAATCTTCGCATCGATATTTTCATTAACCGATGTGCGATTGATGATCTTGGAAATTTGCAAGCCTTGATAGTCGTAATAGAACGCGGTGGCATTGGCGACCAATTGGCCTTCATGCAACACGTTCTTGGTGCCAACTTCAAAGCTGTCTACAAATTCCGGATCAACGGTTTGCGGTGTTCCGGCGAACAATGCCGGGTCAACTGGCGGATTAAAGGCGCCGGGACGATAGCCACGGGAATAGAAACCGTAGACCATCGTTTGCTCAGACCATTCCACTTCCGGGAACCAATCAAGGCCCGCGCGGCCAGTCCATTCATTTTCCTCGAATGAATTGGGAATGCCCAAGGCAATGCGGCTATCCCCCGGGGCGGGGATCGGTGGGGTTAAACATGTGCCGGACGTTTGAAATTCGCTCAGGTTACACAGACCAACCGGCGCCGTGCCAACAGTTCCGTTGCCACCAAGCGCGATGGCGTTGAACAATGTTTGGTTGTCCGCCACCGTTTTCTTGGTGTTTGTGTAGCGCAAGCCAATGGTCGCTTTCAGGTTCTCCCGCAGATCGTGATACACTTCACCGAAGCCTGCCCAAGTTTCGAGATTATAGGGGGAGGTTTCGTTTCTGTAATGGCTGGGATAAAGCCCCGCGCTACTGGTGCTGGGCAAGCCCATCAAGCCAACAGAATCCAAGGTGTTGGCATATACGTCATACACGGTATAGGCCTCTGCCTCGGTGAAATTGAACCCTAACAGGAAGTTTGTTTGTCCTTCCCAGCTTGAGCGGATCCGCGCTTCATAGAAATCTGTTTCAGAGCGTGCGGACGAGGTGTCGTAGCCAAAGTTATAGTCGTAGTAACCCTGCACCGCGCCAGAGAAGATGCCGCTTGAATCAGGTGTGTAGGCAGACACCGGCACGATAGCGCCGCCAATGAACTTCTGCATGCCATTGTTATTGCCATAGGCCTGCTGCGAGAACACGCTTGTTTCGTGATGAGCAGCCAGCAGATTAACAATCAGGCCCTCCTCGACAAACTCATGCTCGATGCCACCCATAACCATTTCTTCGTCTGCTTTGTAGACAGGGGTGAAAGGTTGAATAACGGCTCGCGGATCTGAGATCGGGGTGAAAGAAGATGCGGTTGGGTCAAAGGGCAACAAGCCATTATAGGCCCCATAAAGACCGCCAAGTGTGGAGGCTCCGCCCGGTCCGCCGCCATACGAAACTTCTGTCGGATGGCAACCAAAGGCGATGGATGATGTGGGGGAACACATCTGGCGACCGATCCGGGCGCGCTTGTCATCTTCCTCGAAGGAAGAATACATGATCCACGCATTGGTATCTTCCGATAATTCGTATGAAAGCGTGCCGCGATAGGATTGGATGTTGCGGTCGTCAATATCTTCGCCGTTGAAAAGATTGGTGGTAAAGCCATCACGCTGCAAGCTAATGCCGGCAACCCGCAAAGCCAGCTTTTCGCTTAAGGGCACGTTCACCATGCCTTTAGCTTTAAAGTGACCATACTCGGCAGTTTCAAGTTCAACATCGGCTTCAAAATCAGGCCCCGGCTTTGCGGTCACCATGTTGACCACACCACCGGTTGCGTTGCGGCCAAACAAGGTACCTTGCGGCCCGCGCAATACCTCAACCCGTTGCAGGTCGTAGTACTCAATCTCAAACACGCGCGTTGGCAGCGGTGCTTCGTTGATATGGAAAGACACGCCCGAATCACCGGAGGCGGCAACCGTAGCGGAGGAGACGCCACGAATGGTCATGTTCACGCCGGAGAAGTTGCCCTTGGTGAAGGTCATGTTCGGGGTGTTGAATTGCAGATCAGAGAAAGCCTCGATCTGTTGCATTTCAAGATTTTCAGCAGAAAAGGCGGTGACGGCAATTGGCACGTCTTGCACATTTTCTTCTGAACGTTGGGCGGTGACCACGATCTCGTCGTAGGTCTGCCCCTTAATGGCTTGTGCGTTTGCCGTCTCAGCGACGCTACTAACAGCAAACACCGCGGCAGCAAAGCCCAAGGCTGCCTTTCGGTTTATATGTGTCATCATACGCTCCCAGGTTTGTTTTGTTATGGGCGCATGAAATGTCGATGTTCGGAAAACTGTACGAGGCCTAGATCGACACTTCACGAACAATACCAAAGTACTGTTGATGCAGTGTCGTTGGAAAATTCTAATGTTTTATGAAGATTATTGTTGTGGTGAATGTGTAAAAATTTTTCCCACACAACCTAAGGAAGCCTAACCCATAGATTTGTCAGTATACGGTTATAGCGCCAAATCTATACCCTGAACTTTCAGTGCACGTCGGTGCAGGCGAAAATTGGCAGCCTCGGCCTCTGGCTCGTTTTGATCGCGTATGGCTTCTACAATGGCGTGATAGCACTCCGCACCTTCCATGCGGGCGGCCTTGCTTTCCATTGAAAGTGAGGCATAGAGGCCAAAGGGACCAAGAAACACCAGATTGCGCAGCAGGTTGGAAAGCTGATCGGAATGGGCTGCATATACGATGCGGCTGAACAACCGGCCTGATGTTTTCAGGTGATCATTAGTGGTTGTTTCATCAAGGCGTGAGGCGGCGATCAACTCGTCCGAAATGGCAAGCAGGGCGGTCAGATCCTCATCTGTACGATAGCGGCAGGCCCGGCGCGCGGCCAAACCAAATAAAACGGCAGAGACTTCCATCATTTCCAGCGTGCTGTCGGCATCGGGGCGGGCAACGGTTGCCCCCTTCATCGGCTCAATTGTTACGACTCCATTGGCCGATAACTGACGCAGCGCCTCACGTATTGGCCCGCGCGAAACCTTCAACTTCTCTGCCAAGGCCGCCTCAACCAAACGATCGCCCGGTTGCAGTTCCCGCCGCTGGATCATGGCGGCAAGCTCGCGAATAACCCAGTCATTTAAGGGCAGGCGCTTGCCCGCGGCATCCTTTTTTG
This sequence comes from Alphaproteobacteria bacterium, assembly GCA_049609145.1. Taxonomy (GTDB): domain Bacteria; phylum Pseudomonadota; class Alphaproteobacteria; order SPJN01; family SPJN01; genus JBMYYF01. The sequence goes on from JBMYYF010000005.1 coordinate 131,873, forward strand.
GCGCTGAAAGGGCCATTTCACTCTCCGATTTCGTCCTTCTTTGGCCAAAAAGACACAGCATGACAAAATAGTCAACCAAATTGTTGACAATTTGAGAGGGGTCAATTATCTGTGCCGAAAGTAACGGGGAGGCGCGGATCAATCGCGCATTGGGAGAGAGCACATGGCATATCGGCATTTCGTTTCAGCGGTTCTTTTTGGCGCGGTGTTGAGCGGCAATCATTTTGCCATCGCGCAAGATGAACCCTTGCAGACATTGGAAAGTGAAGAAGCAAAAACAGAAGCCGTCGCGCCAGAGGTCGCAAAGCGCCCAACCTTGGATGAAATAATCGTGACTGCCCAAAAGCGCGCCGAGGATTTGCAAGATGTGCCGCTCTCCGTATCGGCCATTGGCGGTGAGGCGATGGAGCAGATGAACATCACCGAATATGGGGAAATGGGCGCGCTGCTGCCTAACACAAAGTTCACCTCCAACGGGCTAAAACCCAATATGCGTATTCGCGGCTTGGGGTCTGATCCTAATCGCGGTTTTGAAACCTCTGTTGGTCTTTATGTCGATGGCATCTATTTCGGCCGCGTTGATTATCTTGAAGGCGCCTTCCTTGATTTGGAACGGATGGAAGTTCTGCGCGGGCCGCAAGGCACCTTGTTCGGCAAAAACAATGTGGCAGGTGCCATGAACCTCTCCACGCGCCAAGCGCAGTTGGACGAATGGGAGGTGCGGCTGGATTATTTGTTCGGGCGCTTCGATCACAACCGATTGCGTGGCGTGCTAAACGTGCCCGTGTGGGATGGCGTTGCAGCCATTCGTGTGGGCGGCGTTTACAATGATCGCAGCGGCTTTATTTATAACACAACGCGCGACCGTGATGAGGTCGATAAGGTGCGCACACAATATCGTGCCAAACTACGCATTCAGCCAAGTGATAGCATTGATCTGGAATTTGCGTATCACACCGCCACCTATGATCGACAAGGCATTGGTTTTCAGCCCTATATTTATACCGATCAAACCCGCGCGCTATACACCGCGTTTGATCCGCAGGCCGACGACGATTTTGAAGACTACCGTATCCATGAAGATCACGACAGCTTCTTCATCACCAGCTTTGATACCTATTCAGCACATTTAAATTGGGAGCTAAGCGAGAATACCGATTTCGTTTATATCGCGTCTTATTCCTCGCTTGATACGTCAACAGCGCTGGATGCCGACTTTGGCCCGGCACCCATTCTCACCACCTTAAGCGATGACACCTACACACAGTGGAGCCATGAACTGCGCCTGCAATCATCGCCCATGCCGCTTGGTACTATGGGTGATTTTGATTATGTAGCCGGGCTTTATGCCTTCGGTTCCACGTTTGATGGCTATAATTTTCTCACTGCATTGACGATAGAGGATACGGGCCAGTTTATTGATCAATATGTGCTGCCGGAACTTCTGGAAGGTGCCTTGGCGGGGATCGTTCCCGGCGTTGAGATACAGACAGAACGTCTGGATGCTACATTTGATCAGGAAACAACATCATACGCTGCCTTTGGGCAGGTGAACTGGCGGCCTACCGAGAAATGGACCCTGATTGGTGGCCTGCGGTATTCCTATGAAGAGAAAGAGCTGGACCGCGTATACGATGTGCAGGATGTGTCTGTTGTCTTTGCCGTGGCGCTGGGGCTGGAAGATTATGAGGCGCATCGCAATAAGTCAGAAGATGATTTGAGCGGTAAGGCATCGGTCAAATATCAGATCACCGATGATGCGATGGCTTATCTCACATGGGCGCAAGGTTATAAGGCCGGTGGCTACAACGCCAATTCATCCTTTGAAGACCAATTGGAGTTTGACCCCGAATATTCAACCACATGGGAAGCGGGTGTAAAGACCGAGTGGTGGGATCGCGCCATGACAGTCAATGTTGGTCTGTTCCGTACCGAATTTGAAGATTTGCAGGTCACGCATTTCACGGGCGATGCCTTCACTGTCGGCAATGCGGCCACAGCCATATCGCAGGGGGTAGAGGTTGAATTGGCCTATGCGCCCTTCTTAGGCACTGTCGTAATGGTGAACGGCGGCTGGCTGGATGCCACCTATGACAAATTTGATAGTGCGCCTTGCCCGGCAGATTCGGATGAAGACTTTTGTGACCTCAGCGGTGAACGCCTGCAACGCGCACCGGAATGGACGGCGGGCCTGATGGCCATGCATGTAAACCCGTTGGGTAATCTGCCGTTTGATTTGGTGTTGGGGGCGGAAGGTTCGTGGCAAAGCGATAGCTTCTCTTCCAACGATAATGATCGCCGCGCTATTCAAGAAGCCCATTTTGATGTCGGCGCACGTATCGGCTTCCGCGATGATGAAGGGGTTTGGAAATTTGTTGTGCAGGGTAAAAACCTGTTGGCCAACAAGGTGCTGGTGGCCAGCGCGGATATTCCGTTGCAGTCGGGCAGTTTTGTTGGGGCAGTAAATGACCCGCGGCGTGTTTATGTGGAGTTTTCCGTGCGCTGGTAGCGACCTATTTGGGGCGCCCGCGCCCACGTGCTCTGCCACCACCACCCTTTTTCTTGAACGCGCGTGTGCCTGCCTTGCCACTGGCAGAACGCGGGCGGGAGGCTTTCTCCATTTCCTGTGCTTCAGCACGCGCCAAGGGGTCATCGGCCAAGCGCAATTCAAGGTCTTGCAGGCGGCTGATTTCATCACGCAGGCGCGCTGCCTCCTCAAACTCAAGGTCTGCCGCGGCCTCACGCATTCGTTTTTCAAGGTCGGACAAATGGGCCTTCAGATTATTGCCCACCATATGGGTGGTTTCATCATCGCCGGTATCAACCGTGACATGATCTGATTCATACACACTGCCCAGAATATCACCGATGTTTTTTCGGATACTTTCAGGCGTTATGCCGTGTTCGGCGTTATAGGCCAGTTGCTTTTCACGCCGCCGCATTGTCTCGGCCATCGCGTTTTTGATGGAATCGGTTTCCCGGTCCGCATACAAAATCACGCGGCCATCCACGTGTCGGGCGGCCCGGCCAATGGTTTGGATGAGGGAGGTTTCAGAGCGCAAAAAGCCTTCCTTATCGGCATCCAATATGGCGACAAGGGCGCATTCGGGAATATCCAGCCCTTCCCGCAGCAGGTTAATACCGATCAACACATCAAAAGCCCCAAGGCGTAGGTCACGAATAATCTCAATCCGTTCCAGCGTATCAATATCTGAATGCATATAGCGCACGCGAATGCCTTGCTCGTGCATATATTCCGTCAGATCCTCCGCCATGCGCTTGGTCAAGGTGGTAACAAGCACGCGTTCACCTTTCAGCGCACTTTCCTTGCATTCGGCAACCAAATCGTCGACTTGCGATTCCACCGGGCGAATATGCACGGGCGGATCAATCAAGCCGGTGGGGCGAATGACTTGTTCCGTGAACACGCCGCCGGTTTTCTCCAACTCCCAGTTTCCCGGCGTGGCAGAAACAAACACGGATTGCGGCCGCATCGCCTCCCATTCCTCGAATTTCAGGGGGCGGTTGTCACAGCATGATGGTAGCCGAAAGCCATATTCCGCCAAGGTGGACTTACGGCGATAGTCACCGCGATACATGCCGCCAATCTGCGGCACACTCACATGGCTTTCATCGCAAAAGATGATGGCGTCATCGGGCAGATATTCAAACAAGGTGGGCGGTGGTTCACCGGGTTTGCGACCCGTCAACCAGCGGGAATAGTTTTCAATGCCTGCGCAGGCGCCTGTCGCCTCCATCATTTCCAGATCGAACCTGGTGCGTTGTTCGATGCGCTCGGCCTCCAGCGGCATGCCTTTTTCCTTGTAGTAAATCAGCCGTTGTTCAAGCTCTGCGCGAATGCCTTTGATGGCCTGATTAAGCGTTGGCCGCGGCGTCACGTAATGGCTGTTGGCGTAGATTTTCACCTCGTCCAGATCGCCGGTTTTGTGGCCGGTAAGGGGGTCAAATTCGGTAATGGATTCCAACTCATCCCCGAAGAAGGAAAAGCGCCAGGCGCGATCTTCCAGATGGACGGGAAAAAGTTCCACCGCATCGCCGCGCACCCTGATGGTGCCACGCGCAAAGGCAGCATCATTGCGTTTGTAGTGCAGGGCGATGAAGCGTTTGATCAGGCTGTCGCGATCCCGCATCTCGCCGCTTTTCACCAGCTCAGTCATATTGGTATAGGTCTCAACGGAGCCAATGCCATAAATGCAGGAAACAGAAGCCACGATGATCACATCGTCCCGCTCCAGCAGTGAACGGGTGGCCGAATGGCGCATCCGGTCGATCTGCTCGTTAATGCTGGATTCTTTTTCGATATAGGTGTCGGTGCGCGCCACATAGGCTTCCGGTTGGTAGTAATCGTAATAGGAAACGAAATATTCTACCGCATTGTCGGGGAAGAAACTTTTGAACTCCCCATATAGCTGTGCCGCCAGTGTTTTGTTGTGGGCCAGCACCAGTGCCGGGCGTTGGGTGCGGTTGATCACCTGCGCCATGGTGTAAGTTTTGCCAGAGCCGGTCACGCCCAGCAGCACTTGATCACGCTCATTCGCATTCAGGCCGTTTACCAAATCCTCAATGGCACGCGGCTGGTCGCCTTGCGGCTTGAAGTCGGATTTCAGCAAGAACTTGCGCCCGCCTTCGGATTTTTCCGGGCGGTCTGGGCGGGTGGGAACGAATGTCTGGATATCGGCGCTCATACGCGCGATCATAGGGCCGATTCAGATGAAATAAAAGGGGAACATCGTGCTGGAGATGAAAGAAAATTGCGAGCACTGCAAAGGCAAGCTGGCGCAAGATGGGCCAGCCTATATTTGTTCGTATGAGTGCACCTATTGTGCGCCCTGCGCGGCAGATTTAATGGCAAGATGCCCCAATTGCGGCGGTGAGTTGCTCAGCCGTCCACGGCGTCAGAAATCATAATGTACCGGACACCGGCCTTTGCCGTGGATGACCAGCGGTGGTGCGTTGATTTTATCAAGCGCTATAACTTTGGGTTGTTTCAACTGGGGGGCCAGACCACGCCCATGGCGTTTGTTATGGATGAGGCGCAGCAAGTGTTGTTTGGTCATTTGGCGCGCGCAAACCCGCAAGCTGGTCGGGTGCAGAATGGGGCAGGCGCCACGGCATTCTTTTTGGGGCCACACGGCTATGTGTCACCCTCCTGCTATGAAGCGCCCGCCGTGCCTACCTGGAACTACCAAGCTGTGGAGGTACGCGGCAGTCTCAAGCTGATTGACGGCGAAGGGCTGACAACATGGCTGGCGCGGCTGGTCCGGCAGGAAGAGGCCGCCATTGGTGGCACATGGTCTATGGATCAATTGCCAGAAGGGCATGTCGAAAAATTGCACAAAGCGATTGTTGGGTTTGAGTTATCCATAGAGAGCTTGCAAGGCAAAGCCAAACTTAGCCAAAACAAATCTGTCGATGATCAAGACCGCGTCGTTGCCGCGTTCCACGCACGCGGGTTGCACGCATTGGCAGGGGCGATGCAGGAAAGCTAGTTCCCCAATGCGTCCCGCATAGCCTCCAAGCCATCGCTGATAGGGCGTGAAGAGCCGCTGCCATCGGGATTGGACCAGGTTTCCATTGGTTCGTCTTGGCTAGATGAAGCAGGCGCCGTGTCGTCCGCGGCAGGAAAATCAGGGGCATAGGCAGGATTGAACACAATCACCGGCTCGCTTGCAGGCTGTGCCTTGGCCGCCTCTGGTTCTGCGGGGGGTGTCAGCGGATCATCCATTGGTTCTGGTTGAATTGATGGGGCAGGCGGCACAATTGCCATATCTATTGTTGCAGGTGAAGGCGGTGCGGGCTCTGCGGATGTGGGCGCGGTGTAAGGCTCTATCGGGCCTGTTTCATATGTGCTGGCATCTACGGGCGCGTTCGTTGCAACCCCATAATCCAGCGGGTTAAACGGTTTGCCGTTGCCGCTTCCCATATCGGGGCTCATATCGCGGCCCATATTAGAAGGCGTTTCCGTCGTTGGTGCTTCTGTTGTTAGTGTCGGTTCTGGTGCCGGTTGATCAGTTTGATCCGCCATTTGCTCCGCGACCGGTTCTGGACCCGGCTGAGGGGCCGGTTCAGATGCCAGTTCCGATGACTGTGCGGGCGCTGGCGCAGATATTGGCGCAGATATCTGTTCTTGCGCCGGTTCTTGCGCCGGTTCTTGCATCGGTGCTGGCATCAATTCTGGTGATGGCTCTGTATCGGTGGCCGCAGCGCCGCCAATGATTGCAATGAAGGCGTCATCCAAAGCGGCTTCATCTTCTTCGGTTTTGATCGATGCGGTAAACTCAGCATCTGCGGCGGCAATTTCTTCCGCGCTGGGTTGTCTGTCATCTACCGTCAGCTCATAGCCAAGGTCGACAGTGCTTTCGGTTTCCGGCGCTGCCTGCGCAGGAATGATGGCAGGCGCTATCAAGGCAGCGGGCTCATTCTCGGTTGTCTGCTGCATGTCTTCTGTAACGGTGTTGTCAGGTGCCAGCTGAACAGCTTCTGCTGAATTTTCATCCTTCGCCTCGGTCGGTTCAACTGGAACAATTTCTTCATCAATTTCTTCATCAATCTCAGGCGCAGATATTTCTTCTGGTTGAGGGGCTTCCTCAAGTGTGATCTCTTCTATTTCCAATTCGCTGTCGTCACGCACAGGCTGTACTGGCAGGGCTTCCGGCGCGGTTTCTACCGTTGGTTCCGCTGTTTCTTCCACAACCGCAGGTGCATCTGCCTCCATCTGCAGCAGAGGCACATCAACAATGGCGTTTTCTATTTCAAGCGATTGAAAAGGCAACCCGGCGGGCTCTGCTTGTTCAGGCGCAGCAACGGCTGATTCAAAGATCACAACCGGCTGGTCAGCCTCAGTGCTTTGTGGCGTCTCGGCAGGTTGATCAACCTCTATAGGTTGAGGATGTTCCGCGCTTTCAGCATTTTCGACTTGAATATCATCCGCGTTGTCTATGTTGTCTGTGTCGTTTGTCTCTTCAATGGCCAAGGGCGCTTGGGGGGGCAGGGCAGCCGGTGTGATGGGTGCCATTGCGGTGTCGTCGGCCACTGCCGGTTCGGCAGCGGACGCGGGAATAGGTGTGTCGGTTGTTGCAGCGGCTTCAACTTCCGGCGCGGTTTCAATCGGTGGTGTGGGCGCGGTGGTTTCTATTACTGCGGCCTCTGTTTCTATTGGTTCCGCGGCGCCAACATCAACATCAACATCAGCGTCAGCCTCAACCTCAACCTCAACCTTTGTCGTTTGTTCTTGCTGGGTGGTTGCCGCTTCGATTGCGATTTCACTATCAGCCGGAATCGCAACGTCTGGTGCCTGTGCGGGCTCTACTTGCTCGACATTTACCAGATTATCGCTGGCGGTCGCAGGTTGCGCCGTGGGGGTTGAAATCACCTCTATGTCCGTTTCAATTTCCCGTTGTGGCGTTACGGCTTGCAGGGCCTCGCGGCGGGACGATGTGTAGGGTGAATTAAGCGCGGGAGAAGGCTCCAAAGGGCCGTCAAGATCTATAGCTTGAAAGGGTGAACTGCTGGTTTGATATTGCCCCGCCGGGGTCGCCAGCAGTTCGTCAATATCATCAGGTTCTTGGGCTTGCACAAATGTGGCCGTTAATACAACCAAGCCTGTCGCCAGATAGGTGCTGCCAAGCAGCTTTGATAGCAATGTTTTTTGGTGCGGGGTCACGGGACTGATTCGCCATTTGCAAGTTAAATTCAACCTGCAGTTAAACCTATTGGTTCACGCCAAAATGTCAATCAATCCGGCTTTTCGGTTTTGGCCTATTTGGTGGTGGCAACATAGACCCCATCCCACTGCACAGGCGGGGGGGATGCCCGGTAAGCGGCGATGCGATCTGTATAAAGCGTGTAAAGACCACTGGGGGCCAATGGGTTTTGGGCGGCCTTTGCCAGGGCGGTTTCTGCGCTGTCAAAATTGGCAGCACGAAAGGCGGCAAGCATGGTGTTGTTTGCCGCGACCAATTCATCAAAGGCAGGCATTGAAAGCACATCGCTGCCACCCAGCAACGCATAGATTGTAACAGCCTCTTTCTTGCCTTTAACCGCGATCCGATCCAGTTCCAAAACCGCGTAGTGGTCCTTTACGGCGCTGGCCGTTTGTTCCCCAACAACAGTATCTACGCCATAGGATTTTGATTGCCCTTCCAATCGACTGGCAAGGTTTACGGCATCCCCCAATACGGAATAATCAAAGCGTTGTTCCGACCCCATATTGCCGACAACGCATTCGCCGGTATTCAGTCCGATGCCCACCTTGATGGGAAGCGGCGCGTGCCCCGCGGCTTTGGCTTCCGCCGCCATGTCGGCATTCAGGGTTTCCAGCGCCTTAAACATTTGCAGGGCAGATGCGCAGGCTTTGCCTTGGTGGTCCGCCACATCCAGGGGAGCGTTCCAAAATGCCATGATGCAATCACCCATATATTTGTCGATGGTGCCACCATTCGCCAAAATCACATCGGTCAAAGGGGTCAGCAGGCGGTTGATCAACACTGTCAGCCCTTGAGGATTATCCTTGTAGCTTTCTGAAATAGTGGTGAAGCCGCGCACATCACAAAACAAAAATGTCATTTCCCGCATCTCGCCGCCAAGTTTCAGCTTGTCTGGATTGTCGGCCAATTGTTCTACCAGATCAGGCGATAGATATTGGCCGAAGGCACCGCGCACTTGGGCTTTTTGCGCCTCTTCGCGGGCATAATTGGCATAGGCCAAAATGCCGAACAGGGCGAAGGCGGCAGTGGCCGGATAAGCTGCATCCAGCATAATCAAATGTTCTGCAAACAAATACCAAGAGGCCCCAAAGGCCCCGCCAATCAGTACTACAATGGCCAGCAATGCCCGCGCCGCGCCCAATTTGGGAATAAGTAGAACAAGCAACAGCCCCAGCAGCAAGGTGGCGGCAAGTTCCACTGCGATAGCGATGTTTGGCCGGGTGAGATATTGGCCCGACAACACCGTCTCCAGCAATTGGGCGTGAATTTCCACACCCGGCATGGCGGGCGCGACGGGCGTTGCGCGAATATCTTTCAGCCCACTGGCGGAAGTCCCCACCAGCACCATCTTGCCTGCTACTTTCGACTTGTCGAAACTGCCGTCCAAAATGTGGGCCGCTGGCACATAGATGTCGGGTCGGTGCGGGCCAAATCGCACCCAGATGCGCCCGTTTATATCGGTCGGGATTTCCACCCGTTGCACACCGACAGTGGCAACGCCGCCACCGGCCTTGTCGCGTTTGACAGAAAGCGCCTGTTGCCCGGTTGCCAGCCGCAACATCTCCAGTGTGAGGGTAGGATAGAGACTTTCATCCACCCGCAACACAGCAGGCACGCGGCGCACAATGCCATCGCGTTCGGGCGCAAGTGTGAACATGCCCAAACCGCGGGCGGCGCGTTCCAGCGTTTCGGTGTTGCGAGTGACGGACTTGTAATTGAGCAGGAACGGGCGCGGATCGCCATTGAACTCAGCAATCGGGGTCAGCTTTGGGGCACGATCTTGATTGCGGGTAAGCGCCATATGATTTGCCGATTGCCCCAGCACCACATTGGCTTGGGCAAGAACGCCGGCCAACAAGCTGTCATTATCGGGCAGGGCTGTCAGATCTTGGCGCAGATGGTCCGGCAGTTCAAAGGCGGTAGCGGCAAAATTGGCAGGTGACAGGCGATCAGGTTCGGCGAACACAATATCGAAGCCCACAACGACCGCGCCCGCATTCACCAGATTGACGATCAGCTTGGCGATATCGCTGCGCGGCCACGGCCATTGGCCAATTTTCGCCAAACTGTCTTCATCGATATCGACAATCACCACTGGTGATGTTTCAGCCTTGTGCGGCACAAGCCGCTGATACAGGTCGAAAGATTGCAAACGCAGGCGTTCAACCGGGGCTGGATCCCAGATGCGCAGCAAAATGAGGGCGGTCAGCAAAACAAGGCCCGTAACCCGCACATTCAGCGCAGCCGCCCCCAGATTGCCGATAAATGTACGAATCCCGCTCATAATGCTGCTTTTCCCGCCAATTTGTGCCATGATGAGCGGGTGAAACGGTGAAAGCAAGGCTATTGCCACAAGCGCCCGGAACAGGCGGGGGCTTATTCCGGGTGGCGGGAGAAATATTCTATTGACTATTTTGTCAGTAGATCCTATTTACACAATTGTAAACGAAAGGCGCCAAGCAAGAGTTCAACAAAAAGCAGCGCCACCAACAAGATTTAAGGGACAACCCAAATGACCACGATTGAAACATATGAGAGCCAAACCCCCGCGCTGCCGCAAAAGCCCAAAAAGCAGTTCCGCAATTGGCTGAAAGCGTTTGTCGCGATTGATCGCCTGCGTCGCGATAATGACGACACCGAACAAGTGTTCAAAATCATCGAAGCGTTGAAGGGCAATGCGGTCGATACGCAATATAATGATTTCATCGCGACCGAGATCGGTCAGCGCGTCATCAATGAAAAAATCTGCGCCATCGATTTTCTGTCCAAGCGCGAAGAGCTGCGCCAATACCCGGAAGGCACATTGGGCCGCATCTATATCGACTTCATGGATTTTGAAGGCATTACCGCAGAAGGTCTGCGCGATGTATCCTATGAGGGTGGCTTTGCAACCGATGGCGCCGAAGAAACAGAAGAACAACGTGTGTTCTCAGAATGGAACCGTGACATCCACGACCTGTTCCACATCATCTGCGGTTATGGCCGCGACCCCTTGGGCGAACTTTCCGTATTGGCTGTCACCTATCGCCAAACGAAATCGCTGGGCGTTGGCTTTATTGCCTTGATGGGGTCCTTTGAATATCAAAAAATTCTGCGTCCCGCCCCGGTGGTGAAAGCCATTCTGCAAGGCTTCAAAATCGGCAAGGAATGCGAAAACCTGGTTGCTCAGGATTGGGAAGCCTTGTTGAAATTGCCGCTCACCGAAGTGCGCGCCAAGCTCAACCTGCGCACCCCCACCTATTATAACCAAGTGCTGGAATCAGCCATTGAACGCGGTGTGGATCACCCGCGTTACCAAGCAGCTACCTTGCGTATTCCTGCCTAAACAGGCAGGAACAGGGGCATGATCGCCCCGCCGCAAAAACAAAGAATTGAGGCCCTGTTATCGGCAAGTCCGGTAACGGGGCCTTTGCTTGCGCGCTGGTTTGAGTTGGGGCTGGGGGACAAATGGCTGTGCGCCGGGGCGGTTTATCAAACCATCTGGAATGATCTTTACGGCTTGCCACCCGCCCACGGCATTAAAGATATGGACGTGATCTGGTTTGCCCGCAGCGACCCCCCAATGAAAGAGCGGCTGCTGGAAAAATCGCTGCGGCAACAGTTTCCGGGCCTTCCCCCCATCGATGCAAAGAATGAGGCCCATGTGCACCGCTGGTACGCCAAGAGTTTTGGCAGCCATATTCGGCCTTATCGATCAGTGGCAGATGCTGTGCGCACTTTTCCAACCGTGGTGGGGTCCATTGCGGTGCAGCCTGATGGCGCGGGCGGCCTGCATATCATCGCGCCCTTTGGTGTGGAAGATATGATGCAAGGCGTGGTGCGTGCCAACCGCCGCCAAGTCACGCCAGAGATCTATAATGCCAAATGGCAAAGCTGGATCAAAAACTGGCCGCACTTGCAAGTACAGCCTTGGTCCTTGGGGGTTGGGTAGTGCTTGACACAAAACATGTATTTCATGACATTGTGGTCAGATATAAATGGGAATTGTTGAGGGAGAGAGCGCGTGTCTTTCTATAAAAATTTGATCGCAGCAACTGCCGCCGTGGGGCTGTTAAGCGCGCCTGCAAGTGCGGGCGATTTGTTCGGCACCTATGGCGAAAATGATCGCGCCACCATGGTAAGCTACAGCCTGCCATTTGGCGGCAGCGCCAAATCCAATGATGAAGCAGCCTTTGCGCTCAGCCTTGCAGGCGGCACGCAAGCGCGCATCAATACTTCTTTTCAGATGAACAGCCTGACCTTGAACGGCCAAAATGTGATGGCGTTGAATAACCGGCTGAACGCCGATCAGGATGACGACAGCTTCATGCCCTTGATTGCGCTTGGGGTTGTTATCGGAGGAGCCTTCCTCGTCGCCAATGAATTCGATGACGATGAGGGAGGGAAGAAGAAGGATGAGTGTCCTGAGGGGCAAGAACCTGATGGTGGCGGTGGTTGCATAGGCGGCGGCGGTTTTTGATTCTTGCCGCTTTCCTCAGCCGTCACCCCGGGCTTGACCCGGGGTCTAGTGGGAGGTGAAGCCTGCATCGTATTACAAGTTGAGATGCTGACTGGATTCCGGGTTGCGGCTGTGCCGCCCCCGGAATGACGGTTATGCGAGGTGGGGATGCCACCAACAAACGTCACCCCGGGCTTGACCCGGGGTCCAGATGGCGGTGAAGCCTACTAAAGCTGTGTGAGTTGAAATACTGACTGGATTCCGGGTTATGGGCGAACGCCCATCCCCGGCATGACATTCATTTTGCTATCGCAGCGTATAAATCTTCCCAATCAGGGTTCAGCGCTTCGATCAATTCAAGCTTCCATGCACGCCGATATTTCTTGATTTTCTTCTCCCGCAAAATGGCGTTTTCCATATCCGCATGTGCCTCGTACCAAACAAGAAGATCAAGGCCGTGCTTCTTCGAAAAACCTTCAAAGGTGCCAGCCTTATGTTGGGCAATTCGCCTCGGTAGATTGGATGTTACGCCAGCATAAAGGGTGCCATTGCGTTTATTGGTGATGATGTAAACGAAGGGTTGCTTTGACGTCATTGGTATAGTTTAGGGGTATGTAGTTGGCATGAAAAGCCCACTGGATTCCGGGTTATGGGCGAACGCCCACCCCCGGAATGACAAAATAGAAACGTCACCCCGGGCTTGACCCGGGGTCCAGACGGTGGTGCCTATGCCGCCTTGGACGGCGTTTGCACCCCGGTTGCGCGTTTCAAATCATCGAAACTTTCCTGAATGCATTGCGCATAAAACTCAGGATCAGGCAGCATTTCACGACAGGCTTGGAAGCCAATGGAGATCATACCGTCATAGCTAAGGATGGGATGGGTCAGCCCCATGCCTTCCGTCAACGGGGCAAAGCCATAGTTTCGCACCAGTTTCGCGCCGCCCATATAAAGCGGAATTTGCGGGCCGGGCACGTTCGTTACAATGCAGTTAAACGGCGGGTTAAAGCGATGGGTCAACCCCGCCTCAACCGCCGCGCGTGATCCCAGCGCTGCAATGGCGGGCGGCACAGATTGCGTCACATCCGTCATGATGCGCGCGCCCACGGCATTCGCATAGGCTTTGGAGGCAACGGCTTCTTCGTGCACCGCTTGCAAGCGTTCTTTGGGGTCCGCAATGTCCGTGCGCAGGGGCACGTTCATTTGGTTGATCATATTGCCGCCGGTGCCTTTTTCTTCTTCCGTGCGCACATTGATTGGGGCACCTGCCACCAATGATCCATTGGGCAGTTCATGGCGATGCTCTAGATATTTGCGCAACGCACCGCCCACGGTGGTCAGCATCACATCGTTGACGGTGGCACCTTCAACCGCGTTCTTCACGGCTTTTACTTCCTCAAGGGAAAGGTTCACCCCATCAAATACACGATGCGCGCTGATCGGCCCGTTGAAACGGGTTTTGGGTTTTTTACCCAGTGATTTCAGCTCGCTTGATTTAACGCCCGCGCGCACCCGTGAAATAGCCGGTATCGCATCAGACAGCACGCGCGCCATTTTGAACGGGGTGCGCAGATTGTTCATGTAAGCACGGCTCAACAATTCTGCCGGGGTGGGTTCCTTATCGGGTACCCATGTTTCCTCCGGTTCCAGCTTGCGTGGTTCCGGTGTCAGGTCATGAATGGCGGCGGTTATTTCTGCGCCCGAGGCCCCATCAATCGCGGCATGGTGCATTTTGGTGAAAATGGCATAGCTGCCTTCCGGCACACCTTCCATATTATCCAGCCCTTCAATCACGGTGGCTTCCCATAAGGGGCGGTTCAAATCCATCGGGCGCGCAAACAGGCGCGATGTTTGAATGCACAATTGCCGCCAGTCGCCCGGCTTGGGCAGTGCGATATGGCGCACATGAAACTCCAGATCGAAATTCGGGTCTTCAATCCAATAGGGGTGATCAAGGTTGAGTGGAACTTGCACCAGCCTGCGGCGGAAAATGGGCGACAAATGCAGGCGTTCTTCAAAGGTGTTCAAAATATCCTTGAACCGTACAAAGCCGCCCGGTGCCGTTGCCGGATCATAAATGGCAAGGCCCGCAATATGCATCGGTGCATTGTCCAGTTCTTGATACAAGAACATGGCATCCATGCCTGAAAGCTGCGTGAGCATGAGTGTCTCCCCCAAAAAACCAATTTTCTGAGGGTAAGCCTAGCATGGCTTTTGCAGGGCATGAAGGGGTTAACGATTGCGATCGAAATAGAGTTGGGCCATGGGGCCAAAAAGGTCTGCCGCGGGTGGGGCCTCTGTAATGCCCTGAAATTCGCGGTAAAGCGTATTCACATTGATGATGATGCGTTCGGCATCGCCCCAGCTTTCATAGTCATTCAGGGCGATATCGCGGGCGGCCTCATTCGGGTCGCTCATGCCAGCGTCGAACCGGGCTTTGGCTTGCTGCGTGATATACGCCAAATAATCCCGCACCGCGCGCACCCCGTTTTTGTCCGTGATGGGGCCGTGGCCGGGCACCACGACATCAATATCCAGTGCCAGCATTTGATCGCAGGCGTTAATCCAGTTGCTCACAGGCCCTGTCCACATGATGGGCGTGCCCTCAATAAACAGAATGTCGCCGGTGTAGACCGCCTTTTCGGCGGGCACATGCACCAACACATCGCCTTGAGTGTGGGCTGGGCCAACTTCAATCAGGTGAACGTCCTTATTGCCGACTTTCAGGTCAAGTTGGCCGCTAAAGGTGCGGGTGGGATTGCGTCGCTCTACGCCCGCAAAGTCAAAGGTGCCAAAGCAATGGGCAAAGTATGCGCCCAGATCTCCCAGATTGTCGGCCTGTTCCAGCAGGGCGGCCATCATCTCCGGGCTTTCGTGATCCATTTCCGCGGCGGATGCGATGGAGGCGATGATCTCCGCCTTGGGGCAGCAGCCATTGCCATTGCAGTGATCGCCGTTTGAATGGGTGTTGACGATGGTTTGAATAGTGGCGGCGGCGCTTTCGGCATCGGCCATGGCGCGCAGCATGTCTTGCGTCAGCGCCATGTCGAACAGCGTATCCACCAGCAAGGTTTCGCCGCTATCGGCAATCAACCCCGCATTCGACCATCCCCAGCCGCCATCGGGCTGAAGCCACGCATAAAGACCGTTGCCGATCTCTTGCAAGCCCCGCTCATAGGCGAAACGGGGATGGCCAAGGGATAGGTTAAACAAGTTGTTTTTCTGCCTCTTTGGTGAACGGGATCAGATCATCATAGCGGCCCGATTGCACTTTTTCGGCCCACTCATAATCCGCAATTAAAGCGCGGCCTACGGCGACCAAATCAAACTCGCCAGCATCCATGCGGCCAATCAGATTGGTAATGTCGGACACACCGGCATCTGCCCCCGCCATGGAGGCGATGAATTCCCCATCCAGCCCGACAGACCCCACCGTGATGGCAGGTTTGCCGGAAAGTTTGCGGGTCCAGCCTGCCAGGTTCAGGTCGCTGCCTTCAAATTCAGGTTCCCAATAACGCCGGGTGGAGCAATGGAAAATGTCCACGCCCGCCTCTACCAAGCTTTCCAAAAAGGCTTGCAGATCATCAGGCGTGGCGGCAAGGCGCGCGGCAAAGTCTTGTTGTTTCCATTGGCTGAACCGCAAAATGATGGGGAAATCTTCCCCCACCTTGGCGCGGCAGGCTTTCACGATTTCCGCCGCAAAGGTTGTGCGCTTGAGCATGTCGCCACCAAAGGCGTCGTCGCGTTCATTGGTGCCCTCCCAGAAGAACTGATCGACCAAATAGCCATGTGCGCCATGAATTTCGATGGCATCAAAGCCCAGCTCCTTGGCATCGCCCGCGGCTTGGCCGAAAGCAGCGATGGTTTCGTCGATTTCTGCCTTTGTCATCGGCTCACCGAATTTTTTGCCGGGCAATACAAGGCCGGAAGGGCCAACCGAAGGCGCATCGGGGTTTGGGCCGGTGCCGACTTTGCGCGTCATGCCCACATGCCAAAGCTGTGGCGCGATCTTGCCGCCGACGGCATGAACGGCGTCTACTACCTTTTTCCAGCCTGCCAGTGCGTCCCCGTGGAATGTTGGGATATTGGCATCGAAAGAGGCACCGGATTGGTTGACTGTGGTGCCTTCGGTAATGATCAAGCCCACACCGTGTTTGGCGCGGCGCGCGTAATAAGCGGCCACATCCTCGGTGGGCACGCCATTGGGAGAGAAAGACCGCGTCATTGGTGCCATCACCACACGGTTCTTCAAAGCCAGCTTTTCGCTTTCAAAGGGCTGGAAAAGGCTATCTGCTGCCGGATTGGTCATAAAAAATCTCCAATTGTCTGTATTTTGAATTATGAATATCTAATGGCGCGGACCCTATCGCTCACCTGCGTGCTCGGCAAGGGTGGAGAGGCAAGGGTGGGGGCACTAACGGATGGCTCACAATTTTTGAGAGGCGGAAACACATTGTTCAGTAAATTTGTCATGCGTAGCTTGTTTTGGTTCACGGCCACTACAGCCTGTTTATTATTGCTGCTGCCGGGGTCCATATTTCCTGATATTGGGTTTCAGCGCGGCGACTTGATCGTCCACATGGTGATGATGGCGGGGGTCACGGGCTTGGGCATCATTGGGTATGAGCGCTATCGATTGCCAATGGTGACAGGGCTGGCCACCGTCGCATTGTTGAGTGAAATTGCCCAATTTCTTGTGCCATATCGCTATTTCGACCCAACAGACCTCGCGGCAAACCTTGTCGGTGTCATCATCGGGCTGATGGCAGGAATTGCCGTCACCCCCATTGTTCTAAAAAGACGGGCCTTAAGCATCAATAATTAGCGGAAATTATTGCCAATTTCGTGCCGATTTGTGCCGATTTACGTCAGTTTGTCGTTGATGCAATCAAGATGACGCGCCATAAAGCATGTTCGCAGGCTCACTCTAGGCAACGAGCCGCGCGAGACATTGATATTGACCATTGCGGAGCTACCCCCGAATGAACGCAACAAGCGACGACCACCCGGCAGCCGGAAACACCACCGGGCCACAGGTTGAGGTTGGACCCTATAGGGTATCCGATCCTGCCCCCTGGCGCGCAACGCCAGCGCGGGGCGATGAAACAGAACTTGTCTTCTGGCTGCGCACCTTTTGGATGCGGAAATGGCTGGTGGTTGGCTGTGTTGTTTTGGTAACGGCTCTGGCTCTGCTGATTGCCGGGCAATTGCAGCCAATTTATTCCGCCACGGCGCATGTCATGATCGAAAGCCGTCAGCAAAATGTTGTTGAATCGGAAGATGTGTTGTCGGGTATCTCGGCCAATCAAATGACGATTGAAAGTGAAGCGCAGATCATCGGTTCACGCAAACTGGGCGGCAAGGTCGTTGATCAATTGGGCCTTATTGATAAGCCTGAATTCAATGAGACGCTGGAGAAAGAAAGCGGCTTGTTGGCCTCCATCGGTCTGGACAAGGAACTTATGCAACGCATTAAGGTGTCTTTGTTTGGGGACGATCCTCTGAAAGATGCAACCACAGATGAATTGGCGACCCTCGAGCGGGATTTGGTGGTCGAAACGGC
The DNA here is from genome assembly GCA_049609145.1 of Alphaproteobacteria bacterium. GTDB lineage: Bacteria > Pseudomonadota > Alphaproteobacteria > SPJN01 > SPJN01 > JBMYYF01. The sequence goes on from JBMYYF010000005.1 coordinate 149,601, forward strand.
GCTGGGGAATTTAAGTGTAGGCCCTGTTGGCTTATCGCAAGTGATTGAAATCCGCTTTGAATCAATTGACCCGCGCTTGGCGCAAAAAGCGGCAAACAAGTTTGCAGAGCTTTACATTGTCGATCAGTTGGAGGCCAAGTTTGAGGCCACCCGCACCGCCAACGCTTGGTTGAGCGAACGGGTGGACGGATTGCGCCGGGAGGTTGAGCGCAGTGAAGCTGCTGTTGTGGCTTACCGTGAACGCAATAAACTTGTCAGCACAGGCAGCAACAGCGATTTGATCTCTCAACAAGTGACAGAGGTCAGCACGCAATTGGTGGTGGCACGTGCCCGCCGCGCCGAGGCCGAAGCACGCCACCAGCAGGTGCAGGCTTTGCTTAAATCGGAGGGCGGCTTGGTTTCGGCAACGGAAGTGCTTAACTCCCCACTTATTCAGCGTCTGCAAGAACAGGAAAGTCAGGTTATTCGGAAACGCTCCGAACTTTCCAGCCGCTATGGGGCTCGCCATCCGCAAATGCAAAACATTGATGCGGAATTGGCAGAACTTCGTAGAAAAATCGCTATCGAAGTGAAGAAGATCGGTGAAGCGACCTTTAATGAACTTGAGATTGCGATGGCGCGGGAACGCTCTTTGAAACAAAGTTTGGGCGAACTAACCGGCACGCTTGGCGTACAAAGTAGGGCTGAAATTCGATTGAACGAATTGGAGCGCGAAGCAGAATCAAACCGCTTGCTCTATGAGTCATTCCTGTCCCGTTTCAAAGAAACTACAGAACAGGAAGATTTGCAGCGCGCTGATTCCCGGATCATCAGCGAGGCCACCGTCCCGCGGGAAGCGTCGTTCCCTGACCCAAGAGTTTTTGGTGCACTGGGCGCGGTGATCGGCGGCGTTATCGGTGTGGCATTGGCCTTTTTGGCTAATTTGTTTTCGCCGGGCATTCGCACAACCAGCGAAGCACAATTTTTGTTGGGGCTGCCTGTTCTTGCGGCAACGCCGCGTGATCGTGGGGTAACAACCCGTCGTACGCTTAGTTACGTTATTGATAATCCCCGTTCGGTGTTGACCGAGGCAGTGCGTGGATTACGCACAGCCTTACTGTTCTCCCAAGGTGTGCAGGATCACCGGGTTGTGGTGATGACATCCAGTGTGCCGGATGAGGGTAAAACCACCATGTCAACATTGTTGGCACGCTTGTCGGCAACGTCGGGTATGCGCGTATTGTTGATAGATGGTGATTTACGGAACCCGCAATTGCACAAGATATTTGGTGTTTCTTCCGCAAAGGGGTTGGCGCAGGTTTTAACCGGTGAAAGCACATTGCAGGAAATGCTGCACGCGCAAGCGGCAGATGAAGGCGCGTTGGATTTTCTTGCCGCCGGTGTTTCGCGGTCTACAGCGATCGATAATTTGTTGCAGCCGCACCGTATCGGTGCCTTGTTTGCCGAACTGCATGACATTTACGATCTGGTGATCGTTGATTGCCCACCAATGCTGGCAGTGTCAGATCCGGTTATCTTTGGGCAACATGCCGATGATGTTCTGTATCTCATGCGCTGGAATGAAACGCCCAAGGAAACGATTGCCGCGGGCCTGGATCGATTTGATGCCGATACGCGGGCGCGTAAGGTCAAGGGCGTGTTCTCGCTTGTGGATGCCAAGGCGTCTGCCCGATATGATTATGGTATGCCAAATGCCTATTACGGCAAGCTTAAGTCATACTATCAGGACGGTTAGGCTGCTATTGTCGTGAAACAACCGCACGCGCAAACCGGCAAAGCCGGGGGGGATCGTAAAAGGCGCACTCTGCCAACGCGAATTGCTGCAACTTTGATTCTTGGTGCGGCGTTGTTTGTGCTGGCAAGTGGCTTGCGTATGGCGACCATTGAAGCGCCCAGCCTCAACGCCAAAGCGTTGGCCAAGATTGCCTTTTCCGGGCGTGTCATGGACAATGCTGATCGCGAACGCATGAAGCATCAATTGCTCCGCGCCGCGGAGGCGGCCCCAACCAGAGAACGCATGGAATGGGCTGTGTCGGCTTTCCGTAATGAGGTGGCGCGCGTGTCCCAGCAAGATCAGCCTCTCCTGGCCGATTTTTTGGTGCGCAAATTGCGGCTCAACCCATCGGGCTATTTGGCATGGGCCCATCTGTCGATCATTGAGGCGGATCAGGATCGCTTCGTGGAAAGCGCAGATTCCTATGCAATGGCTTTGGAAACCGGGGCCTATATGCCTAAATCAGCGGCTTGGAATATAGCCATGGGGCATCGCAGTTGGTTTTACCTGAGCGAGGCAGAACGCGCGAGATTGGTTGTCCTCGCACGAGATTTGTTTGATTTTTCTCCTATCGCTGTTGCCAGCATCGCCGGCACGGAATGGCGCGAACTTTATGTGCGCCACGCATTGGCGGGGGATGAACAGGCATTGGCGTTGTTCCAGCGCTATCTCACCTTGTTTTTTGATCCGGCCTATAATCGCGAGATGTAAATTGGGCATTTGCCAAAAGGGGGGCAAATGCGTCACCCTTCGGGCAATGGCTTTGAGGGGTAAAAGTAATCATGGAAATGCTGAACGCAGGCGTTAACTGGCTCAACGGGATTGTGTGGGGCGTGCCCATGCTCGTGCTGATTTTGGGTACAGGTTTCTATCTGATGGTGCGGTTGGGCTTTATGCCTTTGCTCAATATTGGCTCGGGCTTTCGGGAAGTTTGGCGTGGGCGCAAATCCGATAGCGACGCCGAAGGTGATATCACCCCCTTCGCCGCGTTGATGACCTCTCTTGCGGCCACCGTTGGCACCGGTAATATCGCAGGTGTTGCAACCGCCATCGTGCTGGGTGGTCCCGGCGCCTTGTTTTGGATGTGGGCAACCGCGTTGGTGGGTATGGCAACCAAATATGCAGAAGTTGTGTTGGCGGTTCACTTTCGCGAACAGGATGCCAATGGCGACTATGTTGGTGGGCCAATGTATGTAGCGCGCAAGGGCTTAAGCGCACGTTGGAAATGGCTGGGCGGTGCCTTTGCTGTTTTTGGCGGGCTGGCAGGCTTTGGCATCGGTAACATGGTGCAGGCCAATGCCATCGCCGATGGGCTTAACGGGGCCTTCGGCGTGCCTGAATGGGGCGCCGGATTGGCGGTTATGTTATTGACGGCCTTGGTCGTTCTGGGTGGGATCAAACGCATTGGGGCGGTGGCGCAAGCTCTGGTCCCTGCCATGTGTTTGGCCTATATGGCGGCGTCCTTCTTTGTGTTGTTGGTGTTTGCAGACCAAATTCCTGCGGCCATCACGCTGGTGTTTGAAAGCGCCTTTACCGGAACAGCGGCAATGGGCGGCTTTGCCGGCGCCGCCGTTTGGGCCGCGATCAGGTTTGGGGTGGCGCGCGGCGTGTTTTCGAACGAGGCGGGCTTGGGCACCGCCGGTATTGCGCAGGCGGCAGGCCAATCCAACAGCCCCGTCCAATCGGGTCTGATTGGCATGATGGGCACTTTTATCGATACCATCATTGTGTGTTCCATGACCGGCCTTGCCATCATCGCATCGGGGGCGTGGACAGGGGGGGAAAGTGGCGCAGCGCTGACGGGGGCTGCGTTTGCCGGGGCCATGCCTGATATTGGTCGCGGCGTGGTTGCCATCGCCTTGTCCGTGTTTGCGTTCACGACCATTTTGGGCTGGGCCTATTACGGCGAACGCTGTTGGCAATATCTGATCGGCGAGGCCGCCGCGCTGCCCTTCCGGGTACTGTGGGTGATTGCCATTCCAGCCGGTGCCGTGGCTCAGCTTGATTTCGTTTGGTTACTGGCCGACACGTTGAACGCCTTGATGGCATTGCCCAATTTGATCACGCTGTTGTTGTTGAGCGGGCTGGTGGTCAAGCTAACGCGCGATCACTTCAATAAGGGCTAGGCGGCGTGCAAAATCCTTCCAAGGCGGCGGTAAGGTCATCGGCATTGGCGTTTAACCCTTCAAGGGGCACGGTAAGGTGCCGGCCTTTCACGCGTCCGGCGGGGCGCAGGAAACGGCCCAGTGTTGTCGGGGCATAGGCCAACGGCGCATCGTTCCAACCTGGCTTCAGCTCGATTGACAGGATCGGGTTTTGCAGACTACGTACCGGTTTGTCGGCGCGCGCAACCCTTTGAATTTCGGTCCACGGTATCGCCCCAACGCCTTGCACAAAAAGGGCTTTGGCATCAAACGCCAGGGCCGGCCCGCGTCCCACCATGGGGCGATGATAAAGCGCCACAACAGCGCCTGCGCCAGATAGCAATCCCAGCAGCGGTACGCCAGATCGTAGCGCAACAAGCCCGAATAAAACCGCCATGAAAGCGCCGCCATACACCAAGGCTTCACCCGTGCCGCGAATATAGGAAACCGACGCGGGCGTCAGCGGATTGTCGTTAACTGCCAAGGGGAAAGGCGCCTTCGCGCCCGGTCTGCCCGCGGTGCCGCATCAGGTGATCTGCCAGCACACACGCCATCATTGCTTCACCCACCGGCACAGCGCGAATACCCACACAGGGATCATGTCGCCCCTTGGTGACTACTTCGGTGTTCTCGCCATCAACTGTTATACTGGCGCGGGGGGTCAAAATGGAGGAGGTGGGTTTCACTGCAAAGCGCACCACAACGTCTTGGCCTGTGGATATGCCGCCCAACACACCGCCTGCCTTGTTGGACAAAAACTCAGGCTCCCCGCCATTGCCGGAAGGCGCGCGCATTTCATCGGCATTTTCTTCACCGGTGAGGGCCGCCGCCGCAAAGCCGTTGCCGATTTCAACGCCTTTAACGGCATTGATCGTCATCATGGCTTGGGCGAGATCGGAATCCAGCTTGCTGTAAATCGGTGCGCCCCATCCGGCAGGCACGCCTTGGGCGCGCACTTCAATCACCGCGCCTACGCTTGATCCGGCCTTGCGGATACCATCCAGATAATCTGCCCACACTTCTGCCGCCTTTGCATCGGGGCACCAAAACGGATTGGCGTTGATCACCGCAGGATCGAAAGAAATGTCGTTCGCCAGTCGATGTTCCCCAATGCCCACCAAGGCCCCGGTGATTTTGACATCGGCACCCAGCACCTTGCGTGCCACCGCTCCGGCGGCCACGCGCGCGGCAGTTTCGCGGGCTGATTGCCTGCCGCCGCCGCGATAATCCCGCAAGCCATATTTGGCACGATAGGCATAATCTGCATGGCCGGGCCGGAAGGTTTTGGCGATTTCTGAATAGTCTTTAGAGCGTTGATCTGTGTTGCGGATCAATAGCTGGATCGGCGTGCCGGTGGTCTTGCCTTCAAACGTGCCGGACAATATTTCCACCACATCGTCTTCACGGCGCTGGGTGGTAAAGCGATTTTGGCCGGGCTTGCGCGCATCCATAAAGGGCTGAATGTCACTCTCTGTCAGATCAAGGCCCGGCGGGCAACCGTCCACCACGCAACCCAAAGCAGGCCCATGGCTTTCGCCCCATGTGGTAATCCGAAACAGATGACCGAAAGTGTTGTGTGACATTGCTGCGCCCGCCTAGCTGACAGAAAGGTCGGGTGCGTCTTCTGCTTTCATGCCCACAACGTGATAGCCGCAATCAACATGGTGGGTTTCGCCGGTCACGCCACTGCCCATATCCGATAGCAGGTAAAGGGCTGATTGCCCAACCTCGTTGGTGGTCACATTGCGTCGTAGCGGGGCGTTATATTCGTTCCATTTCAGGATATAGCGGAAATCGCCAATGCCAGCCGCGGCCAGCGTTTTGATCGGCCCGGCAGAGATTGAGTTTACGCGAATATTTTGCTTGCCCAAATCCTCGGCCATATATCGTACCGATGCTTCAAGGGCTGCCTTGGCCACCCCCATAACATTGTAATGGGGCATAACTTTTTCAGCCCCGTAATAGGTCAGCGTCACCATGGAGCCACCGTCGCTCATCAGCTTTTCAGCGCGCTGTGCAACAGCGGTAAATGAATAGCAGGAAATATTCATGGTCATCATAAAGTTGTCGAGTGTCGTATCGACGTACCGACCATCAAGCTGATTTTTGTCGGAGAAAGCCACAGCATGAACCAGAAAATCGATCTTGCCCCACTTTGATTCGATTTCGGCGAATGCGGCATCAATGCTTGCGGGTTCTGTCACATCGCAATCAATCAACAGCGATGCGCCAAGGTCATCCGCCAGAGGTTTAACGCGCTTGCCAAAGGCTTCCCCTTGATAGGAAAGTGCAAGCTCCGCACCGGCATCAGACAATGCCTGCGCAATGCCATAGGCGATGGAGCGCTTGTTGGCGACGCCCATAATCAGTCCGCGTTTGCCTTGCATCAATCCTGCGCTCATACCGTGTCCTTAATTCTTGGGTCGTCTAATCTGGCTTAATACTCTAGCCCAATACGCCAGCTAAGTATCCTTTTGAATACATAAGCCGATTTGGCGTGATCCTACACATAAAGTCGGGCGGGTCAACGCGCTCCCTTGGGCGTTATGGCTCGTGTTTTTGGGCTTTTGCGGCATGTCTATCAGCATAAATATGGGCCAATGCGGCGTTAAATTCTGCTCCCAAAATGAAAATGGCGCCAATCACATAAAAAAACAGCAAGGCGATGATAATGCCGCCAAGGCTGCCATAGGTCACTTCGTATCCGCCAACGACAGATAAATACCGCGAGAAGGCGCTGGCGGCGACCATCCACAGAAAAATTGTTAAGGCGGCACCGGGAAAGGTGTGGCGCAGCTTTAAGCGCCGTGCCGGCAAAACCTGATAAAGCACCACAACGATCAGCATAAAAATGATAGAGGTCACGCCAAAACGCACGCCAACAAAGGCAATGCTCCATCCTTTTGGCAGGTCCATAAGTTCCTGCACATAGGTGAACGCCACGGGCCCCACCACCAATAATGTCAAGCCAATGACAATCAATCCGGCAAACAATACAACAAAGGAAAGGCTGGTGGCGCGCCTGCGCCATAGGGGGCGATGCTCTACCGCCCCATGGGCGCGGTTCAAAACATGGCGCACCGCCTCCAGCCCGGACCCGGCGGTCCAGATTGTAAAAAGAATGCCGATGGTCAGCAGGTCGCCGCGTGGCTGGTTCAGCACTTCCATGATGGGGCCTTCAAGACCCTGTTTCACCATGGGCGGCATCACATTGAACATGACCGTCACAAGTTCGGAGCCCGCATCGGTGCGGCCCAGAAAGCCAGCAAGGGCAACGAGAAAGATCAGGAAAGGGAAAAACGCCAGCAGGGTTATGAAAGACAGGTGGCCTGCCAACATCAAACCATCATCTTCCAAAAATCCGGCAATGGCTTGCACAAACGGGCGGATAATGTTCCACGCGGGCATCAGAACGGGCCAGCGCTTGACAAGGGCAGGCTCATGCATGGCCGCGTCTTCTATGGCGTCCTTGATCGGGTCCAATTTGGGGGACGGTGGTGCCACGGTTGCCTAGCGGCGCTTTCCGCTGATAGGCGACTGGCCCGCAGGTTGTTCAATCTCCGCATCGGGTGACTGTTCTTTTTCAAGGTTGCGTCCTGCCAGCGGCTTCAGCTCTGGCGCGGGCAATAAGGCAACCAGCGTCACCATGCGATCAAGCGATGCCTTGTGGCCTGCCTTGCCTGCCAAAGCATACCAAAGCAGGGCGGCCTCCGGGTTGGCAGGGCGGCCCAGCCCGTAATCATGCATTGTGGCCAGCCGGTATCGCGCCGACACATGCCCAAGGCGAGAGGCTTGCGTGAGCCAGTGGAAGGCTTTGTCATAGTCTTGCTCTATGCCGTCACCGCGCAAATACATACGGCCAAGATTGGCTTGCGCCCCGGCAAGGCCCTGACGTGCAGCATTTTCGTAAAGGTCGCGGGCTTGTGCGGCATCGCGCTCAACACCCAACCCACGACGATACAGGTGCCCCAAATTGCGCTGCGCAGATGGGTTGCCTTGATCCGCCAGGGGTTGCCACAAATCATGCGCTGCTTGGTAATCGCCTTTGTCATAGGCGGCAACGCCATCCAAAAAGGCATCTGCCAAGGCGGGCAGGCTGGAAAGCATTATGCTTGTTGCCAAAAGGGCAGCAGCGGCCAATCGGTTCATTGCCGGAAACTCCTCTACAGTCGATCGCTAAACTACTGCACAATCGGGTTGGCGAAAACCGGAAAATGCGAAGTTTAATGGGCCAATAGAAGCGGCACGCGGCTTTCGCGCAACAAGGTGCGGGTCGGGCCTCCCACAATCATTTGGCGCAGGCGCGAATGCACAAAGGCTCCCATCACGATCAGATCAGCCTTCTGGTCTTCTGCCACTTTCAGTATGGCATCCCCTGTCGGGTCATCCAGCAGGCCACCTTCTGGGCGTTCGATGGGGATTTGGGCGGCGTTGAAACCATGGGCGGCCAATAAGTAAGCAGGGCCTTCCAGGTCTACCGGGCCAACGCCCAGCAGGGTCACTTTGGTATCCGGCCCCAATAATGCCAGTGCGTGGCTGAGCGCGCGCGCAGCTTCTGCTGTATCGGTCCAGGCAATCAGGGCTGATTTGGGGGGCGTGGCCAGATCAATCGTGGTGGAGGCAGGTGCCAGCACCAAAGGGCGACCACCATCCATCACCAAGGCTTCGACCAAGGCCAGAAAGCCGGTATCGGTCCAGCGATCTGCCGGGCCGCGCGATATGACGGCAAGGTCATGGGCGCGCACATGGCGGGCCAGCACATCGACCTCGCGCCCGGCTTCCTCAGCCAAGGCACACGGGGCGGCTGCCAGATCATCTTTTACAAGGGCTTCGGCGTACGTGCGGCGGGCCTCATTTTCGGTTTGTCCGGCCTCCATCATACTGTCGATCACCGCACCGGTGGCACCTTCGCCGACATAGGCGATGGAAAGCTTGGGGTCGATCAGGGGCAGGAAGGCCGTGATCGATGCACCGAATCGATGGGCCAATGCGCCGGCAGCGCGTGCGGCGGCATGTTCAGCCGATTGGGTCTCGGCTCCATGGCATGCCAGTGGCAAAAAAATACGTCTGATTGGAATGAGTGACATCGGCAACCTCCTCTCGCTGGCGGCGGATGAGGGTCGAAAACAGGGGTCGAAAACCGCCGCTTCTTGATGGGATGAGTTTATGAGGTTTCCACACAACTGTCACGGGTAAAGGTGCGTTTTTGTCCAGTTGTTTGAGTTGCAATTAGGTCGCGAAAACACCTGTCTTTCATGCAAGCGATCTGATTTATCCTGCCAAAATTCGATTGTGAGCGGGCATAACCGATAGCCGCCCCAATGGTCGGGTCGCGGTATTGGCGCATCGCCGAAGCGCGCTGCGGCGGCGGCTACGGCATCGTGCAAACTGTCCATGGAATCAAGGGGAGCCGATTGGTCAGACGCCCAGGCACCGATTTGGCTGCCGCGCGGGCGACTGGCGAAATAGGCATCGCTTTCGGCCACGCTGGTTTTGCTGATTTCACCCTTGATCCGCACTTGCTGCTTGCGGGTTTTCCAGTGAAAAGTGAGGGCAGCCTTGGGGTTTTGCGCCAGTTCCTGCCCTTTGGCGCTGTTGTAATTGGTGAAGAAAACAAAGCCGTTTTCATCATGGCCTTTTAGCAATACCGTGCGGGCGTCGGGTGTGCCACCGGCAGTTGCGGTGGACAGAATCATAGCGTCGGGCACGTCCGGTTCGGTGCCGATGGCGGCGTCAAACCACTCGGAAAATAGCTCAAACGGGTTTTGAATTGCGGCGGTCATGTTCTAAGCTCCTAACATTAATACCGTAGTTCAGCGGTTTTTCGGCAGCAATAGCCGCCAAAGTCGCGCCTAATTCTTGCCCCTTTTGACTTCGACACTAGGCGGCATAGAGTGACTTGAACGATTTCACGAGATTCGCTTCGCGTATTTGAAGTGTCTTGGTTCCAACGCCCACTTACGGGCAAACAAAGAGGAAAGGCTTGGATTATGTTGAAAGCCCTTAAAATGTCAGTTGCGGCCCTGTTGATGGGTGGTTTGGTTGCTTGTACCGATGGTGCTGGCACGAAAGAACGTATTGGTGGCCTGATGGGTGCCGCTGCCGGCGGTATTGCGGGCTCCAATGTTGGTGGCGGCCAAGGTCGCACGGCTGCGATTATTGCCGGTACGCTGGCAGGTGCATGGCTTGGTTCCGAAATCGGTCGTTCGCTTGACCGTGCAGACCGTGCCGCCATGCAGCAAACCACGCAGGAGTCGCTTGAATATGGTCAAACCGGCCAAACCAGCACTTGGTCTAATCCCGACAGCGGCAATAGCGGCACCATTACCCCGCAAGCTGCTTCAACAGGCGCCAATGGTCAGCCTTGCCGTGAATATCATCAAACTGTGATGATTGGCGGCCAGGAAGAAACAGCCTACGGCACAGCCTGTCGTCAGCCGGATGGTTCGTGGAAGATTGTGAGCTAAGCGCACGCACCATAAATCTGAAATTGGCCCGGTCACTCATAATGTAGTGGCCGGGCTTCTTTTTTGTTCTGTTTCTTATTCAGGTAGTGCGTAAGCAACAACGCGGTCAGATCTGCGGGTGCCCGCGCGGCCATGTCCGCCAGCTTGAATGACAATAAATTGTCGCCCGCCTATGGCATAGGTCATCGGTCCGGCCTGCCCGCCGCCGGGTAGATAATCGCCCCACAATTCCTCGCCAGTGCGGATGTTGAAGGCACGCAAATAGCTGTCCATGGCTGCACCGATAAATACGATGCCGGAGCCGATGGTCAGCGGGCCACCAAAGTTGGGCGTTCCCCATTTGAGGGAGATGCCCGCCGCTAAATCTCGCGTTGTGCCAAGGGGCACCTCCCACAAAATTTCTCCGCTGTTCAGATCAACAGCCGTGAGGGCACCCCATGGTGGTGCATTACAAGGCATACCGAAGGGTGATAGCAAAACGGTGCGTGTGACCGACCATCTTGTGCCTGTCATTGGTCCTATTTCCTGCAAATCGCGGAAGCTTTCAGGCGCGGCTGTTTTAAGTTGGCTGATTTCTTCCCGCGTCATATTGGGGATCAACCGAATAAGATGAATGGCGCGCGAGGTATTTGCGACGGCGATTTTACGATCCTGATCGATGGCGATGCCGCCCCAGTTCATGCCACCACCATTGAAAGGGTAGAGCAAGGTGCCGTCTTCATCGGGTGGTTGGTAAAGGGTTGAGGGACCAGCCATTTTCATTCGTTCCGCGCAGGCCCCGCGGTCAATGGGTGTGAACCCAAACGCCTCTTCTGCACTGATGCTTTGCGGCACCAGCGGGGGTGGCAATGTCGGGATCGGTTGGGTGGGGGACAAATATTCATCTGCCACGCCGCCTTGCGGCATGGGTTTTTCAACTACCTCAAACACAGGTTCTCCCGTTTCGCGGTCAAGCACAAACAAAAATCCCTGTTTGGTCCCCTGCACAAGTGCATCAATTTGTTTGCCATCGCGCTCCAAGGTCACAAAGGCGGGGCCGGTAGGCAAATCATAGTCCCACACGTCATGATGTACGATTTGAAAGTGCCACCGGACAGCACCGGTTTCGCCATCTAGTGCGACAACGGAATTGGCATAGCGATTATCGCCCTTGCGTAACCCGCCAAAGAAATCAGGGCTGGGGCTGGTCGTGGGCAAGTAGATCAAGCCGCGTTGTTGATCGACCGACATGGTGGACCACACATTGGCATGGCCGGTTTCATGTGTCTTTGGCCAAGTGCCAGCGGCGAGCGAAGCAGGATCGCGAGGGATGGGATCGAATGTCCATTTCGGGGTGCCGCTGCGGGCATCGAAAGCGCGGACGGCACCGCGGGGCACTTTAACTGCGGTGTTGTCGCCAATGGCAGCACCCACGACAACTGTATCACCCACAACAGCAGGGGGCGAGGTGAACTGCATTTCGCCGGGGTAGACCAAGGGTACATCAGGTTCGACTTGCACTTGCCCATCTGTTCCAAAGCCGGTGCACAAAGTGCCCGTGGCCGCATCCAGTGAGATGATGCGCAAATCATTCGTTGCCATAAACAGGCGGTGGGCACATGGCGCTTCAGTGTCTGCTTCGGTGTCGCGCCATGCCACTATAGCACGGCATAAAAACTGATTGGCGTAGTCGATATCGGTGTTGATTTCAGGGTCATATACCCAGCGCTCCTGCCCCGTGGCTGGATCAAGTGCGATAAGGCGATTAAAGGGGCTACACACCAGCAAATGACCGGCCGCCATAATGGGCGTGCCTTCATCGGATGAAAGCGCATAGGCTTCTGCGCCGCGGCGTTCCATCTCGCCGGTGGCATATTCCCACACGACCTTGAGGTGGCGCACATTTGCCGGAGTAATTTGCGCAAGGGGGGAGTGCCGAGACAGGCCAACATCGCCGCCAAATGTCGTCCAATCGGTGCCGTCGGGCACGGGGTCGTAGGCAACAGGACCGTCAATCGTGCCGGGTGGGCGCTCATAGAAAAACAGCCACCCCAGCACTGAGGCTCCGAAAGCGGCGAGGAGGACGAAGGCCTCCCATCGAATAAATCTTCTGATCACTTTTGCGTGCTCCCCTAATTTCTCCATGCTATTGCAGTCGCACGTAAATGGCGAGTGTGATAGGGTTTGGCCGAAATGACAGATCAAACTTCGAACCATCGACGTACCTTGTTGCTCACCGGGGCCAGCCGCGGTATTGGCCACGCCACTGTAAAACGTTTTTCGTCTGCCGGATGGCGGGTGATTACCTGTTCGCGCTATGGGTTTCCGGAAGATTGCCCATGGGAAGCGGGGCCGGAAGATCATGTGCAAGTGGATTTGTCAGACCCGGCGGCCATTTTGGCAGCCATTCCAGATATTGCGGAGCGTTTGAAGGCCGATGGCGGAGGATTGAATGCATTGGTGAACAACGCTGCTATCAGTCCTAAGGGTGAAAATGGGGCGCGGCTGGGGGCTATCACGACGGAAATTGATGATTGGAAACATGTGTTTCAAGTCAATTTCTTTGCGCCGATTATGCTGGCACGGGGGCTTATGCCCCAATTGGAGCAAGTGAAAGGCTCTATCGTGAATGTTACCTCCATCGCTGATGGCCGGGTGCATCCCTTTGCAGGCACAGCCTATGCCACCTCAAAAGCTGCCTTGGCGGCCCTGACGCGGGAAATGGCTTCAGACTTTGGACCGCATGGTATTCGGGTCAATTCCATTTCGCCGGGCGAGATTGAAACCGCCATTTTGTCTCCGGGCACGGAAAAACTGGTGGAGGCTATTCCGTTGCGCCGCCTTGGCCAGCCAGAGGAGGTGGCAAAGGCCATCTATTTCCTGTGCACCGACCAATCCTCCTACGTGACGGGTGCAGAATTGCACATTAATGGCGGTCAGCACGTTTAGCAGAATTGTTTGATCGCATCGCGATCCGTGATTATAGTGCGCCCAAATTCCAACACGAAAAAGGAAGGGACGCACATGCTGGGTCTTATGCAGGATTGGCCGCTACTAATTTCATCTATTTTGGAACACGGTTCCAAATGGCACGGGGAACGCGAAATCGTGACCCGTTTGGTGGAGGATAAATCCATCCATCGCACCACATTCGCTGAAGTGGGCCGCCGCTCCAAAATTCTAGCAAAAGCCCTCGATAAGCGCGGCGTGAAGATTGGTGATCGTATTGGCACGCTGGCATGGAACACTTATCGCCATGTTGAAGCTTGGTATGCCATTTCCTGCATGGGGGCCATTACCCACACCTTGAACCCGCGCCTGTTCCCCGAACAATTGGTTTACATCGTCAATCACGCCGAAGACCGGATGATTTTTGTCGACCTTACCTTCGTGCCCGCGCTGGAAGCCTTGCAAGATCAGATGCCCAACGTCGAAACCTTTGTGGTGATGACGGATGCGAAACACATGCCCGATACGTCCTTGCGTAACGCTGTGGCGTTTGAGGAATTGTTGAAAGAAGGTGACGAAGACTATGCATGGCCTGCGCTGGATGAAAACACGGCTTCCTCCCTTTGCTATACATCGGGCACAACCGGAAACCCGAAGGGCGTGCTTTATTCCCATCGGGGTAATGTTATCCACACGCTGTTTTCTTGCGGCAAGGATGTGATGGGCTTGGGTGCAGAAGATACGGTGCTGCCCGTGGTGCCCATGTTCCATGCCAATGCCTGGGCGCTGCCTTATGCTTGTTTCGCAACCGGCGCTTCCATGGTGTTGCCGGGGTCTGAAATGGATGGCGAATCCATCTATGAGTTGTTGGATACGGAAAAGGTGACGTTTACCGCTGCCGTGCCAACCGTGTGGTTGATGCTGCTGACGGAGCTGCAAAAAACCGGCGCCAAGCTGCCTCATCTCAATAATGTTGTGATTGGTGGCTCAGCCGTGCCGCGCAGCATGATCGATACCTTTGAGAACGAGTATGGCGCTGAAGTGAAACATGCCTGGGGCATGACAGAGATGAGCCCCATGGGCACTATCTGCTCCTACAAAGCCGGTCAGCGTGAACTCAGCCGTGAAGAGCGGTTGGACATTAAGGTCAAGCAGGGCCGGGTGCCCTTCGGTGTGGAAATGAAGATCACCGATGATGACGGCAATGAGTTGCCTCATGACGGCGAAGCCTTTGGCCACTTGCTGGTGCGCGGGCCTGCTATTGCGAAATCCTATATGAAGGGTGAGGGCGGTAATATCTTGGACGCTGATGGCTGGTTCGATACGGGCGATGTGGCAACCATTGATCCACAAGGTTTTATGGGCATTACCGACCGCGCGAAAGATGTGATCAAATCCGGCGGTGAGTGGATTTCATCGATCGATCTGGAGAATGAGGCGGTGGGCCACCCCGGCGTAGGGGAAGCCGCCGTGATTGGCATTGCGCATCCCAAATGGGATGAGCGCCCGCTGCTGATCGTCGTGAAGGCCGAAGGGGCCGATCCTTCCAAGGAAGAGATTTTGAAATTCCTGGAAGACAAAATCGCCAAATGGTGGATGCCCGATGACGTGGCCTTTGTGGATGAAATTCCCCATACCGCTACAGGCAAAATCCAGAAGCTGACCTTGCGCGAACAATTTGCCGATTACAAATTGCCAACAGCCTAGATCCAGCTACATAAATCGCGGGAAGCCCGGCTGATTTTCAGTCGGGCTTTTCTTTTGGCGGCAGTAATGGGGGAGCTAACCTTGCCTTAAGGAAAATTAGTGTTAGTTCGTCTTTTATCGGAGCGAACATATATGCACATTCATAGTTATTTCCTTGGTGTAGTTGCTGCGTGTGGATTTCTAACCTTAAGCGGAACAGCCGTCGCCCAGTCATCCTTTTTGGGTTATGTGGGTGTTAGCGGTGGTATGGCTAATGTTTCTGAAGTGGATGGGGGCAGTTCCGTCGATAGCGATATGCCGCTTTTTGTGATTGGTGAGGTGAGCGGCGCGTACCGTTTGAATGATCAATGGACGCTTGGCGCAGAAGGATCGGTGCGGAAGGATTGGTTTGATGATGGATGTAGTGATTGCTTTGGCGATGATGAAGACCCGGATTACCAATTTCAAGGCACCGCACATGCTTTGTATAATGTGAACGTGGATACGCGCATTGGCACTTTCTTCCAATATGCGGATACGCGCCCCCAAAGTGGGGACAGCGATGAGGCGTATAATCTTTACATGGTCGGTATTGAGGGCCAGCACTTCATTGCCCCCGATTTCGTGGTGTTCGCACAGGCAGGTTTTGGCGACAAGTTGCGCGACGGCGAGGACGACGGCGAAGGCTTTGTAGAAGGCTATGCGTTCCGTACTGGCGGAGCCTATTTCTGGGATGAGCATACGACAATTGAGGGCGAGATCGAGTTTGGCGGATCTTCCCAATATATTGATAGCAGCGATCCGGGACGCCACTTTGCGGTAGGCCTTTCAGTGTCGCATCGCATCATGAAGGAGCATCCGGTCTTTCTAACGACAGGTATGGGCTACAATTACAGCAGCGGCACCGATGAAGGTGAGCAAGTGGAGGAACTACAATTTGGCATCGGCCTGCGCTTTTTGTTTGGTGCAACCAATGAGCAGGATCGTTGGCGCCGTGGTGTTGCCATTGGCGCACCTAAAACACCCGTGCGTGGCTCTGCGTGGACTGAATATATTGACTAGAATATAGGTTGATTGGGGCTTATGCGCCTATCGGCTCTCGCGCTGGGCAACCAGTCTGATACCAAGCGCAATCACCAGCGCGGCAATTTCAAAGGCTTGGATGGCCTGCGGGCCTTCTGCCAATTGGCCAAGCAGCAGCGTGCCTGTGAAGATCGCCCAAATATAATGCAGGCCAAGTGTGTGCAATAGCCGCCAGTTTTTCGGCCCAAGCCGCCTGATCCAGCCATTGGTGGAGGTCAGTGCCATGGCAAAGAAAAATGCAAAGCCCAGGCCGCCAAAGATCACCGTTGTTAAGCCTGAAGCAGCAATCCAATCTCCATCATAGAACTTATCCATAAGCGCCCAGATCAGCACGAAATGGAAAGCGTGTGATATAGCTGCACCAACGCCCCAATAGCGGCGATTACGCAATAGCCCGCGTGCCCAGTTACCACCTGATAACCGCATCAAGGGGCTGGCAAGGTAGGCAATCAAAAAAAAGATAAGCGTGGTGCGTGCCGTGGACCGGATGGCTAGACCATAGCCTTCTTCGTCTATCCCCACATTGGCGAGGATCAGACCCACCATTGTGCCAACCCCTACGCTGACGGCGATCACGATGCCCCAGCCTTCTGATGTCCAACCCCATAATGGAGCGCGTTGTGGGGAGGGGGATGTATCAGTCATCTATTGAGGCAGTCTGTAATTGCTTTTTAGGCCCGGTTCAGTGTCATCGCACAGGATTTCGCCGCGTTTGGCAAGCGCAATAATATGTGCCAGCACAGAGCGGGAGGCTGCCGGGTGCAGACCCTTATCCACATCGCGATACATTCGCGCCACCATATCTGGAATGTGGATGATATCTTCTTTCAGGCAATCCATGATCTGGCGGTCCCGTGTGCGGCGATGGAACATAAAGGCGCGCACAAAGGGTTTTGGGTTTTCAATCGCCGTGCCGTGGGTGGGCCAATAGATTTCATCATCCCGGTCCAATAATTTTTTAAGCGATGCCATATAGGCATCCATATCGCCATCCGGCGGCGAGATCACTGAAGTCGACCAGCCCATCACATGATCGCCGGTGAACAGGGCCTTTTCTTCGCGCAATCCATAGGCAATGTGGTTGGAGGTGTGACCCGGCGTATGCACGCAGTCCATCGTCCAGCCATCGCCTTCTATGACATCACCATCGACGACCTTGTGATCGAACTCAAAGGCGCGATCTGCCCCTTCTTCCACCTTGTCGCCATCTCCGGCGCCGCCATGAACGCCATAAGCATAGATGGGGGCCTGACACCGTGCCTTAAGGGGGGCAGCGGCGGGAGAGTGATCCATATGGGTGTGAGTAATCAAAATATGGCTGATATGTTCACCGGGCTGAACAGCATTCATTATCGCATCAATGTGGCTGTGAATGACGGGGCCGGGATCGATCACGGCCAATCCGCCACCGCTGCCGATAATATAGGTGCCCGTGCCTGTAAACGTGAAGGGGCCGGGGTTGGGCGCAATCACGCGGCGGATTAAAGGTGTGAGTTGGTCTACCCGACCATACTCATAATCAAACTCCCGCTTGAAGGGGATGTCATCTGCCATGGAAATTCCTCAACCGCCTTGGTGCCTAACCGCCATATTGAACGGTTTTGTCGTCTGCTTTGGCGCCTGCGTCAAGGGCAGCGGTAATCTCTTTCAAATCGGCCAAATAATGCGGCATTGTTTTTTCGTGTTCTGGCGACAGCATCAGGTGCAAACCCTTGGGGTCCGACACACCGGCATGGAACCAGCCGCGCTGCATCAACCCGCCCATCAGCTTACCGGCGGAATGTGTTTCATGGGCATAGGCGATGAGGGCCAGCTTGCTGTCGCCGATGAGGTTGAAGCCCGGCATTTCCTTCAGGCCGTTTTCCACAATCATGCGCGCGTTGAGCGCTGCCTGTGTAGTTTTGAGATAACCTTCCTCGCCCAAATATTGCTGCACGGCCCAAGCCGCAGCAATGGCCCCGCCGGGGCGTGTGCCTGCCATGTTGGGCGTATACATGTGGCCGCCCGGCCAATCATCAAAGGTGAAACTTTGAATGTCGCCTTGGGCCTTATCCCGATGAAACACGGTGGAAGCCCCCTTGGCGGCATAGCCATATTTGTGCAGATCGGCGCTAATGGAGCGAACGCCGGCGTTGGTGAAATCAAAGTCGGGAATATTCACGCCCAGCCTTTTGGCGAAGGGCGCGAAATAGCCGCCGACGCAGGCATCTACATGCAGCCAGACATCTTTCCGAAGCGCGAGATCGGATAAAGTGGGAATAGGGTCAACGACGCCGTATGGAAAGTTGGGGGCAGAACCCACCATCATGATTGTGCGATCCGTAATCGCGTCTTCCATCGCCGCAACATCTGCTGCACCTATCGGCATGGAAACAGGCACGCGAATGATCTTGAGTTCCAGCGCGTGGGCCGCCTTATCGAAGGCCGGGTGGGCCGTGTAAGGCACCACAATTTCACCCTCACCGGCTTTTACCAGGCCTTGAGCTTTGGCGGTATCTCGTGCGGTTTTTACAGCCAGCATGATGCTTTCAGAGCCGCCGGAGGTGAAAGACCCGCAGCCATCATCCGGGGCGTTCAATAGGGTTAGGCCGTTTTCAATGACCTGTTTCTCCATCTCTGCGATGGACGGGAAGGCTAAAGGCCCCAAGCCGTTTTCACTGATGAACATGCCATAGGCTTCATGCGCAACATCCAGCACGTCTTCGCCCGCATGAAAGATATAAACCCCCAGCTTGCCATCACGCCATTTAACGTCACCGCCTGCCATATCTTGCATGCGGGATTCAAGCTCGGGCCATGATGTGCCCTTGGCGGGTAGGCGGCTGCGCGCGCTCATCGGCTTAACGCTTTTTCACCACAACGGACCCGGCTGAATAGCCTGCCCCGAAGGAACAGATGACGCCGATATCTCCAGCGGCCAAATCCTGATTATGCTTGTGGAACGCAATGATAGAGCCCGCGGATGACGTGTTTGCATATTCATCCAGAATGATCGGGCTTTCTTCCGGCGTTGCGTCGCGGCCCAGCACCTTCTTGGCGATAAGTGTATTCATGTTGATATTGGCTTGATGCAGCCACATGCGTTTCAACGCATCGCCTTCAAGGCCCAATTCGTCCAAATGGGCTTGGATGAGTGTGGAAACCCATGGCACAACATCTTTAAAAACCTTGCGGCCTTCCTGCACAAATAATTTGTCCTTTTGGCCAATGCCTTCAGGCGCAGCCCGGTTCAGAAAACCGAAATTATTGCGGATATTGTTGGAAAATTTTGTTTGCAGCTTAGTACCCACAATATCGAATACATGTTGGCCCTGGGCGGTGTCCGATGCTTCTACAATCACCGCGGTCGCCACATCCCCAAAGATGAAATGACTGTCACGGTCACAGAAGTTTAAGTGACCGGAACAGATTTCTGGATTGACCATCAGCACTGCACGGGCATGGCCTTGGGCGACAAAATCTGCAGCGGTTTGAATGCCAAATGTCGCTGAGGAACAAGCCACATTCATATCAAAACCGAAACCTTCAATGCCTAATGCCTCTTGTACCTCTACAGCAATGGCAGGGTAGGGGCGTTGCAAGTTGGAGCACGCAACAATCACCGCATCAATGTCTTCGGCGCTGCGGCCAGATTGCGCCATGGCTTCTTCGGCGGCATTGACCGCCATTTCTGCCAGAATGGAAAGCTCATCATTTGAGCGTTCTGGAAGGCGCGGGGCCATGCAATCGGGATCAATGATGCCATCTTTGTTCATAACAAAGCGGCTTTTGATGCCGCTGGCCTTTTCAATGAATGGCGCGCTGGAGGGGGTGAGTTCTTCCACCTCACCGGCGGCAATGCCTGCCGCATTCTCTTTGTTGAAGTTTTCAACATAGGTGTTGAAGGCTTCCACAAGTTCTTCGTTGGAAATGGAATTCGGCGGCGTGTAAAGACCCGTTCCGCTAATGGCTGTTTGTGCCACGGCTTAACCTCATAAATGGTTCTCAATTACAATTGGGCGACATTAGCGCGGCGAAGCGACGAGTGAAACCGCTTTTCCTGTCCCGTGCACCTGTATCCGAGCGCCAGTGCTCACAAACTGTTTCGAAGAATGTCGAAAATTGGAGCAGTTTCATCGATTCGCCCCAATGGCGATGGATTGAACTATTGCCAAGGATGCTTAGGGTAGAAGACATAATCGGGGGATACAAATGACTGAAACGAAAGAAATGGCCGAAACCACAGAAAGAACAAGAACACCTAGCCGGGAAGAAAGAGAAGCCCAGCGTTATGTAAAGCGCCTAAAGCGCTTTTATATGCAGGCAGTCGGCGCAGGGGTGCTGGTGGTCTTTCTGTTTATCGTCAACATCATGACCAGCCCTTCCTATTTGTGGTTTTTATGGCCTGCATTGGGCTTTGGGGTTGCTCTGGCGGTGCAGGCAGTTGCGCTGTTTGGCCTGAATGATTTGTTTGGGCCTGAGTGGGAAGAGCGACAGATGGCCAAGCGGCTCAATAAAAAATAGGCCTTTGTCTCACTTAGTCCGGCTTTGTTGCCGGTTGTCAGGCGTGTGTCGTTAGAGTGTCGGGTTGCTGTCGTGGTGAGGGCTGCTACTCAGACATATCAGTGGGGCAGGCAGTTCAGTGCGATTGAGTTGGAGTTTTGAATGATCGTTCGTAAGCTAAGATTGAGCCGGGGATGGAGCCAAGAACAATTGGCAGATTTTACCGGTATTTCTGTGCGTACTATTCAGCGGTTGGAGCGTGGGCAAAGGCCCGGCCTTGAAACCGCGAAGGCGCTGGCTGCCGTTTTTGAAACAGATGTTTCAACCTTTTTGGAAAGCGAAGCATCTTCCCCACAAGTGGAGGCACCCAATATGCAAAAGACAGAAACCCCGGCGGAAATTCCTGCCACAACCCGTGTTGAAATTAGCAAAGAAGAGAAAGAGGCATTGCGTTATGTGCGCGATATCAAGGGCTTTTATACTCACGCCCTATGGTATGCAATTGTCATTGGCCTTTTGGCGCTGATAAACCTGTTCTCAGGTGGCAGCTTTTGGGTTATTTGGCCCGCCTTGGGCTGGGGTATCGGGCTTGCCAGCCATGGTCTTTCAGTATTTGAGATGTGGAGCTTTTTCGGGCCTGATTGGGAAAAACGGCAGGTTGAAAAACACCTGGGCCGCTAATCCTTATTCTGCGGGTTCCGGTGCAGCGGTAACAGCAGCGGTGGCTTCTGAGCGGACAAGCGGCCAAAACAATTGTTCTGAGGCTTCAAGGTCCGGCAGGTTTTCAACCCCAAATTCCGGCGGTACTTGGCGCGTGATTTTGGCGGTGCCAAACAGCACATCCCAGAAAAACAGCATATTGCCGAAATTGCCTTTGTAGTTCGTCACGCCGTCTGCCAAGTGTTTGCCGTGATGGGCTGAATGTGTGGTGGGGGTGGAGATCACGCGCTCCACTACCCACATCAGGGGATGCAGCGCCTTAATCCTATAAAGCGGTTGGTCCCAGCGTTGGTTGGAATGGGCACCGAAGATAATCGTCATTTTGATGATGGTGTAATAAATATAGACCTCCGCCAAGCCCAGATAGAGCAGCACGCCCGTGGTCCAAAGATTGGGCATGAACAGATAGTAAAACGCATTGTTTCGGTAGACGATGCGGATGCTCATATATTCGGCATTATGGTGCGAGCGATGGAGGTTGTAGAGCCACGGAAAAGTATGGCTGGCGCGATGCCACCAATATTGCACCAAGTCATCAAATAAAATGAGCAAGGCAAAGCCTGCCACGAAAGGCAGGCTGATCAGCGCGTCTTGATATTGTGGTAACAAAGCACTGGCGAGGCCTGCACCACAGAACAGAACGAAAGGCTGGGTAAAGGTGACGAGCAATATGCCGCCAATCAGTTCGACTTTTACGTCGGATGCTTTGGATTTTTCTTTTTGTAGAAAAGTTTGGCGCGCAATTTCAAACAGGCCGAAGCCTAGAAAAATCAAAAAAATGGTTACTTGGTATGGCATGGCTGCCCCCTTATCGGATCTGTTATGAGGCTTGTATAGGCGCGGCTCTATTTTTATAATGTCAAATATTTGACAATTATGGTGAATGAAAAATGGCGGAAAGCCTTTACTTTGTGGGACAAAACCTGATGCAGGCTTTGAATGAGTCGCAGCAACAGGCGCTTTTGGCGGCCACGGAGATGCGCCGCTTTCAAGATGGGGAAACGATCCAGAATCGCGGGGATACCAATTTAGGCCTCAACATTGTGCGCGAAGGCGTGGTGCAGTTCGGCAATTTCACGCTGGATGGAAATTACTACACGACCGCAATTGTGGGGCCGGGTTTTTCCTTTGGGGAATTTACCTTGTTTGCGGGCCTGCCACGCACCCATCACGCGCAGGCGGTTGGAGGCACCGTGATTGATCATGTGACCAAACCGGCGTTTGAAAAAGTGATGGATAAAGAAGTGGGGTTGCGCCGTGCGCTACTTTCTGTGGTGACGCGCCAGCTTCACACCGCCCTTGAAATTCTGGAGGATATGAGGGCTCTGCCTTTGGATGTACGCGTGGCCAAATTGCTCAGCACAGCGTTGCAGCCGGAAGCCACGCGCATTGATATTACCCAAGATACTTTGGCCAGCGCGATGGGTGTAACGCGTGCCTCTATTAACGCCGCCTTGGGGCGTTTGCAAAAACAGGGGATATTACAGCGCGCCTATGGCGGTGTTGAAATTGCCAGCCCATCCGTGTTGCAGGATTGGGTGGCCGAGCGCACCCAACTTGAACCGTTGGCGCAAGTTTAGGGCACGGTAAAGGTGCTGACCGAGCTTTCCTTGTATCCATAACGAATGGCTTTGGCTTCCACGCCTTTCTGGGCCGCGATGGGTTGCGTATAAAGTTGCCATGCCCCCTCACCAATGCGCCAACCAATAGAGGCCCCCTTGGTCTCACTTGTCAGCACAAACCCTTCACCGCTTTGGGTGAAAATGGGCGCGGCGGTTTCAGGCTGTTCCATATTGGGCCAGTGCTGTGCGATCATCTCCCGCTCCGGCATGCCTTCATCTCCCAACTCGACCATCCAGCGGTGTAGCTCCGCCTCTAGGGCTTGTTCAATCTTTGCATAGTCTGGATGCCCTGCCAGATTGTTAATCTCATGGGGGTCGATCTTTGTGTCAAAAAGCTGGCGCGCCGGGCGGGTGTCATCATATAACCCGCCATCGCCTGCAAAGCCGCCTTGGGCCTTTACCTCATAAAGATCATCCATCATGGCCAGATTGTTGCGAAAGCCGAGCGACAGTAGTTGCGGCGCATCAATGATGAAATCCGCGATGAGCTTATAGCGCCCATCCGTCACCGCGCGGCTGCGTTGTGCATGTTCGTCCACACGGTCAATTGCGCTATGCACAAATTGGGGCGGGGGTGCGGGATCATCGCCCAAGAATACCCGGCCTGCCATATAGGGGAGCGGCGTGGCACCTGCCAGTTTTAGAAGGGTGGGCGCAAAATCAATAAAGCTGACAATATCATGCCGCCAGGTGCCTTGGGGTTCTTGATCTGGGCGCAAGTTAGCTGGCCAGCGCACAATGACGGGCACGCGAATACCCAGATCATACAAGGTGCGTTTGCCCCGTGGCAGGCCATCCCCATGATCGGTGGTGAAGATCACAATCGTGTTGTCGGCCAACCCATCTTCTTCAAGCTGGGCAAGAAGCGCCTGCACTTCCCCATCCATAAAGGCCACATTGTTTTGCAACTGCGCCAGCGTTGCCCGCACTTGCGGCGTGTCGGGATAATAGGGAGGCACATGCACTTCTGCCGGTGTCACGACATCTTCAAAATCTTTAAAGCGCTGCCACAGCACCAATTGCATGGCGAAGTGCAGTGCGCTGCGCGGCCAGCCTGTTTGTGCAAACAAACCGCTTTCATGGGTACTCATCAAATTCACCATGCCGAAGAAGGGTTGATCCGCATTGGGGCGGTCACGCCAATGAGCGCTCCCGGCATTACGGTCCCAAATGGTGAAGGGGTCGCCAAACTGATAGTCCGTTTTGGTTACATTATAGGTATAGTAGCCCTGCGCGCGCAGCAGCTCAGGGAAGGCTTTGATATGAGCGGGGGGCACGGCCTCATAATTCATGGGGCCACCATTGCCCACGCCGGGAAAGGGCGCTGATGTGCGCATGTGTTGGGCATTAAGTGCCACTTGATGCACGCCGGTGATCAGCCCGGCACGGGAAGGGGCGCACACACCGGATGTTGTGTAGGCATTGGGGAAGTTCGTGCCCTGTGCCGACAAGGCATTCAACGCCGGCGTTTTCGCCACCGTGTCGCCAAAGGCGCCGATATGGGCGCTCATATCCTCGGCCACGATCAACAGAATATTAGGCCGGGTATCTGCGGCGAACACGGGCAAAGGTAAGGCTATCAGCAGGGCGGCGAAAGCGAAGCGGATCATGGAAAGTTCCTAAAGGGTTTGTTCAATATCTTTGGCGCACCGAAAGCCCACATGGATGTGGCTGCTGTCGGGCGTTGCATGACCCCGCGCCGTAACCCGGAAACCATGGCAGACTTTTGGGTCGCATAAATAGGAGCCGCCGCGTTGCACCTTTTCGGTGCCGCCGGTTTCGCCTGTGTCGGGATAGGGGGTGAACCATGTGTCCACCCATTCCCACACATTGCCAGCCATATCTGTTAGCCCTATGGGGGTTACGCCATAATGGCCAATGGGGGATGTCGTGTGAAACCCATCATTGCCAGTGTTCATGACGGGGAAAATGCCGGTCCAGACATTGGCCAGATATTCGCCTTCGTGTAGCAGATTTGGGCCGAAGGCATAGGCGATTTCTGCGTTGTTGCCCCCGCGGGCGGCATGTTCCCATTCTGCCTCTGTTGGCAGTCGTTTGCCATGGGCTGCGCAATAAGCTTTGGCGTCGTTGAAGCTGACTTGGGTAACGGGGTGATCTGGCGTGGCAGTGTCTCCCTTGGGGCCAAACGGTTTTTGCCACGTGGCGCCCTTTTGCAAATACCAATAACCCGTGCCCATATGCATCACCGCGCCATCGCCGAATTTTTCAGCCTCTGTGCGGTAAGTGCTTTCGGCGACCCACTTACCGAAGGCGGCAACGCTGACCGGACTTTTGTCCAGCAGGAATGGTTTGACCATGCGTTTGTGTTGTGGCTGTTCTTCTGCGGGGCCATCATTGGCACCCATCAGCAAGGTGCCGCTTGGCACAGCGACCATTTCCGGTGCCGCGCTGACCGGCAGGCTCCAAAGAGCGATCAGTGCTATTGTCAAGAATCCGCGTATCATGGGGGCACAATAGCGCGCTTTGCAGGCTGGACAAAGCGGGTATCGAAGGTTTATCGCCACTCGACAAGCCGGGGGCAGGCCCCTAGGCTCAACCGTGAAGACTAGAAGCAGGGGTTGTTCATGAAGGTCATTGTCTGCGGGGCTGGGCAGGTGGGGTACAACATTGCCCGCCAACTGGCGCAAGAGATGAATGATGTGACAGTGGTCGACCGCTCGCCGGAACTGATCCGTCGCATCAATGACACGTTGGATGTGCAAGCGGTGCTGGGGCATGGCGCGCAGCCAGATGTGCTGGAACGCGCCGGAGCCGCCGAGGCCGAGATGATCATTGCCGTTACTGCGGGCGACGAAGTGAATATGGTGACGTGTCAGGTGGCGCATTCGATTTTTAATGTGCCGCGCAAAGTGGCGCGGGTGCGAGCGCAAAGTTACCTCAACAAAAAATGGGCAAACCTGTTTTCTCGCGATCACATGCCGATTGATGTAATTATTTCGCCGGAACGGGAAGTGGCGGCCGCTATTCAACAACGCCTTGAAGTGCCCGGCGCTTTTGAAACCGTGCCCTTCGCGGACAATAAGGTCCGTATGGTGGGGTGCCGATTGGAAGAAAATTGCCCGGTGGTAAATACGCCGTTGCGTCAGTTGACGGAACTGTTTCCCGATCTGAACATTGTGGTCAGCGGTATTTGGCGTGACGGGCGTATGCTGACGCCATCAGGCGACGATCAGATGTTTGTCGGGGATGAAATTTATTTCGCGTCCGATGTGGGGCATGTGCAACGTGCCTTGACCATCTTTGGGCACGAGGAGCAAGAGGCGCGCCGCCTGATCATTGTGGGCGGTGGCAATATCGGGCTTTATCTGGCGCAGGGCATTGAAGAGGCTCACCCCAATGTGCGCACCAAAATTATTGAAAAAAACAAGGCGCGCGCGGAATATATCACCGACTTTCTAAACACCACAATCGTGCTGAATGGTGACGGGGTAGACGAGGATATTTTGCGTGAAGCAAATGCTCGTGAGACTGAAACCGTGGTGGCAATTACGGATGATGACGAGGTTAATATTCTGGCGGCCCTACTGGCGCAACGTTCTGGGGTTGATCGTTCTATCGCTTTGATCAACCACGCTAACTATGCGCCATTGCAAAATTCCTTGGGCATTAACGTATTTGTCGATCCGCGCGAAACAACTGTCTCCACCATTTTGCAACATGTGCGGCGCGGGCGGATCAGGGGGTTGCATTCCATTCGTGATGGTGCCGCCGAAATCATTGAGGCGGAAGCAATGGAAACGTCGCCGCTGGTGGGGACGCCTTTACGTGACATTGATTTGCCGTCCGGCGTGGTAGTTGGGGCGATTATGCGCAAGGACAAGGACGCGGAAATCACCATTCCGCGCGGTGGCACAATTATTGAGGCTGGCGATAGGGTTGTCCTATTTGTATTGGCACATAGGGTTAAGAAAGTGGAACAAATGGTGCGCGTAGGCGTGGAGTTCTTCTAAAGGCGATTACAATGGCCTTTACCGGCATATTTTTCATTCTCGGTTGGTTGATTCTGTTTGTTGGGATCGCGCAACTTGCCATGGTATTGCTGGCCTTCGCATTTTTCGAATACACGAAGGCTGTAATCTTTTTGGAAGCGGGGTTGATTACCGTGTTCGTTGGGGGCGGCATGGTGATCGCCCTGCGCAATATGGGCGTTGACCCGGATCGCCGCGATGGTTTGCCCCTGCTTTTTTTATCGGCTGTTTTTGTTCCGCTCTTTGCGGCTTTGCCCCTTACCGCGGCCTTGGAAGGGCTGACGATCGGGCAAGCCTGGTTTGAGGCCGTGTCGATGCTTACTACCACCGGCCTTTCCATGTTGGGGCCACCGGAAGATCAAGGGCACTCTATTCTGCTTTGGCGGGCGTTCCTGGGGTGGCTTGGCGGTATGTGGTGGCTGGTGATCGGCATTGTCATGCTGACCGGGCTTTCGATTGGGGGGTTGCAGCCTTCCATGGCACCTGTGGCACACGGGGAGGGGGAGACATTGATGCGTCGAATGCGCGTCACCGCGCGTTTGGTTCTACCGCTATATGGGGGTGCTACCTTGGTTGGGGCGATGGCATTGGCGATGGCGGGATTACACCCTTTCGATGCTGTTGTTCATGCCCTGTCGGCGGTATCGACATCAGGTGTTTCTTCGTTGAACGGGTCGGTGACGGGGTTCGGTCTGTGGCACGTGGAAATGCTGGTGTTGTTGTTGTGTTTATTTGGCGCGTTCAACATCACGTTATTGTTGCGCGCCGCGGCGGTGCGTGGCAAAGCGCTGCGGGCAGATATTGAATGGCCTGTTGTCCTTATTGTTGGGCTTGTGGCTGCGCTCATTCTGATAGCGGAAAGCCGAATTGATGGCACATGGGAAGGTTGGCGCGGGGCTGTTGATGCCTTGTTTGTTGGGGTAAGTTTCGCGACGACTACGGGTTTTGGTTCTGACCTTGTGGTCGGACCGCTGGGCTTGTTTATTTTGCTGGGAGCCATGATTGTGGGTGGGGCAGTTGCTTCCACTGCGGGCGGTATTCATCCGGCGCGGATTGCGTTGTTGCTCAAGCATGGCACGGCTGAAATTCAGCGATTGATCTACCCTCATCGCGTTACGCCGCAACGGCTGGCGAAACAAAGGGTCGAGCCGCAGTTCATGCGGGCTGTTGTGGCGTTTTTGGCGCTTTATCTGGCAACACTGGCGGCACTTACGCTTGGGCTTTCCATCGGTGGGCTGGATCTGGCCGATGCCGGGATTGGTGCCTTGTCAGCTCTGACCAGCACGGGACCAGCCTTGCCCTTGTTGGGCCCCGGCGGCGTCAACGGTGATGACCTTTCCAGCTTGGCCAAATTGGTTTATGCGGTAGGCATGGTGGCTGGGCGGCTTGATTTGTTTGCCTTTCTTGTCATCTTTTTGCCGGGTTTCTGGCGTCGTTAGGCTGTAACGCTTGAAGGATAATCCATGCCGCGTATCGCATATGTAAATGGTCGCTATGTGCCTCATCAGCACGCTCAGGTTCACATCGAGGACCGAGGCTACCAGTTTGCTGATGGCATATATGAAGTGTGTTCGGTGCTGGACGGCAAATTACTGGATTTGGAAGGCCATTTGGCCCGACTTAGTCGGTCACTCGCTGCCTTGAAAATTGCGGAGCCGTTTCATCGCCCTGCTTTGCTTCAAATCATTCGGCAAGTCATTAACCGTAATCGTGTGCGCGATGGCGTGGTCTATATGCAGATAACCCGCGGAGTTGCGCCGCGTGATCACAAGTTTCCAACCCAGACGATGTGCCCGTCCATGGTGGTGACAGCCAAGGCATTCAACTGGCGGGTGCTGGAGGCGCGAGCGGAGAAGGGAATTAAGGCGCAATCAGCTCCCGATGAACGCTGGGCGCGCTGCGATATCAAGTCCGTTGCCTTATTGCCTAACGTATTGGCTCGCCAAGCAGCGATAGAAGCCGGGGCCGATGAAGCATGGTTGGTTGATGATCAAGGGTTCGTAACCGAGGGGGCAGCGTCAACTGCCTGGATTGTCACCAAGGATGGAACTTTGGTGACGCGTCCGCTCAGCCCGGATATCTTACCCGGTATTACGCGGGCTACCTTGATGGATGTTGCCGCTGAAAAAGGGTTAAAGGTAGAGGAACGGGCCTTTACGATTGAAGAGGCGCAGCAAGCCCGCGAAGCCTTCGTAACCGCGGCTACAGCCTTTGTGCAACCGGTTGTTGAGGTGGATGGTAAGCCTTTGGGCAACGGTGCTGCCGGTAGTTTTACCCTCGAGCTGCGCGCTGCCTATATAGCCCAAGCCCGATCTATGGCGGTTTCAATTTAGCAAAAAGCTGCCGAGCCACCCGATCTCAACGCAAAATTCGGACTTACATTCTTGTAGGTGCGTCAAGGTGCGACTTTGAGTTGTGCGATGCAGCATAATAAGTTTTATTCGTACACAGTTGAGTACCGCGTTGGGACGCTTGTGAAGATGTGTCCGGTCGCATTTACGACTACTTAAGAAGAACAAGAACAGAAAAGTGGGGTATGCCCTTGGTTGACGCGCCAAGGCCCCATTTTAAGAAGAAGAAAGAAAGGATGGTCCAATGACCGACAAACAACAAAGTCTGCAAGACACGTTTTTGAATCATGTGCGTAAAAACAAAACACCGTTGACGATCTTTTTGGTCAATGGCGTGAAACTGCAAGGCATTGTCACCTGGTTTGACAATTATTGTGCCCTGCTGCGCCGCGACGGTCACACTCAACTGGTCTATAAACATGCAATCTCTACCATTATGCCCAATGGGCCGATCTCCCTTTATGATGGAGATGACGAGCAAGGTATTTCCGAAGAAGCTGCCTAGCTTTTCATATTCATATGATACCTTCCCTCTAGCCCGGGAGGTGTCGCATGGCTGATACAACAACCCCACAAGAAGGCGTGGTGTTTGCTGATGAGCGCAAAAGCGTTTATCGCGCACGTACGCTTGTGTTGCACCCGGATGTAAAGTTTCGGGCCGATGGCGATGGCCGTCGGGATGCTTCAGAGCGGTTGGAAGAGGCTGTGTCTCTTGCCGCGGCAATTGAACTTGATGTTCTTGAGGCACAAATCGTACCCATTTCGAAAGTGCGCCCGGCCACACTGTTTGGCTCTGGCAAGGTCGAAGAAATAGCTGCGCTGGTTGAGGCCCATGAGGCCGAACTGGTTGTCGTTGATGGGGCGCTTTCGCCCTTGCAACAGCGAAATCTGGAAAAAGATCTGCGGGCGAAAGTGATCGACCGGACTGGGTTGATCCTGGAAATTTTTGGTGAACGTGCGGCCACCAAGGAAGGCAAGCTGCAGGTGGATATGGCCCATCTCAGCTACCAAAAGGGTCGGCTGGTACGCTCATGGACCCATTTGGAGCGCCAACGGGGTGGCCAGGGCTTTATGGGCGGCCCTGGGGAACGGCAAATTGAGAGCGACAGGCGACAGTTGCAGGAACGTATTGATCGTTTGGCCCGTGAACTCAAAACCGTTACCCGCACACGCACACTCCATCGCAAGGGGCGCAAGAAGGTGCCGTATCCCATCATTGCTTTGGTGGGATACACAAATGCTGGGAAATCCACCTTGTTTAATCGCCTGACCAATGCCGATGTGATGGCACAAGACATGTTGTTTGCGACATTGGACCCGACATTGCGGGCGATTGAATTGCCAGGTGCTGGTAAAGTTATTGCTTCTGATACTGTGGGCTTTGTGTCTGATCTGCCAACTGAACTGGTCGCAGCTTTCCGCGCCACGCTTGAAGAGGTGTTGGAAGCAGACCTTATTATTCATGTGCGTGATATTGCCCATGGCGAAACCGCAGCCCAAAAGGCTGATGTCTTGGATGTGCTTAAAGGTCTGGGTGTGTCGGAAGACAAAATGGAAAGCATGATAGAGGTGCTGAACAAGTCGGATTTGCTGGATGCAGGTGATGCATTGGCGCTTGCGGAAGAAACATCCCGGCAAGAAGGGGCCGTGTTGATTTCGGCCATTACCGGCGAAGGGCTGGACGATTTCCATGTGCTGGTAGACAAGCGGTTGAGTGCCGGATTTAGACACTATGCGCTTCAGCTTCGCCCTGAAGATGGGGCGGCAAGGGCGTATTTGCACAAATCGGCAAAGGTAGTGGACGAAGCCACCGCCGATGACGGGTCAACCCATATAACAGCGCAAATGGATGAAGCGACGCGGGGTCGCTTCGACAAAAATTGGCCGACTGTTAGAGTGCGGGAAATCCCCTCTTAAGTATCCGCGTTTAAGGAGCAGTTTTATGCAAATCGATAAAATTCCCGCCGGCCGCAACGTGCCGTGGGATGTGAATGTCATTATTGAGATCACCGAAGGTGCCGATCCCATCAAGTATGAGGTCGATAAGGAATCGGGTGCCATGTATGTGGATCGTTTCATTCACACCGCCATGCACTATCCGTGCAACTATGGTTTCATTCCTGGCACACTTGCCGCCGATGGTGATCCGCTCGATGTGCTGGTGGTTTGTCCGCATAAAGTGATTCCCGGTGCCGTTATCCGCTGTCGTCCCATTGGCGTGCTGATGATGGAAGATGAAGCCGGTGGCGATGAAAAAGTGCTGTGCGTGCCGCATGATGATTTGCACCCTTATCACACCAATACGGTGTCGTGGCGTAATCTGCCTGATATCCTGATCAAGCAGATCGGTCACTTCTTCGAGCACTATAAAGACCTCGAAGATGGCAAATGGGTAAAAGTAGCCGGTTGGGGCGAAGCAGAAGAAGCCGCCGCGCTGATTGCGGAATGTATCGTGAAAGACGGCTAAGCGTCTCAACACCTGATTCGTTTAGGATGAAATAACGGCACTGACCTTGCGCGGTTGGTGCCGTTTTTTTGTGAAATACCCCAAAAGTAGCCAAATAGTTGAACCCACACTCAAATTAGCTGCGACAATCTGTTGATCCTGCGCCACGTTGCCGCTATTTAGAGCCCTATGGACGTGTCTGCGTAAAGAATGGGCACGCCGTTATTTAACAAGGGGGGCTTGCGGCGCGCGCTGGATGTATCAGCGGCATTTGTAAGCCCAAATTTGAGGGGCATATCCAATGGATATTCTAACACTTGTCATCCTTTGCGGGGTGGCAGCAATTCTATACGGCATTTGGGCTGGTCGATCAGTGATGGCAGCCGATGCAGGTTCTGAACGAATGCAGGAAATTTCCGGCGCAATTCAGGAAGGGGCTATGGCCTATCTGAACCGCCAATATCGCACAATCGCAATGGTGGGTGCCGTCATTTTTGTCGGCGCCTTTTTTGTGTTGAGCGCCTATGCAGCGATCGGTTTCCTTGTGGGGGCCGTTTTGTCCGGTGCCGCAGGTTATATCGGCATGCTGGTTTCTGTGCGGGCCAATGTGCGCACCGCGGCTGCGGCCTCCAAAGGGCTGGCCGAAGGTTTGGCGGTTGCCTTTAAATCAGGTGCTGTTACCGGCATGTTGGTGGCGGGTTTGGCCCTGTTGGCTGTGGCAGTTTACTATTATGTCCTCACTTCCATGGGCGTTGATGGCCGCGCGATGATCGATGCCATGGTCGCCTTGGGCTTTGGCGCTTCCCTGATTTCCGTATTTGCTCGTTTGGGTGGTGGCATATTCACCAAGGGCGCAGATGTCGGCGCTGACCTTGTGGGTAAGGTTGAAGCAGGTATTCCCGAAGATGATCCCCGCAACCCGGCTGTGATTGCCGATAATGTGGGGGACAATGTGGGTGACTGTGCCGGTATGGCAGCCGATCTGTTTGAAACCTATGCAGTGACCATTGTTGCCACTATGGTTTTGGCGTCCATCTTCTTTGTGGGCGAACAGGCGGCAACGATGATGATGTTGCCCTTGGCGATTGCCGGGTCATGTATTCTCACCTCCATTGCGGGCACATTCTTTGTGCGTCTGGGCGCATCTGAAAGCATTATGGGTGCCCTTTATAAGGGTTTCATTGCCTCGGCTGTATTGTCTGCCGCGATCTTGTATCCGGTAATTGACAAAGTGCTGGGTATGGACACGGTTGTGACTGTGGATGATGCCACCTTTACCGGCATGTCGCTCTATTATTGCGGCATTGTGGGTTTGGTAATTACCGGCCTGATTATCTGGATCACTGAATATTACACCGGCGTTGACTACCGCCCGGTGAAATCAGTGGCACAAGCTTCCACCACAGGTCACGGTACAAATGTGATCCAGGGTTTGGCTGTATCAATGGAATCTACCGCATTGCCTGCTTTGGTTATTGTGGCTGGTATTATTGTTACGCATTCCTTGGGGGGGCTGTTCGGTATCGCGATCGCGGTAACGACCATGTTGGCTCTGGCCGGAATGGTTGTGGCGCTTGATGCCTATGGGCCAGTGACCGACAATGCAGGCGGCATTGCTGAAATGGCAGAGCTGGATGAAAGTGTGCGGAATAAAACCGATGCGCTGGACGCCGTGGGGAACACCACTAAGGCCGTCACCAAAGGTTATGCCATTGGTTCTGCCGGTTTGGGGGCCTTGGTTCTATTTGCAGCTTACACGGAAGATTTGAAGTACTTCTCAGCGAACCCGGATCTGTTCCCGTATTTCGCCGACATTGCGGTCGACTTCTCCTTGTCCAACCCATACGTGGTTGTGGGCCTGCTGTTGGGCGGCCTGCTGCCTTACCTGTTTGGGGCCATGGGCATGATGGCTGTGGGCCGTGCCGGTGGCGCGGTGGTTGAAGAAGTGCGCGAGCAGTTCCGGAACAATCCTGGCATTATGGAAGGGACTTCCAAACCTGATTACGCCAAGTCGGTCGATTTGCTGACCAAGGCGGCGATCAAGGAAATGATCATACCCAGCATGTTGCCGGTATTGTCACCGATCGTGCTTTACTTCGTGATATTGGGCATTGCCGACAAGTCTGCGGCGTTCTCTGCCGTGGGTGCCATGCTGCTTGGTGTGATCGTTACGGGGCTATTCGTGGCGCTTTCCATGACCGCCGGTGGTGGTGCATGGGATAATGCCAAGAAATACATCGAAGATGGTAATCATGGTGGCAAGGGCTCAGAGGCCCATAAAGCAGCCGTGACCGGTGATACGGTTGGTGATCCTTACAAGGATACTGCTGGCCCCGCCGTGAACCCGATGATCAAGATCACCAACATTGTGGCGCTGCTGCTGTTGGCCGTTTTGGCTCATTAGACCAACCGATCTTCTAAAAACAAAGCGGCCCGTGGGATCAATCCTGCGGGCCTTTTCTTTTGCCGATTATAATGGCACAATTGTTGCCAATAGATTTTTATCCGGGGGGCGAAATCCATGAAAAAGCTGCTGATCGCACTGGGCGTGCTCATGATAGTGGGGGGCGTAGGCTACACCTTCCGTGTGCCATTGGCTTTAAGTGCAGTGGGTTTGATGATGGATATGCGTTATGGCGAGATCGGCCCGACCCAACAGCTTGATTGGTCTGCACCGGCAAATGCACCGGCCTTGCCCAAGGACCAGCGCCCGCCCAATGTGGTGCTGATTTTGGCCGATGATTTGGGCTGGAATGATCTTACCTTTAATGGCGGTGGCGTGGCGGGCGGCACCGTGCCCACGCCCCATATAGATTCGATCGCGGCGGAGGGGGCAAATTTCGTTAATGGCTATGCCGCCAACGGTACTTGCGCACCGTCTCGTGCGGCCTTGATGTCGGGACGCTATGGCACGCGCTTTGGGTTTGAGTTTACCCCGACGCCGCCGGGCATGTCCGCACTTGGCACCATGCAACCGAAAGACCCAAATCGGATGCATCGCCCCATCGCGCATGACGTGGAAACAGTTGAATATGAAGATATGGGCATGCCGTCGTCAGAGGTAACGATTGCGGAGGTGTTGAAAGCCCGTGGGTACTTCACGGCCCATATCGGCAAGTGGCATTTGGGTCGCGCAAATGGCATGGCTCCGGAAGATCAAGGCTTTGATAAAAGCTTGCTTATGGCCTCCGGTCTCTATTTGCCGGAAGACTCGCCCGATGTGGTGAATTCCAAACAGCCCTTTGACAATATCGACAAGTTTTTGTGGGCCTCCATGAAATTTGCCGCGCAGTTCAATGGCGGGCCAGTGTTTGAGCCGGGCGGCTTCTTGACCGATTATTACACCGATGCCGCGGTAGAAGTGATTGAGAGGAACAAGGACCGTCCCTTCTTCCTGTATCTCGCCCATTGGGCGCCGCACACACCCTTGCAAGCGCCAAAGGCAGATTATGAGGCGCTGTCTCACATCGAGCTGCACCGCGAGCGCGTCTATGCCGCTATGATCCGCAATCTGGATCATAATGTGGGCCGTGTCCTGCAGGCATTGAAGGACAATGGCTTGGATGACAACACTTTGGTCATCTTTACCTCCGACAATGGCGGGGCAGGCTATATTGGCCTGCCGGATGTAAACGAACCGTTCCGCGGCTGGAAGATCAGCAGCTTTGAAGGCGGCATTCATGTGCCATATTTTGCCAAGTGGCCGGGCAAAATTCCCGCCGGTAAAGTGGTGAGCGATCCGGTGCATCACTTTGATATCTATGCCACCGCGGCGGCGGCAGCGGGCGCACAAATGCCAAGTGATCGCAAGGTGGATGGAGTGGATTTGGTGCCCCATGCCCGTGGCGAGGCAGTAGCGAAACCACATGAAAAACTGTTCTGGCGTTCAGGCTCGTCCCAATCTGTTTTGGTGGGTGGGTGGAAACTCAATGTCTCCACCTTGAATGATAAAGTCTGGCTGTTTGATTTGGCCAATGACCCGGGTGAACAGAATAATCTTGCAGAAGCAGAGCCGGAGAAACTGGCAGAGCTGCAAGCGGCGCTTGCGGCGCATAATGCAGAGCAAGCCGAACCCCGCTGGCAGGCGCAGCTTTCCATGCCGATTAATCTTGATCGGGATCTAAGTCAGCCTGATCAAGCAGGCGATGAATTCATTTACTGGTCGAACTAACTTTATTTAAGGCATGTCATGAAGCTTGAACTTTCTAAAGCGGATGAGGATTTTCGCGCGCAGGTGCGCCAGTTTTTTGCCGAAGAATACCCAAAGGATATTCTGCACAAAACCGCCAATGGCATCGCCATTGAAAAGCAGGATCACTTAAATTCCGAACAGGCATTGGCCGCGCGCGGTTGGTTGGCGGTCAACTGGCCGGTGGAATATGGCGGCACCGGCTGGAGCCCCACGCAGAAGATGATTTTTGATGATGAGCTGGAGCGTGCAGGGGCACTTAACCCTGTACCGATGGGCGTTATCTATGTGGGGCCGGTGATCTATACTTTTGGCACAGAAGCGCAGAAAAAACGCTGGCTGCCCGATATTTTGAATGGGCGGGTGCTTTGGGCGCAAGGTTATTCAGAGCCGGAAAGTGGATCAGACCTTGCTTCCTTGCAATGCAAGGCTGAGTTAGATGGCGACCATTATGTCGTGAACGGCACCAAGGTTTGGACCTCGCTGGGCCATTTCGCCGATTGGATTTTCTGCCTTGTGCGCACCTCCAGGGAAGAAAAGAAGCAGGCAGGCATCACATTCCTGTGCTCCCCGATGGACGCTCCGGGCATTACGGTCGAGCCCATCATCACCATCAATGGCGGTCACAGTCTCAACGCCGTGCATTTCGACAATGTGCGCATCCCGGTCGAAAACCGCATTGGGGAGGAAGGCAAGGCATGGACCTATGCCAATTATCTGCTGGGGCATGAACGTACCTCCTATGCCCATGTGGGGGAGAAACGCATGCGCCTTAAGGCCTTGAAGCAGATTGCGCGCCAAACGGATGCGGGCGGGGAGCCTCTATGGGATGATCCGGCCTTTCGCGCCAAGGTGGCAACGGTAGAACAGGAGTTGGACGGGCTGGAATTTACTTTGCTGCGTATTGTCTCTGAATTGGCACAGGGCGATGCGCCGGGACCGGCGGCCTCAACGCTCAAAATTCTGGCAACAGAAAATCAACAACATATTGATGAACTTTATGTGGAAGCGGCGGCCTATTGGGGGCAGGTCAAGTTTCCCAAGGAAGGTCCACCAAGCTGGGCGTCCAATACCGCCATTCCCGGTTATGCTCCGCGCGGTGTTGCGTCATATCTATTTAATCGCGCGCAATCAATTTATGGCGGCACCAACGAAATTCAGCACAATGTTATCGCCAAGCGGGTGTTGGGGCTTTAGGTGCCCGCATTTCCGGCTTCATACGCTTTGATCGCGCGCTTGGTGGCGATTTGATAATAGACCCGCAAAACATGCCCGCGCACCACATCCATATCGGCTTGGTCAAGGCGCATCAGGCAGCCGGGCCACCCTTTGAAGTGATCATTGATGTAGTAAAGGTTAGGGTCTAGCTCGACCATATGGTCTTGTTCGTCGACGCTACCCAATTTGATCGTCATGCCACCGGGCTCATGCAGATTGGTCAGCAGCTTCTTACCCGCTTTCAGCGATGGATGGTTCCAGCTCGTGCCATAGGTGACCTCAGGCAAGGTCAGGCAAAATGCAACAACTTCATCCCATGTAACTGCCATGATCCTTACCGGGGAATACGGCCACCGGGCGATGGGCTGCCGGGCTGGCTTCCGCCACCGCTGGCGGGGTTATAGCGACCGATATTGCCAAACAATTGCGCTAACAGTGAAAGCTCTTTCCCGCTCGTTGGCGTTTCGCGGCTGTTGTAATCTACCACTTTTGCGTCTTCCAATCCGAAACGACGAATATCCGTCACCTTGCGTTTGGGGTCGAAATATACGGCGACGATAGAACGTTCGACTACATCTGGTTGATAAAAGGCGAGACGCTCTGTCAATGTGGAAACATAGTACCAGGCAGAGCCTTGCTGAGTTTCAAACGTGGTGGTCGTAGTGGGCGAACCCAGCAGACGGCGCACGCTTTCCTTGTCATCAAGGCCAATTTCAATCTCACTGACGGATTGTGCATCGGGGATATAGCCGCGGCGTTCAACAATTGGGGCGCAAGCGGCCAACCCGGCTATGAGGCCAATCTGGGCAACAGATAATATAAGCGAACGGCGCAATGACATGATGGCTCCTGAAAGCACTCTAAAAACACGGCTGGTCCAATGAGACCTATTGCGCATTGACCTACAGGCATGGGGCAATAAGTTCAAGCGGCAACCGCGATTTTAGAGGCGCGAGACAGTAAATGGCCCTGACCTTACCTTTCCGCAGAAACACCTTTTTGAAGGGCACAGCCCCCCTATATGTGGCGTTGGTAGATGAAGCGCGCGACCCGCGATTTTACACTGAAATGGGTGTAGAAGACACGATTGATGGGCGGTTTGATCTAGTCGCGCTTTATGTACTGTTCATGATCCGCCGGCTGCGTTTGGGGGAGGCACAGGGCTTTAAAGACAAGCACCGCGAGGCTGCCGCGCAAGCGCTCTTTGACTATATGTTGGCTGATTTCGACCGCAATTTGCGGGAAATGGGCATTGGCGATCTTTCAATCGGCAAGCGAATGAAGAAGATTGGGGCAGCCCTTTATGGCCGCGCTCAAGCCTATGATCAGGCTATGGCAAGCGGTGACAAAGCAATATTGGTGGAATGCCTGCGCCGCAATCTCTACCGGGAGGCAGATGTGGCCGAAGCAATTTTGACGGAAATGGCAGATCATGTGGTGGCACTGTCGGCCCGTTTTGCCGATCAGCCCTACAGTGATTTGGTTGCCGGAAAGTTGATAAAATGATGGATTTTGAGTTTTCACGTCCGTTAGATATTGAAAGCCTGAAGCCCGGCGCGCGCCCACGTGGGGGTGAGGCCAAGCAGGCGGAATGCGCGGCTTTGGCCAAACGGTTAGAGGTATCAGCGGTGCATAGTCTGGCTTACAGCTTCGATGTGGAGCCCTTTGACAAGGGCAAAGGGGTGCGATTGAAAGGTACCGTAGAGGGACGTGTGACCTTGAATTGCGTCGTCACGCTGGAGGATTTTGAGGCAGAGGTCGTGGATACGGTGGAACTCAGCTTCCATCAGGATGCCGACGCGATGGCGGAGGAAGCACTCAAAGGCGTTGAAGACCCGGATTCTGCCCTGCTGGACAGGTTGCCCGAGCCGCTGGACGGTATGGTGTTGGATTTGGGGGAAGTGGCGACCCAGCAATTTGCGCTGGCATTGCCGGATTACCCCCGCAAACCCGGTGCTGCCTTCGAAAACCCAGGTGCCGGGCAGCAGGATGTCAAGGAAAGTCCGTTCGCGGCCCTGCAAGCGCTGAAAACCGGTAACAAGGACGTTCAGGAGTAAGCGAAATGGTGCGGCAATGGGACCAACATTTGGGCGGGTCTGTGCCTTGCCCATTGGCGCAGAATGCGTATTGTGTGCGCTCGTTTTCAAGCGGGCTGGGCGTTCAACGCTGCCCATTAAAGAATGGATAGATCAAATGGCCGTTCCAAGTCATAAAGTTAGCCGTTCCAAGCGCAATTCGCGCCGGGCACACGATTCGCTGAAAAGCGCGGCCCATCAGGAATGCACCAATTGCGGCGAACTAAAGCGTCCGCACCATGTTTGTTCTGCTTGCGGTCACTATGATGGCCGTGAAGTCGTGGACATGACCGACGCGCTATAAGCCCTTTCGGCAGCACTCGGAATACTGGTTCACGGTTAAGGCACTAGCGCCTTTCCCCCACAAATGTGCTAAAAACGAATCACCCGGTCCTAAAATGGCCGGGTTTTGTTTATCTGGTGTGCATTCGAAACAGGAGACAGCTTTGGCTGGCATTACACTGGCGATTGACGGGATGGGTGGCGACGACGCGCCCGGGATTGTGATCGAGGGTTTGAAAATTGCCCGCGAACGGCACCCTGATATTTCGTTTTTGGTTACGGGGGACGCGGCCAAGCTTACGCCTTTGGTGGACGCCGCAGGTCAGGTGGTAAAAGCTTGCACCGAAATTCACCATGCCGATGACGTGGTTGGCATGAACGACAAGCCTTCTCAGGCCGTGCGCCGGGGTCGTCAAACCAGCATGTGGCAGGCAATTCATGCGGTGCGTGAGGGGCGGGCTTCGGCGGCGGTGTCTGCTGGTAATACCGGTGCCTTGATGGCAATGGCCAAAATTCAACTTCGGACACTGGAAGGGATTGATCGTCCGGCCATTGCCTCGCTTTGGCCGACGGTACATGGCGAATCTGTGGTGCTGGATTTGGGGGCCAATGTAGAATGCGATGCGGATCAATTGGTGCAGTTTGCTATTATGGGGGCAGCCTTCACGCGGGTGCTTACCGGCCTTGAGCGGCCCACTGTTGGCCTGCTGAATATTGGTACGGAAGAACTTAAAGGCCATGACGAAATACGCAGCGCCGCTGCCATGTTGCAGCAAATGCCGCTGCATATGGAATTCAAGGGCTTTGTAGAAGGCGATGGTATCTCTCAAGGTTTGGTAGATGTGGTGGTGACCGATGGGTTTACCGGCAATATCGCACTTAAAACGGCAGAAGGCACAGCGCGGCTGATCCAAACCTATTTGAAAGAGGCTTTAACCCGGTCATGGGTTACTAAATTGGGCGCACTTATCGCCTCAACCGCGTTTGAGGTGTTGCGCGGCAAGCTAGACCCGCGCGCCCACAATGGCGGGGTGTTTTTGGGGCTGAATGGCCTTGTGGTTAAAAGCCACGGCGGCACCGATGCGCTGGGTTTTGCTACCGCTATCGATGTGGCAGTCGATATGGCGAAGAGTGATTTAAGTGACCGGATTTTGGAAGATGTTGCGGTGGCAACAACGTCTATGGAATCAGAGCATGATCCCATTGTGGGTGAAGCCACAAACGCTGAGTAGATATTCGATAACAATCAAAAAAGGGGGCTCACCCCATGCAAAAGGATATCAACGCCGTCCTCATCGGAAGTGGTGCCTATCTGCCCGAACGCATCATGACAAATGATGAGATTTCGCAAATCGTCGACACGTCGGATGAATGGATCAGGTCGCGCTCCGGCATTGCGCAGCGCCACATAGCGGCAGAAGGTGAACGC
Organism: Alphaproteobacteria bacterium; assembly: GCA_049609145.1. Lineage (GTDB taxonomy): Bacteria > Pseudomonadota > Alphaproteobacteria > SPJN01 > SPJN01 > JBMYYF01. The sequence goes on from JBMYYF010000005.1 coordinate 190,486, forward strand.
ACTTCAGACCTTGCGACTAAAGCCGCCCAGCGTGCGATGGATGATGCCGGTGTAACCGCCAAAGACATTGACCTGATTGTCGTGGCGACCGCTACGCCAGATCACACTTTTCCGGCAACAGCTACCAAGGTGCAGGCAAATTTAGGGATTGAGCAAGGCGCGGCCTTTGATGTGCAGGCAGTGTGCACCGGGTTTGTCTATGCCGTGGCCACGGCCAACGGGTTGTTGTCTACCGGGGTGGCCAAGCGCGCCATCGTCATTGGGGCAGAAACCTTTTCTCGTATTCTGGATTGGGAAGACCGCACCACCTGCGTATTGTTTGGGGATGGTGCGGGCGCAATCATTCTGGAGGCGCAGAGCAAAGACGATTCTCTGAAGAAAACAGATCAGCGCGGTGTGCGCGCTGCTGCCTTGCGGGCCGATGGCCGCCACCATGATTTGCTTTATGTTGATAGCGGCCCTTCCAGCGGGCCGAATGTCGGCTTTTTGCGTATGGAAGGCAATCAAGTGTTTCGCCATGCGGTGAAAAACTTGCATGGTATCGCCAAAGAGGTGCTGGAAGCCGCTGACCTCACAACCGATGATATTGATTGGGTGGTGCCGCATCAGGCCAACCGACGCATTATTGACAGTACGGTGAACAAGCTCAAGCTGGACCCGGAACGCGTGGTTTATACAGTCGAGAAACATGGCAATACCTCCGCGGCCTCAATTCCCTTGGCTTTCGATGAGGCGCGCAAAGATGGCCGTCTGAAAGATGGTGATCTGGTGTTGATTGAGGGCATGGGCGGCGGCTTTACCTGGGGCGCGGCGCTGATTAGATTGTAAACCTTATGAGCCTTTACAACGAAATATCCTTTACCAAATTCGTGAACAGCTTGCCCGGTGTGACCCGTGTAGATCAGTGGGAAAGCCATGTTGCCAAGGTGGGTGGCAAGGTTTTTGTGCTGTTGAACACCAACAAGGAAGGCAAAAGCAGCTTTTCTTTCAAGGTGAATGAAACAAGCTTTCAGATGATGACCAGCCAAAATGGTGTTGGCCAAGCCCCCTATTTTGCCAAAGGCAAGTGGGTGGCTGTGAGCGAGCAGGCTAACTTTTCGGTGGCGGATTTGAGGGCCTATATTGCTCAATCTCACAAGTTGGTGGCGGCGGGATTGACGAAAAAGCTGCGAAACGAGCTGGGAATACCCATCGATGGGTAATCTACAATTTCCACAAAATCAGCGAACATATTGATATTGCACAGCTTTCAGATTCACCCTACCATAGTCGCCTAATCTAAAGGGTGGAGAAAACCCATGGGCGAAACATTAACGAGAGCGCAATTGGCGGAAGCCGTGTATGAGGCTGTTGGCCTGTCACGTAATGAATCTGCACAATTGGTAGAAGCCGTGCTGGATGAGGTGTCAGAAGCCTTGGTGCGCGGCGAAAGCGTAAAGCTTTCTTCCTTCGGCACATTTGCCGTGCGGGACAAAAACGGTCGGGTTGGTCGCAATCCCAAAACCGGGGAAGAAGTGCCGATTGAGCCGCGCCGTGTGATGACTTTTCGTCCCTCCCATGTCTTGAAAGACCGGGTCAACGCCGCCCTGTCGCGCAAATAGGCGGGTAGACAGTGGCCAAGGCAGATGATGCGCTGAAAACAATCAGCGAGGTCGCTGACGAACTGGATGTGCCGCAACATGTATTGCGGTTCTGGGAAAGCAAGTTTTCACAAATCAAACCGATGAAACGGGCGGGCTCACGCCGCTATTATCGCCCGGCTGATCTGGCATTGCTGCGTGGCATTCAACATTTGCTGCATGAAGATGGTATGACCATCAAAGGCGTTCAGAAAATGTTGAAGGATGGCGGGGTGACCGCTGTTGTTGCCGCCGGGGAAGGTGGCATTTCAATGGCCGCTGCCAAGGTGGCGGCGCCTGCGCCTAAGACTTCTAAAGCGGCTCCCAAGCCAGATGAGGCGGGGCTGACAAAGAAAGACCGCCGGGCGCTGGAAAAAGCTATGAAAGATCTGCTTAACCTGCGTGCCAAGGCCCGCGCCGTTTCGGGAAAGCAGTAGTTTTCCCCACCCGTCATTCCGTGCGCGTTGCGGCGTGAAACGCTGCTATGCAGACATGGGATCCAAGCAGCCCCTAACCCTCACAATATGCGAAGCTGAAAGCTCGACTGGATGCCGGATCACGATACGGACAAGTTCGCATCTGTCCGGCATGACATATTTCCAACCGCGCCAATTTGACCAGAAACTTGAGGTAAGCCATGCGTTGCGGCGCAGGCGCGGCGCGGCTATAGTCCGCCTCGCTTCAGGGCTTTCCGCCAATCTACGATACCCCAAGGAAGGCCCCGAACACGGTCGGAGTGTAGCGCAGCCTGGTAGCGCACTTTACTGGGGGTGAAGGGGTCGTCGGTTCAAATCCGGCCACTCCGACCATTTTTTTAAGAAGCGATTGTCATCTCATCCAAGCTTGCAGGGCATGGCGTCAGGCTTACGCACCCGTCATCCGTCACCAGCACCGTGTCGGAGTGGCGGAAGCCGCCAAGGCCCTCTATGTACACCCCCGGCTCAACCGTAAAAATCATGCCCGGTTTGATCACCCGGTCATAGCCTTCTGCCAGAAACGGTCCTTCGTGCCCTGTCACACCGATGGAATGGCCTGTGCGATGCAACAGGTTGTCCCCATAGCCCGCTTGCTTGAGCAGCATGTTCACGGCTGCATCCACCTCGCCCATATTCGCTCCGGGTTTGATGAGATCGAACGCCAATTGGCGCGCGGCCATCATGGTATCGAAGGGGCGGCGGGCTTTCTCCGGCACGTGGCCCAAAAAGAAGGTGCGTTCCACCTCGGTGCCGTAGCCGTTGATTGTGCCGTTGATGAGGGAGACATGCGGCCCGCCATTCTCCATCGCCACATTCACATTGGTGAAGTTATGCGGATCGTGGGAGACGCTGGGCGGTTGGAACACGCCGGTTACATTCGTCGCCAGCATATTGGTGTCGGGGTTATCTGCCAGCACTTGCATAAGCATCAACGCGCGTACCTGGCTGCCCACCTCTACCAAAGTTTGACCCACCTTGGCATTTGCCAGCACTTGATTTTGCGTTTGGGTGGCAAGGTTGGACGCATAGATGATGCGCGCAATCTCAAATTCTGATTTCACCATGCGCACATCTTCGATGATTTCGCAGCCCACAGCTCTCCCTTGTTCTTGGCCGGGCACGGCCTGAAAAACGTGGAGAGGGCAGGTGGGCTCAACCCCAACTTTTGCGCCCGCCTTGAACATTTCGCCAAAGCGATCAAACCAGTTCTGCCCTTCGGGGGCGGGAAACTCGAAATATTCCACCATCTCAATGTCGCCAACCATGCGGGTGCGCACATGCGGCACTTCCAATTTGGGGGCCAAAAATTGCAGCGGCCCATCCATCCCCAACACCACAATAAAAGGACGTTCATGCACATAATTGGCAAAATTGGTGAGGTAGAAGATATTGTCAGGATCAAAAGCCACCAGATAGTCCAGCCCGGCTTGTGCCATCTCAACCCGCAAGCGCATGACACGGCTCTGCATTTCCTCAAGGGGCGGTGGCGTGAATAAGGGGGCGGGCAAGGTCATAAGCGTCTCAATCAATTTTGGTGGATCGTTCGCCACAGCTTGCACGCGCGCGAATTGCTTGTCATCATCCGGTGTTGAAATTTTATCGGGGGACAAAATCATGAGCGAAGGCTCCATTCCATCACTGCGGTCAGGTATTTTTCTGGCCCCGTTTCATCCGGTTGATGAAGACCCAACATTGTGCATAGAGCGCGATTTGCAATTGGTGCAGCACTTGGACGAACTGGGCTATGACGAGGCTTGGATCGGCGAGCACCATTCAGCGGGCTATGAAATTATTGCCAGCCCAGAGGTTTTCATGGCGGCAGCCTTTGAACGCACCAAGCGCATTCGCCTTGGCTCAGGCGTGGTTTCACTGCCTTATCATCGCCCGTTGATGACAGCGAACCGGATGATCCAGCTTGATCATCAAAGCCGCGGGCGGGTGATGTTCGGGGCTGGGCCGGGCCTCCTGCCTTCTGACGCTTTTATGCAAGGCATTGATCCATCCGATCAACGTCGCATGTTGCAGGAAGGGCTGGATGTCATTGTGCGCCTGTTTAACGGCGAAACAGTGACGGAGGAGACGGATTGGTACAAGCTGGAAGGAGCCTTCACCCAGTTGCGCCCTTATAATCCAGAAGGGATTGAAATTTCCGTCGCCAGTTCAGTCACGCCCTCAGGGTCCAAGCTGGCGGGCCAATATGGGTTGGGCTTGCTTTGTGTTGCGGCAACCTCGGAAGCGGGTTTTGGGGTGCTTGATACCAATTGGAAAATCGCGGAAGAAATCGCAGCCGAAAACGGGCGTGAGATGGATCGCAGCAAATGGCGCTTGGTCGGTCCCATGCATATTGCCGAAACTCGCGAGCAAGCGTTTGAGAATGTGCGTTTTGGCATCGAGAAATGGCTGCACTATTTTGGCTCCATAAATCCGACGGCAGCTTTGCCGGAAGGGGCGGGGGATCCTGTGCAGGCGATGATTGAAGATGGCCGCGCCGTGATCGGAACGCCGGATGATGCGATTGCGCAGATCGACAAATTGCAGGAAAAAACCGGCGGCTTTGGCGCCTTTTTACAATTGGCACACAATTGGGCCAATTTTGATGAAACCAAGAAAAGCTATGAGCTTTATGCCCGCCATGTAGCACCGCACTTCAAAGGGGCAAATGTGCGCCGCCGCTCATCTTTCGCTGACGCAACTGATAATTCTGACAAGTATATCGGGGCTGCGGTCAAGGCGGCAGGCGAGTATATCCAAAAACACTATGAGGAGCGGTCAGCCAAGTAGGACGCAGCAAGGGCAATAGGCGGTCAAGGTATCTATGAATAGGGGCCTTGACCTGCTGCCTGACATATTGTCAACTTTATCTACCTTGGGCTGTTTGAACGGCCTTTCATAGCTTCGCGCAGGCGGAGCGCCATCAATGTTTGGGGGGACAATTGGTGATGCATATACAGTTGGTAGATATAGTACGCCGTGTTGGGTTTTCTGTTGCACTGGCCATTGGCGTTGGAAATGTCGCTTGGGGGCAGGAGGCCGATTCAAACGAAAATCTGGACGCCTTGGCGTTGGAAGATACCAGCCCCCCTCAACCTCAACCTCCAGCACAGACGAAGGCTGAAAAAGATGCCGCCAGTGAGGCGGCACAGGCAGCAGAAAACGCGGCGGCGGATGCCAGCAATCCCGCGCGTGAACGCCGCCGTGGTGGGGGCACGACCTCTACCGTTGTGGATGAGGTAATCGTGGCCGCCTCCAAACGGAACATCGAGGCTGGTGAGTTGCCTGTTGCCATCTCCACCTTGTCTGAAGAAACGCTGGATTATGGCGGTGTGAACAATACCGGCGTCACCGCATTTTATATGCCTTCCCTTGGCATTTTTAACGAACCGACTTGGAGCTTCATTTCAATCCGCGGTATGGGGGCCGGGCTGAATGGCGGCTTCGAACAATCGGTTGGCATTATCTATGATGGGGTAAATCTGGGGCGCTCGGCCTTCATGAACGACCCCTTGGTTGATACCCAACAGCTAGAGGTATTGCGCGGTCCGCAAGGCACGGTTACGGGCAAAAACGCCGTGGCCGGGGCCTATGTGGTCTCATCGGGCAAGCCGTTTTTTGAATGGAGCGGTAAGTATGATGTCTCCATCAGGGACGTAGCAAAAGACGGTGACGGCTATGATGCGCAAGGGGTACTGACTGGCCCAATCATCCAAGATGTGTTGGCGTTTCGTGTCGCCTATTCCAAAGCCGATGTTGCGGGGGACTTGTGGAACGAAACCCTGCAGCGATACGAAGCCAAGAAAGATAATTGGGCCGCCCGCGCGGCCTTGTTGTTAGTGTTGAATGATGACATCGAGGTAGTGCTTTCGCATAAGCGCTCGAACGTGTCAGAGAACGGCCCCAACCACGACATTGCCCATGTAGGTGGCAGCTTTCAGCTTGTGATGTCTCCATATGGTACGGTGGAGGATGATCAGTATAACCGCCGCACGGCGCGCGACTTTGCCGGTAGCGTAAACCGCGACAGCCAGATCACGTCTTTGAATATTGAGGCACCCTTTGGCGACTATAAAACCCGCTTGATTTTGGGTCATGCGGATCAGGAAAACTTTGTTGGGCTTGATGCAGACTGGGGTCCTGCACCCGTGATTACGACTGAAACTGATATTGATTACGAGCAAATTTCGGCCGAATTCAATATCAGTCAGGATTTTGCCGATGGTGGCATGGACGCTGGGCTTCCCGGTTGGATTGCGGGCCTATTCTACTATGAAAGTGAATATCGCACCGCCAATTCAACGCCGCTATTGCCGGAAGGTGGTATCGGGCTGACTGGATTGGATTTGTGTGGGTTACTGGGCTGCACGAACGAGCTTGACCCCCTGTTGCCGGTAACTGAGTTGGGAAGAAATGACAATTTCTCCAACTTTGATCAGTTCACGCGCTCGATGGCTGCGTTCTTTGAGCTTTCTTTGCCGACCTATGTCATTCCGCGCACCATGTTCACCATTGGCGCCCGCGTTACCAAGGAGCATAAGGAAGTGGATTTTGAGCGCCGCTTGCCGCCGGATCAAAATTTGAGTATCTGGCCGTTGCTCATCCCCGATACATCTGCCTTTGCGGCCAATGATTCGATTGATGAGACTGCATGGACAGGCCGTTTCTCGTTGCAATATTTTCCACCCGGCGATGATATGAATTTGTTCTTTACCGCCTCGCGTGGGTGGAAGGCGGGTGGCTTCAATACCGCCTCAGGCATTCCCGAAGAACTTGAGTTTATGCCAGAAACGTCGTGGAACGTTGAGGTTGGGGCCAAATGGCGTTTCTGGGAGGAGACAGCCGGTGTCAACTTCACGCTCTATTACGGAGAGTTCTCCGACCTGCAAACTGAGACTTATAATGGTGAGAAATTTGTAGTCGGCAATGCCGCGCAGGCCCGCACCCAAGGGGTAGAGTTTGAGATAGGCATTGAAGAAGTCTTCGGCGTTGAGGGATTGGAGTTTGGCACGCAGTTCTCCACGGTTGATGTGAAGTTTCTTGAATATAAGAATGGCCCCTGTATGGCTGGGGTGGATGGGTCGTGTGACCAATCAGGCAAGCCAAAAGGCGGGCATACGCCGTTTGGCGGCGCGACTTCGCTATCTTACAATGCGCCTTTGTTTAACTGGGGTATTGATATCGCCACCAATACATCGGTGGTCTACAACACCGAAAACACAGGGCAGGATGATCAGGACGACCGGGTGAAAACCAACGGTTATTGGGCAGCACAGTTTAGGGTTGGGGTGAAAGATCCAGACGACCTTTGGCATGTTTACGTTGGCTGCTCTAACTGTAATGGTTATCAAGTGTCTGGCGGGTTTGATGTGCCGGTGTTCACCGACACAATTGCCCATGTTGCGGCGGCAAACGGCAATGCGGTTTGGACCCTGCGCGCCTATGGACGTTTTTAGATTCGATTTACCGAAAGTAATTTTTGGCTTCTATCAAGGGTTTGCGGCATGGTGCCGTTTGGTGGCAGGCGCATTAAGCGGCGGAGGGCGCTAGCCGCCAAGGCGGCGTGTCATGGGACAGAATGTCTAGGTTCAAAGCGGCAATTTCCCTTGGCAGACAAGGGCTTGTCGCTTACAAACAGCCACGCAGAACGCAACGCGTTGGCAGATGTGGGCCCGTAGCTCAGTTGGTAGAGCAACTGACTTTTAATCAGTAGGTCTCCGGTTCGAACCCGGACGGGCTCACCACTTTTTCCTAATATTATCAATGTATTGCATAAATATACTTGGGTGCGGTGGATGCCTCTTCTGTGGCTCGGTGTCATTTTGGGTACAAAGATGCACCATTGGCGATTCAATATTGTCTATTATTTTGGTGTTCTGAGGACTTTCGATAGGGACGGCTTGGCTGAAACCCCTCAGTCCACGCAATTTTTGATGAAAGAATCATCGTTTCAGATGTGATTGATTTTCTTACGTAGCACATCCAAATCAGTTAGTGCGCTCGTTGCGCCGACATGCTCCTTCCAGAGCTCTTCGAATTCTGTTGCCATATTGTGATATTCTAGGCGCTCTGCGCCGCCAAAGTTATTGCCTTTGGATTCATAGGTTTTGAGCTTTTTGATGATCGTATCGTAGCGCTTGTCTTGGGCGGCGATCGCCAAGACCTCCTTCATGCGTTCGTTCATTTCAATTCCGTTCGGGAACAAATAAAACCGACTTGTAGAGCGCGCCATGAGACCGTTCGGCCAAATCTTGGCAAGAATTGAAGTGCGCATGCCGCCGCGTGATCGCGATGAGCTATGGAAAGAGTCTTCTTCGCGTAAGACAGGGTGATTAAAGCCGTCTCCGGAAACATAAGCCGCGGCATCATGCGAAAAAAAGGCCTTGGCGTTCGACATCAAGGCAACGTGGCCATGTTTGATCTGGTCCAACAGCCAATCCCATTCATCGAACGTTGGGTCTGCACAAATCGACAGCATCAATTTCATGATCTCGGCTCTTTCTGTACCGGTCTTATTGTTTTCGACCATCCCTTGGCGGACTGTTTCTACGAATTTCTTTTGCATGTATTTCTCCACGCCACCGGACGCATCGATATCGTATTTTTCGCTGTAGAGAAGCTCTGAATATGTTTGAAACTCTGCGAACGGGCCCCACACATGAAACTTTGCCAGCTCTTTGTCGCTGATGATTTTGTATGGATCTTCGCCAGCACAGCAACGCCGGAATATATCTTTGAGGTCCTTGTGGGCCTTGATTGCTTGCTGCAATTCCTCTTTCACAAGCGCACGGAGATTCTTGTGTTGGTCTTTGACTTCCTCAAGCTCTGCAAGCCGGTCCTCGATGCCGTCTTTGAGTGTATAATCATCACCATCCCGCCATGAACCACGCCACGCGTTCGGCGAAATCATCTTGAAAACAGCACTGCTGAGGACAAAATCTTCGACTGTCAGGTCATGGACCTTTTGGCTGATATTGTTTTGTGTGATCATGGTATGTTCTCCTTTTTCCAAAATATTTGGCGGAACCGGCATTCATGAAACTATTTCAACGAATTTTTCTTGATTAAAATATTGGTGAGAAATATTCAGTTAATTCTTTCAAAAACCGCAGAAATCCGCCAGTTTTGAGTCCTATCAGCTGTTGTGTGATTGGGCAAGGCTAACTTGTGACGACTTGTGTTCCGTTTTTGGTCGGTTGTGAGCCCGCATACGGGCCAGAAGGGTTCCTCCGGTATCCCAACACGTAAACTGCGTGTTTGGCCCTTGTGCGTGGACGTTAGAGGGGCTCTCGGCCATCCGTTGGATGTTGATGTGGCGACATTATCTCCAGACACGCCGGAAGGGGCTCGCAATTTGCGCTTTTTGTTTCGAGGTCGGGGCGTTGCGTAAGTCGCGCGCATAATCGAGGGCATCCCGGTTTGGCCGGTTGGTTAACCGTCTGCCGGTATTGTGCTGAGCCATTTAGTAGGTGCCGATCACAAATTATAACTGCTCGAGGGGGGCATCACCAAGAAAGATGATAGTACGGCGGCCCTTGCGGGCACTTTTTCCCTGCGATAGCCGCTTCTCAGGAGAATCGTTTGTTTGCTGGTGTTCTGCTCAGCTCTTCAAATTCAAGGAGGGAGGATTTAGAAATACGCAGGACAGATCCCTGCTGAATACCACTTAACACACCAGCTCTTAGCCATTTTCGGACTGTGGCTTCGTGAATTTCGTATCTCTCAGCCACCTGATTGACAGTGAAGTATTCCTGATATGTTGACATTAACTCAATTCCCGTTTGACCATCTTCAGTGGACTTAAGGTTGGGTATTCGGCTGTCAAGAGAGGCGATTGTGGATCGAACAGACCAAGGTCGAACACCGCGCCTGTTGGTGTGAAAATCTTGATTGACTAATAGGGAGGCCATGGCCCGCACGGGCTCGGGTGTTCGGCAACCAGCCTGGCAAATGGGGGGCGCTGTTCTCCAGATTGTACGCACTATTGAGTTCGGCGACGAAGCTGAGGGCTCCTACGAACAGGTATGCTATTTGGTTGTCAGGTAGTAATCAGAATGTATACAGAATGTATACAGTATACTAAA
>JBMYYF010000006.1:0-180585 GCA_049609145.1 Alphaproteobacteria bacterium
TATGAACGGCAGCAGGAAATGAACAAACAAGGCGTCTAGAATACTAGGGGCTATTACTCTCAGACTTTTGGTATTCCCTGTTGTGCAATCGAACTTGACGGTCAACTGATAGAATTCAAGGACACTGAAGTCGGGGCGCACTACAATATGGACGCTGTCTGTGGTGCTTGTGAGTATTTCCCCTGTAATGAGGGGTTGTACTTTGTGACAGTATTGCCGGATGGCACCGCCTCGGGATGTCAATCAAATGGTTTGTTCCGCACCGTCGATCCGGAATGTCTCGCACGGATAGAAAGCGACCAAACAAGTTGTGCGGATCGAAAACAATTGGCAGACAATCTCTCCTTTATTCAGGATGTTCTCGAAGAATCTAAATTTCGTGCTGCCTAGTAAGGGCGTCGCGAGGCCTGAGTGAATCAAGCAGCCTGGCGGTTATTTGACCATGAGAGCGAATGGGGCGATGATTGACGGGGAATCGGGCTGAAAGTTTTCATGGTATATCTATCCAAAATCAATGTGGTCGCTGTTTTGCTGCTGTGTCTGTTTTCAATGGCCGCATATGCTGAGCAGGGTGGCGCTGATGCTGCGAAACAACACCGATATTCAGACTATCTTAGTGTCGCGCTAGACGGTCTGGAGCGTGCTGAGGACCCTGCCTTGCAAGCAGATATAACGGAGGTCAAAGCGGCGCTCAGTCTTCTCAAGGCGGGGGATGATAACCCTGTGCACAACAACCTCCCCGACGACATTAAGGCCTGGATTGCGCAGGACAGGCTAAAATCGGAGAAGGCGATCCGGGTCAAATTAGGTGCGCCTGCAGCCCTGGGAGTGGATGAGGCGCTTGCGATCTGGGCGGGTCGCGAAGCGCAAGCCGCTGGCATGGTCAATCATGGGCGCGTTGCCCGTCTTTATGATCTTGCTGCACCGAGTGATGGTGCAGCGGATCGCTTCATCCAAAGCCTTCAAAATTGGGATTTGAAGGAAGCCGTGAGCGACCAAGGTTGGCCGGAAGATGCGAGCACGGTTGCGAAGCTTTGGGGGCGTTCGGCAATCGGGGATCAATGCGCTGCGCGATACATGGTTCAGGTGTTCGCGAGCTGGGCCAGTGCCCCAAGCTCTGTAAACAATCTTTATATCGCGCTGGATGAACTCCACCAAATGCAAGGGGTTGGCGGCTATCTCAAAATACACATGGTAGATGGCCCGAAACAGATTGCGGCGCGGAAAGCTGGCGGGGCACCGCCTGAAGGCGTTGTGTGGTGTGAAGATGATTTGGGGCGGGTGCTTGATCGTGAAAGCGCAATCGAAACCGTAGTAGAAGCGATAGGTGCGGGTAGGGCGCCTAAAAATTTATTAGAAACAGCCTTCCGCACCGAGATCGGCACACTTGATATTCAAGATGAAACAGCAAAGACCTTGATGGCTCATGGCATCAAGCTTCCGTTCTATCTGGCTTGGCGTATTGCCCCAACGGGCGCTTTTGGCGTTTGGAATGATGACGAATTTCTGATCACGGCAGAGGAAGCCATTGATCATTTTTATGCGCAAAATCCGGAGCCAACGCTTTCAAATATGGTCCAGCTACTCAAAGCGCTGGCGCAAATGCGTCCGTTGCCGGGCAGTACAGTGGACCGCGAGCTTCTACATCTTAGAGAGCAGGCGCTCAGCATCGCCCTTCGCATCGCCTTACAGTCCGATATCGATACACCAGACTATGGTTCCAATTTGGCTATTGCGACGAACTTTCTTCACATGTTGCCAATTGAAACAGTGGCGGAGCGCAAATTGGTGGAAGGCGCACTGCGCACAATCACCTGCTATGCAGACGAAAAATGGCCTGCCTCCTCGTATAGTTATCAAGAAGGGGAGCATCGGCTTTCCGCGATTTATATCTATTTGATGCTGCGAGAGCATGGCAGCTTGCTTGCGCATCGCCGCCTGTTGGAACTGCGGTTACCGGCTGGCTATCATCCTAATTGGCGATCTGTTGATCCCTCGCCCTGGGGGCGTTCTTTGCCCCTGTTCACGGAAGCAGAGGGCGAGGCGATGCCCAAATTGTTGGCGACTGTACAGGCGATAGAAGCACAAATGCTAAAGGCGGGGGGCTGCAACAGACCTGCTGCCGAGAACATTTCCCTGCAGCAGGTCATGTCAGATATTCAGGGCCTTAAGGCAAAGATAAACCGTATGCAAACACCGTGGTCATCATTTTACGAAATCAAATCTGGCGTTGAATTCGTCTTGAACAGCTTGAAAGTGTTGTTCGGGGGTGTAGCCGAAGAGGGTGTTGTCGGCGAGGATATTGAGGGACGCAAAGATTGACGCTGGATTGCCCGCAAATGCCACCGCGATAGCGGCGGCAGCGCTGCGCTTTTCGTCACCTGACATTCGGGTGGCGTTGGTGAATGCGACAGCACCATCTTGCGTCGCCTGCTTTAGTGCGTCTTTTAACGCTCATGGGATTCTTCCCACATGATTAAACCATCTTGAAGCCAGGTGGGATCGGCACGACCAATTGCACGAGGGTCCCAAATGTTGAGATCATTGAACAAAATTTCATAGTTTAGGCGCGCGCTCACGACTAGAGTGTGGTCGCTTTCACCTTCAGGGGTGGGGGAGACATATAGTACGCCAACAAATGGCTCTTCCTCCCATTTCCATTTGAACTGAAAAAAGCATCTTTCATACTTGATTGGTTGGTCCAATTTTTCAGCCTGATGAGTCGCATATTTATACGTGTAGTGGATGACATGTCGCGGATCGTAAATAGTTGCATACTCATACATGTCAAAGGTAGCAACATATCGCGGATTGTTAACATCGCCCTCGAATTCCAACCCCACATAATTGGGATGCGTCCCATAGAGGAATAGGCTGCACATCTCCCGTCCTGCTTGTATCGCCTTTTGCTGTGTAATCGCGCCATCAATGATGGCGATGCATATCCACCATATCGGGATACTAAATAGAATCTTGCCAAAAATATTCACCGCGCGATGCTCTTGCGAACATCTTGACTTGAGGCCAATGCTCCATCGAGCATAGGTGCCCCCCAATCAAATGCCACGGTTTCGGGTTTGGCGGCCAACTGGTCCAGTGGTTGCCAAAATCTGGCAGCGGCTGGGCGCATTTCATAAGTGGCTTGAAATTCACGTTCCCATTTCGCGATCATCCAAAATTCCTTGGCAATACCAGCCTGTTCAAGCAGTTTGCCATCAAACGATCCTGGCAAGCCGAGTTGGAAATCATAAGGATCCATAGACAGGAATGTGATTATTCCATTTACAGCTATATGATTCCCATTAAGATTCGCAACAAGCCCTTCTGCTGCTAGGGCTTGAAAATTGCTCTGCCCCCAAGAGAATGAGAAATCTTTCGATATGGCGATGCCATCGCTGCGACTGATTTGAAAGAAAAAGTTGTCCCTGCCCGTCTTAGTTTCAGATATTCCTTCCCGCCATGCTTCTATTATGGGAATGAATGTTCGGAACCCTTGCTCCTGTGGATGGGGGCGCGCATCGGTAACGGCCCGTTCCCAGCGGCGCATAAGCTCCTGCTCCATCTCCTTGATTTTGGGAATAGCCCGATACTCCGCAGCAGGAATGGTCAGGTCTTTGCCGCTGCCGTCCAGATAGTGCCGCAGGTTAATTGCGGCTTGTTTAAGGCCGCCAAGTTCAAATTGTTTTAGCCGTCTTCGCGCATTGCACTCTGCGACCGCAATATTGTCGTCCTTATTACCAAGTCGACTGCTTGCAAAGTTAAGAGCAGCAGGGGCTTCCGCTCCCAGCATATCGAAGAAATCGATGTCACCTGAAACATCTAGATCGCAACTTTTGAGGATGTCTATTGTGGTATTTGTCTGTTGTTTGGTGCCCACGAACTTTCTCCTAGCCGATGGTTTGCATCTTGGGAATGTATGACATGACACCACCATCTGCCTTTGGCCTGACAGCGACAACAATACCTGTTGCCTCATGAATGTGACGAATTTTTCGCTAAAATGTATCGCGCGTGTGGCGCGAATAGCCGCCTGCACCAGCGCGACATCTTCCTTGGCATTGGCGGCACGCCCAACCGCTCCTTTGAGGAAAGGTCTAGAGAGGGATTGCGTGGCGATCCTTGGGGCCTGTCCGCTAGATTGGGCCACTTCCTTTACATGGACGGGTTGGCGGGTTTTGATCTCCAAGTCACGAGCGGAATTATTGAATTGGAACTGACTAAGCGGGGCCGCAAGCTGTCCCAGCCGGTCTTTGAGGATGAGGCAGGCCGTGCCTTGAATGGCGCTCAAAGATTGGTATTGCGGCGGCAGGAGTTGCTTGAGCTTGCGGGCGAGCGGCCCATTTGCCTCTATGCGGCCGGGACCATTGCTGATCTTGGCCTCTGCCTCCAATTGCTTCAGCGCAGCGGTCAAGCTTTGTTGGTGTTTTCGCCGGTCCCCATCCACCGGACCATCCCAGAAGCTCAGGCGTTTGTGGGTTTTCAGGATCAGCAGCGCCCAGCTTTGCGCATGTTTGTGGGGCTTGAAGGTGCGCGTTTGCCACGGCCAACCCTTACGGCGGATTTGCACGGGCCACTATGAGGCAAACTAATGGTCGGAGTGAGAGGATTTGAACCTCCGGCCCCTGCCTCCCGAAGACAGTGCTCTACCAGGCTGAGCTACACTCCGACACGTTTTGACGGCCGCTTGCGACCCTCAACGGGAAAGTTCTTATAGGCGGCACCCCGGTGCTTCGCAAGGGGCTATACAGGCCGCTGAACGGACGCAGGGTCGCAGGGTTCGTGGCCCTGATATTGGGTCGGATAGCTTGTCCTCCAGCTTTACAGTCATCCCAAGGCCTGCCTGTTGCTTTATCGCTGTGTCGATATCTGTGGCAGGTGAACAAGGGGTCGAATCGCGCGCTTGCACAGTTTTTGCACAGGGCCGGCATAGGCGCGCGCCGCAAACTGTTAAGGCACTGAAAAGGTTGTGTAAATCGGGGCTTATATCACGCCGTGACAGGGCTTGAGTGGCGGCTTATAAGAAAAGGCTATCAAGCGTATTATGAAATCTAGGGGCCGCGTAAGTGAGCGATACAACAGACGGAACTGAAGGCGAAAATCTGCCGATTGGTTTGGGCGACGAAATCAAGCCCATCACCATCGAGCAGGAGATGAAAACGTCTTACCTTGATTACGCGATGAGCGTGATTGTCTCGCGCGCGCTGCCCGATATTCGCGATGGGTTGAAGCCCGTCCATCGGCGTATTCTTTTCTCGATGCATGAGCAAGGGTATCGCCACGATAAGCCATATCGCAAGTCAGCCCGTGTCGTCGGGGATGTGATCGGTAAGTATCACCCCCACGGCGACCAATCGATTTATGATGCCTTGGTGCGTATGGCGCAGGATTTTGCGATGCGCCTGCCGTTGCTTGATGGGCAAGGCAATTTCGGATCCATGGATGGCGATCCGCCCGCCGCCATGCGCTATACAGAAGTGCGCATGGAAAAAGTCGCCGAAGCATTGCTGAGCGACCTTGATAAAGACACGGTCGATTTTCAGGCCAACTATGATGACAGCGAGCATGAACCAACGGTTCTGCCCGCGCGCTTCCCCAACATTTTGGTTAATGGGGCAGGGGGCATTGCGGTTGGTATGGCCACCAATATCCCCCCCCACAATCTGGGTGAGGTGATTGATGGCGTATTGGCCTTGATGGATGATCCGCACCTTTCCATCGAACGTCTGCAAGAAATTATTCCCGGGCCTGATTTTCCCACCGGCGGTTTGATCCTTGGGCGTACCGGGTGCAAATCCGCCGCGCATACGGGGCGTGGCTCCATCATCATGCGCGCCAAAGTCTCTATAGAAGAGAACGCCAAGGGCCGCCAATCCATCATCGCGCACGAAATGCCCTATCAGGTGAACAAGGCGTCGTTGGTGGAACGCATTGCAGAGCTGGTGCGCGATAAACGCATTGAAGGCATTTCAGACCTGCGTGACGAGTCAGACCGTCAAGGTGTGCGCGTTGTGGTGGAGTTGAAGAAAGATGCGGTGGCAGATGTGGTGCTGAACCAGCTCTACCGCTTCTCTCAACTGCAAACCTCTTTTGGCGCAAACATGCTGGCGCTGAATTACGGCAAGCCGGAACTGCTCAACCTCAAACAATTCCTGGAAGCCTTTGTCCGGTTCCGCGAAGAGGTTATCACGCGCCGCACCCGCTTTGAACTCAACAAGGCACGTGAACGGGCGCATGTGTTGGTGGGGCTGGTGACAGCCGTCGCCAATATTGATGAGGTGATCCACACCATCCGGTCATCGCCCGATCCCGCCACCGCGCGCACCCGCTTGATGGATCGCGCCTGGCCTGCGCAAGATATTTTGCCATTGATCGAACTGGTGGATGATCCGCGCCATAAGGTGGAAATGATTGATGGCCAAGCCACTTACCGCATGTCGGAAGAACAGGCACGCGCCATTTTGGAACTGCGCCTTAACCGCCTCACCGCCTTGGGCCGCGATGAAATTGGCGACGAGTTGAAAAAGCTGGGCGATGCTATTGCCGATTATCTTGATATTCTGCGTTCCCGCGAACGGGTGTTCCAAATCATTCGTGAGGAACTAACCGAAATCAAGGAAGCCTTCGCCACACCGCGCCGTTCCGAAATTGTGGAACATGACGGCGAGATGGATGATGAAGACCTCATCCAGCGCGAAGACATGGTCGTCACCGTGTCTCACCAAGGCTATATCAAGCGTGTGCCGCTCTCCACCTATCGTGCTCAAAAGCGCGGCGGCAAAGGCCGCAGCGGCATGGGCACGAAGGACGAAGATTTCGTGGCCTCTCTCTTTGTTGCCAACACGCATACGCCCATTCTGTTCTTCTCTTCCTTGGGTAAAGTATACAAAATGAAGGTATGGCGCTTGCCGCAAGGCTCGCCCACAGCCAAGGGCCGCCCCTTCGTTAATTTGTTGCCATTGGCACAGGGCGAACGCATCGAAACCGTTATGCCCCTGCCGGAAGATGAAAAAAGCTGGGGCGATCTCTTTGCCGTCTTTGCTACCCGTTCCGGCAATGTGCGCCGCAATGCGCTGTCTGATTTCACCAATGTCATGGTGAACGGTAAAATCGCCATGAAACTGGACGAGGATGATGCGCTGGTTGGTGTATCGACCATTCGGCAAGATCAAGATGTCATGCTGGTGACGGCCCATGGGCAAGCCATTCGCTTTGCGATTGATCAAGTGCGCGTGTTCCAATCCCGTGCGTCAACCGGCGTGCGCGGCATTAAGTTGAAAGAAGGCGATTTCGTTATCGGCATGTCGGTCTTGAACCATATGGATATAGAGGTCGATGAGCGCGATGCCTATTTGCGTCAGGCCAATATGTTGCGTCGTGCGCAAGATGGGGAAGCCGCAGAGGCACAGGATGAAACCGCAGCGCCTGCCGTTACGCTGTCGCAAGATCGCTTTGCAGAACTTGGGGCGGCAGAACAATTTGTGCTTACCGTCACGGAACGCGGCTATGGCAAGCGCACCTCGGCTTATGAATATCGTGTTTCCGGTCGTGGCGGGCAGGGGGTTACAGCCATTGCGCGCAACGACCGCAATGGTGATGTGGCTGCGGCCTTCCCGGTAGAGGACGACGATCAAATCATGATGGTCACAAATGGCGGGCAGCTTATCCGTTCCCCCATTGCTGATGTGCGCATCGCGGGCCGTTCTACCCAAGGCGTGATCCTGTTCCGTTTGGATGCCGACGAAAAAGTCGTCTCCGTGGAACGCATCGATGAAGCCTCAGATGAGGATGATGAAGCGCCGGAAGGTGAAGCACCAACGAGTGAGGAAGGTTAACTAAGTAAGTTCATCGTTGCCTTAATTGTCTCAACAAGTTTTTCTTGGAACTTGGAATTGTCTCCGGTGGTTTCCCACATCACTGTATGATTGTGATTGGTGTCGAAATGGGTCTGTGCCTTTTCGAATTTGGCTTGTTCGCAGATGTAGATTACAGGCTTGCCTAATCCTTCTGCGTATCCGGCTTCCCAATAGGCTCCTCGATTGTCATGGGTTAAATCGACTATGACAAAAGCACTATCACGAATTCTGTTGCGCATAACTACGTCAATAATTCCCGCCTCTTGGCGGTCACGTAAATCACGCAGGTCATAGTCTAATTTTTCCCGTACCAATGGTTTTAGAACATCTTTGACGAACCTCTCCAGTTCAGGGGCTTCGAATTGCATAGCTAGGAAGCCATAGTTACCTGAGCTGCGGCCCATTTTCTCTTCTTCATATTGCTTCCATCCGTCGAAGGTAAGGCGGGCGTAGTATCTGGCACTATCAGATGTGCTGGTTGGAAGACGCTTAAAATTCAAGAGATTTCTGGAGTTCAGTTCCTCACCGACGATTGCTGCTTGGCCGAAGCTTGCCGCACCGATAATCGATGGAAGCGAAGTTTTTAGCCTCGCAGGTCGTCCGGTCCTGCGTTCGATGTCGCCAACGAATGCAATCAAATTGGTTGCCTGTTGTGGAGGCGTTGGCAGTTCATCCTGTAATATATTCTCGACTGCTTCCAAAGTCAGAAACGAGTGTTGACCTGCATCATGATTTTGACGGATGCGATGTGAAATTAGCGCTGCCTGAATTGGCTCCACCTGCGCTGTACGATTGTCGAAATAGGTAACTTGCGCGTGACGGGACAATTCATAGTCTCCACACACATTGCACGCATAGGCGTATCCATCACGGCTCGTTGGCTGCATTTGCGCTTCGCCTTCAAACACTGGCCCGCAAATCGGACATGGAATCGTATTACTCATTTTGCCCCTCATTCTTTGATCATATTTATTGTAAGGTCGGTGCTGGGTGGCATTAGGTCAAGCGGGGCGGGGAAATGATTAATCACCGCGAAGAAGCGACCCGTGCGTTTTCTACAGCGCTGAAGGTTGGTGCGCTGGCCGCCGCGATTGCTGCGCAGTTTGGTGAGCAGATTGTGCCCGCGGTGTCTGCCACCCCGCTCAAAAGTTTTCAGCAGGCCATCTGGCATGTCTCTCGCCTGGCCCAGCAGCGCGGCTTGGCTGCGCCCTCGCCAAGTTGCACAGCTCTTCCGCCTCAAGTCAGGCGCTCCCTTCTTTTTCGGCTTGTGCCTATTTGCAGTATCTCCATGAAAGGTTGGTTGAAAGTGGCGCGCTTGGCGCTGCCTTGCTTGCAAGTGAACTGCGTCCACACTTGGAGGACGCGCCTTCGGTCCTGACACATGGTGATCCCCATCAAGGCAATTGGGTGATGGATGGGGTAGGCGATGTGCATTTGCTCGATTTTGAAGATGCCGCGCTCTTTCCCGCTCCGCGTGATTTGGTGGTGCTTGAACGCGCGGTGGGGCAGGTGTCATTTCAATCTGTCTTGTCCGGTTATGAAAAGGCGGGTGGTGTCGTGTCGAATGATCTTCGGTGGTGGCGGGTGCTACTCGCGCTTCAGGATTTCGCGCTTGTCTCTGTCGTCAGATGGGCGCGCGATGGGGGCCGGAAATTACCGCCCATGGATGTTGAAAATTGCGTCGGCATCAAGGCGCTGTTGGTTGATCAAATTGCGGCACTTCGCGATGGATGGTCGTGCGCGTCATTGTTATGTGGAAAACTGTGTCAAAACCCGCTAATAAGCGAAGAATACGAGACATTCTTAAGTTATTTTCAGTTTCAACATCAGTTTTTAGGAGTGCTTATGGAGCGGATTGGGCTTTACCCGGGCACCTTTGATCCCATGACAAATGGGCATCTGGATATCATTCAGCGCGGCGCCAAATTGGTTGATCGTCTTGTCATTGGCGTCGCCATAAACGACGGAAAAGGGCCACTTTTCAGTCTGGAAGAGCGTACCGAGATGGTGTTGGCGGAAACCAAGGAACTCTCAGGCACCGGGGGGCGCGGTGTGATTGAGGCTGTGCCCTTCACCGGCTTGCTCATGCACTTCGCCGAGGAGATGGGGGCCTCCGTCATTATTCGCGGTTTGCGCGCCGTCGCAGATTTCGAGTACGAATTCCAAATGGCTGCAATGAATCAAAAGCTTAGCTCGAAAGTTGAAACCGTTTTCTTAATGGCAGAGCCGTCCAAACAGGCCATTGCTTCTCGCCTGGTGAAGGAAATCGCGCAGCTTGATGGTAAGGTGTCTGATTTCTTGCCGCCGCGCATTGAGAAACGTTTGTTGGAGAAAGTACGTAATGGGTAAGCCTTTGAAATTTCTGTCATTTTTGGTAATTTCGTTGGGTTTGAGCGCACCGGTTCAAGCCCTTGATTTGGAGAATACGCTTTACCTCCAGCTCAAGACGGGTCGCGTCACAATTCTTATGCGCCCTGATCTGGCCCCTATGCATGTTGAGAGAATCAAGGAACTGGTGCGTGCCAAATTTTACGACGGGCACAAATTTCACCGTGTTATCAAGGGGTTCATGGCACAAACCGGTGACCCCTATGGCGACGGTACAGGCGGATCAGGCAAGGAAATCGAGGCCGAGTTTACCGACGTGCCGTTCCTGCGCGGTACCGCCGGTATGGCGCGTTCGGCTGATCCCAACAGCGCGGATAGCCAATGGTTTATTACGTTTTATCCCACCCGGCATCTCAACGGCCAGTACACAGTTTGGGGGCGCGTTGTGGAAGGCATGGAACATGTCGATGCAATCAAAAAGGGTCGCGGCCCCAATGGCAAAGTGAAAGATCCCGATCACGTCATCGCAATGCGCGTTGCCGCAGATGTGGAAACCGGGAAAGAAACATTGCCAACTGAACTGACACAAAACTAAATATTTTCAATAGGTTAGGATGAGTTATGAGTGATTCAAATACACTTCTTCTGGAACTGAATACCGGCACAGTGACGATCAATTTGCGGCCCGATCTGGCGCCCGGTCACGTGGCCCGTATCAAGGAATTGGTCGGGGAAGGCTTTTATGATGGCTTGGGTTTCCACCGGGTGATCGAAGGTTTCATGGCGCAGGGCGGTTGCCCGCTGGGCAATGGCACCGGCGGTTCCGGTCAAAATCTGCGGGCTGAATTTTCGGCGGAACCGCATGTGCGCGGCACCTGTTCAATGGCGCGTGCGCAAAGCCCCGACAGTGCAGATAGCCAGTTCTTCATTTGCTTTGATGCTGCCCCACATCTGAATGGTCAGTACACCGTTTGGGGTGAAGTGTCCGAGGGCATCGAATTGATCGATGGCTTGAAGCGCGGCGCACCGGGCAGCGGCGCAGTGAACGAGCCGGACCTCATCGTCTCCATGAAACTAGCCTAGTTTGGATTCAAAGTTTCGGGCAGCGCGATGCGTGTTGATCAATTCGATTTCGAGCTGCCCGAGGCTTCTATTGCCTTGCGTCCTGCCACCCCAAGGGACAGCGCGCGCTTGTTACATGTGCCTGCGGCAGGAGAGTTGGGCGATCTAGGCATTCTTGATTTGCCTGATTTGTTGCAACCCGGCGATTTGCTTGTGTTGAACAATACGCGCGTGATTCCCGCGCGGCTCATGGGTGTGCGCCCGGCACGTGATGCGCAAAACCCTGAAGGCG
The DNA here is from genome assembly GCA_049609145.1 of Alphaproteobacteria bacterium. Taxonomy (GTDB): domain Bacteria; phylum Pseudomonadota; class Alphaproteobacteria; order SPJN01; family SPJN01; genus JBMYYF01. Next base: position 11,536 of record JBMYYF010000006.1, read on the forward strand.
CAACGATAGAGATCACACTGCACCAGCAGGCCGGGCCGGATGCCTGGCGAGCTTTTGCCAAAAATGCGCGCCGCCTCAAACTGGGCGATACCATCGTCTTTTCTGATTCCTTAAGCGCCGTGGTGAATGAAAAAGCCGATGGTGGCGAAGTGCTGTTGGTTTTTGGTCAATCAGGTGATGCCTTGGCGGCAGCCATTGCCGCTGCAGGCGTGATGCCACTGCCGCCCTATATTGCGAGCAAGCGGGCGGTAGATGAGCGTGATGCCGACGACTATCAAACCATGTTTGCGCGACAAGACGGATCTGTTGCGGCACCTACCGCTTCTCTACATTTTACGGACCGCCTGTTTCGTGCTTTGGCAGACCGTGACCTGCGGCACAGTTTTGTAACCTTGCATGTTGGGGCAGGCACTTTCTTGCCGGTAAAGGCGGATGATACAAACGATCACAAAATGCATAGCGAATGGGGTGAGGTAGATACTGAGACTGCGCGCGCCATAAGCGAAACCCACAAGGCAGGCAATCGGGTTGTGGCCGTTGGCACAACCGCATTGCGTTTGGTTGAAACCGCGGCCCGTGATTGCAGCTATCAGGCTGGGGGCGAGCTTGCGCCATGGCAGGGCGACACTGACATTTTTATCACGCCGGGCTTTCAGTTTCGTGCGGCGGACCTGTTAATAACGAATTTTCATCTGCCTCGTTCTACACTGTTTATGCTGGTGTCTGCCTTCGCTGGACTGGATCGAATGAAAACGGCGTATAATCACGCTATAGAAACGGGATACCGTTTCTATTCATATGGGGATGGTTCGTTGTTGGAGCGCGCAAAATGACTGCGATAGAGTTTGAAGTAGCCGCGACTGACGGAGCGGCGCGTACTGGCCGGGTGAAAACCACACGCGGCGATATTCGCACCCCGGCTTTCATGCCCGTAGGCACGCAAGGCACCGTTAAGGCGATGTTGCCTGAAAGTGTAAGCGCAACGGGTGCCGATATTTTACTGGGCAATACGTATCATTTGATGTTGCGGCCGGGTGCAGAACGCATTGCGCGCTTTGGTGGTTTGCACAAATTCATGAATTGGTCGAAGCCGATATTGACGGATTCAGGCGGCTTTCAGGTAATGTCGCTGGCAGGTCTGCGCAAGATTACGGAAGAGGGTGTGCAGTTCCAATCCCATATTGATGGATCGAAGCACTGGTTAACCCCCGAACGATCGATGGAAATTCAGCACCAATTGGGCAGCGATATTGTGATGGCGTTTGATGAATGTACGCCTTATCCCGCGACGCATGAGGTGGCTAAAAAATCTATGGAACTTTCCATGCGCTGGGCGAAACGATCAAAACAGGCGTTTGGACAACCGGCACGACAGGGGCTGTTTGGCATTGTGCAAGGCAGCGTTTATGAGGATTTGCGGCAGCGATCAGCCGATGCGTTGCTGGAGATTGGCTTTCACGGCTATGCCATTGGCGGGCTGGCGGTTGGCGAAGGCCAAGAAGAGATGTTTGCAACGTTGGATTATACAACACCAATGCTGCCAGCAGATAAGCCGCGCTATCTAATGGGTGTTGGCAAGCCGGGAGATTTGGTGGGGGCAGTGGCCCGTGGCGTTGATATGTTCGATTGCGTATTGCCTACGCGCAATGCGCGCCGCCATTCAGCCTTTACGGCGCGCGGGGTGGTGAACTTTAGAAATGCGCGCCATGTGGATGACGCCCGGCCATTGGAAGAAGATTGCCCATGTCCGGCATGCCAGAACTATAGCCGTGCCTATCTGCACCATCTGGTGAAGGCCGGTGAAATTTTAGCACATATGCTGATCACGTGGCACAACTTGACCTACTATCAGCGTTTGATGGCCGATATGCGCGCGGCGATTGCCGGTGGAGCTTTCGAGGCATTTCAGCGGGACTTTAATGCCGCTCAAGAACAAGGGGACATTGATCCCCTTTAGTCAGCCTCTCCCGTATCGGGTTTGGTACCGTCGATCCTTGCGGCCAGGGCCGCAGACATGAATTTGTCCAAGCCACCATCCAGCACCGATTGGGGGTTGCCGATTTCAACGCCTGTGCGCAAATCCTTTACCATTTGGTAAGGCTGCAAAACGTAAGAGCGAATTTGATGGCCCCAGCCGATATCTGTTTTTTCTGCTGCGCTTGCGGCGGCTTCTTCCTCGCGGCGCTGCAACTCCAGTTCATAGAGGCGCGCGCGCAGCATTTGCCAGGCAGATTCGCGGTTGCGATGCTGTGAACGTTGATTTTGACATTGCACAACAATGCCCGTGGGCTCATGGGTTAGGCGAACGGCGCTATCGGTTTTGTTGATGTGTTGGCCACCAGCGCCGGATGCGCGATAAGTGTCTACGCGCACATCCTTTTCCTCAATCTCGACTTCGATTGTATCATCTACAACAGGAAAAACGCCGACTGATGCAAAGCTGGTATGGCGGCGCGCGGCGGAATCATAGGGTGAAATGCGCACCAAGCGATGTACGCCTGATTCGGTCTTTGCCCAACCATAGGCATTGTGACCGCTAATCAGCAGTGTGGCTGATTTGATACCGGCTTCCTCGCCTTGGCTTTCTTCTATCAGTTCAACTTTGTAACCGCGGGCTTCGCCCCAGCGCATATACATGCGTTCCAGCATGGATGCCCAATCCTGGCTTTCCGTGCCGCCTGCGCCTGCGTGAATTTCGATATATGTATCGTTTGCGTCGGCTTCGCCGGATAGCAGGGTTTCTATCTCGCGTGTGGCAGCAATGTCGAGCAATTGGGAGAGCTGATTTTCACCCTCTGTGATTGTGTCTTCGTCTTCTTCTTCTTCGCCCAATAAAATAAGTTCCTGCGCGTCTTCAAGATCACGCTCAAGGTCTGTCAGTCCCTTTAGGGCACTTTCAAGACGGGTGCGTTCCCGCATGATTTTTTGCGCATTGGCGGTGTCGTTCCAGAGGTCTGGGGCTTCGGCTTGGGCGTTCAAACGCTCAAGCTCTGCCTGGGTTTCTTCCGGGTCAAAGATGCCTCCTTAGCAGTGCAAGAGACTGCTGAATTTTATCGACCATGGATTGGGCTTCTGCACGCATAATTGGCTCGCAATAGTGTTTGAGATTGCAACAGGTTTAGGCAGGTTTGGTAGGTCAGTAAAGGCCGCCTGTGCCAGAGATGTTGGAGCCCTTATAGGCAACGAAGGCGTCATCCAACACCAATCTATCTGCCGTTGGCTCTGTGCCGGGTTTGAACGCTTCTAAAATTGCGCCGCGTTGTCCGGCAGGAGCGGGCAGGCCAGTGCGGGCATCTACTCGCACAAGGGACAAGCCCGGGGGAATGCGAAACGGCGTGGCCGGCACGTTTTTGAGGGCGCGCTCCATGAAGGATTTGAAAATCGGCACAGCAATCGATGAACCGGTTTCTTTGCGTCCCAACGGCTTGGGCTCATCATGACCTACGTAAACTCCAACGACCAGATTGGGTGTGAATCCCATGAACCACGCGTCGCGACTTTCGTTTGTGGTGCCGGTTTTGCCTGCCAAGGGAATACCCAGTGGCTTGAGTTTTATTCCAGTGCCGCGCTGTACGGCCCCCTCAAGCATGGATGTGACCTGATAGGCGGTGGAGGCTTGGATGACCTGTTCGCGTGTATCGGGTAATTGTGGGCCGGTAGTGTTTAGGGGTTGGCGTACGGCACATCCGTTGCAAACGCGGTTATCGCTGCGATAAATGGTTTTGCCGCGGCGATCTTGCACCCGATCGATTAGTGTTGGAGAAACTTTCTTGCCACCGTTCACCAGCATTGCATAGGCGGTGGTGAGCTTGATAACGGGCACTTCCCCCGCGCCGAGCGCCAATGACAAGGTTGGGTGCATGCGCGGCTTCAGGCCAAAGCGGTTCACATAATTCACGACCGTGTCCATGCCGATATATTGGGCAAGGCGCACAGTCATCAAGTTGCGTGATTTTTCAATGCCCAGCCGCAGGGTAGAAGGGCCGTAAAACCGATCAGAATAGTTTTCGGGTTTCCATTTAGGGCGACCGGGGCCTTGGTCCAACACAAAGGGGGCGTCAAGCACAAGGCTGGAAGGTGTAAAGCCGTTCTCCAGTGCGGCGGCATAGACAAAGGGCTTGAAGGCAGAACCGGGTTGTCGCGAGGCTTGAATGGCCCGATTGAATTTGGACGCCCCAAAACTGAAGCCACCCACCAGTGCCAATACGCGACCGGTATGGGGGTCCATGGCGACCAATGCGCCATTCACCTCTGGAATTTGCCGCAAATACCAATTGCCGGTATGAGGCGGTTTTGCATCGGCTGTTTGTGCAGGCGTGTCGTCTTGCTCTTGTATGGTGGGGGCGGCTGGTTTGGAGGCATCAATCATCGCCTTATCAACGGCTTCGATCGCGTTTCGAACCTTGGCATCGGCGGGTTTTGCCAAAATCACATCCCCAACTGAAAAGATATCGCCGGGCTTTCTAGGGCGCGCGCCGAGCGCACCGGTTTTGCTGAGCGGGCGTGCCCATTTAATGTCATCAATGAGGATGCTGCCACGAGCGTTGTTTGCGAACCCCAGTGTTGCCTTTGTGTTGCTGAGCTTTAACACTACAGCGTGACGCCACGGCGCAAAGTCTGTTCTACGATCCATAGCATTAAGGTGTGCCTGCCACGCCTTGGGTTCCATGGATGCGACGGTGATTTTGTCTTGCGGTCCGCGATAGCCTTTGCGTCTATCAAAATCAGCCAAGCCATCGCGCAACGCTTCCTGCCCGATTTGCTGTAGGCGGGTTTCGACCGTGGTGCGGATGGAAAGGCCGCCTTCGTAGAGCGTATCCTCGTCAAACTCGTCGATCAGTTCTTGTCGAATGGCTGAAACAAAATAGCGGGCATCTACCAATTTGTGATCGTAGCGGGGCAGGGCATTGAGGTTTGTTGCCTTGGCGACTTCGGCTTCTTCTGCCGTTATGACATCGTTTGCAGCCATGCGAGCGATGACCCAGTTGCGGCGCGATAATGCCCGCGCCGGATAACGTGTTGGATGATAATTATTCGGAGCTTTGGGCAGGGCCGCCAGGTAGGCTGCTTCTTCGATTGTGAGATCATCAAGTGATTTGCCAAAGTAGTTGAGCGCCGCTGATGCCACGCCATAGGCACTCCGCCCCAGATAAATTTCGTTGAGGTATAGTTCCAGTATGCGATCTTTGGTAAAGGCGCGTTCAATCCTGAAGGCGAGCAAGGCTTCCTTGATTTTGCGTTCATATGAAACTTCGTTGGTAAGAAGGAAGTTTTTCGCAACTTGCTGAGTGATCGTTGAGGCGCCAACGGGGCGACGTCCGGTAAGCACATTTCCGACATTAACCACCATTGCGCGCGCGATGCCTTGAATGTCGATGCCGGGGTGGGTGTAGAAGGTTTTGTCCTCTGCCGATAGAAAAGCACCAATCACGTGCTTGGGCACGGCTTCAATTGGTACAAATAGGCGACGTTCACGGGCATATTCTGCAATCAGGCTGCCGTCGCCTGCGTGTACGCGGCTCATGACCGGGGGATCATATTCCTCTAATTGTGCATAATCGGGCAGGCCGCGCCCAAACGACCACAGCACATAAAAGCCAAAGATCGTGGCACCGATAACGCCAACAATGGAAACTGCAATGCCAAGCGCCAACCAACGGGCCATAGAGGGTGCCTTTCGCAAAAAGTGGAGTGTCAATCTAGCGCCTTATAATGGCATGGTTGTGGCATAGAATGAAGCCGTGTGCGCGGGGCAAAGCCGTTCAAAACCGCGCACCCCGGTGGTTTTTGACAGCTTAGCCGGGCCCGGCCAAATAATCCTCTATGGCGCGGGCGATGGCTATTGCCAGCTTTTCACGCTGGGCTGGCTGCACAAGCCTGTTTTCTTCTTCCCGATTGGTCAAAAAACCCAATTCGATCAGCACCGAGGGGATATCGGGCGCCTTTAGAACCCTGAAACCCGCAAATCTGTGGGTGTTTGACCTGAGCGGAGCCGCTTTCGCCAGAGATTTGGTTAGCATCTGCGCGAACAGAACAGAGCTGTTCATTGTTTCGCGTTGGGTGAGATCTATCAGAATAGAAGTCACTTCATTCGATTCGCCTGAAAGATCGACCCCGGCAATCATGTCCGCGCGGTTTTCGCGGCGTGCCAAGGCAGCGGCTTCACGGTCAGATGATTTTTCAGACAGGGTGTAAACCCCGGCACCGCGGGCTTTGGGATTTTCAGCTGCATCGGCGTGGATTGAAACAAATAGATCGCCATTCATGGCACGGGCTCTGCGCACCCTGTCGGGTAACTTGATAAAAATATCGCGATCCCGAGTTAAGCGTGGCTCAACTTTGTTGCCGCGTTGCAAATGGTTGCGCACCCGTTTGGCAACGTCCAGCACAATATCTTTTTCCTCTTTGCCGGTGCGACGACCATGGGCGCCGGGATCAACGCCGCCATGACCGGGGTCGATTACAACGATCGGTTTGATGACTGGTTGGGGGCGCAGATTCGGCTGTGGCCCTTGATAGGCGCTGGTTTGGCCGGGATCGGTTGGTGCGGTTGCTGTTGGCCGACTGCTCTGTGGCCAGCCGGAGTTCTCCCGAAACTCCTGCAGATCGGTCTTTGCCAAATCTATCACAAGGCGACTTCCGGGCTTGTCAGCGGTAGGCGGCAGAACGAATTTGCGGGCAATCTTTACCGGGCCTGAAACATCCAGCACAACGCGGCTGAGACCGGTTCGGAAAAGACCGAATCTAAAGCCCTGAATAAGCCCTTTCGATTGCCTGCCGGTGCCTGTTGGCACATCGAATTTCACTTCCGGTAAGTCAATGACGACGCGAAAGGGGTCATCAAGGGTGAAAATGGTAGGGGACAGAGGAGTTGTGCTGTCAAAAACAAAGCGGGTCGCGTCACCAGTTTGCCCCAAGCGCAGGCCGCTAACAGTAGGCGTTTCAGCGTATAGCGGGGTTAAAAAACCCATTATTATCAATATAATAAGGGATAATATTGAGGTTTTTGATGATCTGGGCAGGGTTTTTTGGCCTGTCATGGCGAGATTCTCTAATAAGGTAAACCGAATAGATTAGGTGAGTGAGCCAAAAAGCTGTGGCGAAGATTAGGCATATCATGCTGATTCTGAAATGCTTTTTAGGTTGCCTGAAATCCGGGATTGCCTATTTTCAGCTTTGCTCTATGATCTGCGCGCGCATTAGAGGTCAAAAATGTCCTCAAATGTGCGCAACGAAGCCTTCTGATTTCCATGTCAGGGATGTATGGCACAAGCCACCCCACGGTAAATCAAGCGCTGGCATTTTTGGCTAATGCGCTGATCGCTTTCGTTGGCAGAACAGAATTTCGGCGGTCCATCTTGTTTTAAGGCGGCCCGCTGGTAAACGAGGCGGTGCTTCCAGCGTGAATGCTATGAAATCCGTCTATTTGAATTGGAAACCGGGCCACCCTATGACCCGCATGATAGCAACATTTGTCACTGTAATAACGGCACTGATCCGTGGTTCTTCTATGAACCGGACAGGCTTGCCGCTTTTGGCTGTTGCTGCGCGTCGGGCACAGGCCCCACGAACAAACCGCGTTTCACACTCCCTGCCTTTGGGCGGCCTTGGGGTGTTCACGCGTAGGAACAAAATCAATGGCAAAGAAAATGCTGATCGATGCAGCTCAGACCGAGGAAGTCCGGGTTGCGATAGTACAAGGGAACCGCGTTGAAGACTTCGAGTTCGAATCAAGTCTACGCAAACAGCTAAAAGGCAATATATATCTCGCCAAGGTGACGCGCATTGAGCCGTCATTGCAGGCAGCCTTCGTGGATTATGGCGGCAACCGCCATGGTTTTTTGCCTTTAAGCGAAATCCATCCAGATTATTATCAGATCCCGGTTGAGGATCGCGAAGCCCTATTGGCTGATGAAGCACGCGAAGCGGCGGAGGCTCAAGCGGCCGAAGATGCCGAAGATGAAGAAATTGACGCTAAGCCGAAACGCGGCCGCCGTCCCAAAAGGGCTGCGAAGGCGAATTCGGCTGACGAAGCGACGGAGCCGACTGCCGATCAGGCGTCGGATAACGCTGGGGATGAAGGCTCGCAAGCCGATGATGAAGAAGCTGCTGATGCAACAGGTGAAGCGCAAGCCAAATCTGTAGAACCTGAGACCGGACCAGCAGAAGGCGATGTTGAGGTTGCGGTGCCTGTTGAGCTTGCTGCCGAGGGTGAGGAAGCTGAGCCTGAGTCAGAAGATGAAACTGAATCTGCTCCGGAAGGCAAAACACAGGCGGCAGACACCAAAGATGAGGTGATCGCGGGGCCAGCCGAGGATGAAGCACCGACTGTGGAGGCAGAAAGTGCAAAGACCGATGCAGATGAAGCGGCATCGACAGAATCAGAAACACGCACAGTTATTGTCACCGATGAGCCGCCAAAGGCAGCAACCGAGGATGCCGATGCTGACGCGGCAGAGGTGACAGACAAGGCCGATGTCGAAGAAGAAGGCGAGGCTCAACGTAAACCCCGTGGCCGCCGTCGTGGCGGGCGCGGTCGTCGTCAAAACAAAAAGACCGATGCCGATTCACAGGAAACGCCAGCCAACGAAGAAGCCGAACAGGCAGACGGCGAGGCAAGTGAGGCCGAGGCTGTGGAAACCACGGGTGGTGAGGGCGATGAAGATGAGGCATTTGTTGCTCGTCGCCGCGCGCGCCGCCGCCACTACCGGATTCAGGAAGTTATTCGTCCGCGCCAAATTTTGCTGGTGCAGGTGGTGAAGGAAGAACGCGGCACAAAAGGGGCTGCGCTGACCACATATCTTTCTCTGGCAGGGCGTTATGGGGTGTTGATGCCCAATACGGCGCGCGGTGGCGGTATTTCCCGTAAGATCAGTAATCGCGAAGATCGCAAGCGCCTGAAAGGGATTGTGCGTGATCTTGAAGTCTCGAAGGGTATGGGGCTTATTGTGCGCACCGCCGGGGCGCAACGCACCCGGCAGGAAATCAAGCGCGATTACGACTATCTTATCCGTCTTTGGGATCAAATTCGGGAGCTGACGTTAAAGTCTGTCGCGCCCTGCTTGATCTATGAAGAGGGTAGTTTGTTGCTGCGTGCTATCCGCGACTTCTATTCGAAAGATGTGGAATCCGTGCTGGTGCAAGGCGAAGATGGCTATAAGGAAGCCAAGGGCTATATGAAGCTTTTGATGCCAAGCCATGCGAAGAATGTGCAGCGCTATAAAGATGATGTGCCACTGTTCCAGCGCTATCAAGTAGATAGCCAATTGGAACAAATGATCGAGCCGGAAGTGCAGCTTAAATCAGGCGGCTATTTGGTGATCAACCCGACAGAGGCGCTCGTGTCAATCGACATCAACTCGGGCCGATCCACTCGTGAGAAGAATATCGAACAAACTGCCTTGCGCACCAACCTTGAAGCCGCTGAAGAAATTGCGCGCCAATTACGTTTGCGGGATTTGGCCGGGCTTGTTGTGATTGATTTCATCGACATGGATGAAAATCGTAACAACAAGGCTGTTGAACGCAAAATGAAAGACTGCCTGAAAAACGACCGTGCGCGTATTCAGGTTGGCCGTATTTCACAATTCGGTTTGTTGGAAATGTCTCGTCAACGTTTGGGCTCCAGCCTGCTGGAGACGGCGGCAAAGACTTGTCCGCATTGCGCCGGATCAGGGTTGTTGCGGACAGATGATTCTGCCGCCCTTTCTGCCTTGCGTCGAATTGAGGAAGAGGCATTGCGCGGCAAGGCGAGCGAGATTGCGGTTCACCTGCATCCTGACGTGGCGCTTTATCTATTGAATCATAAACGCGACCAGATTGGAGTGATCGAGCAACGTCACGCAATGCGTATTGTGATTGCGGCAAATAACGACAAGCGCATTGGTGAATGCGTGATTGAACGTTTAAAGGCGCAATCCGGTGACCGGGCGCAACGTCCCACGAATGAGGCCGTGGCAAGTCCGGCCGCGATGGAAATGGATGATGAGGCACCACAGGTTGAACAGGAAGCGGAAGTTGCAGCACCGGAGAAGAAGGCCAACAGCGGCGATGAGGATGGCGAACCGAAAAAGCGCCGCCGTGGTCGTCGTGGGGGACGTCGCCGGAACCGCCAAAACCAGGATAATGCGGACAACGCAACAGAGTTGACGGATGGCGAGGCCAAGGCGCAACAGAGCGACGAGGCGCAGGCTTCCGATAAGGCTGACGATACGCCGAAGGCCGAACTTGCTGAGAAGCTCGGTGCAGATGATGCGAAGCCCGATGCAGATGATGCGAAGCCCGATGCAGATGATGCGAAGCCTGATGTGAAAGAGATCGAGATCACGGAAAAGACATCGTCAAATGTGGATGAGGCGGAGGTAGAAATTGCTCAATCTACACAAGCTGATGCAGTAGCAGAGGCCGCAGCCGAACCGGCGCCACCGGCGGAAGAAAAACCAGCCGGGCCTGCACGGAAAGGCTGGTGGCAGCGCCGCTTCGGTAACTAGATCGTTTAGGCACCAAGGTGTGCCTGTATAGACACAAACCGACCACATAAAAAGGCGGCCCCTTTCCTATAGTAGGTATAGGAAGGGGGCCGCCTGATTTTTAGGTCTTTGATTTTAGGCCAGTGTTAGTTAGGGACTAACCAGCTTTTGAAATTACTTCAAAAATCTTGCCGGTTTGCTCACCATTGTTGAAGAAGCCCTTTGCATTCGACATATCGGAGATTTTCTCCCAATTGGTGGCAACGTCTTCCGCAGTTACATCTTTGCCCAGCGAAATGCCTTCTGATTCCATCATTTGCGCGGCGGCGAAGAAGCCAGCACCGGCGGAGATGATAACGCCGGTGGGCGCATCTTCTGAAACCATGAACATAACGGCAGGCGTTACGAACTCAGGTTTCATCATTTCATCGGCACCCGCGGGGAACAGGCTTTCTGTCATACGTGTAAAGGCGATCGGTGCCAGTGTGTTGACCCTGATGTTGTTCTTTTGGCCTTCAAGTTTCAGCGTGTTCATGAAACCAACAACGCCGGATTTGGCGGCGCCATAGTTGGATTGGCCGAAGTTACCGAAAATACCGGAGGAGGAGGTTGTGTTCACAATGCGGCCATAGCCTTGTTCGCGCATGATTTCCCACACAGCTTTGGTTGGGATCACGGTGCCCATCAAGTGAACTTGAACAACAAGGTCGAAATCTTCAAGCGGCATTTTGGAGAAGGTTTTGTCGCGCAGAATGCCGGCATTGTTGATCAAAATGTCGATGCGGCCCCACTTTGCCATCACATCCTTGACCATGTTTTCCATGCCGGTCACGTCGGTTACAGAGGCGCCATTGGCAATGGCTTCGCCGCCCATTTCTTCAATTTCTTTCACCACGGCTTCTGATGCTGCGGAGTTGCCGCCGGTGCCGTCGGGTGAGCCACCCAGATCGTTCACAACCACTTTGGCGCCGCGGCGGGCCAGGTCAAGCGCATGACAACGGCCAAGACCGCCACCTGCACCGGTAACAATGGCAACTTTACCTTCAAAACTGATATTCATCGATATTCTCCTATATGCGGAAATGCAGCATCTGCATCGCGGAAGGCGATTGCCGCTGCTGTTCCAATATTTCGTGAAGGCCCCGCCCTGAACGCAGTTTGTGACCGATCCGGCGCTATTTCTGACCTATGGAGCGGGCGGGGTCAAGGGCGGTATTTTGACTGACCGTAAAGTAAAAAGATGCGCCCTTGGTTGCGATAGCGAATCGCGATCACAAGTTAGTATTGCGTGATATTTCCGGTGCACTATGGTGAGTATGAAGCCAAACCGGGGGGACTAAATGGCCGAAAATAACCAATCGGGGCATTTGTTAAGCCATGGACTAATGGCGCGTTACGGCGCGCCCAACATTTTTCTGTCGTTGGTGGCGTTTCCATTGGCGGTTCATTTGCCGACGTTCTACTCTAAATATCATGCGCTTGATTTTGCCTTGGTCGGGATAATTATTGCGCTCAGTAGGCTTACCGATGTTTTTACCGATCCGCTCATCGGCATGTGGTCCGACAAAACACGCACCCGGATTGGGCGGCGCAAGCCATTTATACTGGTAGGTGTGCCCCTGTATCTGGCGGCGATTTGGCTATTGTTTGTCCCGATTGAGGGTTTGGTTGGTCCTGCCTATTTGTTCATCTGCGTAGCGGCGCTCTATCTGGCGCATACCTTAACAGATTTGCCCTACAAGGCTTGGGGGGCGGAGCTGACCCCCAATTATTCGGAGCGCAGTCGAGTTACCGGGTGGCGCGAGGGTTTCGGGCTTGGGGGACTGGTGTTAGCGCTGGTTATCCCACTGGCGATGGTGCTGGTTGGATTTGAAGACCTGCCAAGCTGGATGCTGGGCATGGCGATCATATCTGTAATCGGCCTACCCATTTTGTTTTTCGTGACGCTTGTGACTATTAAGGAGCCTACGCCTGAGGCATTGGCTGATGCTCAACAGATGAAATGGCTGGAAGGGCTGAAGATTGTTTTTCGAAACCCTCATTTCACAAAGTTATTGTGGGCTTCCATTTTACTTGTCACCAGCGGCACCATGACCGCCACTTTGGGCTTTCCCTTCATCACCACGGTGTTAGGTGTGCCGGAGGCTGATTATCCATACTACATTTTGGCCTATTATGCTGGATCCACGATTGCGATTCCTTTTTGGCTGCGACTGTCCGACAAAATTGGCAAGCATAAAGCGATTACCATTGCGGTCGCATGGCTTTCCTTGTGGAGCTTGCCCATCCCATTTTTGCTGGAAGCGCCGATTGGGTGGTTCATATTATGCATGATGATGAAGGGATCGACCGTGGGCGCGCTGGCTTTGCTGCCGCCTTCAATGGCCGCGGACGTGGTGGATTACGATACGGTGCAATCCGGCGAACAACGCTCCGGCCTCTATTTCTCGTTATGGGGAATGATCTATAAAGCATCTGTCGCGGTGGGGGTGGTGCTGGCAACCTCCATCACGGCGTCGGTTGGGTTTTCACCGGCAAATGAGTTTCATGACGACACAACTCGGTTTGTTGTTGCTTTCTGCTACTCGCTGGGCCCGGCATTGATTGCGTTGATTGCCGTGCCAACGATTTGGCGGTTCAGGATCACGAAGCAAGTGCAGGAAGATTTGCGCCGCGATATTGAAGCGCGCAAAATGGCGGTTTCGACCTAGGTCAGATTATAGGCGTCGGCCAACAGTTCATAAGAACGGGTGCGCACCGCGGGGTCGTGCGTGATGGTAACGATCATCACCTCCTCTACGGACAAGCTGGCGGCTAAGGCATCTATCTGTTCTTTCACCTGTTCTTTGGTGCCGACAATGCCACGACCCTCGATACCGGCCAAAATTTCTTTTTCTTCGTCCGTTGGCATGAAGGCTTCGGCCTCTGCCAAGGTGGGGAAGGGGCCGCCTTTGCCGGTAAGGAAGTTCAAAACCCACAGATTGCGGGTTTTGGCCTGCCGGGCGGCTTCTTCTTCCGTATCGCAGGCAAGCGCAAAGATGCCGACGGATGTTTCCGGGGCTGGGCGTTGGGCGCTGGGTTCGAAATACATGCGGTAAGTGGCAAAAGCATCCGCTGCCTGATCGGCATTGATGAAATGCGCAAAGGAAAATGCATGGCCCATTTTTGCGGCTAGTCCGGCGCTTGCTTGGGTTGATCCCAGCAACCATATGTCGGGTGTGGTATTGCCTGTTGGGTTTGCGACGATCCCATTCAAAGGATGGCCTTCACCGATATTGTTGGCCAGATAATCTGCCGTTAGCTCGACTTGAGCTGGAAAAGCATCAATGGAGAATTTTTGCGGTCCGGCTTGTAATGCAGCTGTTGTGCGCGCATCGCCGCCGGGCGCACGCCCCATTCCCAGATCAATGCGACCGGGATACATGGCTTCCAGCATCCGAAATGTTTCCGCAACCTTAAGGGGGCTATAATGGGTCATCATTACCCCACCGGAACCTATGCGCATACGGCTTGTTTCAGCAGCAAGGCGCGCAATCAGTATTTCCGGCGCTGTGCTGGCGAAACTGCGGGTGTTGTGATGTTCGGCCACCCAATAGCGATGGTAGCCGAGGGCCTCGGTCGCTTTGGCCAGGGCGATTGTTTCGTTTACCGCGCTTGCCATATCAGATCCCGCCGATACGGGCGCCTGATCCAGAACTGAAAGCTTGAGGGCCACTAGGCTCCCAACCGCTTGACGACGCCGGAGAAGTTAAGCAACGGCACATCACCACTGCGGATAATGCCGCGAATAAAAACCACTGATCTGGTGTTGCGGACCACTTCGCCCTCACATTCGATAAGGCGATCGGCACCGACCGCGGCAGTAAAATCCGCGTTGAATGAAAGTGTGACAGAGGGGCCTTGCAAGGTGTCTCCGGCCAGTGCGAACAAGCAAAAATCCGCAAATCCCATCAACATGCCGCCATGTAGAAAATCACCGCCATTGAGGTGCTTTTTTTCAGCATAGAACGCACAGCGGTAAGATCCGTCTTCAAGCTGCTTGTAGCCAAGGGGGCCTATATGATGCTCGAAAGGGTCGAACTCTGGGTGCCAAGTATAGCCTTTCATGGGGCCATCCTCGATTACCCGCGCTGAGGCTTGCCAAGCACTGACATCTTCAACCATCTCGTCCATTGCGTTTCCTCACAGCCAATTGTCTTTTGCGGGTGATAGCAGGAAGGATTGTGGGGTTGAACCCCGGTAGGACGAAAATTACAGAGGTAAGATGCGCGAAAAAGCGCAGTCAATCTGGGGTTGCCAGAGCAAGTTGCGTCAAAATTGTTGAAATGTGGCGGAAAAAAGGCTTCTCGTTCCGGGTGAAATCGCTATCATGCGCGTACGTAGTAGGGGGATTTCTATGTACACTCATTCTAGATTAGCTAATTCGTTTGTCGTAAATGCATTTGCACTGATGTTCAGTTTTGCATTTGCTTTGGTTAGCCCGGCTTTGGCTCAAGACGCAGCCGCGGGTGCGATAGCAGAAACCACCGCCGCCGAGGAAGATGACGGTCTTGGTTTTTTGGATGAAGATGAAACTTCGTCTGATGAAGCAGCCGTAATTCAGGTTGCGCAAGCTGAGCCTGTCGCAGAGGCAGAGCTTTCCGTGATGGAAAGCGAAGACGTTGCTGCAGCAGAGGCAACGGCACCGGCTCCGGAAGCAGCGCAAGCCCCGCGGCGTCCCCAATTGGATGAAATTATCGTGACTGCGCAAAAACGTGCGGAAGACGTGCAGGATGTGCCGCTTTCAGTTACAGCCATTGGCGGCGAAGAACTGAAAGAAAAGAACATGGCGGATTTGAACACCGTCGCAGCCTACGCGCCGAACCTATCAGTGCTGGCAACCCCGACCTTCAACTTCATTTACATGCGGGGCGTTGGTTCCGATTACAATCGCGGCTTTGAGCAATCTGTCGGGATTATTATCGATGAGGTGTTTTACGGGCGCCCATCTTATGTGTCCAATGGCTTGCTTGATTTGGCCGCTGTTGAGGTGTTGCGTGGTCCGCAAGGTACGCTGTATGGCAAAAACTCAGCCGCAGGGGCATTGCATCTTATTACAGCCAGCCCAGAGCCGGATTGGAGCTTTGATGCCGATGCCAAGTTTGGTGAGCGTCAGGCCAAGCGTTTTCGTGCAGCCTTTGGTGGGCCGCTGTTCAGCGATGAGTTGAGCTTCCGTATGGCCTATATGCAGGATTTTCAAGAAGGCGACATCATTAACACGACATTGGGGGGGCGTGAGGAACGTAACCTTGATAATGAAAATATCCGTTTGAAACTGCTTTGGGAGCCGACGGCGAACTTTGATATGCTGCTTACCGCAAATGGCGCAACGGTTGATCAACACGGATCGGGCACGCAAATTGTAGAGGCACGCCCTCGCCATTTGGCAGCCTTTCTGGTGTTTGATGAGTTGGCGTCCGATGATGTTTTTGACGAGCAAACCCAGCAGGATGCAGCAGGGTATGTTGACAGGGACGTTTGGGATGTGACGCTGAAAGCAGAGTGGGAGTTGGGCGAACACATTATCACCAGCTTGAGCAACTATGCTTGGTTTGATGAAGATGTGTTCTTTGATGCCGATTTTTCACCTATTCCCTTTATCACACTTGGTAACAACGAAGATTATCGCCAAATCAGCCAAGAGTTGCGCTGGACTTCGCCTCCAGGTGAGATCGAGTGGGTCGGTGGACTGTTCTATTTCTACAATTCAGTTTTTGCGACGTATGATGTTGATGCATTTGTAACACTGGCAGAGACATTGGCGCTGACGGGCGAGGGTGAGATTATCGCCTTTAATGCGGCGAATTCCGATCCGGCTGCGCGACGCGAGTTTATTGCGCAAAGCAATGGCCTTGAAGCTGCGGGACAACTCGCGGCCGAACAAACCAAGGCGCGCCAGGATTTAGCGGGAACACCTTTATTGGAACGCTCGGCAACGATATTTGATCAGGAAAGCGATTCTTTTGCCGCCTTTGGACAAATAACCTGGCACGCAACGGAACGTTGGTCGGTCACGACCGGATTGCGTGTCAACTACGAAATCAAAACCGTTGATGCCGTTCATACTTTGTGTAATTTCGATCTGCTTAATCCCGCATTGCCGGTGCCAACTTTGGGGCTGGGCGGATTGGGCTTTCTGGATTCTCTGGGTTTACCGGTCGGTGATTTGGCAACAGGCGCCGGCGGCGGCGACCCAGTTTGCGGCAATGGGAACCCGATTGATACCGCCGGTAATCCGCAAGAAGGTTTCACCCCGGGCGGGGCAACAACCTTCCCTGTCATTCAGGGGGGTAACACTCAGTTTTCTGCAACCCGGGAGCGTAAAGAATTTAACGTGTCTCCCAAGGTTTCAACACAGGTCAACTGGACCGAAGACTTCATGACCTACATTACGATTGCGCAGGGCTATAAGGCCGGTGGTTTCAATGCCCAGCCTTTGAATGCGGATCAGTTAGAGTATGAAGAAGAGAAATCAATTGCGTATGAATTGGGCTTTAAGTCTGAGTGGCTTGATGGCGCCGCGCGGTTGAACGTTTCAGGTTTCTGGACAGATTTCGATGACATTCAAGTATCGGCCTTTAACGGGGTGAGCTTTGTGGTTTCGAATGCGGCGTCGGCGACTATTCGCGGCATTGAGTGGGAAGCGATGTTTGTGCCTGTAATGGGGCTGTTCCTTACTGGTAACGGTGCGTGGACAGATGCCTCATATAACGAATTCGAAACCGGGCCGTGTGCGGCGGAGAGCGGTGAAACTGCGCCGTGTGATCTGACAGGGGAAACATTGAATAATGTACCCGAATGGCAATCAACGCTGAGCATAACGGTGGATGAACAGTTCTTTGACCTGCCTTTCCGTTTCCATTCAGGTCTTTCAGGCATCTATGCCTCAAAAACCTATTTGGCGCGTGACTTGGATGAAGTTGATGTGCGTGAGGGGTTCTGGACCTTGCGTGGGCGCGTCGGTGTGCGTGGCCTGGAAGAAAATTGGCATGTAATGATGTTCTTCTCCAATATCACCGAGGAACTGCAAGTTGCTGGTAGTAGTGACGTGCCAACCTTCCGTGGTTCTCACTTTGGTGGTCGTATCCCCAAAGGCGCGGTGGAAATTGAGGCTCGCTTCCAGTTCTAGGATGAAGGCTTGTAAGAGATACAACGCGCTGGTGGCAACACCGGCGCGTTTTTCTTGACCGCTAGTGGCAGCTTTTGCCATGGGCTTTCAGTCGCCAATAATTATAGGGCAGGGGCGTGATAAAGCCCGCAAACAACATGGGGGGAACGACCCACCAGGTCAGTCGCGCGCCGCCTGTTAAGCCCCAATCAAGTGCATTCATCGCAAGCTCCATCGCCAGCATCGAAATGAATGACATGCCAAATGCCGTGCGTAACGCGAAGCGCAGTGAATGCTCTCGTAACAGCAATCCCGTCTCCAAAGCGATTGAGGTGATGAGACCGTTCATCATCGCCAGCGCCATAATCCAGTGAGTGGGCCACTGCAAATCAATTTGTTGGGCGACGAATATTGTGCCCATGTCACCCGCCGCGCATCCAGCAAGGCACCAAGCCGTGTTGATTGAGGCACGTTTCCATGTATGTCGGCATCGCCATGAGATGGCGAAGGGAGAGGTCGGAGCGGAGATATCTGTCATGGTTCATCTACACAAATTGTTCCTGATTTGCTTAATATGGGGTTTCCAGTAACTGGAAGGTCAAGGCTATGAACATTTCCGAAGCGGCGGCAGCGTCATCTTTGCCTGTCAAAACGGTTCGATACTACGCTGATATTGGTCTTGTCGCCCCCAAACGGGCTGGCAATGGGTATCGCATTTATGATGATGCCATGGTGGAGAAGCTGCGTTTTGTCGGGCGAGCGCGCCAGTTCGATTTCAGTGTTGATGAATGTCGGGAGCTGCTTGCGTTGTATGAGGACAGGCAACGCCCCAGTGCGGCGGTTAAGGGGATCGCCAGCACTCATCTTGCGGCGATTGATCAGCGTTTGACTGCTTTGCAGGGTTTGCGTGATACATTGGCCACGCTTGTAGATGGCTGTGCCGGGGATGATCGGCCCGATTGTCCCATTCTTGAAGGCTTGGCCAAGTAGCGACCGGGTGGGGCGCAATGAAAAAGGGCAGCACCATCGCGGCGCTGCCCTTAATTTTGCCTCTGTTTCAAGATTTAGCGGCCAGCTACGTCTTGATAATCGCGCTGGTCTGCACCGGTATAAAGCTGACGGGGGCGACCGATCTTTTGGCTGGGATCGCCAACCATTTCGTTCCATTGCGCAATCCAACCGACAGTCCGTGCCAGCGCAAAGATCACTGTGAACATAGTGGTGGGGAAGCCCAGAGCCTTCAAGATAATGCCGGAATAGAAATCCACATTCGGGTAAAGCTTCTTGGAAACAAAGTAGTCATCTTCCAAGGCAACTTTTTCCAACTCACGGGCAACTTCCAGGATTGGATCATCTTCGATGCCAAGCTCTTGTAGTACCTCGTGGGCGGTTTTCTGCATCACGGTAGCGCGCGGGTCGTAGTTTTTGTACACGCGATGACCAAAGCCCATCAAGCGGAAGGGGTCATCCTTGTCTTTCGCACGCGCAACGAATTCAGGGATGCGATCTGCGGTGCCGATTTCGTTTAGCATGGTCAGGCATGCTTCGTTGGCGCCGCCATGTGCCGGACCCCACAAGCAAGCGATGCCGGCTGCGATACAGGCAAACGGGTTGGCCCCGGATGAACCAGCCAAACGCACGGTGGAAGTAGAGGCATTTTGCTCATGATCAGCATGAAGAATGAAAATGCGATCCATTGCCCGAGAAAGAACAGGATTATCCACCCAATCTTCACACGGTACAGAAAAGCACATCCGCAAAAAGTCTTCACTGCGGGTCAAGTCATTGCGCGGATACACGAAAGGTTGGCCGATCGAATATTTATAGGCCATGGCAGCAATCGTCGGCATTTTGGAAATAATGCGATAGCTGGCAACCATCCGCTGATGCGGATCATCAATGTCTGTGCTGTCGTGGTAGAATGCTGAGAGCGCACCCACGACCCCAACCATAATCGCCATGGGATGAGCGTCGCGCCGGAAGCCGCTGTAGAACTTGGTGAGCTGCTCATGCACCATGGTGTGGTAGGTGGTGTCATGCCGGAATTTTTCCAGCTCGGCCTTTGTGGGCAGTTCTCCATACAGAAGCAAATAAGAAACTTCCGAGAAGTCTGATTTTTCTGCCAGTTGATCGATAGGATAACCACGATGTAGCAGTACGCCCTTTTCACCATCAATATAGGTGATTTTGGATTCGCAGCTTGCGGTAGAAGTGAAGCCCGGATCGTAAGTGAACTGGCCGGTAGCACCATAAAGTTTGCGGATATCTACAACATCCGGGCCGATTGTGCCGCTTGAAATTGGCAGTTCAATATCAGTGCCGCCAGATGTAAATTTTGCAGTCGTGTCAGACATGGGCGTCGGTCGCTCCCTTCTTGAATGAGCCCTTTGAGTTCTTAAAGCCACTAGAATTCTGGCGCCGGTCTTGCTCCCTCAATGGGCAAGGCCACACGGGGCGAATTCGACGGTGTTCAAAGGACCAGCACACCAGAATATGTGTGCCAAACGTCGCTGTACTATAGCCATAAATTGACGAATAGTCACCTGTGGGGCTTTGCGCACAGTGTCCGGCACAATGCCGCACCTTTAGGTCACTAATTGCTCTTTCAGCATTGATCGGCGATGCGCGCAATCGACTCTTCCTGGCCGAGAACGAGCAAAATTTCAAAGATTCCGGGGCTTTGGGTCGTGCCTGACAGGGCGGCGCGTAACGGTTGCCCAACTTTCCCGAACTTTAGCTCTTCTTTTTCGACAAATCCGCGCACAGCATCTTCGATGCTCTCAAGGGTCCAGCTTTCCAAGTGTTTCAAATTTTCACTCAACTTCGCAAGAATCGATTTTGCGGCTTCATCGAGTTGTTTGGCAGCCTTTTCATCCATGGTGAGTGGGCGTGATTGACTGATGAAGCGGCTGCCATCTACAAGGTTGTGAAGTGTCTTGGCGCGTTTGCGCAGTTCTGGCAGCAATACTTTTAACTGCGCTCGCGTGCTGTCGCCAAAGGGTAGCGCTTCTGCCTCAAACAAGGATTCGATTTCGCCCAGCAGCGTGGCTTCATCGCTTTGGCGAATCCAATGGGCATTCACGCTTTCAAGCTTGGCAAAATCAAAGCGGGCGGGCGATTTGCCAATGCTTTCAAGATTGAACCATTCAATGGCTTGTTCTGTTGAAAACAATTCATCGTCGCCATGGCTCCAGCCAAGACGGGCGAGATAGTTGCGCATAGCTTCTGGCAGATATCCCATATCCCGATATTCTTCGGCTCCCATAGCACCATGACGCTTGGAAAGCTTGGCGCCATCGGGGCCGTGAATAAGCGGTACATGAGCGAAAACAGGCACTTCCCAATTCATGGCCTGATAGATCAGCGTTTGGCGGGTGGCGTTTGTGAGGTGATCATCGCCGCGAATAATGTGGGTCACGCCCATATCATGATCATCTACTACCACGGCTAACATATAGGTTGGCGTACCATCGGAGCGCACAAGGATTAGGTCATCGAGTTCGCTGTTCTTGAGCGTGATTGTGCCCTGCACCTCATCTTCGATAGTTGTCTCACCATCCTTTGGAGCCTTTAGGCGAATAACAGGCTGAATGCCTTCGGGCACATCTGTGCGCTCGCGACAAGTGCCATCATACACCATGGGCTTGCCTTCTGTTTTGGCTTTTTCTCGCATGGCAGAAATTTCGTCTTGGCTGCAATAGCAGTGATAGGCGTGGCCATGGGCCAGCATTTCTTCTGCTACCTCCACATGTCGCCCGCGCTGCTCGAATTGGGAAACCGGCGGTCCATCCCAATCCAGCCCAAGCCATTTCATGCTCTCATAAATTTTTTGCACCGCATCTTCGCTGTAGCGATTGCGGTCTGTATCCTCCACGCGCAATAAAAATTTGCCATTATGCTTGCGTGCATAAAGCCAACTGAACAGCGCAGTACGGGCCGACCCGATGTGAAGATATCCGGTGGGTGAGGGGGCGAAACGGGTGACAACCGATGACATTGTGTGATTTCACTTTATGATAATGAGAAGCCTAGGCGCGCCTATAGCATAGGCGACGGTATGAGGGAACGCGTGTTAGGGGACGCATAATTTCACATGTTGAACATATAGAGCGGGCTCGGGGGCTCACACTGGCTTGGCAAAGTTTTCGCCGGTTGAATGAGGGCCGACTGTTTCTTTGGTTGCCGGTTGCGTTGGGTGCCGGGGTTGCTATCTATTTCAGCCTAACGCGGGAGCCAACAACTGCCGAGACTGTGTTGGCTTTCATTGTCGGCGCTATGTTTCTGGGTGGCACGTTGCGGCAAAACCGGGTTGTGGTCTCTGCCATATTTCTGCTGCTGGCTTGGGCAATGGTGGGGTTTTCAGCGGCATCTTTGCGGACACAGTTGATCTCTACGCCGGTCCTAAGCGCCCCAAGCTCTGTTGATTTGACGGGCGTAGTAGTAGACGTGCAACCTTTGGAGATGGGTAGCCAAAGGCTGCTCCTTCAACCCACAAAAATTAGCGGCCTCCCGCAACACAATTGGCCCAATTTGGTCAGGATAAAGCTGCGCGCATCGCAAAATGTGGAGGGGCTCCGGCCCGGTTATGTCGTTAGCCTGTCCACAAGGTTGATGCCTTTGCCGCCACCGGTTGCGCCCGGTGGCTTTGATTTTGGTCGATCCCTTTTCTTCAAGGGGGTTGGTGCTACAGGATTTGCGTATAGTCCGCCGCAGATCGAGAGCCAACAGATACAGCTATCGTGGGGGATTGTTTTAAACCAATTGCGCGGGGCAATCGCTGCAAGGGTTTTTGAACAGATTGAAGATAAGCACCAAAGCGCAATAGCTGTTGCACTTTTAACCGGTTATCGCGGTGCGATACCGGAGGTGGAAACGAACGCGTTGCGTGGAGCGGGGTTGGCGCATTTGCTTGCTATTTCCGGGCTGCATCTAGGCTTGGTCTCTGGCACTGTCTATTTTGTGCTGCGGCTGTTGTTTGCGCTGTTCCCGCGGATGGCGCTGAATTACCCGGTACGCAAATGGGCGGCCGGGGCGGCATTGGTTACGGCTGTATCCTACTTTTTGATCTCGGGCATGAGCGTACCAACCATGCGTGCGATGGTGATGACTAGCGTGGTTTTGCTCGCGATCATATTGGATCGACAACCCATTTCCATGCGGCTGGTGGCGATCGCAGCAATTGTTGTTTTGCTAATTGCGCCTGAAAGTTTGGTTGGGGCCGGGTTTCACATGTCGTTCGCCGCCGTTATGGGGCTGGTCGCGACCTATGAAGCTTTGAGAGATCGACGGGGTGGTTTGTGGCGGCTTTTGGTGCGCCGGGATGTGGCCGGATATGCGACCGGTTTGATTACCACCAGCATCGTTGCCGGTGGTGCAACGGCCTTGATCGCAGCCTTTCACTTCAATCGGTTCGCGCAGTTTGGATTGTTGGGCAATATTCTGGCCGTTCCACTTACCGGCTTTCTGATCATGCCTGCTGGCCTATTGGGATTGATAACCATGCCATTTGGTTTGGAAAACGTGCCCTTGCAGATTATGGCACTCGGCATTGAGGGGGTGTTGGCAACGGCCCATGTTGTGTCTTCGCTGAAAGGGGCAGAGGCGATTGTGCCCAGTGGCCCCCCGCTTGTATTGGTTTTATTGGGATTGGGGGGCTTGCTCTTGCTCTTGCTGCGCGGGTGGGTTCGCAGCTTGGGGCTTTTGCCAATGGCAGCAGCGATTGTGTTATGGGGGGGCGCGCCAAAGCCGGACATTTTGATAGACCGCGAACTCAAGCTGGTGGCAGTAAGGAACGCGCAAGGCCAACTGGTTTATTCATCTGGGCGCAGCGCAAGTTTTGTCCGTGAAAGCTGGCAGCGCAGCGACGGAGTGACATCGGCACATACATCGACCGCAGCCTGCGATCGTTATGGCTGCGTGTTTGAGGACAGTTGGGAAAATCGCATTTCCTATGCCCGCACGCTTGCCGCCGCCATGGATGATTGCTCATCGGTTGATGTGCTGATCGTGAACGAATTTGTGGATAGGAGCCAGTGCGCCGGTGCGCTGGTTATTGATCAAGGCTTGGCCCGCCGTAAGGGAGCAATGGCTTTGTATTGGGATATTGGCACGCGGCGCTATCAGCTCAAGCAGGCAGCACCTGCCAAAGATGCGCGCCGCCCCTGGCATTCTAATGGGCACTCATATAAGTACCCACGGGCAGCGCGCCAATGGCAAAATCAATAGCTACGCATCAACGCGATTAAGCGGCCTTGCACCTTCACACGGTCTGGCCCGAAGATGCGCGTTTCATAGGCAGGGTTTGCCGCTTCAAGCGCAACAGAATCACCCTTGCGTCGCAGGCGTTTCAAGGTTGCCTCGGCATCATCAACCAGTGCGACAACGATTTCGCCGTTGGAGGCCATCTCATCTCTTTGAATAATGGCAACGTCCCCATCAAGGATACCTGCGTTAATCATTGAATCGCCTTCAACAGTCAACGCATAGTGTTCGCCCTGCTTCAGCATGG
The DNA here is from genome assembly GCA_049609145.1 of Alphaproteobacteria bacterium. GTDB lineage: Bacteria > Pseudomonadota > Alphaproteobacteria > SPJN01 > SPJN01 > JBMYYF01. Next base: position 35,660 of record JBMYYF010000006.1, read on the forward strand.
AAGGCGGCACATCCACAAAGGCGGTGTTATCCTGCAAAGCCTCAATCGGCGTACCGGCAGCGATCTTCCCAACCAAGGGCACTTGCATGGCATCATTTGCCGGGGCGGCTGTTACCGGCTGTTCAGCCGCTTTATTGCCACCGCCTTCAATTACATTGGGGCTAAAGCCACGGGGTGAGACACCAGCAGCGCTTTCGGGCAATTTCAGAATTTCCAGTGCGCGCGCCCGATGGGGCAGGCGACGAATAAAGCCGCGTTCTTCCAAAGCGGTAATTAGGCGGTGAATGCCGGATTTGGACTTGAGATCCAGAGCATCCTTCATTTCATCGAAGGAAGGGGCTACGCCGGTTTCCCTCAACCGTTCGTGGATAAACAGCAAAAGCTCATGTTGTTTGCGGGTTAGCATCGACCCCTCCTTCGTGAACAAATAAGAAACAACAGAATCAGTTCTAGTTTGGTTCTATGTTCCCGTCAAGTTCTAATTCAAGGGAACAAAGGCAGGATATTCGCGATATCGCCTGCGCGGGCTGCTGGGGCATTTACTTCGCGGATGATCAAGGCGTCCGCTGCTGCAAGCACGCGTAGATGCGCGCTATCCTGCACGGGCAACGGGGTTACGGCACGACTGCCGTCGGCGTTGATGGAAAGCGTGGCACGAATATGATCGCGTCTATTACCGTTGGCGGGCAAGTTTGCCCCAAGGCGTGCTGTGGGTTTTTTTTCCGTGCTGTGAGAACCCAGCATCGCCGCCATGAACGGTTTGAGAAAAAGGTGGGCGACGACGATCGCAGAGACGGGGTTGCCGGGCAGGCCGAGCACGGGCTTGGTCCCCAGCGCGCCGAACATCAGCGGCTTGCCGGGTTTGATCGCGACTTTCCAAAAATCCATCTCAGCGCCCGCTTGGGTGAGGGCGGTATGCACATGATCATGATCGCCAACAGAGGCACCGCCAATAGTCAGCAGCACATCATAATCTTGCGCTTTTGCGATCGCTTGGGTGATGGCACCTAGGTCATCTGGCAGCAGGCCCAGATCAATCGCTTCGCCGCCCCAGCTTTCAATCAAAGCCGCAAGCCCGATCGCGTTAGAGGCAATGATTTGATCCGGCCCCGGTGTTTCACCCGGCCTGACCAATTCATCCCCCGTGGAAAGAATAGCGATGCTTGGTGGCTTGGCGATGGTGAGGTGGGCGTGATTGGCCGCAGCCGCCAACGCCACATCATGTGGGCTGATCTTGTGGCCTGCGTCGAGCAACGTATCGCCTTGTGTGAAGTCCCCGCCTGCGGGGCGAATGTTTCGGCCTGCTTCCACCTGTTGGTGAATGGTGGTGGTGTCGCCATCTGCCGTGCAATTTTCCTGCATCACCACAGCGTCTGCGCCCTCAGGCACCGGCGCGCCGGTAAAGATGCGGACGGTTTGACTATTTTCCACTTTGCCGTCAAAGCGCGCGCCGGCTTGGGAAGTGCCGATAAGGGTGAGGGGTGTTTCTACCTCAGTTAAATCACTTGCGCGCAGGGCATAACCATCCATGGCGGAGGCGGCGAAAGGCGGCTGCGTAAGCTTGGCCTTAACAGTGTCAGCCAACACACGGCCTGCGGCGTGTTCTATCTCTACGGTTTCTGTTTGCGGGGCCGGGGCTGCGGCAACGATGCGGGCCAGCGCCTCTTCATAAGGCAGCAGGCTCATGCGCCTTCACGGGTCCAGTGGCCCGACTTACCGCCCAGCTTTTCTTCTAGCTGCGTGGGACCGATCATCATGCCGCGATCAACCGCTTTCAGCATATCATATAAGGTGAGTGCGGCGACAGACACGGCGGTCAATGCCTCCATCTCCACCCCCGTTTGGCCGCTTGTTTTTACCGTTGCGCGTATGGCCACGCCGCTGTCTTGAATATCAAAATCCAGCGTGATCTTGGTCAGGCTTAAAGGATGGCATAGGGGAATAAGGTCGGCGGTTTTCTTTGCAGCCATAATACCGGCCAAGCGGGCCGTGCCAATCACATCGCCCTTTTTGGCAGTGCCTTGGCGCACCAGATCAAGCGTGGCGGGCTGCATGGAAATATAACCACTGGCAATGGCGGTTCGATCCGTCATGGCCTTATCGCCCACATCAACCATATGGGCCTCTCCCGCTTCGTTGAAATGGGTGAGTTTATCGGCCATGGTTTACGCCGCCTTGCCAAGCAGGGTTTGGGTGGCGAGGGTGACATCATCCTGCCGCATCAGGCTTTCACCGACGAGGAAGGCGTAAACCCCACACGCTGCCAAGCGCCCAATATCGGCGAAACTATTAATGCCGCTTTCACCCACCACAATACGGTCTGATGGCACAAGCGGCGCCAGCCGTTCTGTGGTTTCAAGGTTGGTTTCAAAAGTGCGTAGATTGCGATTGTTAATACCAATTAGCGGGCTTTGGAGGCGTAAGGCGCGCGCCATTTCATCTTCGTTATGCACCTCAAGCAACACATCAAGGTTCCAGCGCTGGGCTTCCTCTTCCAGTGCTTGGGCTTCTGCATCGGTGACGGCTGCCATGATGATCAAAATGCAATCAGCGTTTAGCGCACGCGCTTCTGCGACTTGATAGGGCTCGAACATAAAGTCTTTGCGAATGGCGGGCAGGGTAGTTGCCGCACGGGCCGCCACTAAAAATTCATCCGCCCCTTGAAAGCTGGGAGCATCCGTTAAAACGGACAGGCAGGTAGCCCCGCCAAGTTCATACGCTTTGGCCAAGGCGGGCGGGTTGAAGTCAGCTCTGATCAACCCTTTGGAAGGGCTGGCCTTTTTGATCTCCGCGATCAGGCCAAATTCTTCTGCGCGGGCCTTTGCAATCAACGCCTCGGCGAAGCCACGGGTGGGCAAAGCCTGTTCTGCGGCTGCCGCAATTTTCGAATAGGGACGGGCGACCTTCGCCGCGGCAATCTCATCGCGCTTATAGGCTTCTATTTTTTGGAGGATATCAGCCATTGGATGCTTTCACTAAGGCTTCAAGACGCGCCAAGGCGCGGCCATCATCCAGTGCGTCTTGCGCCATCTTCACGCCGTCGGCGATGCTGTCGGCCTTACCTGCGATCATCAGCGCGGCCCCCGCATTCAGCGCGACAATATCGCGATAGGGGCCTTTGTCGCCGTTCAACACGGCGCGCAGCGCGACAGCGTTTTCTTCCGGTGTGCCGCCAATCAAATCATCCAAGGACGCGCGGGCCAGCCCCACATCCTCAGGCGTGAGGGTGGAGGTGGTGACTTTGCCATCCTTCAATTCGGCCAAATAGCTTTCGCCTGTGGTGGTGAGTTCATCCAAACCATCACTGCCATGGGCAATCAAAACGCGTTCTGACCCCAAGGCGTTCAGCACATGGGCCATGGGTTCTACCCATTCTTTGGCAAACACGCCGATCAATTGGCGTTTGGTGCCCGCAGGATTGGAAAGCGGCCCCAGCAAATTAAAAATGGTGCGGTGCCCCAGCGAAACGCGGATGGGTCCTACATGTTTCATGGCGCTGTGATGGGCGGGGGCAAACATAAAGCCAATGCCAGCGGCTTCAATGCAGCGCGACACATCTTCTGCCGGGATGCCAACCTTCACTCCCAGTGCCTCCAGCACTTGGGACGCGCCGGACTTGGAAGAAAGAGCGCGGTTGCCATGCTTTGCCACCGGCACATCATAGGCCGCCACAACAAAGGAGGCGGCGGTTGAGATATTATAGGTGCCCTTGGCATCGCCACCCGTGCCACACGTATCAATCGCATTTGCGGGTGCAGAAACCTTGGTGGCCTTGGCGCGCATAACGGCGGCACCCGCCGCAATTTCATCTACGGTCTCGCCGCGTACACGCAGGCCCATGAGGAACGCCCCAATTTGCCCGTCTTCGGCGCGGCCTTCCATAATGGTGGTAAAGGCTGCTTCCGCATCTGCGCGGGTAAGCGGCTTGCCATCAGCAATCAAGGCCAAGGTGGGTTTTAGATCATCACTCATTTTACTAAGCCGCTTTGGCAGGCGGCGTAAAGGCCGCTGCAATATCAAGGAAGTTCTTTAACAATTGGTGCCCGTGTTCAGAGGCAATGCTTTCAGGATGAAATTGCACCCCATGCACAGGGTGGGTTTTATGCATCAACCCCATGATTAAGCCATCTGTCGTCTCTGCTGTAATCTCAAGGCAATCGGGCAGGCTGTCTTTTTCGACGATTAGGGAATGGTACCTTGTCGCCTCAAAATCCTGCATCAGCCCTTTGAATACACTTTTGTTCCTGTGGTGCATTTGGCTCATTTTGCCGTGCATTACCTGCGGGGCGCGGATTACTTTGCCGCCATAGGCTTGGCCAATGGATTGATGGCCCAAACAAACGCCCAACAGCGGCGTGGTTGCGCCCAGCTTCTCTACCACCTCAAGGCAAATGCCCGCTTCGTTCGGCGTGCAAGGGCCGGGAGAAAGTACAATGCCTTGCGGGTTCAAGGCTGCAAGTTCATCCACACTGACCGCATCATTGCGGATAACTCTCACATCCGCGCCAAGGCCGCCAACTTCGCCCAAATAATGGACAAGGTTGTAGGTGAAGCTGTCGTAATTATCGATCAATACCAGCATGGTTGCATCATACCCTTATTGGCGCTTCAAGTCTTGGGTGGCGTGGCGAATAGCTTCTTCCGCCGCGCGGAACACGGCTTTGGATTTATTCACCGTCTCGTCATATTCATACTGGGGATTGGAGTCTGCAACCACACCCCCACCTGCCTGCACATAAAGCTTGCCGTCTTTCACAATGCCGGTGCGCAGCACAATGGCGGTATCCATATCTCCATTGGCCGAAAAATAGCCAACACCGCCCGCATAAAGGCCGCGCTTTTCCTTCTCCAGCTCGTCAATGATTTCCATGGCGCGTACTTTCGGTGCGCCTGAAACGGTGCCTGCCGGGAACCCGGCAATAAGCGCCGACAAACCGTCATGATCATCGCGCAATTCGCCTTCTACGTTGGAGACGATGTGCATAACGTGACTGTAGCGTTCGATGAAGAACTGGTCTGTCACTTCCACCGTGCCCACCTTGGCAACGCGGCCTACATCATTGCGGCCAAGGTCCAGCAGCATAAGGTGCTCTGAAAGTTCTTTCGGGTCTGCCAACAAATCGTTGTGGTTTTTACGATCTTCTTCCGGTGTGGCGCCCCGTGGGCGGGTGCCAGCAATTGGCCGAATAGTGACTTTCTCATCGCGAAGCTGCACCAGAATTTCCGGGCTGGAGCCCGAGACCTGGAAGTCTCCTAGATTTAGATAGTACATATAGGGGGAAGGGTTGGTGCGGCGCAGCGCACGAAACAAATCAAATGCAGGCAACGGGAAGGGTGTTTCAAATCGCTGGCTTGGCACGACCTGAAAAATGTCTCCGGCGCGGATATATTCTTTCGCTTTTTCGACGATGGCAAAATAGTCCTCAAGCGCGGTGTTGGAGGTCACTTCGCCAGCCACGATCTCATTGATGTTTTCGGGAGCAGCCGGTAGCTCAAGCGGCGCTTCCACATCTGCTATGGCGGCTTCCAGGCGTTCGGTTGCGCGCAAATAAGCGGCTTTGGCGGTCACGCCTTCTTGCGGCCATACGGGGGTAACGATCGTGAGAGTATCGCGCACGCTGTCAAATACGGCCACGATTGTGGGGCGCGTAAACAGTAAATCTGGAATGCCAAGCGTATCAGGATTGGGCTCCGGCAATTTTTCCATCAGCCGTACGGCATCATATCCCAAATAGCCGTACAGCCCCGCCGACATAGGAGCAATATGATCTGGCAATTCAATTTCACAGGCACCAACCAAGTTGCGCAGTTCATCCAACGCACCACCCGGCAGGGGGGCATAGGTGCTGCCGGATTGGGGTGTGCGATTAACCTCGGGCTTGTTGCCAAAAGCACGAAAAATCAGATCAGGCCGGGTGCCCATAATGGAATAGCGGCCCTTAAAGGCCCCACCTTCAACTGAATCAAACAGAAAGCTCCAAGGTTGGTCTTTGGTGAGCTTAAGGAATGTTGAAACAGGAGTAGCGAGATCTGCCACCAATTCGGTGCTGACGACTTGCGGTTTCCCGGCCTCATAACCGCTTGCAAATTGATCAAAGGCAGGGACTATCATGGTGCAAGCCTATTGCTCATCCGCAGAGGTGTAGAGCCGTTGCAGGGCCTGCTGATAAATTTCAACCCCATAGGCTTTTTCCAAGGCAACTTGATAAAGGTTAGACAGATCAGAGCCCAGCCCTTGTGCAATTTGCGTGCGGACGAATTGATAGGTTTCCTGTTCGTCTTCTGCGGTGATCTTTTTAACAGCGGCAAGCTCTGCAACCATCGGAACGCCAGCATTCGCCCCAACCAATATATCGCCCTTGCTGGCATCGAAGATAGAGGTCAGCATTTCTGCGGAGAAGATTGAGCCAGTTGAGGCGCGCGTTACCCGGTCAGCGGTTTGCACGTCATAGCCTTTGGCCTTGGCGGCAGCGGCAAGTGAGCCCTTTTGAACAGCCGCTGCTTTCAAATCACCCGCGGCGGTATTGGCGGCTTCAAGTTGTGCTTTCAGCTTGCTGTGATAGGCAACCAGCTTTTTCACGTCGTCGTAAGGGCGCAAAGCTTTCTCGTTTACTTGATCGACATGAAGCAACAGGTAATCGCCTGAATTGGTTTCGATCATATCGCCGGTTTCACCGCTTGAAAGGGTGAAAGCTGTTTCCAAAAAGGCAGGGTCGGCGGGCAAGCCGTTGACCGGCCCGCCGTCAATATTGCGACCCGCCACGGAGGTGAGGGCTGTAGTTTCGATGGGAAGAGATTTTGCGGTTGCGATTTCCTTCAAGCTGGAGCCACCTGCCCGCATATCTTCAATTTCATCGACAAGGGCGTAAAGCTGGTCAAGCGCCAAATCTTCAGCCAATTGGTCTTTAAGTTGGCCTTTCACCTCGTCAAAGCTTTGTGTGCTGCCGCTATAAATGGCGGTAACTTGCAAAATAACTTTGCCGAAGGCGCTGTCTACCGGCTCGGAAACGCCGTTATGTGGCAAGGCGAAAAGTGTAGCGGCCTGTTCCGCTGGCATATCGGCCTTTGCGGTTGCCTCATTCTTGATATCGGCTTCTTCAAGATTCAGAAGTTCCCGCCCAAGATTAACAAGGCTTTCACCGCTCCGGGCGCGTGAGATGATTTGGCTTGCCAGTGTATCGTCTGATACAACCAGACGATTGAAGCTGCGTTCTTCTTCCTTTGTGAACTCGTCGATCTGGTCGTCATAGGCGGCGCGTAATTCTTCCTCGGGAATAGTGATGCCACGCGATAGTTCTTTGACTGTCAGATGCAAATAGCTGATGCGCCGAAGCTCTGGTGCCATATAGCGGGCGGGATGTGCCTCATAGGTTTGGCGCAACTGGGCATCGGTTGGTGCCGACACATCTATGGTGTCCGGTTCCAGATTGACATATTGAACCTGACGTTCTTCAGAGCGATTGACAAAGATCGCACGGGCGGTGCCGTCCGGCAGATAGACACCGGAGATAATCGGGTTAATGAGCTGGTCAGCCGTCATGTCCCCGCGCACGGCTTCGATGAAGGCATCTTCGGAATAACCGGCACTGCCAATGATTTGATTGAAGCGGAATTTATCAAAGCTGCCAAAGTCATCCTTGAAACTGTCCATATTGCGAATCTGCCGGGCCACGGCGGTATCCGATACTGTCATGCCTAGATCGCTATAAGCTTCTTCCACCAGTTTGCGTGTCACCAATTGTGCCAACACCTGTCGATCGGCCCCAATGGCGCGGGCTTCATCAATGGTCATTGCGTTTCCGGTTTGCCGGGAAACACGCTGGATTTCACGGCGGAAAGCCGTGTCAAACTCGGTTGCGGTGACTTCACGATCGCCAACGGTGGCCAATATGTTAGCACCGCCGCCGGTAAAGGCGTCGTCTACCCCCCAAAGGGCAAAGCTGGCGACAAGAATGCCGAACAGAATTTTGGCAACCCAAGTGCCAGCCGCATTACGCAGGGTTTCGAGCATGGCTCAATCCATTGTTCCTGTTTCAAGTTGCGTCTTTATAGGGTTGTGCCCCGCACCCCGCAAGCGGCCTGATGCAGATGCGACTTCAATGCGGGGCAAAGATTTGTTAGGGGAACAGGTATATCACGCTTTCGAATCGCAAAAGGAACAAGATTGTGACCCAACGCCCACCCAAAGCACTTGTCGCCGGTAACTGGAAAATGAACGGCCTGAAGGCTTCCGCAAAAGAGGTGCGGGCGCTGGCGAAAGCTATTTCCAAAGCCGCGCCAAAGGCTGACGCCATGATTTGCCCACCAGCAACCTTGGTTGGCGCATTGGTTGCAGAGGCAAAAGGCACCAAGATCGCCATTGGCGGCCAGGATTGTCATGCCAAGGAAAATGGGGCCCATACGGGGGATATTGCGGCCAATATGCTGAAAGATTTGGGGGCAAAGGCTGTTATCGTCGGGCATTCTGAGCGCCGGGCCGATCATGGGGAAAGCAATGCAGATGTGTTGGCAAAGGCCGAGGCGGCGATAGCCGCAGGCCTGATAGCCATTGTTTGTGTGGGAGAGACGGAGCAGGAGCGCGATAAAGGCCAAACCTTGCGGGTGGTCGGCGCACAGGTAAAAGGCTCTGTGCCCGCAGACATTACGCCCAAAAACCTTGTTGTCGCCTATGAGCCCGTTTGGGCCATCGGCACCGGCCGCACCCCCACGGCGGATGATGTCGCGAAGGTTCACGCGCATATCCGCAAAAAGCTGGTGGAGCGTTTTGGCGACAAAACAGGCAGTCAGATTCGGTTGCTCTATGGTGGGTCGGTCAAGGCCGCCAATGCGGTCGAACTTATGGGGGTTGCGAATGTGAATGGTGCGCTGGTTGGCGGTGCAAGCCTGAAGGCCAAGGATTTCGATGGTATTTTGGACGCCTATCGTAATTAGGGCGACAAATCGGGACATCTCGCCCATGCGGCGATCTGACGACTGCGCAGGCCGGGTTTCCGAGGGATAATAGCGGCTTGTGACGGCAATAGCCGCATCTTGAATTTTAGGGGAAGCCCATGGAAACGGTCATTCTGGTCGTTCATTTGCTGATCGCCATTGCGCTGATCGCGACAGTTCTTTTGCAACGCTCTGAGGGCGGTGCGCTTGGTATTGGCGGCGGCGGCGGTGGGGGCGGTGGCTTTATGTCAGCGCGTGGCACGGCCAATGTGTTGACGCGTACCACAGCCATTTTGGCCGGGGCCTTTTTCCTGACTTCGATTATCTTGACCATTTTGGCCAAGGGCGAGGCCGCAGCACCGTCAATTCTGGAAACAGCGCCTGACGCACCTATTCTGGCACCGCTGGTGCCTGCGGAACCGCAAGTGCCGCTGGAAGATGAGGCTGCAACTGATTCGCCTGTAGCGCCTGCTGTGACAGCAGATCCCACCGTGCCCGTTGGGGATGACGCCCAGTAAGGCTGCTGAATCGGGCTGAATTCCTTAAGTCCAATCTAAAAATTCAAAATGTCACGCCTTTCTATCCACAAAGGCGATTGGCTCCTGCTGTTTTTCGTATAAGGTGAACGCCCATGACGCGGTACATTTTCATTACTGGCGGCGTGGTCTCCTCACTCGGTAAGGGACTGGCATCAGCCGCACTTGGGGCGCTTCTGCAAGCGCGTGGGTTCAAGGTGCGCTTGCGCAAGTTGGATCCGTATCTCAACGTTGATCCCGGCACGATGAGCCCTTATCAGCACGGCGAAGTTTTTGTAACCGATGATGGGGCTGAGACGGATCTTGATTTGGGCCATTATGAACGCTTTACCGGTGTTTCCGCCAATCAGGGCGACAACGTCACCACGGGGCGCATCTATCAGGAAATTCTCACCAAAGAACGCCGGGGCGATTATCTAGGCGCGACGGTGCAGGTTATTCCCCATGTGACCGATGAGTTGAAAGCCTTTGCCCTGTCTGATGCGGGCGATGCTGATTTTGTGTTGTGTGAAATTGGCGGCACGGTAGGCGATATTGAGGGCTTGCCGTTCTTTGAGGCTATTCGCCAATTGGGCAACGAGCTTGGGCGTGATCGTGCGGCCTTCATTCACCTTACGCTTGTCCCCTATATTCCAGCGGCAGGTGAACTCAAAACCAAGCCTACGCAGCATTCCGTGAAAGAATTGCGCGGCATTGGTATTCAACCAGATTTGCTGTTGTGCCGCGCCGACCGCGAAATCCCCAAGGGAGAGCGCGATAAGATTGCGTTGTTCTGTAATGTGCGCCCTGAATGTGTTGTGCAGGCGCTTGATGTTTCCACGATTTATGAAGTGCCAATTTCTTATCACAAGGAAGGCTTTGATGATGCGATCTTGAAGCATTTCGGTATTAACGATGCGCCGGCACCTGACTTGAGCCGCTGGCAGGAGATTGTCGATCGCGTTACTCAGCCGGAAGGCGAGGTAACGATTGGCGTTGTTGGCAAATACGTTCAATTGCTGGATGCCTACAAGTCACTCAATGAAGCACTCACCCATGGCGGGATTGCCAATAGGGTGAAGGTGAATGTGGAGTGGCTTGATTCGGAAATTTTCGATGGGCCGGATGCCGTTTCAAGGCTTGAATCTGTCAACGGCATTTTGGTGCCTGGCGGTTTTGGGGAACGCGGATCGGCAGGCAAAATCGCGTCTGCCAAATTTGCCCGCGAACGCAAGGTACCTTATTTTGGCATTTGCTTCGGCATGCAGTTGGCGGTGATCGAAACCCTGCGCAATCTGGCCGAGCTTGATGTCAGCTCCTCCGAGTTTGGGGAATGCTCTGATCCCGCTGTTGGTCTTATGACCGAATGGATGAAAGGCGGCGACCTTGAAAAGCGTGCCGCCGAAGGCGATTTAGGCGGCACGATGCGCCTTGGGGCCTATGAGGCGGCGATTGCGGCAGGCTCCCAAGTGGCGGAAATCTACGGTTCCACCACCATTCATGAGCGTCATCGTCATCGTTATGAGGTCAACATGGCCTATCGTGAAGCGATGGAGGCGCACGGCTTGATTATGTCTGGTACCTCGCCTGATGGCCTGCTGCCGGAAACGGTAGAGCGGCCCGATCACCCTTGGTTTGTCGGTGTGCAGTTCCATCCGGAACTCAAATCCCGGCCTTTTGAGCCGCATCCTTTATTCTCTTCCTTCATCGCGGCGGCTGTTGAACAGTCCCGACTTGTGTAAGATAGGCCCATGACCCAGAAAAGCACTGTAAAAGTCGGCACAATAGAGATTAGCAATGATAAGCCTTTGGCGATCATTGCCGGGCCTTGCGCCATGGAAAGTCGCGATCATGCCCTGTTTATGGGGGAGGCGCTGAAAGGCATCTCAGAGCGTTTGGGCGTGGGCGTCATCTACAAATCTTCCTTCGATAAGGCGAACCGTACCAGCCTGAATTCTGCCCGCGGTATTGGACTGGATGAGGCGCTTCCGATCTTTCAGGAAGTGAAGGACACATTCGGTATGCCGGTGCTGACAGATGTTCATACCGAGGCGCAATGTGCCGAAGCGGCGGCGGTCGTGGATGTGCTGCAAATCCCGGCATTCCTTTGTCGTCAAACGGATCTGCTGCTGGCAGCGGCGAAGACCGGCGCTGTCGTTAATGTCAAAAAAGGGCAGTTTCTTGCGCCTTGGGACATGAAAAATGTGGCGGCAAAGGTGACAGAGGCCGGTAACCCCAATGTCATGCTGACGGAACGCGGTGCCAGCTTTGGCTACAACACCTTGGTCACAGATTTTCGCGGCATTCCGGTGATGAAACGGGACACGGGGCTACCGATTGTGTTCGATGCCACTCATTCCGTGCAGCAACCGGGTGGGCAGGGCGGAACATCCGGCGGCCAGCGGGAATTTGTGCCTGTTTTGGCGCGCGCGGCTGTCTCAATCGGTGTGGGCGCCGTCTTCATGGAAACGCATCAAGCGCCTGATACGGCCCCGTCAGATGGGCCGAACATGGTGCCGCTGGACCAGTTGGAAGCGTTGATCGCCGATCTGCAAGCCTTTGATTCTTTGGCGAAATCACGACCACTAAACATATAGAGGGACGCTATGGCGGGTACAGCAACTTGGTCTTCCCGGCTGGGGTTTATTCTGGCAACTGTTGGGGCCGCTGTTGGTCTGGGCAACTTTTGGCGCTTTCCTTATCTGGCCGGTGAAAATGGCGGTGGGGCCTTTGTACTGGTCTATCTGATTTGCATTTTTGCGGTCGCCATTCCGTTGGCGATGACAGAACTTTTGATTGGGCGAAGAGCGCGGAAATCTGCCGTTTCATCCACCAAAGAGGTGGCGGTAGAGGTTGGCGCATCGTCCAAATGGTCGGCCATTGGCTGGATGGGTATGATCGCCACCTTCCTGATCGGCACCTTTTATTGTGTCATTGGTGGGTGGGTAATATTCTATATTATTCAATCTGTTACGGGTGGTTTCTCAAGTAATCCGGATGAGGTGAGCGCTGCCTTTGACGGCTTGTTGGCAAGCCCGCTGCAACTCATTTTCTATCAAATCATCTTCGTCATCATCAGCGTCATGGTGCCGGTATGGGGTGTGAACAAAGGCATTGAACGCGCAGTGAATGTGCTGATGCCAACCTTGCTGGTGATGATGCTGGGGCTGGTGGTTTTTGCCGGGCTGAGCGGCGGTTTTGGGGAGGCAGTGACCTTTCTGTTCTCCGTCGATTTCAGCAAAATAACGGCAGAGGTTGTGTTGGCGGCCATTGGGCAAGCCTTCTTCTCCGTCGGCATTGGCATGGCTATCTTATTGACTTATGGGGCTTATTTGGATCGCGGCACCAAATTGCCGGGTTCTGCCACCTTGATTGCGATTGCCGATACGGGTGTAGCGGTGCTGGCGGGGCTGGTGATCTTTCCACTGGTGTTCGCCAATGATTTGGACCCCGGCCAAGGCCCCGGATTGGTGTTCGTCACGCTTCCATTAGCCTTTGGGCAGATGGCGGGCGGGGCTGTTATCGGCTTGATTTTCTTCACACTTTTGCTGTTTGCGGCGCTGACGAGCTCCATCGCCATTGTCGAAATTGTGGCGTCCTTCATGGAAGAGCGCGGCATTAACCGCAAGCGTTCGGCGGTGTTGAGCGGCATTGTGTTATTTGTGCTGGGGCTTGGCACGGTGTTCTCGCTCAACATTTGGAGCGGGGTTTACCCCCTTGATTTCATTTGGCTTTTTGAAGGCAAAACTTTCTTCGACAGCGTGGATTTCATCACCGCAAGCTTCATGCTGGTGGGCGGCGGCTTGTTGATCGCCTTGTTTGGCGGCTGGGTGCTGCCCGCAAAATTGGCCGCGGAGGAATTTGGCTGGGCCGAAAATTCGTTGAAATTCCGGGCTTGGCAGGTGCTGATGCGTTTTGTCATCCCGCTTTTGCTCAGCGTCATGATTATTAATATCTTTCTCTAGGAAACGTAAGTTTCACCAAAAGTATCAAGTTCTTTTCAGGTTTTTATCAGGTTTAGGAGCCATCCCATGAGCGCCATCTTGGACATTCGTGCCCGCGAGATTTTGGACAGTCGCGGCAACCCCACCGTCGAGGTGGATGTGATTTTGGAATCAGGTGCCATGGGTCGCGCGGCGGTGCCATCGGGCGCGTCTACCGGCGCGCATGAGGCGGTTGAAAAACGCGATGGCGGTGGCCGCTATTTGGGCAAGGGTGTGCGCGATGCGGTAAACGCAGTTGAGCACGAAATCTATGAAGCCATCAGCGGGCTGGACGCCGAATCACAACTTGGCATCGACCGGTTGATGATCGAACTTGATGGCACGGCCAATAAAAGCCGCCTGGGCGCGAATGCGATCCTTGGTGTGTCACTGGCGTTGGCGAAAGCCGCGGCAGACGAATTGGACACACCGCTTTACCGTTATGTGGGTGGTGTGAACGCGCGCACCTTGCCCGTGCCCATGATGAACATCTTGAATGGCGGCGAACATGCCGACAACCCGATCGACATTCAAGAATTTATGATCATGCCGGTTGCTGCCGACACATTGTCTGACGCCGTGCGCATGGGCGCAGAAGTGTTCCACACGCTGAAAGGCGAATTGAAAGCTGCGGGCCACAACACCAATGTGGGCGATGAGGGTGGCTTTGCACCGGGCATCGGCTCAAGCGATGAGGCGCTGCAGTTCATCATGGCCGCGACAGAGAAGGCGGGCTACAAGCCGGGCGAAGATATCTTCATCGCGCTGGATGCCGCCAGCACCGAATTTTATGCCGATGGCAAATATAATCTGAAGGGCGAAGGCAAAGTGCTGGAGCCGGGCGCAATGGTGGATTACTACGCCGACCTGTGCGCGCGTTACCCCATCATCTCCATCGAGGATGGCATGGCCGAAGACGATTGGGATGGCTGGAAAGCGCTGACCGACAAAATCGGTAACAAGGTGCAGTTGGTGGGCGATGATCTGTTCGTGACCAACCCCACACGTTTGGCCGCGGGCATTGGGCAGGGCGTTGCCAATTCCATTTTGGTGAAGGTCAACCAAATCGGCACGCTGAGCGAAACGCTGGAAGCGGTAGAGATGGCGCATAAAGCAAACTACACCGCCGTGATGTCTCACCGCAGTGGGGAGACGGAAGACGCGACGATCGCCGACTTGGCCGTGGCCACCAATTGCGGGCAGATCAAAACCGGCTCTCTCGCGCGCTCGGACCGTTTGGCGAAATACAACCAACTGATCCGTATTGAGGAAGAGTTGGGCGCGGCGGCTGAATATGCAGGCAGCAAGATTTTGAAGGCTTAGTCGTCGCTCACGGCAGCAATGCTTCAGCATCGCGCCTACGCGCCCCATTTGTTTTGGCGGCGCGCGTAGTCCGGTTTTATTTGTGACCAGAACAGGAAACCGCGCGGTGCGGTGATGCTGGGAGTCGTCATGCCGGGGCTGCGTTAGCAGAACCCGGCATCCAGTTTGAGTTTCGGTTTGATGGGCGTTGTGGTGTTCGACGCTGCATGGACCCCGGCTCGAAGGCCGGGGTGACGACTAGATTAAGCGTCGAGCCATCACACATTCGTCATTTTCGGGCGCGCTTTGCGCGAACCCGGCATCCAGTCTGAGTTTCGGTTTGATGGGCGTTTCAGTGCTCGATGCTGCATGGACCCCGGCTCGAAGGCCGGGGTGACGTTTGTTGGTGGGGCCAACACCTAGCTCTATCGTCATTCCCATTCATCATTTGGGGCGCGCTTTGCGCGAACCGGGAATCCAGCCTGAGATTCAGCTTGCTCCGCCTTGCAAGGTTTCACCATTGACTGGACCCCGGCTCGAAGGCCGGGGTGACGGCTGGTGAGGTTATGTCTTCTGGGCAAAGCACCGAGTTGGGATTGCGACCGATCCCTTCTAGAAACCTCCATCGGGATGACCGCAACCGCCACCCTTTGGGACCAATGGTTCCTGACATTCCGGCTCTTTCTTTGCGTTGTTTGCATCATCACCCTGATTGGCGACTAAAAAAGCTGCGCCCACAACAACGCCAATGGCGACGAGGGGCAAGTAGCCATCGTCATCCCCATCTGCATAAAGGCGGTTGCTCACATCCGCCACGTTCAGGCCGTTGAGGGTTAGGCTGTCCATCTCAAACGCCGTGTTGATTGTGGTGCGCATATTGCCTGCCACGCTTAGGGCGAATGTTTCCTTCACATCACCGCTGCCTTGCAGCGGCAGGCTGTAGGAGAGCATGACCGGTCGTTCATCTGCCCCATAACTTGCCAAATTATCTGCCGCCTGCGTGGTGCTGGCGGCCAGGCCTAATGCGGCTGCCAGCGCCGCGCCTTTGATAAAACGCATATTCGTGATCCCTCTATTTCGTTTCCGGCAATTTGAGGGGGGTGGCTAGGCGTGTCAAGGGGTGCGCTCCGGCTGGGCAAATTAGCCAGAACCCTTTTCTAAATGCCAGCGGCGGGGTAAGTAGCGCGGGTATGTTGGCTTTAGGAAAATACCCATGGCAGATACCGTAAACGAATTCGGCCCGTTAACGCTTACCACCTTTGGCTGGGTACCAGAAGTGGCGCGCGGGCAAGTGCGTGATTTGCGCATTCGTTGGGCGTTGGAGGAGGCGGGGCTGCCATATGAGGTGCGGCTGATTGATGGCAAATTTCGCGCCACGCCGGAATATTTGGCAGAACAACCCTTTGGCCAAGTGCCTGTATTGCGCGAGGGCGAGGTGACAATTTTTGAAACCGGCGCAATCCTGCTGCATATCGCTGAACGGTCGGCGGCGCTGATGCCTGCTGATGACGCGGCGCGCGCCCATATTCGCACATGGATTTTTGCGGCGCTCAATTCTGTTGAAACGCGGTTTCATGTGTTCCGGGAGATTAACAAATATCCGGAGGCGGCGGCCAACCCCGCCTATGAAGGTGCGCTTAAATCTGTGCGGCAACGCTTGCAAGTGTTGGAAGATTGGTTGAGCACGCGCGATTATCTGGTAGGGGGTTTTTCAGCCGCGGACATCATGATGGCAACGGTGCTGCGTATAATGAACGATACGGATATTGTGGCGGGATTTTCGGTGGTGCAGGCTTATTACGAAAAGTGCTTGGCGCGGCCGGCGTTTCAAAAAGCATTGGCGGACCATATGGCGGTTTATGAAGAAGGTGAGGCATGAAGCATATTGGCGTGATGACAAGTGGCGGCGATGCACCGGGCATGAATGCTGCCTTGCGCGCCGTGGTGCGCGCCGGGCTGAATGCGGGCTTGCAGGTTTCCGGCATTTCATCCGGCTATGAAGGCATGATCGACGGGGCCATTCAGCCGCTGGGCAAGCGCGATGTGGGGAATATTATTCAACGCGGCGGCAGCATTTTGGGCACGTCCCGCTCCAAAAGGTTTTTGGAACGCGCGCACCGCGATCAGGCGCGGGCGCATCTCGCCACGGCGGGCATTGAAGGTGTGGTGGTAATCGGCGGCGATGGTTCCATGAAAGGGGCAAAGGCATTGGCGGAGACAGGGGCCATCAAAGTGGTGGGCTTGCCCGGCACGATTGATAACGACATGGCACTGGTTGGCCCCACCATCGGTTTCGACACCGCGGTCAACACCGCCTTGCGCGCGATCGATAATATTCGTGATACGGCCTCCACCGCCAATGTGGTGCACATAGTAGAAGTGATGGGCCGCCATTGCGGGTGGATCGGCTTGGTGGCGGGCATTGGCGGCGGGGCAGAGGCCGCCGTGGTGCCGGAGTTCGATTTTGATTTGGTGGCGCTATCAGCTCGCGTGCAGGCAGATATTGAGGCAGGCAAGCAGGGCTGCATTGTGGTGTTGGCAGAAGGCACGTATCCCGGCGGCGGGCAAAAACTTGCGGCTGACTTGCGCAGTGTTTCAGGTTGTGAAGCACGGCTGACGGTGTTGGGACACACGCAGCGCGGCGGCAATCCTTCTGCGTCTGATCGTTTGTTGGCCAGTCGGTTAGGGGCGGCGGCGGTGGAGGCGTTGCTTGATGGTCAAAGCGAAGTTGTATTGGGTGCGCCGGGCGATGAGGTGCAGGCATTTGCCTTTGCAGATGTTGAAGCGGCGAAAGAGGGGCCGCCCGCCGTGCTTTACAAGTTAGTGGAAGACTTAGCCTAGACCCAAATCGCTACCCAGCCTTTTCCCATTTGCCGCTTTCTGATTGCCGCCAATAAGTCACGTCGTGGCCAGCGTCGCGCATCGCACGAAAGCGGCTGCGGGCAGCATCTACGGCTTGTGCATCATTGCCGTCAAACAGATCGACAATGCGGGTAAAATTTTCCGCTGCCTTTGCGTTGGCCCCGTGGGTGAGGAACAGAATTTGCGGGCTGTTGGTGATTGCCTCATCGGTTGAGAGCAAGATTGGCTGCTCGGCATCTTGCTTGCCGCCTGCCAGCCCATGCGCCAGAAAGCTGTCGTCCCGCGCGGTCCACAAGGTGGTGTCCAGTGCGTCAAGCTCTGTGTTGTCGGGGCATGAAATGGCAGCACGCCAGCCGCGTTCCAAACTGCGTTCAAGCAAGGTGGGCAGCACGTCGATCAAGGTGCTGCGCTCAAGATGATAGAAAAGTATTTCGCTCATATTATGCTCTCACGGCAGTTCGCTTTCGCGAACGCCTCCGAGGGGATGCGCGTAGTCCACAGAGTGGTTGCACAATAGGAAACCGCGCATGGGCTGCATTATCCCTCGAACTGATCGATGACGAGTTGGTTGAGCATTTGCACACCCGCGCCTGTTGCGCCTGCGGGGCTGGTGGGTTGGGCATCCATGCGCCAGGCGGCCCCGGCAATATCCAAATGCGCCCATGGCACGTCGTTCACAAAGCGTTCAAGGAAACACGCGGCAGAGATGGAGCCGCCACCGCCGCTGCGCGTGATGTTCGCCACATCTGCTACGGCGCTTTTCAGCGCCTTATTGAAGTTTTCATGCATGGGCATGTGCCATGCTTTGTCGCCAGTTTTTTCGCCTGCTTTCACAAGGTTGCCCGCCAGCTTGTCATCATTGGAGAACACGCCCGTATATTCGTGGCCGAGCGAGACAATGATGGCGCCGGTCAGCGTGGCGAGATCAATCATATGGGTGGGCTTAAAGCGATCTTGGCAATACCAAAGCGCATCGGCCAGCACGAGGCGGCCTTCGGCATCGGTATTCAACACCTCAATCGTTTGGCCGGACATGGAGGTGACGATATCTGCCGGGCGCTGGGCATTGCCATCGGGCATGTTTTCGACCAAGCCGATCACGCCCACCGCGTTTACTTTGGCGTTGCGGCTGGCAAGCGTGTGCATGAGGCCCGTGACAGCCGCCGCGCCGCCCATATCCATCTTCATGTCCCACATGCCCGCGCCGGGCTTGAGCGATATGCCGCCTGTATCGAACGTCACGCCCTTGCCGACAAAGGCGACAGGTTTTTTGGATTTGGCGGCACCGTTCCACTGCATGACTACCAATTGGCTTTCCTGTCGACTGCCTTGGCCAACGCCAAGCAGTGAGCCCATACCGAGCTTGGCCATGGCGGCTTCGCCCAGCACCTCCACCTTGACCCCCAGCTTGGTAAGCGCGCGGGTGCGCTTGGCGAATTCCTTTGGTGTGAGTTTGTTTGGCGGCTCTGACACCAGATCGCGCGCCAGATAAACGCCTTGGCCCACGGCCTCACGCGGGGCATGGGCCTTGCGCGCGGCGGCGGCATTCGCGCTCATGATTTTGAGGGTGGTGAGAGCCGGGGTCTTCACATTTTTGGTGCGATAGCTATCGAAGCGATAGGCCGCAAGGCGGGCGCCCAGTGCAAATTCAGCAAGGTCTTCTGCCTTGACGAGATCGAGTGCGATCGCGGCAGCTTTGTCTTTGGTGGCTGAAAGGGCTTTATATGCCTTGCCGCCAAGGTCTTTCGCTTTTTTGCCCGGCTTGTCGCCCAGCCCCAGAATAATCACGCGGTTGAGCGAAAGGCCATCAGGTCCGGGAATGGACAAGGTGGCACCATGGCCGCCTTCAAAGCCCGCAGCCCTAATAGCGCGGCTGAGGCCCCCCTTTGCGGCCTTATCAGCCTCGAGCCCTAAACCCTTCAATTTGCCATCTTTGGCAAGACCCAGAACAAGGGTGCCGGATTTGGGAATGGCGGGCGCAGCGAAACTGATTTTCATGGGATTAAGCCTTCTGATACCGAGATGAAAAATTATGCTGGAAGCATCCTATTCAATTGCGCTGCACACGCAATCGCGAATTGGTGTTTTGGGGGTGGCCTGTCTATAATGAAGGCAGATTCGACGCCAATTACGACAAAGCCCGATGCGCACAGTTTACCAATATACATTGCGACAGTTTTTAGTGCCGTTTGCGTTCTTCGCTGCGGTGCTGATGGCCGTGGTGTGGCTGACCCAGGCTTTCCGTATGTTGGACCTGATTTTGAACCGCGGGCAAGATGCGGGCACCTTTGGCCTGTTTGCCTTACTCATCACGCCCAAGGTTGCCACCATCGTGATTCCCATCGCGCTTTTGTGCGCCGTGCTTTATTGCCTGAACCGATTGCGCAACGACAGCGAGTTGGTGGTGCTGTGGTCGGCGGGCATGGATGCGCGTTCCATTGCTGCCCCCATCTTGATGGCAACTTGGGTGATCACGCTGATTATGTTTGTGGTGACGCTTTATCTGGCACCGCAGGGCCAACGCACCTTGCGCGGACTGATTGTGGAGGTGCGGGAAGATTTGGCCGGGGCGGTGTTGCAGGAAGCAACATTCAATCAACCCGCCAACGGCTTGACCGTTTATGTGCGTGAACGCGCGCCCGGTGGGGAGTTAACCGGCCTGTTGGTGCATGACAACAAAAACAAGGATAAGCCTGTTACCTATATGGCCGAGCGCGGCCTGTTTTTGAAAACAGATGCCTCGCCCCGGATTGTCATGCAAAATGGACGTATCCAAACGCTGGACCGCAAGACGGGCGCATTCTCCACTTTGTCGTTCGACAAATATACTTTTGATCTGGGGCAGTTTGTTTCCGAAGATGTGTTGGTGCAATACAAACCTTCGGAACGCACATTGATGGAGCTTTTCAAGCCAGATGAATTTGCCCGCACAGACAGGGAAGCGCGCAAATTTCAAACAGAACTGCATATGCGCCTTTCTGGCCCTCTCTATGGATTGGCCTTTGTTTATTTGGCTTTGGCGTTGCTGTTACATGCGCCGCATTCACGCGGAAACCTGATGGTGCCGATTGCGATAACGGTTGGCATTTCGGTGGCAGTGCGCTTGGGCGGATTTCGTCTGACAAACGAAGTGAACAGAAACCCTGAAATGGCGATTGCACTTTACCTGATGCTGGCGGCCGCGATTGCTGTTCCCGCCTGGATGCTGAACCGAAAGCCCGAGCGCGCACGCCAAGCCATATCGGTGGAAGGGGAGGCGGCATGAGCCTTTCAACCACCCTGTCGCGTTATTTCGCGGTCATGTTTTCGCGCAATGCCGTGTTTGTTTACGGCGGCGCGGCGCTTTTGATATTACTTGTGGATACCGTTGACCTGATGCGGTTGGCGGAAGGCAAGGAGGTTTCATCCTTCGGTCTTGTGGCGGAAATGGCGCTGCTGCGTTTGCCGCGCTATACGGAACGGATCTTGCCCTTTGTGTTTTTGTTTGCCGGTATGTGGACCTTTTTGCGGCTGACCCGATCAAGCGAATTGGTGGTGGCGCGCGCCGCAGGCGTATCGGCGTGGCAATTTTTGGCGCCTGCCATTGCTATTGCATTTGTATTTGGCTTGGTGGCCACATTGGCATTCAATCCCGTAGCGGCGGCATTAAGCGAAAGGTTTGAGCGCTTGGAAGCACGCCATTTTGAAGGACAATCAGGCCGCACTTTGGCATTTGCCCGTGAAGGGCTGTGGCTGCGCCAGCGAACCGATAAAGGGGGCAGTGCCGTGATCCGGGGGGATCATGTCACTGACAAGGGCATTGCGCTTGCGGGGGTGACGGTGTTGCTTTTCGACAAAAATGAGCGTTTTCAAACCCGCATAGATGCCAAACGCGCCATATTGAAAGATGGAGCTTGGTTGTTGAGCGATGCCTTCAGTACCGACAAATTCGGGCATGGTCAAAAGGTCAGCATGGTGGCGGTGCCGACAGATTTGACAGTGGAACGCATAGAGGAGAGTTTCGCGACACCTGAAACATTGTCGGTTTATGATTTGCCAGCCTTTATCGCCTCGATGGAGGAGGCGGGGTTTGCCGCCACGCGGCATAAACTTTATTGGCACAGCCTGTTGGCCCAACCCCTATTGTTGGTTGCTATGGTATTGATTGCCGCCACCGTTTCCCTGCGCCTGACGCGCCGCGGCGGCTTGGGGCTTTTGGTGCTGGCCGGTGTGATTGCCGGGTTCGGGTTTTATTTGGTGACCGATATAGCCGAGGCAATGGGCGCGGCAGGGCGTTTGCCGCCCTCTTTAGCCGCATGGGGGCCTGTTGCGGCCACGCTGCTTTTAGGTTTAAGTCTTCTATTCCACCTAGAGGATGGCTGACGCCGCATGTTCCGTATTGTATTCATTGTATTAAGCTTTTTGGTTTGGAGCGGTGCGACAGCCAGTGCCGCAGAACCGTCGGCGCCGGCTTTGCCGGTAACGCTGGAAGCTGATCAGGTGAACTATGATCACCAGTCGCAAACGGTAACGGCCAAGGGCAATGTGGTGGTGGAACATCAAAGCCTTAAGCTGACCGCGACCAGCCTTGTCTATGATGTCAAGCAGGACCGTTTGTTGGCGCGCGAGGGCGTGACCATTGTTGATGACAAGGGCAATATATTCCAGGCGCAAGAGGTTGAGCTTTATGATGAGCTTTCCCGAGGGGTGATCCACCAATTGCGGTTGGATCTTGCCGGTGATGCATGGATAGTGGCCGAAAAGGCGGAGCGCCGTTCGATCACGAAAGCGCGCATGACGGGGGCTGCTTTTTCACCCTGCAAAGTGTGTGAAGACAATCCCACACCGCTTTGGCAAATCACGGCAAGTGAAGTGCGCCATGATGCGGAAGAACAGAACATTTCCTACAACAATGCCTCGTTTGAATTTATGGGCGTGCCGATTATGTGGTTGCCCTATTTCACCCATCCTGATCCCACGGTTAAACGCCGGACGGGTTTTTTGATTCCGTCCTTCTCATCGAATTCCGAACTAGGGTCGTTAGTGGAGATACCGTATCACTGGGCCATTGCGCCGCATCGTGACCTTACCCTCACGCCGGTGGTTGCAACCAAGGAACTGGGATATTTGAAAGGTGAGTACCGCCAACGGCTGTATGATGGGCGCTATGAGTTCAATGGCTCAATCACGCATGTTGATCAGCGAGATGATCAGAATAATCGGTTGGGTCGCAAGGTGATAAGGGGCCATTTGTTCGGCAATGGCTATATCGATTTGGATGCAGTTGAACGCATTGGATTCAAACTGGCGCATACCTCGGATGACACCTATTTGCGCCGCTATGATTTCACCAATATCGAAACGCTGCGCAGCACGGCCTGGTTCGACCAATTGGAAGGGCGCAATTTTCTGACGGTGGATGCCCATGCCTTTCAAGGGCTGCGGGCGATTGATGATCCCGGCTTGATGCCAACGGTGTTGCCGGTGATTGATCTGCGCCGGGTGACGGATGAAATTTATGCGGGCGGGCGGTTTTTCGGTACGGCTAACTTATTGGCGCTGGAACGCGGCGAAGGGGTGGATGCCGCGCGCATGGTGGCACATGCCGGATGGGAAGCGCCCTATACCTTGCCCCATGGCAGCTTGATCACGCTAACCGCGAAGGCCCGTGGCCGCATTGTGTATGAACGCGACGTGCCAGACCCGCTGGTGCCCGGCGCGGTACAACCGTCACAATGGCATTATGGTTTGGAGCCGGAAATCTCAATCAATTGGAGCCTGCCTTTTGTGCGGCCCACACGCAGCGGCTATCACCTGCTGGAACCTGTTGGGGCGCTACATGCGTCGCCTGTTGATGGCTTCGACAAAGATATCACCAATAATGACAGTTTGGTGTTTGAGTTTGACGACACAAATTTGTTCGACGCCAATCGCTTTGCCGGGCATGATCGTTATGAAAGCGGCCTGCGTGCAGCCATTGGGGTGCGCTATGGATATTATGCATCGGAAGGCAGTTCGGCCACTTTGTTCATTGGTCAAAGTTTCCGCACACAAGAGGTGGCGTTGTTTCCCGGCAATGGCGGCTTGAATGATCGCGAAAGTGATTTTGTTGGGCGTTTGAGCATTAATCTGGGCGATGAGCTTAGCCTGTCGCATCGCTTTAGACTGGATCAAGAAAATCTTGATCCATTGCGGAACGAGGTAGCGTTGATGCTATCTCCTGCAGATTGGTTTGATCTGGAGGCAACCTTTGTGCAGCAGCACAAATCTGTCAGTGCGACAGGGCTTGAGGCGCAGGAAGAGATCAACGCCCGCCTAACGGTGCCGGTTGCGCAATATTGGTTTGTGCGTACCGAAGCCCGGCATGACTTTGCCCCCGGCGGCGGGGCCATTCGCTATAGTGCGGCGCTGATCTATCAAGATGAGTGCTTTGAATATGAGATGGGCATCAAGCGTCGCTTTACCGAAGACCGGGACGTGCGGCCCTCAACCTCGTTCGGGATAAGGGTACGCCTAAGCTATCTGGGCGGCGGCGGACGCCGCGACTAGGCAATGACGCCACAAAAAAGCCCGGTGCTTGGATGGCGACCGGGCTTTCATTTGTTTGGGTGCGGCTGCTATTCAACCGGCGTATAGACCATCTTGAATTTTTTGACCTTGATCATCACCCGGCAAAGCTGATCGTCGCCTTCGCCATACCAAAGATACATGCTGTTCCCTTCAGGGTTCTTTAGCTTGTATTTGACGCATTTTTTGCTTTCGCCGAGAACACGAATGGATTCTGTGCGAATTTTCTTCGGGTTGATCTGCGTGGATTTTTTCTGCACGGGATCATAGATATGCGTGGCGTCCAGCGTGCCTTTGTTCCACAAGGAGAAGGGCACTGTGCCTGCAGGCGCCGTGATCTGTTCCGTGGACTGGGTGATATTCATTGTGCCGTCTTTGGCGGTTTTCATGGTGAGGTCATATTTTTCTTCTGCATTTTGACCGACACCTTGCATTTCAACGAAACGGTTTTGCCACACAAGCTCGTTTCCGACGGCACGGATATCGGCCATGGTGCGGCCCATCGCGGCAATTTTAAGCGCGAAGGATGTTTTGGCCAAAATAGCCCCATCTTGCGGCACCGAGAAATCGACGTGATAAACACCAACCTTGCCATCGTTCAACGTGATGTCGAATTTTTGTTTCTCGCCGTCCTTCGGCTGATAGACCGCCCATGCAGGGCTGGTTAATCCAACTACGCCAATAAGGGCGAGTGCGGCCATGCCTTTAAGTTGCTTTTTCATTTTCCCCTCCTGTTTTCGCATATCAACGCGTTGTGATTTTAAGTTCAATACGGCGGTTTCGTTTTAGGGCCGCCGGGCTGCTGCCACGGGTAACAGGCTGAAACTCGCCATAGCCTGCCGCGGACAGCCGCCTTGATGGTACGCCGGAATCTTCCAAAAAGCGCACGACAGCCAAGGCGCGGGCGGCGGAAAGTTCCCAGTTGGACCGATACTGCGCCGTTGCAATGGGCACTTTATCGGTATGACCGTCCACCTGCAAAATCCACTTTACATTGGTGGGTACTTTCTCAGAAATTTCCAGCAACGCCAAGGCGACTTTCAACAATTCTGCCCGCCCATTTGGGGCCAATTGTGCCGATCCTGAGGCAAAAAGAAGTTCCGACTGGAACACAAAGCGATCACCCTTGATCGCGATATCAGTACGGCCTTTAAGGGCGGCGCGCATACGGCCAAAGAATTCAGACTTGAAACTGGCCAGTTCATCCAGTTTTTGCGCCAATGCCGCGTTCAGCCGTTTGCCCAGATTGGCGATCTCCGCCATTTGTTCCTTGTCTTTTTGTTCGGCAGCCTGAAGGGCGGCTTCAAGCGAGGCAAGCTGAGTGCGCAGGGCATCGATTTGCTGATTAAGGAGGGCCAGATTGGCATCTTTTTCAGACAGGGCAGAGGTAAGTTCTTCATTTTGCGCCGTTGCGGCAGCAAGGGAAGACGAGAGCTGTTCGATCAAGCGGTTATTTTCTTCCCCGGCCTTGCGTTCCAGTGCCAGCAGTTCCGCCAGTTCGCTTACCTGATCTTCCAGCGATTTTACCGCCGCATCTTTGCCCGACAGGGCTTCTGACAAAAAGAACTGCGCCAGCATGAAGATAGATAGAAAAAATACCAGCACCAGCAGAAGGGTGGAGAGCGCATCTACAAAGCCCGGCCAATAATCCGGCTGAGTGGCCCGATTGCGTGATGTGCGGGAAAGCGCCATGCTTACGCGTTGCCGCCTTCTTTGGGATTGTTGCCAAGCTGCCCAACTGTGCGGGTGAGCAAGCGAATATCAGCGCGCAAATCGGCCAAGCCATCTGCCCGGCCTTGGGCGGTTTCTTCAAGCAAGCGCCCTAAATGAGCATCGATATTGGTGAGATGCCTGCGCGAGACTTCATCGACCGCGGCGGCGTTTTGGGTGGGTTCTGTCAATTTATCGGCCAAAAGCGCCATCTTCTCCCCCAAATCCATCAAGGTGCGGTCGGCTTGCAGGCGGCGTTCTTCGGTGCGGGCGAGGGTGCGTTGCAAATTTTCCAGCCCATCGGCGGTTTGTTCCAACAGGGCAGACACATAGGCCGGCACCGAGGCGCCACCTTCACCATCGCCGACAACGCCACCACCGGATGTGAGGCGTGTGCGGGATGAAAGCCATTCTTCCAGCTCGTTGTAGAAGCGATTTTGGGCGCCGCCCACTTGCAGGTCCAAAAAGCCCAACACCAGTGATCCAGCCAAGCCGAACAGGGAAGATGAAAAAGCCGTGCCCATACCATCCAAAGGTGCGGCAAGGCCCGCTTTCAAATCTTCGAAAATGGCGGCAGTATCACCCGATCCGGCGGTGAGATTGCCGATTGTGTCACCCACCGCAGCAATGGTTTGCAACAAGCCCCAAAAGGTGCCCAGCAAGCCCAGAAAGATCAGCAGGCCGATCATGTAGCGGGAGATGTCGCGGGCCTCGTCCAGCCGGGCGGCGACGGAATCGAGAATGGAGCGAGTGGAAAGCGCCGATAGGGTTTCGCTGCCGCGCTTTGATTTCAGCATGGCGTTCATGGGGGCCAGCAATACCGGGTTGCCGGAAGAGGTGGTTTTGGTATCCAGCCCGCCCAGTTCATCGCGCGCCTGTTGTTGTTGAAAGGCAAGCAGCCAAGCGGCCTCACCGCGCAGCAGTAACACTTGGCGAAAGGCATATAGAACGCCCAGTATAAGCGCCCCGAAGATCAGGCCATTCAGCGCCGGGTTTGCCATGAAATTGCTGGCAAGGGCAGGGGCGAGGGCGGCCATAACCAAAAAGACCAGCCCCAAAAACAACCCCATGCGCACCATATAGCGGCGCGGCTTGGAAATGATAACGCCTTCGCTTTGTGCAGCTTGATCGCGATTGCGGGCACTGGGTTGATCTTTGGGCATTGCGCTTATCCGTATGGTTCAAAAACGTATTGTTGAACTTTTGCCCGAAGCTGTGGCCAGATCAAGGCAGCACGGCCTGAAGGACACCGACGCCCCTTACAGGCGGATAATATCTGCCCTGTCGGGGCTGCCGGTGGCAGGCGTTGCCTGAGCGCGCACATCAATGGCATCGGCGGGCACGCCGGCATCAATCAGTTCGCGGCGCACAATCAAGGCACGGCGCAGGGAAAGTTGGCGCGCGCGAATGGCAGACAAGGAGCGATCATCCGCATAGGCGATGACTTGCAGTTTGCCGCCTTCCTTTTGGTGGCGCGCAGCAATGGACAGCACTTTCTGCTTTTCTGATTGCGCCAGCGTTGCGGCGCTGGGGCCGAAGATCAGTGTATCTTGCGCTGAGCCGGAGGCAACGGGGCCAGAGGCATCCGCCACGATGGACATATCGGGTGAGCCGGGGCGCTGTCCTGATTGATAGGTGGGGGATTGATAGGCGGGGGATTGATAGGCGGGGCCGGTTTGCGGTTGAACACTGGCGGTTTGCAGGCCGGGGCGCGGCGCGTTTGAGCCTGCTTCGGCGCGGCGTTGTTCCGTGCGGTAATAGCTGGCCGGTTGCGCCGGGGTGATTTCCATAACTTTGGGTTCGGGCGCGGTTTTTTGCAGGGTACGCAGTTCGTTAATGAAATCCCAGGTTTCGTCGTCCAGGTCCAGCTTACCGTCTGCCGCTTTTTGATCTTCCATATCGGGCGAATGCAAAACGGTGACAGAATTATAGGCATCTAACGGGCCTTGGGTCAGCCTTTCTTGCGGGCCGGTTTCCTGCATGGGCGGCGGCACCATGGCAACGGCTTCCTGCGCGGTCATTTGACGGGGTTGGGGGGCAACATAGGTGTAGCTGCCATCGGCATTGTACTGGGGTGCCTGACGGGCGGGTACCTGACCCATATCACGGATCACGGGTTTGGGGGCTTCGCCCAAGGCATTCAACACATCCATATTGATGGTAACAGCGCCTGAATGCACACTGCTTGCCGCCCAAGCATGGCCCGAAGACAACGCGGCTGCTGAAACGGTTAGAGCCAGCGCAATTGAAAATTTACGTATCACTTTACCTGCCAGTCTGCCTGCCATGGTGCGATCTCCCCATCACCGATGGATTCATTTGCGAAAGGATAACCCAAACATTGGGGCGAAGTCATGTCGATTCGGCAGGAATATCTGCCTTTGAATCCGCCTTTTTCGCTGATTTTTCAGCCAGTTGGTCCGCTTTGCGCAGGGTGCGCAGCAGGTCTTTGTGCAAATTTTGGTTGGCGGCCACCACTTCACCGCTTTCCAGCATGGTGTTGGAGCTTTCAAAATCGGTGACGGTGCCGCCTGCTTCCTTCACCAAAATGAGGCCCGCTGCCATATCCCACGGAGCGAGGTCGCGTTCCCAAAAGCCCTCATAGCGCCCGGCGGCAACATAGGCCAGATCAAGCGAGGCTGCGCCAAAGCGGCGAATACCGGCGACCTGCGGGGCGAGACGTTCCATCTCTGCATTGAACAGATTGTGCCCGGTGGCCCGATTGGCGCATGGCACGCCGGTAGCGAAAACCGAATCAACCATGCGGTTGCGGCCCGAAACACGCAAACGGCGCTGATCAAGATAAGCGCCGCGGCCTTTTTCGGCCCAGAAAAACTCATCCTTCACCGGATCATAGATACCACCGGCAATGATCGTACCATTGCGTTCCAGCGCGATGGAAATAGCAAAGTGGGGAATGGAATGCAGAAAGTTCAACGTGCCATCCAAGGGATCGATGATCCAACGATGTTCGCCATCACTGCCTTTGATCTCGCCGCCTTCTTCCAGCAAGAAGCCATAGGTGGGGCGTTTTTTGGAAAGTTCCTCTACCAAAATAGCTTCGGCCTGATGATCGGCGGAGGACACAAAATCTGCCGGGCCTTTGGCAGATACCTGCAAATGCTCCACCTCATTGAAATCGTGAATGAGGTTGCGGCCCGCTTTACGGGCAGCAGAGATCATGGTGTTGATATTGGCAGAACGAAGAGACATGGCGTTGCTTTCCTGTACGGCCTAATCGGCGCGGCGCAGATAGGTGCTGTCTTCGGTTTGAACCACGACCTTTTCACCCACAGAGATAAAGGGCGGCACCATCAGCCGCATGCCGTTTTCCATGGTGGCTGGCTTGTAGGACGAGGCAGCGGTTTGGCCCTTAACGGTTGGCTCTGTCTCGGTGACTTCCAGAATAACCTGTTCGGGCAGGGCGACGCCGATGGGCTCACCCTCATGGCTTTCGACCACGACTTGCATACCATCTTGCAGATAAACCGCGCGCTCGCCGATAAAGTCTTCGGCGATGTCGATCTGCTCATAATTTTCCAGATCCATGAAGGTCAGCATATCACCGGTTTTATAGAGGAACTGGTGGTCTTTTTGTTCAAGGCGGACGCGCTCTACTTTTTCAGAGGCGCGGAAGCGTTCGTTCAGCTTGGTGTTGTCGCGCAGGTTTTTCAATTCCACCTGATTAAACGCGCCACCCTTGCCGGGTTTGACCGATTGGCATTTAACCGCGACCCACAGGCCGCCATTGTGTTCAACCACATTGCCGGGGCGAATTTCGTTGCCGTTGATTTTCATGGGGATGCACCCTTTTTCGTCCAAATTCCTGAACCGCGGACGCTATAGGCCGCGAAGCATCAACGCAATGCGTCAGTTTGGGGTTAATCCCCGCATTCTTCGCAATGGGTAAGGGAGATGGCTTTAAAGTGCGTGTCATTGTCGGCCAGTGCGTTTTTGATGGAGCCAACGATGCGCATGGCCTGCAAGCTGTCTGAAATCGCGTTTTCGATCCAAAGGTCGTTTTCGCCGCCTGCATCCGCAAAAGGTATCTTGGTGCGCAGTTCATTTAGCGCGTTTTGCACATTGTCATCTGCAAAGGTGAGGGTGCGGGCACCGGTGCCGCGCTGAGATTGCACTCGCGCGCACGCCAAGTTGGAGTGTCGCCGGATCACATTTTCCCGGTAGTTGACATAGAGATAGTACATTGAGCGTTCCCCCTTTTAGGGGGAGTGTGCCGCTAAGGTTTCAAGCGGTCAAACAATTCGTTAAAGGCTTGAACGGCGGCGGCAGGGCCTTGGGGGTGCTGCCACACCCCACCAGCGACGGCGAGAAAATCTGCGCCTGCCAATACAAGCGGTTCGGCGTTTTCAACTGTGATGCCGCCAATGGCAACGGCGGGAACCTCCATCATCGTGGCCCACCATTTTAATGTCTCGATCTCGGCCTTGGCTTTCGGCTGCTTGGTTTGCGTATCGTAGAATGCGCCAAAGGCGACATAGTCTGCGCCTGCCTCTGCCGCCTCAAAAGCCAGATGGCGGGAATTGTGACAGGTCACGCCGACAATGCCATCGGGCCGCGCCAAGCGGGCCTCATGATAGGTGCCATCTTCTTGACCGATATGGACGCCATCGGCATCGGCCTGCGCTGCCAGATCAGGACGATCATTCACGATCAAGGCTACATCATGCGCGTGGCAGATGGGCAGCAGGTCTTGCGCGGCTTTCAGCACGTCTGCATCGGGCACATCTTTCAAGCGCAATTGCAGGCAAGCCACATCACCTGCGGCCAAGGCCGCCTCTATATCTGCCAAGGGGGGCAGGGTAGGCGGCGTGATGAGATAAAGGCGGCACCGGGTTCTATCCGGCACCGCCTCATCCAATTTGTGAACTTCTGTTGGCGCGTTAGCCTTCAAGGGCTGAACTCCATTCACCCTTGGCGGCAAGGCCGTTCATCTTGGCGCGATGCGCGAAGGCGGCTTGGCCCGCGGCCTCTTTGGCTTCTTCCCCGCCCCATGCTTTCAAGGCAGCGGCTTGCAGTGCGCGACCGTAAGAGAACGACATGCCCCAAGGGAAGCCACCAATCTTGTTCATGGCGTCCAGATGTTCGGTTGCTTCAATATCGGATTGACCACCGGAAAGGAAGACAATGCCGGGCACCGCGGCGGGCACCGTTTGCTTGAAGCATTTGATTGTCTTCTCTGCCACTTCTTGGACACCCGCGCGGTTGGGCGCATCAGTACCGGAGATCACCATATTGGGTTTCAACAATGTGCCTTCAAGGTGAACGCCTGCGGCGTAGAGTTCTTCATACAGATATGAAAGGCCCCACGTGGTGACGTTGTAGCAAGTGTCGATATCGTGGCTGCCATCCATAATGACTTCCGGCTCAACGATGGGCACGATGCCTGCTTCTTGTGCCAGCGCCGCATAACGCGCCAAGGCGTGCATGTTGGATTTGAGGCAGTTGTAGGAAGGAATGCCGTTGCCGATATTGATCACAGCGCGCCATTTGGCGAAGCCCGCGCCCAAATCCGCATATTCTGCAAAGCGTTCGCGCAGCCCGTCCAGCCCTTCGGTAACCATTTCGCCTTCACGGTTGGGCAGGGGCTTGGCACCTGTATCGACCTTAATGCCGGGCACGGCATCGGCGGCGGTGATGAGGTCACGCAGGGGTGTGCCATCTTTTGCGTTTTGGCGCAGCGTTTCATCAAACAGGATAACGCCTGAGATATTGTCGCCAAAGCCCGCCGTGCGGAACAGCATTTCGCGGTAGTCGCGGCGCTTGTTTTCCGTGCTTTCGGTGCCAATGCTATCGAAGCGTTTTTTGATGGTGCCGGTGGATTCATCCGCTGCCAAAATACCGCGACCGGGGGTCATGATTTTTTGGGCGATGCCTTCAAGTTTTGCTTTATCCATGGGGGGAGATCCTCTTTTACTTATTGTTCGAGCGCGGCAACACCGGGGAGCGTTTTGCCCTCCAGCCATTCCAAAAAGGCACCGCCTGCGGTTGAAATATAGGTGAAGTTGTCGGCCACATTGCCAGCATGATTGATGGCTGCCACGGTGTCGCCGCCGCCTGCAATGGCTTTGAGGCGGCCTGCATGTGCCAGCATACCGACATGGCGCAAGGTAACGGTTGTTGCCGTATCAAAGGGGCGTGTTTCAAAAGCGCCGATAGGGCCATTCCAAACGACCGTTTTTGCGCCTTCAAAACGAATACCGAAATCTGCGATTGTGCTGGTGCCGGCATCCAAAATCATACCGTCATCGGGCGTTTTGTCATTTGGCAGGGTCATGCACTTGGTGTTGGCGACAAGTTCTTTCGCGACCACACCGTCAGATGGCAGAACGATCTCGCAGCCTGCTGCACCGGCGGCATTCAAAATTTCAAGCGCTGTGCCTTTGAGGTCGGGCTCATGCAGGGATTTACCAACGGGCAGACCACGGGCGGCCAAAAACGTATTGGCCATGGCACCACCGATCAGCAGGTGATCGACTTTGTGGATCAGGTTTTTCAGCAGGTCGATTTTGGAGGAAACTTTCGCTCCCCCAACAACGGCGACAACGGGCCGTTCGGGTTCGCCCAAAGCGGCATTCAGCGCCTCAAGCTCGGCCTGCATGGCGCGGCCTGCACAAGCGGGCA
Source organism: Alphaproteobacteria bacterium (assembly GCA_049609145.1). Taxonomy (GTDB): domain Bacteria; phylum Pseudomonadota; class Alphaproteobacteria; order SPJN01; family SPJN01; genus JBMYYF01. Next base: position 68,151 of record JBMYYF010000006.1, read on the forward strand.
GCAAATGCGCCAAGCCTTCAGTGGAAGCATGCGCTCGGTGCGCTGCAGAAAACGCATCGTTCACATAGATGTCGCCATTGGCGGCAAGGGCTTTCACGAAATCAGGATCGTTCTTTTCCTCGCCGGCATGGAAGCGGGTGTTTTCCAGCACCAACACATCGCCGTTATTGAGCGCGGCAATTGCTGCGGCTGCACTGTCACCAATGCAATCTTCCGCAAAGCCTACGGGGCTACCTAACGCATCGCCCAGTGCTGAAGCGATCGGCGCAAGCGACATATCTGCCACGCGCTCACCCTTGGGGCGGCCAAAATGAGACAGGCAAATGACCTTTGCGCCTTTGGCGACAAGATCATTCAAGGTGGGCAAGGCGCGATCGATGCGGGTGGCATCAGATACTTTGCCTTCACGCACCGGCACATTAAGGTCGAGGCGAACAAGCACACGCTTGCCCGCCACGTCCATGTCATCAAGGGTCTTGTAAGACGCCATGCGGCTTACAGCTTCGCAGCCATGGCGATAGCCGTATCGCACATGCGGTTGGAGAAGCCCCATTCATTGTCGTACCAGCTCAACACGCGGACCATGGTGCCATCCACAACTTGCGTTTCCAGCAGATCAACGGTGGAAGAATGCGGGTCGTGGTTGAAGTCGATGGAGACCAGTGGCTCGTCAGTTACGCCCAACACGCCTTTAAGCGGGCCATTGGCGGCTTTGATCAAAGCTGTGTTGATTTCTTCTGCGGTTGTTTTGCGACCGGCATCGAACACGAGATCGATCATGGAGACATTGTTGGTGGGAACACGTACGGAGGTGCCATCCAGCTTGCCAGCGAGTTCCGGCAACACCAAACCAACGGCGCGGGCCGCACCCGTTGATGTTGGGATGATGGAGGTGGCAGCAGCGCGGGCGCGGCGCAGGTCGGAATGCAATACGTCAAGTGTCGGTTGATCACCCGTGTAAGCGTGAACCGTGGTCATGAAACCACGCTTGATGCCCACTTTCTTGTTCAACACAGCCGCAACAGGTGCCAGGCAGTTGGTGGTGCAAGATGCGTTGGAAACAATCACATCGGATTTCTTCAGTTTCTTGTGGTTCACACCGTAAACGATGGTGGCGTCTGCGTTGGTGGCTGGGGCTGAAACCAGCACTTTCTTTGCGCCGCCTGCCAAATGGGCGGAGGCTTTTTCTTTAGAGGCAAAGATACCCGTGCATTCCATCACAATATCAACGCCAAGATCGCCCCAAGGCAGATCAGCGGGATTGCGTTCAGCAAAGGCTTTGATCACGGCGCCATTGTTGATTTTGATGCCGGATTTGGTGGCTTTTACCGTGCCGGGAAAACGACCATGCATACTGTCATACTTAAACAGATGGGCATTGGTTTCGACCGGACCCAAATCGTTGATGGCAACGACTTCAATGTCCTTGCGGCCTGATTCATAAATGGCGCGCAGAACGTTGCGGCCAATGCGGCCAAACCCGTTAATGCCTACTTTTACTGCCATGGTATTATCCTTTCTTGAAAGCGGGCGCTGCTAGACGCGCTCGCGTACTGCATGCACAACGGCGGCCGCCGTAATGCCAAAATGATTAAAGAGATCAGAAGCGGGTGCCGAAGCGCCGAAGGAAGACATGCCGACAAAGCCGCCTTCAATGCCGATCAAGCCATCCCAGCCTTGGCGCACACCGGCTTCAACGGCGACGCGGGCCACGCCTTCACCACCCAAAAGGGAGGCGCGATAGGCGGCGTCTTGCTTGGTGAACAGATCAAGGCACGGAACCGAGACAACGCGCGTTGGCACACCATCGGCCTCCAGCGTTTCACGCGCTTCCATGGCCAACTCAATCTCTGACCCGGTGGCAAGGATAACGGCTTTCGCCTCAGCAGAAGCCTCTGCCAATATATAGGCCCCTTTGGCGCATTTGTTTTCACCATCATCTTCAAGGCGCACTTGCGGTAAGCCTTGGCGGGTGAGCGCGAGAATGGAGGGGGTGTCTTTATCCTTCAATGCCAACTGCCAGCATTCGGCGGTCTCAATAATATCTGCCGGGCGGTACACATTGACGTTCGGCATGGCGCGCAGCGAGGCCACATGTTCCACCGGTTGGTGGGTAGGACCATCTTCGCCCAGACCGATACTGTCATGGGTCATGACATAGATAACGCGCTGTTCCATCAACGCCGACAGGCGAATGGCCGGGCGGCAATAATCGGTGAATACCAAGAAGGTACCAGCATAGGGAATAAACCCGCCATGCAGCGCAATACCGTTCATGGCAGCGGCCATGCCGTGTTCGCGCACACCGTAATGGACATAGCGGCCGGAAAAATCGTCCGGCGTGACGATGCCCTGATCGCCTGATTTGGTGTTGTTCGAGCCTGTCAGATCGGCGGAGCCACCAATCGTTTCGGGCACAGCCGGGTTGATGGCGTTCAACACCATTTCAGATGCAGCACGGGTTGCCTTCTTGGCCGGATCGGCGAAGAACTTGGCTTTGAAATCTGAAATCGCTTGATCAAGGGCTGCGGGAACATCACCTTTTTGGGTGCGATCCCATTCTGCCTTTTGGTCGGCGGGAAGGGCGGCCAATTTTGCTTCCCATGCTTCACGCACGGGTTTGCCCTTGGCACCGGCGGTTCGCCAATGGCTCAGTACATCTTCGGGGATTTCGAACGGATCATGTTCCCAACCCAACTCTTTGCGGGTCAACGCCACCTCATCATCGCCCAAGGCAGCGCCATGGGTGGCAGCGGTGCCTTGCTTGTTGGGGCTGCCAAAACCAATCACGGTTTTACACGCAATCAAGGAAGGCGTGTTGGTGGCTTTCGCTTTCTCAATAGCTGCGGCGATGGCTTCTGCGTCATGACCATCAATTTCCTGGGTGTCCCAGCCGGAGGCCTCAAAGCGTTTAAGTTGATCATCGGATACGGTCAGGTCGGTTGGGCCATCAATGGAAATGCCATTGTCATCCCAAAGCACAATCAGCTTGCCGAGTTTTAAGTGACCGGCCATGGAGATTGCCTCGTGGCTGATGCCTTCCATCAGGCAGCCATCACCTGCCAGCACATAGGTATTGTGATCCACCAGATCATCACCGTAGCGGGCGGCCTGAAAACGCTCTGCCATTGCCATACCAACGGCGGTGGCAATACCTTGGCCAAGCGGGCCAGTGGTGGTTTCGATGCCTTTGGCCTCACCGAATTCGGGATGGCCTGCCGTGCGTGCGCCCAATTTGCGGAAGTTTTTCAACTCCTCCAGCGTCATGTCCTCATAACCGGTGAGGTGAAGCAGCGCATAAAGCAACATGGAACCATGGCCCGCTGACAGCACAAAGCGGTCACGATCGGCCCAATCGGGTTGGGTGGGATCAAACTTCATGAAGCGGGTGAACAACACCTCTGCCACATCGGCCATGCCCATTGGCATACCGGGGTGGCCTGAATTGGCTTTCTGGACAGCATCCATGGCGAGAGCGCGAATAACATTCGCATTGCGGCGGTCGGCGACGTTTGTTCCGGTCATGGAGGTTCAAAGCCTTAAATATAGAGAGTCGGAAAATGTTGGGCGCACCATGCCGCCGCGTCCGCGCAAAATCAAGGAAAGGCGGGCGCTATGCTGTGCGATGCGGCAATTTTTACCCGTATTGCCACCCTTGCAATTTTTCATCCGAATCGGACTTGGCCCGATGGCTGCGCGGGGCTATCGTTCGGCATGTCTGAAATGAACGAACAAAACGCCCCCGATGGCGTAAAGGACCGGCTTGAGGCAGCGTTGACGCGCCTTGAAACGGCCACAGAACAAGCCCTTGGCAATCTTGAAACCGCGAAGGCGGATTTGGCAGGCGCCACAGCGCGGGCAGAAGCCGCAGAGACCAAAGCGGCAGAAGCCGGTGAAGTGTCTGAGAAGCTTAGCGCATTGGAGGCTGAAAACGCCTCTCTGAAGGCAGAGATATCGGCGCTGACCCAATTTGCCAGCGATGTGGAAGCACGACTTGATGGTGTGATTGATGTTGTGCAATCGGTGATTGCGCCCGTTGAGGCTGCAGCCCAAGCAACTGCGGAAAATGATGATACGCAAGAACCCGCTTTAGAGTTGTCGGCAGGAGAATAAGCCCATGGCGCAGGTAATGGTTTCTATCAATGGTCGTTCCTTTCCCGTGCAATGCGATGACGGGGAAGAAGAACGCCTGACCGACCTTGCGCGCTATGTAGACCAACATGTGTCGGATTTGGCCCAAAAAATAGGGCAGGTGGGTGATGCCCGGCTTCTGCTTATGGCATCGCTTGTTTTGGCGGATGAGCTGGCCGATGCGGTAACCCGGCTGGACGATGCAGAAGAAAACGCCGGGGTATCCGCCGAAATGACCGATTTGGTGGATACCGCAACTGCGCGGATTGACCAGCTTGCACAAAGGCTTGCCAGCGCCTAAATCTTATCATTCGGCGGGCGCTGCGTCATGCGTGAGGGTCCTGCATCCCGGGGGCCATGCACTTCGAGAGGGAGCTGTCCCTGACCTTGGGTCTGGTTTCGTACCTGCACTTGGTCACACGGTGCCCACCTGCATAAGCAGGCATCTCGGGGATGCACATGACACCCACGGTGTTCGTGGCCCCGCCTCCCACAATCCGGTGAAAATCGTGGCGCAATCAATTGCTGATCAAAAAGCCGCCCTGCGGGCCGAGATGCGGCAGCGTCGCAAGACGGCACATGCGGCGGCTGATGGGGCGCATTATAGGGCAGCGGCAATGCTGTTCACCGAGACATTTCCGGCACCTGTGTGTGTGGCGGGCTATTGGCCCACTGGCAGTGAGTTTGATCCGCGCCCATTGATGCAGGCTGTGCAGAATCAAGGGGGCCGACTTGCCTTGCCTGTGATTGACAGCGAGGCGATGTCTTTCCGGTATTGGATATGGGGGCAGGAGCTGGAGATTGGTCCCTACGGAATTGCCGCCCCGCCGCCGGATGCGCCTCTTGCGGCCCCGGATATTGTCATTGCGCCTTTAATTGCGATGGGGCGCGATGGCCACAGGCTGGGGCAAGGCGGTGGCTATTATGACCGGGCAATTGCGGTCTTTCGGTCTCAAAACCATGCCGTAACGGTGGTTGGGTTAGGCTATGATGGCCAATTGTTGGAAACGGTTCCGCATGAGGCCCATGACGCGCGGCTGGATTATGTGCTAACACCAAATACAGTACTGCGTGTTAAGGACTAAGTATGCGGATTTTGTTTTTGGGTGATGTTGTGGGGCGTTCGGGGCGAACGGTTATCAGCGAACGCTTGCCGGATTTGCGGCGCAACCTGTCTATCGATTTTGTGATCGCCAATGGTGAGAACGCGGCGGCAGGGTTTGGCATTACCGGCAAAATTCTCACCAGTCTTTTTGGGGCCGGGGTCGATGTGGTGACCGGTGGCAATCACAGCTTTGATCAGCGCGAGATTATGGGCGCAATGGATGGGGAGCCGCGCCTGATGCGGCCGTTGAACTATCCTGCCGACACCGTTGGCAAGGGTGCGGGGGTGTTTACGGCGGCTAACGGCAAAAGGGTGGGCGTATTGAATTTGATGGGGCAGGTCTTCATGCCCATATTGGAGTGCCCTTATCAAACGGGCGAGAAATGGCTGGCCACCCATAGGCTGGGCCGAGAATGTGATGCGCTGGTGGTTGATTTTCATGGCGAGGCGACGGCAGAGAAGATGTCATTCGCGCATTTTGTTGATGGCCGTGCCTCGTTGGTGGTTGGCACCCATACCCATATTCCAACCGCTGATCAGCAAATTTTGCCCCGTGGCACCGCTTATATGTCGGATGCGGGGATGTGTGGGGATTACGTATCTGTTATCGGCATGGAAAAAGATGAACCCGTGCGCCGTGCCTTGAAAAAGACCCCCGGCCAGCGTTTTACGCCAGCGAAGGGGCCGGGCACCATGTGCGGTGTGTTGATCGATACGGATGATGCCACGGGACTTACAAAGGCAGTTTTTCCCATCCGATTGGGCGGAGCCCTTGCACAAACGCCGCTGCCCGCTTAAGCAATAACTAAATTCAATTCCGATAAAGTGAGGTCTTGCCATGGCTGGCCATTCAAAATTTAAAAACATCATGCACCGTAAAGGCGCGCAGGACGCAAAACGCTCCAAGATGTTTTCCAAATTGGCGAAAGAAATTCAGATCGCCGCCAAAATGGGCGATCCCGATCCTGATAAAAACCCCCGGCTACGCTTGGCAGTGCAAACCGCCCGCGGTCAATCCATGCCGAAGGACAATATTGAGCGTGCCATCAAGCGCTCCCAAGGGTCTGACGCTGATATTCTGGAAGAAATCCGCTATGAGGGGTTTGGTCCCGGCGGTGTGGCTTTGATTGTTGAAGCATTGACCGATAACCGCAATCGCGCGGTTACAGAGGTGCGTACCGCCTTTAACAAGAATGGCGGCAATATGGGAGAATCCGGCTCTGTCGGCTTCATGTTCGATCAAGTTGGCTCTGTTGTTTATGAAGGCGATAAAGCAGATGCCGACACGATGTTTGAGGCAGCGTTAGAGGCAGGCGCAGACAATTGCGAATCAAGTGAAGACAGTCACGAGATCACTTGTGCCAAGACCGATCTAAACGACGTTGCGACCGCATTGGCTGATCAGTTTGGGGATGCCACATCCTCCGGCCTGATTTGGAAGCCGACAACGACCACGCCGCTGGATGAAGAAGGCGCACGCAAATTGTTCAAGATGATCGAAGTGCTGGATGATCTGGATGATGTGCAAAACGTCTTCTCCAATGAAGAAGTGTCTGATGACATTTTGGCCAAGCTGGAAGAAGAGTAGCCACCTGTGAACGAGGTTATTCGCATAATCGGGATTGATCCCGGCCTGCGCCGCACCGGCTTTGGCGTGATTGAATCGGAAGGTTCCAAGCTTCGACATGTCGCCAATGGGGTGGTCAAGTCCGATGCGCGGCTAACGCTGGCGGAACGCCTGCTGCAACTCAAGCAAGAGATTGCAAAAGTGGTGGCAGAACATGCGCCGCATGAGGCGGCGGTTGAGCAAACCTTTGTGAATAAAGACCCGGTCGCCACGCTCAAGCTGGGGCAGGCGCGGGGCATTGCCTTGCTGGTGCCCGCAGAAGCCGGGTTGCCCGTAGGTGAGTACGCGCCGAACAAAGTTAAGAAATCTGTTGTCGGTGCGGGTCATGCTGACAAAAAGCAGGTCGAGCATATGGTGATGACCTTGCTGCCCGGCGTGAAGATTAAAAATGCCGATGCGGCCGATGCGTTGGCGGTAGCCATCTGTCATGCTCATTATCGGCAGGCCTCTGGCCGCATTGAAGATGCGATGGCCGCCGCCGAAGCCGACGGTCCTTCAAATGCATATGAGATCGAGGCGTGATTGCACTACTGACAGGCGAAGTTCTTGTCGTCGGGGACGATCACGTTGTGTTGGATGTAAATGGCGTGGGCTATATCGCCTATTGCGGCACCAGCACTTTAGCGAGCCTGCCCGGCAAGGGAGAGGTGACGCGGCTGTTCATTGAAACGCAAATGCGCGACAGCTCCATCACGCTTTATGGTTTTTTGGGGGAAGTTGAGCGCGATTGGTTCCGCCTGTTGCAAACGGTGCAGGGGGTCGGTGCGCGGGTCGCACTTGCTATTCTTTCGACCTTGCATCCTGATGAATTGGGATCAGCTCTTGCCATGCAAGATAAGGCAGCGGTGGCGCGCACCAGCGGTGTTGGCCCCAAATTGGCGCAACGCATTGTGAGCGAATTAAAAGACAAAGCCCCCAGCACGCTGGCGGTGATGCCATCTGCAGGCGGTGGCAAGGTGCCTGCCATGCCCGCCGCCCGCGAAGCCTTATCGGCCCTGACAAATCTTGGTTACAAAGAGGCGGAGGCGACGCGCGCTCTTGCCAAGGTGGCCGCCGCAAATGAAGATGCTGACACCGCCCAGCTTATTCGGGCTGCCTTGCAGGAGTTAAGCCAGTGAGTGAGCTGGAGAGCGAAGAAAGGCTGATTTCACGCGACGCCCAAGAGGAAGATGGCGGCGAGGGCTCTTTGCGCCCGCTGGTGCTGGATGACTTCATCGGGCAGGAAGGCGCGCGTGCCAATCTATCCGTCTTTATTCAAGCGGCCGCCAAGCGCAGTGATGCGCTGGATCATGTTTTGCTGCATGGCCCCCCCGGCTTGGGCAAAACCACTTTGGCGCAGATTGTGGCGCGCGAATTGGGCGTGAACTTCAAGGCGACCTCTGGCCCCGTGATTGCGCGGGCGGGGGATTTGGCGGCGCTGCTGACCAATCTGCAAGAACATGATGTGTTGTTTATTGACGAAATCCATCGGTTGAACCCGGCGGTGGAAGAAATTCTGTATCCCGCAATGGAAGATTTTGAGCTGGACCTCATCATCGGGGAGGGGCCGGCGGCGCGATCGGTGCGGATTGAACTGCCGAAATTCACCCTTGTGGGGGCCACCACGCGCTCCGGCCTGTTGACGACACCTTTGCGTGATCGTTTCGGAATTCCGGTGCGGCTGAACTTCTATGAAGTTTCGGAACTGCAATTGATTGTGACCCGCGCCGCCAAAGTGATGGGGCTGGCAATATCTGCCGATGGCGCTGAAGAGATTGCGCGTCGGGCTCGCGGTACTCCGCGTATCGCTGGCCGTTTGTTGCGGCGGGTACGCGATTTTGCGGTTGTGGGCGGGGCCGAAGAAGTCACTGCAGAAGTGGCTGATAAAGCATTGAAAAGATTGGAAGTTGATTCATTGGGCTTGGACGCCATGGATCATCGCTATCTCTCAAAAATCGCACTGGATTTCGGTGGTGGTCCGGTGGGGGTTGATACGATGGCAGCGGCGTTGAGTGAGCCGCGCGACGCGATTGAGGACATTATCGAGCCATATCTCATCCAGCAGGGCTTTGTGCAGCGCACGCCGCGCGGGCGCATGTTGGGCGCGAAGGCATATCGGCATCTGGGGCTTGAAGCGCCTAAGGCGCAAGGGCAGACCGCACTTGATTTGGGGGCAGACGATGGCTGATGCAACAGCGCTGACAGGTAGTCTGAAAGATGGCATCCACATATTGCCGGTGCGTATCTATTTTGAGGATACGGACCTTTCCGGCATTGTCTATCATGCGAATTATCTACGCTATGCGGAACGGGGGCGCTCGGACTATCTGCGCGCCATCGGGGTGGATCACACCAAGCTGCTCGCGTCTGAAACGCCAGTTTACTGGACCTTGCACCACATCGAGATTGATTTTAAGCGCCCGGCGCGAATTGACGATCTGATTGAGGTGCATACGGTTGCGGCCTCCCTTACGGGCGCGCGGCTGCTGATGGTGCAGTCTATCCGCCGGGGGGGCCAAGAACTGGCGCGTGTGCGGGTAAACGCGGCCTGCATTTCGCCCGAAGGTAAAGTGCGCCGTATTCCGCAAATGGTGCGTGATGCCTTTGCTGCGCAGGGTGAGGCGGCGATGGGCGAAGACCTGTTGGGCTAATAGCCCCATTTTGCGGCAATTTTCAGGGCGCAGCCCTTTCGTTTCGGCCTTAATTCAGTCACCTTCTTTTGGCTTTTTTGGAGCGGCGCGTGATTCGCCCCAAACCTAATGACTTTAAGGATGAATTAATGGAAGCGGAAATCGGTCAAGCTGTATTGACGGGCAGCAGCAGCGCTCAGGATTTTTCCATCATCGGCATGTTTATGACGGCCACAATTACGGTGAAGATCGTTATCATCATGTTGTTGGCAGCCTCTGTTTGGTGTTGGGCGATCATTCTGGAAAAGTCGCGCCGTTTCCGCAAAGTGCGCTCTCAGGCAGAAAAGTTTGAGGAGCAGTTCTGGTCGGGTAAACCGCTGGATGAATTATATGCGCGCATTGGTGAAAAACCCGGTCATCCCATGGCCGCCTTGTTTGTTGCAGCCATGAAGGAATGGCAGCGTGCATCTGAACGCGGTGGTATGAAGCCCAATTTGCCTGAACGGGTACATAAAGTGATGGCCGTGACATTGAGCCGTGAGATGGAACGGTTGGAGAAATATTTGGGCGTGTTGGCGACTGTTGGTTCAACCGCCCCCTTTGTGGGGTTGTTCGGTACGGTGTGGGGGATCATGAATTCATTTCAATCCATTGCACAGTCAAATAACACCTCGCTGGCGGTGGTTGCGCCCGGTATCGCGGAAGCCTTGTTCGCAACCGCCTTGGGGCTGATCGCGGCAATTCCGGCGGTTATCGCCTACAATAAGTTTTCAGGTGATCTGGCGCGTTACGCCAATCGGTTGGAAGGCTTTGCCGAAGAATTTAACGCCATATTGGTGCGCCAGATAGAAGATGGGAACCATTAGCCATGGGCGCGTCACTCAATAATGGGGGCGGGGGCAGCACCGTGTCGGGGTCGTTCAAAACCCGGCGCACCTATACGCCGATGGCGGAAATCAATGTCACCCCCTTTGTGGATGTGATGCTGGTGCTGCTGATTGTTTTCATGGTGGCGGCGCCTTTAATGACGGTAGGTGTTCCTGTTGATTTGCCCGATAGCAAAGCGCAAGCCATTTCAGAATCAGTGGAGCCCCTGACCGTAAGCGTGGATAGCAAGGGCGAGATTTATTTGCAGGAAACCAAAGTCACGATGGAACAATTGGTGCCGCGCCTTACCGCTATTGTGCGCGCGAACCCCAAGGCACGGATTTATGTGCGCGGCGACAAGCATGTTGACTATGGGCGTGTGATGAAGGTGATGGGGCGGATCAATGGGGCAGGGTTCACCAAAGTGGCTTTGGTGACGGATCAGGAACTGAATTAGGGCGTTGATGCGCAAAGCGCTCTACATATCTGGCGGTGTTCACATCGCTGTTGTTCTGGCGGTTTGGCTGGGCTTGCCTGAAATGCTGGCCCCGCGCATTTTGCCGGATCGTGTGGTGCCGGTTGCCTTGGTGAAGGATGTTCCAAAGGCCCCGCCAGCCAAGGTGCAAGAACCGGAACCCAAAAAACCGGAACCCAAAAAACCGGAACCAAAGAAGCCAGAGCCAAAGAAACCGGAGGCGAAACCCAAACCGAAGCCGAAACCGAAAGCAGTACCACCGGCCCCCAAACCAAAACCAAAAGAAACGCCGAAGCCAAAACCTAAACCGAAGCCCAAACCAAAACCCAAGCCGAAGCCGGAACCGAAAAAACCCAACTTTGATATGGATGATCTGTCGGCTTTGCTGGACAAGACACCGGATTCTGATACGCCCAAGCCCACATCGGAGAAGGCAGAACCGCAGGCTCAGCCTCAGCAACAGTCAGCCTTTTCGGGATCACAGTTGACCAGCAGTGAGATTGATGCGGTGCGCCAGCAATTTTATCGGTGCTGGAATGTGCCCGCCGGGGCACGCGATGCCCGTGATTTGCAGGTGACAATCCGTATCAATTTGGCGCGTGATGGGGCGCTGGTGGGCGCGCCCCGCCTTATTGGTGCCACGGATGAAAGTAATCCTCATTTCCGGGCGGCGGCTGAAAGCGCTCTGCGGGCGGTGCATATGTGCTCGCCGCTTGATTTGCCGGTGGATAAATATGATCGCTGGCGGGAAATGGAATTGACGTTCGACCCCAGCGAAATGCTGCGATAGCATAGATTTGTAATAGTGAAGGGATCAGGGATGAAAATGATGCGGCGAAAACTTGTGCTTCCACTCTTGGCGCTTATGGCAGCCATGATTGCCAGTACGCCCGCTCATGCGGTTTTGAAGATCGATATTACGCGTGGCACCGTGGCCCCCTTACCAATTGCTGTGCCGCCGCTGAATGGCAGCAACGCGCAGGAAAAGGAATATGGCGCGAACCTGTCTTCGGTGGTGATGAGCGATCTTAAGCGTTCCGGTCTTTTCCGTGCGGTAGACCCCCGTGCCTATATTCAAGACCCGGCTAGCATTACGTTGGAACCGCGCTTTGGGGATTGGCGGCAGATTGATGCGCAAGCCTTGGTGACAGGCCGCACAATCAAGGAAGCCGATGGCAGGCTAAAGGTGGAGTTCCGCCTGTGGGATACGTTTGCAGGCAAGCAAATGACAGGGCTGGTGTTCTTTACGCAGCCGGAAAATTGGCGGCGGATTGCACATCTGATCTCGGATGCGATTTACAAGCGTATGACAGGTGAAAGTGGCTATTTCGATACCCGGATCGTTTATGTGGCTGAATCTGGCCCGAAGAACAAGCGCGTAAAACGCTTGGCCATTATGGATCAAGACGGCGCAAATCACCGTTATTTGACCCACGGTCAGCACTTGGTGCTGACCCCGCGGTTTTCGCCGACCAATCAGGAAATCACCTATCTTTCCTATTACCGCAATCAACCGCGGGTTTACATCTTCAATCTGGAGACAGGGCAACAGGAAGTGCTGGGCGATTTTCCTGGCATGACATTTGCGCCGCGGTTTTCGCCTGATGGCACAAAGGTGATTATGAGTTTGGCGCGTGGCGGCAATACCGACATTTATGTGATGGATTTGCGTACCCGTGTGCTGTCGCAACTTACGCGTCATCCCGCGATTGATACGTCACCTTCTTTCTCACCCGATGGGGCATATGTGACATTCAATTCAGATCGCGGCGGCTCGCAGCAGGTTTATGTCATGCGGTCCGACGGTACGGACATCAAGCGAATCAGTTTCGGTAAGGGCCGTTATGCGACGCCGGTTTGGTCCCCACGGGGCGATTTGATTGCCTTTACGCATATAAGCCGCGGGAAGTTCCATATCGGCGTGATGCGGCCTGACGGGTCGGGCCAACGCTTGCTGACGGAAAGCTTTTTGGATGAAGGCCCCACTTGGGCACCGAATGGCCGGGTGTTGATGTATTTCCGCCAAATCCCGACAAATCGGGCGGGGCGTGGCGGTTCTGTTAAATTGTGGTCCATTGATTTGACGGGGCATAATGAGCGGCCAGTGCCCACGCCGGGGCAGGCATCTGATCCGGCATGGTCACCTTTGATTAACAAATAGTGTGCCATGCAGCGAATTGTGGCGACTTCGCCACAAATCTGCCGCCAAAAAGTCTCGGTCTGCAACGAAACAGGCATGTGGACTTGGGTAAGAACGCTAGATAAGGTTAGATGTTTCTGGTGGTCCGAATCCGTGTTGGATTCGGGAAAGGTCCAAAAGGCAATTCGATTGAATGGCCTTGAATGTATAGCAACTAAGGCGAGGGAAAACGCCATGACAATGCGCAAAATTGGCCTAAAGGCCGCAACGATTTTTTTGGCAGCGGGTTTGGTCGCTGCTTGTTCCAGCGATGATGCTGTGAACGAAAGTGCCGCCAGCTCTACCGGCGGCTCTGAAACTTATGGCTCTGGTTATCAGTATCCGAATGATGGGGTTCAAACCGATTCCCTGAGCACGGGTGGTGGTGATACAGGCGGAGACATGTCTCAAGCGGGTCTTGCCGCGGCAGCGGGTGACCGTGTTCTGTTTGGCTTGGATTCACACTCCTTAAGCCGGGCCGCGCAGGCGACACTGCAAAAGCAGGCCCAATGGCTGGCACGTTTCAGCAGCGTTTCTGTTGTTGTTGAAGGCCATGCCGACGAACGAGGCACACGCGAATATAACCTGGCTTTGGGTGATCGCCGCGCCAATTCCGTGCGGGAATATCTGGTGTCGCTAGGCGTTGCACCAAATCGTGTTTCGACGGTTTCATACGGCAAAGAACGGCCTGTAGCAGCATGTTCTGCTGAAAGCTGCTGGTCACAAAATCGCCGCGGTGTCACCAGCATTCGCTAGTGAGTGATAAAATGATTGTGCCGCGATTGTGCGCGATCATATGAAATTTGATGGGGGCGGGGCTTGGTAAGCACAGGCACCCGCCCTTATCAGTATTGGCCTGTGGGGCGCAAACTGGGTTGGATAATTTGGTGATGATCAATTTCAAAATAGAAAACGGTGCGCGCCGCATGGCAATGGCGGCTGTTTTGGCTGCGGGCGTTTTGCTGAATGGCGGCGCGCCACAAGCATATGCACAAAGCGAATCCGGTGGCGCTGTGATGATGGACAGCTTTGTGCTGGATCAGCTCTATGCGCGCCTGAACAGGCTGGAACGCGATATGCAGGGGTTGGTTCGTACGGGGCAAGTGCCCGCTGGTGGCGGCAATTACGGTATAGCGCCCGATGCGGCGGTTGCAGATTTGAACATCAAGCTCACCACTTTGGAAGAAGAGCTGGCAGCGGTTACGGGGCAGCTTGAAACCATTCAACACGGTTTAAGCCGGGTGTTGGAGCGTGTGGATTTGCTGCAAAAAGATGTCGAGTTTCGGTTGTCTGCAATCGAAAAGGCTGGCGGCGCTGTGGCGGCAAGTGGCAAACCGGTGGCTACATCCCCCGCCAGCGAACAAACAACCGCGAAGGTGGCGGGCCAATCTTCATCGATGGGACCGCAGGCGGGGATAGCAGACCAGCCGGGGCAACCAACCTCAACGCTTGGGAGTGGTCTAGGCGCAAATCTCAGCGTTGACGGCCGCGGCTCCAGCGCGCCATCGGAGCAAAAATTTCAATTGCCCGCGGGAGACCCGGCTGAAAAATACAATTACGCCGTAGGTTTGCTGCGTCAGGGCAGCTATGCAGATGCAGAGACGGCTTTCCGTGCATTTGTGGATGAGCACCCCACAGACGGATTGGCGAGCAACGCCCAATATTGGCTGGGCGAATCTCACTATGTTCGTAACATGTATAAAGAGGCCGCCAGCGCGTTTTTGAGTGGCCTAAAATCGTATCCCGATGGGAATAAGGCCCCTCAAAGCATGCTTAAACTGGGTATGACGTTGGCTCAATTGGGCCATATGCAACAGGCATGTGTTACGTTGGGCGAGCTGGAGGCGCGTTACCCAACGGCTCCTGCAAAGGTTCGGGCGCGTGCGGTGCGTGAGCGGAGCAAGGCCGGGTGTGGCTGAACAGAATGATCCTGCATTAACGACGGCGGGCTTTGCCGCGTTGATGGCACCATATGCGTCATACGCACGTATGGCGATTGGTGTATCCGGTGGCGCTGATTCCATGGCCTTGTTGGCGTTGCTGACGCGCTGGGCGGAACCAAAAAATTGCGAGATCGTAGCGCTGAGCGTTGATCACGGTCTGAGAGCCGAGGCGGCGGATGAAGCAGCAACAGTTGCCGCATGGTGTGCCGAACATAATGTCCCCCATACAACATTGATATGGCACCATGATGGGGATGGTCCGGATGCCAATATTCAAGCCAAGGCGCGGCAGGCGCGATACGGGCTGATGGGAGCGTGGTGCGCTGCCCATGGGGTTCCTGCATTGGCGGTGGCACATCACGCAGATGACCGTGCAGAAACGCTGCTTATGCGGCTGAAGCGCGGTTCAGGGGTTGATGGTTTGGCAACGATGGCTGCGGAGGCGGCATGGCCAGTATCTCTTGCTGGCGCGCCAAGGCTGTTGCGACCGGTCTTGAGCGTTTCACAACAAGCATTGGCAGGTTTCGCACGTGCGGCTGGGCTGCCAATTGTGCATGATCCGAGTAATTTGGATGAAAAGTTTGATCGTGTGCAGGCACGTATGGCGATCGAGCAGCTTGGCATTGATATTGGGCGTCTTAATCGTACCGCAGATCTGATGCAGCAGGAAAAACAGGTTTTGGATTGGGCGGCACAGCAAGCACTTGGCCAAGCGGCCAAGGTTTCACCGCACGGGTTTGTGGAAATTGATATTGTTGATTTCAAGGCTTTGCCGATTGGTGTCGGGCTTCGTTTATTGCGCTATGTAATGAACCTGATGATCGCCCCGGATTATCCATCACGTCGCCTGGCGGTTGAACGGCTGCATCAGGCAGTTGTGGCGGGGGAGAGCTGTGTACTGGCTGGGCTGAAATTTTGTGGCGGCAGCGGAAAGCTATATGTCGTACCAGAGCGGTTGCCAGACGATTTGCCTATATCGTCGAGATTAACAGATTGGGACAGCCGTTTTGCATTTTCTTGCTCACAGAGAGGCTGGCGAGTGTCTGCGCGGGGCAACCTTGCGGCCTCAGCCTTGGGAGAGGCCGCCGCGGCCCGTCTTGTAACGCTGCCTGCATCGGTGCGTGCGAGCGTGCCGGTTGCAACGGCCCCTGATGGCACGCTCCATTTGCCGACATTCGGCGACGCCGCGGGGCAATTGCAGCTTCACAATCACGTGTTTCAACGCCAGAGGCATTGATTTGCGCGGTTAAGGCGCTTGAAATTGCGCCCGATCTGGCCCATGTCAGTAGGGAACGATGCGACCTGAGAGGGATGGGGTGTTGGCGCGGGCTTAATCCGATGCTCACCTTTATGCTATATGACGGAAAACGCATTGCAAAAATTGTTTAACGAAAGGCGCTAAGGTGCAGAATTTACGCAATATTTTCGTTTGGGGTATTATCTTTATGGTGGGGTTCGCTGCCTTTCAGATGGTGATTGGGGCGGGCCAAAAGGCCAATGTTAACGAAATAGCGTTTTCTGACTTTCTGGCGCAAGTTACGCACGGACAGGTGGAAGAAGTCGTTATTCAAGGGGAATTGATTACCGGCACTAATAAAGACCGGTCGCAATTCACCACTTACGCGCCTAACGACCCCACCCTTGTACCGAAGCTGACCGAAAGCGGCGTAAGGGTTATTGCCCAGCCGCCAGAGGAAGGCTCTACCTTCATGCGGATCCTTATTTCGTGGTTCCCGATGCTGCTGCTGATCGGGGTGTGGATTTTCTTCATGCGTCAAATGCAGGGCGGCGGTAAAGGCGGGGCCATGGGCTTTGGCAAATCCCGGGCCCGTATGCTGACTGAAAAGCATGGGCGCGTAACGTTTGAAGATGTTGCCGGCATTGATGAAGCCAAGGAAGATCTTGAAGAAATCGTTGAATTTTTGCGCGATCCGCAGAAGTTCCAACGTCTCGGTGGTCGCATTCCCAAAGGGGCGTTGCTTGTTGGCCCGCCCGGCACCGGTAAAACCTTGCTGGCGCGCGCAATTGCGGGGGAGGCCAATGTGCCTTTCTTTACCATCTCGGGTTCTGACTTTGTAGAGATGTTTGTCGGCGTGGGTGCCAGCCGCGTGCGCGATATGTTTGAACAAGCCAAGAAAAACGCACCTTGCATAATCTTTATCGACGAGATTGATGCCGTTGGTCGCCATCGCGGTGCCGGTCTGGGCGGTGGTAATGACGAGCGTGAGCAAACGCTTAACCAATTGCTGGTCGAGATGGATGGGTTTGAAGCGAATGATGGTGTGATTTTGATCGCGGCCACTAACCGTCCCGATGTTTTGGACCCGGCCCTGCTGCGTCCCGGGCGTTTTGACCGTCAGGTTGTGGTGCCGAACCCTGATATTCAGGGCCGTGAAAAGATTTTGCGTGTGCATATGAAAAAAGTGCCGCTGGCCCCGGATGTTGATCCGAAAACAGTGGCGCGCGGTACACCTGGCTTCTCCGGTGCTGATTTGGCGAATTTGGTGAATGAATCAGCCTTGCTTGCTGCGAGACTTGGCAAAAAGCTGGTAACAATGGCCGATTTTGAAAGCGCCAAGGACAAGGTGATGATGGGGGCCGAACGGCGCTCACTTGCCATGTCGGAAGAAGAAAAGAAACTGACCGCCTATCATGAGGCTGGTCATGCCCTTGTGGCAATTCATCAGGAACATTCCGATCCGATCCACAAGGCAACGATTATTCCGCGTGGCCGGGCTTTGGGTATGGTTATGCGCTTGCCTGAACGCGATCAGGTTTCTATGACCCGCGGTAAGATGAACGCAGATATTGCTGTGGCGATGGGTGGACGTATCGCTGAGGAAATGATCTTCGGCCACGATATGGTGACATCTGGCGCTTCGTCAGATATCGAGCAGGCAACACGTATGGCGAAGGCCATGGTAACGCGCTTTGGCATGTCGGATGAGCTGGGGCCGCTTGCCTATGGTGAAAACGAGGAAGAGGTATTCTTGGGCCATTCGGTTGCGCGCCAGCAAAACATGTCCGAGGACACGTCGCGCAAGATTGACGGCGAGGTGCGCCGCATTGTTGAGGCCGGATATGACGTTGCTAAATCGCTGATGGAAAAATATGAGGAAGATCTTCATACCTTGGCGAACGGTTTGCTTGAATACGAAACCCTTTCAGGCGACGAGATCAAAGCCTTGTTGGAGGGGAACCCACCTAATCGTGAAGGTACCAGCGGTGGTGGCAGCCCGACGGGTGGTACAGGCGGCGTGCGGGGTGTGCCCAAGGCAGGTCGTGGTGTGACACCACCCTTGAACCCGGAACCTCAACCGGGCGTCTAACCCATGCCAATTGCGAAAAGCTTTGCCGGCCTGTCTTTCGACAGGCCGCGCCTTATGGGTATTGTAAATGTTACGCCGGACAGTTTCTCCGATGGCGGTTTCTTTTACGATTTTGATGAGGCGATTGCCCATGGCCTGGCTCTGGTGGCCGCAGGTGCAGATGTGTTGGATGTGGGCGGGGAATCAACGCGCCCTGGCGCTGACCCGGTATCCATAGCAGAAGAATTGCGTCGTGTATTACCGGTGATAGAAGGTCTGGCTGCGGCCGGGGTTTCACAAATCTCCATTGATACACGTAATGCCGCGGTAATGCGGGCGGCGGTGCAGGCCGGGGCGACCATTATTAATGATGTGTCGGCCCTTTGCTATGACCCGGCATCGCTGGGAACAGCGTGTGAGCTTGCGGTGCCGGTGATTTTGATGCACGCAAAAGGGCCCCCTCAAAATATGCAGGATGACCCAGTGTATGATGACGTTGTGAAAGAGGTGCTGAATTTTCTGGTGCGGCGCTCTGCCGATTTGGAACAAGCGGGCATTCCTGTGGGGGACATAGCCATTGATCCGGGCATTGGCTTTGGCAAAACCCTTGAACATAATCTGGCGCTGCTCAACGCCATGAATGCCTTTGTTGAAACCGGTCGGGTGGTATTGCTTGGCGCCTCGCGCAAGCGGTTTGTCGCTGCTTTGGATAATGGCGTGCCAGCGCATAGGCGTTTGGGGGGGTCATTGGCTGCGGTGGCGGCCGCATATCATGGGGGGTGTCGCTTTTTCCGCGTACATGATGTGGCAGAAACTCATCAACACTTGAAAATACTTCACGCAATTGAGACTGTGCAAACAAGCCAATAACGTGATTCCAAGGGGCAGAGCATGAGCCGTAAATTTTTCGGTACCGATGGCATAAGAGGCACCGCAAATACTGTGCCCATGACCCCGGAAATAGCCATGAAGGCCGGGCAGGCCGCTGGGCGGTATTTTACCCGCGCAGAACACCGTCATCGTGTGGTTATTGGCAAGGATACACGCCTTTCAGGTTATATGATCGAGCAAGCGCTAACCGCTGGATTTTTGTCGGTCGGCATGGATGTGTTGTTGCTGGGGCCAGTACCCACACCCGGTGTGGCCATATTGGCAAAATCCATGCGCGCGGATTTGGGGGTGATGGTTTCTGCCTCGCATAATTCGTTTGAAGATAACGGCATCAAACTTTTTGGGCCTGACGGGTTCAAACTGTCTGACGAAGCGGAGCTGGAAATAGAAGAACGCATGCAGAAGGGTCTGGGCGGCGGGCTTATCAATGATGCGCGTGTGACAGGTGACAAAATGGGGCGTGCTAAACGGCTGGATGACGCTTTGGGACGTTATATTGAGGTGGCTAAAAGTTCGTTCGCCAAGGGGCTTGATCTTGAAGGGATCAAGGTCGTGGTCGACTGCGCAAATGGCGCCGCATATAAGGCGGCACCAACTGTGTTATGGGAGCTGGGTGCAGAGGTGATCGCCATTGGGGTGGATCCAAACGGCACCAATATCAATAAAGGTTGCGGCTCGACCGCCACTGATTTGATGTGTGAAACCGTGCGCGCAGAAGGGGCTGACATAGGCATCGCGCTGGATGGGGATGCTGATCGGCTTATCATTTGTGACGAAACCGGCACGATTGTGGATGGCGATCAATTACTGGCGCTGATCGGTGAAGCTTGGGCCGATACCGGGCAATTGCAGGGTGGTGGCGTGGTTGCCACGATCATGTCCAATATGGGGCTGGAAATATTCCTGAAAGACAAAGGGCTTGCACTTCATCGCACACAAGTGGGTGACCGCTATGTTGTAGAAACAATGCGTAATAAGGGTTTCAATCTGGGTGGGGAACAATCAGGCCATATGGTGTTGATGGATTACGCAACCACCGGCGATGGGCTTATCGCGGCGCTGCAAGTGTTGACGGTGGTGCGTGGTGCGCGATTGGTAAATCAAAGTGCGCGGGTTTCAGAACTTTGCCATCGCTTTGAGCCTTTGCCACAAATTCTCAAAAATGTGCGCTATAAAAATGCAATGACGCTTGAAGAAGATGAGATCACCAAAGCAGTCGCTGCGGCAGAGCAGGCATTTGGTGATAGAGGTCGGGTCGTGTTGCGCAAATCGGGCACAGAGCCTTTGGTGAGGGTAATGGCGGAAGGCGTGGATATCGGTTTGGTGGAACGCGCGGTTGATGACATTGCGAACGCGGTCGCACATGTTGGCGGCGTATGATCAAGCCACCTCGCATTTTAAGCATTGCGGGGTCTGACCCTTCCGGCGGGGCGGGGCTTCAGGCAGATATAAAAACCATTACCGCGCTGGGTGGCTATGCGGCCGCAGCCGTTACGGCCGTCACTGTTCAAAACACCAAGGGCGTGAGACAGGTTAAGGCGATGTCGGCCGCACTTATTGTCGATCAAATACACGCCGTATTGGATGATATCGGGGTCGATGCGATTAAAATCGGTTTGCTGCCCAATGCCGAAATTGTTGAGGCTGTGTTGGCGGTTGTAGAAGGTTGTGGTGTGCCAATTGTTCTGGACCCGGTGGGCATCTCTGGCACGGGGCATTCATTGCAGGAAGAAGATGGCGCAAAGGCTTTGGTGAAAGCCGGTTTTGCAGGGGCCATTATCACCCCCAATCTTGCAGAGGCGGCAAGGCTTTCAGGTCGTGCGGTCGATGATGAGGCCGATATGACGGCGGCGGGGCTGGATTTAAGAGAAAGCGGGGCAGGCGCAGTGCTTGTTACAGGCGGCCACCTAAGCGGCGACGAGGTTGTTGATCTGCGTTTGTCAGATGCGGGCGTGCGCCGTTTTGCGGGACCTCGTATTGCAAGCTCTGCCGGGCATGGCACTGGCTGCACATTGTCATCGGCGATGGCAGTGGAGTTGGGGCGGGGCGGAGGGCTGGATGATGCGATTATCGTGGCGCGCCGTTTTGTTCGTAGCGGGTTGGAAACAGCCCCCGGCTTTGGCGGTGGCTTGGGGCCGCTAAATCATTTGTCGCGTTGAGAAAGCCAAACACCCACCAAGATAATGCCAAGCGCTGCAAGCGATAAGGCGCTGGGCATTTCAGCCAGCATCATAATAGAAAACAGCACCGCCAACACGGGGATGAGATAATTGGTAAGGGACAAAAAACCTGCGCCTGTACGGCTGGCGATGAGGAAATATACAAAATTTCCAAGTGCCGTTGCCGCCACGCCGAGATAAAGCAATGAAAGCAAGGCCGGGAGATCCGGTTGCGCGGTCCATGGTTGATCAACAATCAGGGAAAACGGCACCATGACCAATGCGCCGCTGATCAAAGCGATCGTCGTGCTGACAATTGGATCAATTGCAGCGGCCCTGCGTGCGATAATGGCAGATACCGCATAGCAAAGAGCACCGGCAAGGATGGAGACTTGGCGAATAAGAGTGTCATCTCCCAATCCATTCAAGGCGCTGGGGCCCATCAATAGAATGATTCCGGCGAACCCTAACCCGAAACCTGTCAGGCCACGGGTGTTCATGCGTTCGCCTTCTGAAAAGAAGTGCGCCAGAATAAGCGTGCCCAACGGCATGATCGCCATCAAAATACCGGCAAGTGAGGCGCCCACAGCCGCTTGGCCCCAACTGATCAATGTGAACGGGACGGCATTGCCGATAATACCGACTAGGGCTGGAATGACTATGAGCCTGATTTCGCGAGGAAAGGACAGGCCACGCAGTTTCATGATGAGCCAGATTGTAATGGCCCCAATGACCATGCGCACGGCGACCGTGGTGGAGGGCGGTACTGTTTCTACCGCGATAGACAATACTGGGAACGACAGGCCCCAAATAGCGGCAAGGCCGAATAAGAGTGCCCAATCTTTTGTCTTTGGTTGCATGGCGCAGACAGTGCCGTTCAGGGGAGGAAAGGGCGATGCGACCTTGTGTCTGCGTGCGTGCGGATCAAGGGAATTGACGTTTTGTGGGTGATCCTTATCTTCCTGCGTGGGCCGTGTCTCCCCACCGAGGCACCAAATATAGGGGGTCGATATGACCAACCAAGCGAAACCGGCAACACGCCCGGACAGACCGCAATTCTCCAGCGGGCCATGCGCCAAGCGCCCTGGCTGGGATCTTTCCTCATTACAAGATGCTGCTTTGGGCCGTTCCCACCGCGCTGCCATTGGCAAAGCCAAGCTGGGCGAGGCAATTGATCGTACACGCGCAATTCTTGGTGTGCCGGAAGACTATCGCATTGGTATTGTACCTGCCTCTGATACGGGGGCCGTGGAAATGGCCTTGTGGACCATGCTTGGTCCGCGCGGTGTTGACGTGCTGCAATGGGAAAGCTTCGGTAAAGGCTGGTTGGGCGATATTACCAAAGAACTGAAATTGGATGATGTGCGCGCCCATGAGGCTGGTTACGGCGAATTGCCGGACCTTGGCGCCGTTGATACCAAAACCCGCGACGTGGTGTTTACATGGAATGGCACGACCTCCGGCGTGAAAGTGCCAAACGGTGATTGGATCGCGGCTGATAGGGAAGGGTTGACCTTCTGCGATGCCACATCTGCTGTTTTCGCGATGGACATGCCGTGGGATAAGCTGGATGTCACCACCTTCTCTTGGCAAAAAGTAATGGGCGGCGAAGCAGCACATGGGATGTTGATTTTGTCTCCGCGCGCAGTAGAACGGCTGGAAAGCTACACCCCTGATCGCCCCTTGCCTAAGATTTTCCGCCTCACCAAAGGCGGCAAGCTGATCGAAGGGGTCTTCAAGGGCGAAACCATCAACACACCCTCCATGTTGGCTGTTGAGGATTATCTTGATGCGCTCAAATGGGCGGAAAGTCTTGGTGGCCTTGAAGGGCTGAAGGCACGCTCTGAAGCAAATCTACAAGCGCTGGCTGATTTTGTGGCGGATAGCGATTGGGCAGATTTCCTCTGCGCCGATGAAACAATCCGCTCCAATACTTCTGTATGTTTGAAAATCACAGATGCGTGGTTCGCGGGTCTTGATGCCGATGGGCAGCAAGCAGCGCAAAAAGCACTGGTAAAGAAGCTGGATCAAGAAGGTGTGGCTTATGACATTGGTGCCTATCGCGATGCCCCAGCGGGCTTGCGCATTTGGTGTGGCGCCACCGTTAACACGGCTGATCTTGAAGCGCTTGCCCCGTGGCTCGATTGGGCCTTTGCCGAAGTAAAAGCTGAGGCCGCAGCGTAAACGCGGCGGTTTCCTTAAGCATTGCAATATAAATTCCAAGGCAGGAGATAACCCCATGCCCAAAGTACTAATTTCCGACAAAATGAGCCCGCGCGCTGCCGAAATTTTCGCCGAGCGCGGCGTTGAAGTTGATGTGAAGACCGGCCTTTCCAAGGAAGAGTTGATCGAAATTATTGGCGATTATGACGGTTTGGCCGTGCGGTCCTCGACCAAACCTGACGCTGAAATCATCGCGGCTGCGAAAAACCTTAAAGTTATTGGTCGTGCCGGTATTGGCACCGACAATGTAGATAAAGTTGCCGCCACCGCGCATGGCGTGGTGGTTATGAATACACCCTTCGGTAACGCGATCACCACGGCGGAACATGCTATCGCGATGATGTTTGCCGCTGCGCGTGATATTGCGCAGGCCAGTACATCTACGCATGAAGGCAAGTGGGAAAAGAATCGCTTTATGGGTGTGGAGCTGACAGGCAAAACACTGGGTATTATTGGTTGCGGTAATATCGGCTCCATCGTGGCTGATCGGGCGCTTGGTCTGAAAATGAAGGTCGTAGCCTTTGATCCGTTCCTGACGGATGATCGTGCCGCCGAAATGGGCGTGGAAAAGGTAGAGCTTGATGCTTTGTTCCCGCGCGCTGATTTCATCACCCTGCACACGCCGTTGACCGACAAAACAAAAAACATCATCAACGCTGAAAATATCGCGAAAATGCGGGATGGTGTACGCATCATTAACTGCGCGCGCGGCGGCTTGATCGTTGAGGAAGATCTGAAAGCAGCTTTGGAAAGCGGCAAGGTTGCGGCTGCGGGATTGGATGTGTTGTCGGAAGAACCGGCAAAAGAAAACATTTTGTTCGGCATGGATAACGTGACCTTGACCCCGCATCTGGGCGCTTCAACGACCGAGGCACAGGTGAACGTGGCTATTCAGGTCGCTGAGCAAATGGCGGACTATTTGCTGACGGGTGCCGTAACCAATGCGCTGAACACGCCATCAGTTTCCGCCGAGGAGGCACCCAAGCTCAAGCCTTATATGGCGCTTACGGAACAGCTTGGTGGCTTTGCCGGGCAATTGATAGATGGGCCGGTAGATGAGGTTGAGATCGAATATGTCGGCTCGGTTGGCGAACTGAACCGCAAACCTTTGACGCAGGCTTTGATCGCCGGTTTGTTGCGCCCGCAACTGGCTGAGGTGAACATGGTAAACGCGCCAGTAGTTGCTGAGCAGCGCGGTGTGAAAATCTCCGAGACGGTGACGACGGCTCAAGGCGCCTACCAAACCTACATTATGCTCACGATTAAGAGTGGCGATGAAACACGCTGGGTCGGGGGCACGGTATTTTCCGATGGTAAGCCGCGCATTATTCAGGTGAAGGGCATTAATATGGAGGCCGAACTTGGTCCGCATATGCTTTACATCAATAATGCCGACAAGCCGGGCTTTATCGGCAAACTGGGCACATTGTTGGGTGAGGCCGGTGTCAATATCGCCAATTTTAATCTGGGTCGCGAAGATGAACGCAATGATGCTGTTGCGTTGATCGAGGTTGATGGCCCGATCTCTGACGATGTATTGGGTGCCGTGCGCGCCATCGAGCATGTTAAAGGAGCGTGGGCGCTTAATTTCTAAGCCAACCCATTCCCAATCTGGAAGGAATATCAAATGACCAATGTAGTCGTTGTCGGGTCCCAATGGGGCGATGAAGGCAAAGGCAAAATTGTTGACTGGCTTTCGGAACGCGCTGACGTTGTGGTGCGTTTCCAAGGTGGTCACAATGCCGGGCATACATTGGTCATTGATGGGGAGGTTTACAAACTCTCCCTGTTGCCTTCGGGTATCGTGCGACCTGGCAAAAAGTCGGTCATCGGCAATGGCGTTGTCGTCGACCCATGGGCCTTGTTGGACGAGATTGAGCGCCTGACCGGGCAGGGTGTTTCCATCACGCCGGAAAACCTTGTTTTGGCCGATAATGCTGTTCTGATTTTGCCCCTGCACGGCGAGCTTGACGCGATCCGCGAGGATGCAAACAAGACCGTGCGTATCGGCACGACGCGCCGCGGTATTGGCCCGGCCTATGAAGATAAGGTTGGTCGACGCGCTGTGCGGGTGGCAGACCTGAAGGACCGTGAAACCATCGCCGCCAAGGTGGACGATATGTTGACCCATCACAATGCCCTGCGCCGCGGCTTGGGCCAGGCAGAAGTGGATGGCGCAGCACTGGTGGAGCTGTTGGTTGAAGTTGCACCGAAGATACTGCCTTTCATGGCCTCGGTGCCTGAGGTGCTGTATGAGGCGCGTAAGAGTAAGGACCTTATCCTGTATGAAGGTGCCCAAGGCACCATGCTGGATATTGACCACGGCACCTATCCCTTCGTTACGTCGTCCAATACTATGGCGGGGCAGGCGGCTGTTGGTTCAGGTTCTGGCCCCGGCCAGATCGGTTATGTGCTTGGCATCACCAAAGCGTACACCACACGTGTGGGGGAAGGCCCTTTTCCGACAGAGCTGAATGATGAGATCGGTCAGCATCTGGGCACAGTGGGGCATGAGTTTGGCACGGTAACGGGCCGTTCACGTCGGTGCGGGTGGTTTGATGCCGTGTTGGTGCGTCAAGCCGTTGTTACGGGTGGCATAGATGGTATTGCGCTGACCAAGCTGGATGTTCTTGATGGACTTGAAGAACTGAAAGTCTGTGTTGCTTATGATGTGGATGGTGAACGTGTAACCCGCTTGCCGGTGAACCTGAACGAACAGGCAAAGGTCACGCCCATTTATGAGACCCTAGAAGGGTGGAGCGAACCAACGGTTGGGGCACGTAGTTGGGCTGATTTACCTGCCACCTGCATCAAGTATGTGCGCCGCATTGAGGAGCTGATTGAAGCGCCTGTAGCGCTGCTTTCAACCAGCCCTGAGCGGGATGATACCATTTTGGTGAAAGATCCGTTCGAGGGATAGCAGTTCCCAATATTTCTGAACCACAAAAAAGGGCGCGCTCCAAATGGAACGCGCCCAATTTTTTGAACCTCTAATGGTGAGGTTATTTGGTAACAACGCCTTTGGCGATGATTTCCACACGGCGGTTACGCGCTTCTTTCACGCCATCTGCCGTTGCAACAGCAGGTGCATCTTCACCGGCAGCTTTCAGGTCTTCAGATGCAATCGCTGCAACATTCATACCTTGGCGTACGAGTTCGGAACGAACCGCAACCGCTCGGGCGTGAGACAGCTTTTGATTGTAGGCACTGGAACCCGAACGGTCGGCATGGCCAACAACGTGCAGAACGATATTTGCCATCGGCTTCATTGCCGCCACGAATTCGTTGATTTCAGCCTGTTCACCAGCAGAGATCGCAGATGAATCAAAGGCGAAATAGACCGTCTCACGGGCAATTTCTTCACTCATAGCAGGCATGGCTGCAAGCAATGCAGCGTAAGCGGCATCAAATTCGGCGCGACAAGCCGCGATATGGTCTGGTTGATGGCCTTCTTCCTGCTGTTCAACCCAGCAATCATATTTGGCTTGTGCAATAGCTGCTTCTTTGGGGGCCAATGTGCGACCGCCGCGATTAAGAGCGGATACCAGCTTGGCACGAGCATCAACCAAGGCCGTCATATTGTCTTTGCCGACAATACGCCAATCCGTTGGTACATAAGGATACACCGCTTTATGGCTGGCGGCGGCGTTGGCACGGCCTGCATAGCGCTCGGCATCGCGCCAATCAAACATTTCATCTGATTCAAACGCGGAAAGATCTTGATATTCACGGGCAAGGTGATCATCAAATTCGTTACCACGAACATGCGTTAACCGCATTTCTTTAATTTCGGGATAGTGATGCCCGGCAGGGCGTTGCTCGGCCTGTGCTGCATATGTACCGACCAAAAGCGCAGGCACAACGCCCGCTGCAAGAATAATTTTTCTCATATTGTATTCCCTTCAAGCTGCGTACTGAAACAACCGCCAAATGTGGCTGTTTTCTACGCGTAAAATCGGCTTCATATTAACGATTGTGGCATTTCCGGCAAGTACCGGAAAGCAACACTTCAACTTGAACCTGTAGCGGCAAGCCCGTACTGTGCGCCCCAGAATTTTGGTGAAAATTGCGAATTTGGGGGAAATAATGGCAATCGACTTCACTTTGACACCAGAGCTTGAGGAACTGCGCGGCAAGGTTCGCAGCTTTATCTCGGATATCGTCAAGCCGACAGAAGATGAGATTGATGAGGAGAACCGCGATTCGCTCATCAAAGGCATCATAAAAATGCGAACAGAGGCGCAAAAGAGGGGGCTGTGGCTGCCACATATGCCTAAGGAATGGGGCGGCATGGGGCTTGGCCATGTCGAGCTTGCCATGGTATCGGCAGAGGCCGCGCGGGCCCGGTTCGGCCCCTATGCGCTTAACTGTCAGGCTCCTGATGAAGGCAATATGCACACATTGGAAAAGTGGGGCACGGATGAACAGAAAGAAAAATATCTGAAGCCGCTTTGTGATGGCTATTCGCGGTCTTGCTTTGCAATGACCGAGCCTGAAGTGGCGGGTTCTGATCCAACCTTGATCCAGACCAAAGCCGTAAAAGATGGTAATGGCTGGGTCATCAATGGTCACAAGTGGTTCATATCCGGCGCGAAATCCGCAAAGTTTGCCATCTTGATTGCCCGCACAGAAGATGACCCGGAAATTCCGCAAGCAGCCAACACTGCTTTCATTATCGATTTGCCGCAAGAGGGCTGGGATGATGTGCGCGAAGTGTCCACTATGCATGGTTCAACCGGCCATTCAGAAATCGTCATTGAGAATTTACGCGTGCCCGACGAAGCCATATTGGGAGGGCGCGGTAATGGGCATTTGCTGGGCCAATCTCGTTTGGGCCCGGCGCGGTTGGCGCATTGTATGCGCTGGATCGGGCAGGCAGAGGTCGCACTGGAAATGATGGTCGACCGCGCCACCAAGCGCTATGCGCACGGGTCTTACCTATCCGAAAAACAGGGCATTCAGTGGATGATCGCGGACAGTGCAATGGAACTGTATCAAGGCAAGCTAATGGTGTTGCATGCGGCTCACAAAATTGATGCGGGCGAAGACTTTAAGTCTGAAGTGTCCATGGCGAAGCATTTTGTTGCGAACTCGCTTAATCGTATCATCGATAGGGCGATGCAGGTGCATGGCGCACTGGGCTATTCAAACGACACGCCGATTGCTCATATGCTTCAGCAAGCGCGTTGGGCGCGTTTCGCGGACGGGGCTGATGAAGTCCACCAGTGGCGCATCGCGGAACGCACGATCAAAGCCTATAAGGAAACAGGTTCGGTTGCCGCGGCAACAGGCGATCTGCCGATCTGATCTGGCCCTAGGTTGTTGACGGCGGGATAAGGCCGCCGTCAACCACATCCATAAAACGGGCGGCGATTGTTTTTGGCGTCAATCGCCCGTCTTCGCGATACCAACCCGCAACAGAGTTGAACGCCCCGAACAACATGGAAGTTGTTAGTTTCACATCACATTTGCGAATAGAGCCATCCTTGATGCCGCGCTCAAACATGCTGCGCACCTCGGCCTCAATGTCACGACGACCTTTGACGTTGGTTGTGCGGCCTTCTGGCCCCAGATCACGCGGCTCCGTGACCACCAGGCAACGACCGAAGTCATCGCAGATCATTTCAGCGTAGTTTTGGAAGAATATATCAAGCTGTTCACGCCCCGTCAGATCACGGGTTTTTGCATCGTTTACAGCATCAGCCAAATTGCCCAGTGCGATACGACCGCACTCGAACAATAGTTCATCCTTGCTCTTGGCATAGTAATAGAGCGCCGGTTTCGTAAGGTTCAGCGCATCGGCCACATCTGTTAGGGAACATTGGTGATAGCCTTTTTCGGAGAACATCCGAGCCGCTGTGCGCAAAATCTCCAAACGACGGGCGTCGAAGCGGTTGGCTGTGCGCTCTGAGCGGGCGCGTTTCGCATCGTCACCGCTTTTGTCACCGTTTCCACCAGAGGACGAGGAGGAAGAGGGGGGAGATTTACTCATGGCGTTACAATACCTTGCCCGCAAGTTAAAAAATTGACCGGTGGGTAAGATTTCACTTGCGGGCCACGCAGTCAATAGCGTGGAAGGCTTTGTATCAGCTTTGTTTGTCGCTCAATGCGGCATCGATAATGGCGTTCAATTGCTCATAACTGCGGGCACCAGGGTAGAAATCGCCATTAATGATGAAGCTGGGGGTGCCATCCACCCCTACTTCACTGGCTTGCATTAAATTGCGGTTTACCGCTTCTGCCACATCTTTTGCGCGCATATCCTTCGCCAATTGTCCGGCGTCCAACCCTGATTGCGTTGCGATTTCGAGCAATCGTCCCTCGTTCAATTGACCGCGCGCCGACATTAGCTCGGTGTGAAAGGTCATATATTTATCTCCGCCCTGTTTGAGGGCAGCCGTGGCCGCAAGGGCCGCCATTTGCGAAGACGCGCCCAATACGGGATATTCCAGCAGGATCAGGCGTACATCATTGCGTGTTTCAACGGTCTTCATCACGTCGGCGACCACGCGTTTGCAATAGCCGCAGTGATAATCGAACAGTTCAATAATGGTAACAGGTGCCATCGGATTGCCTGCAACATGAATGAGCGGGTCTTTCGTCGCTGCTTTGGAAATGCTTTCTGCGAAGCTTTCCACCTTGTTCATTTTTTCGATTTCCCGGCGTTCGGCCAAAACGGCGTTCGCTTGTTCAATGACTTCGGGATGTTCGAGCAGATATTCTTCTATCCACTTTTCAACGGTTGCGCGGTCCGGCGCATCGGCGGCCTTTGCGTTGGTGCTATATGCCCCCAGTGTGATCAAGCCAAGTGTCAGGCTCAGCCCCAAGGTGGTGCTACGTAAAAAGTTGTTCATTCGATTACCCTGTCATTAACGTCGTTTTTGTGCGCGGATGGCGGCCTCTGCCTCCGCGAGAATGTCGGCGGAACGCAGCCAACCGGCGGAGCCATGTGGCAGCAGTGATTGGGCGCGTCTTGCTTGATTGATGGCATATGGCATGGCCCCAAGCAACGCGTATCGTTCTGCGCTGGCAAGAGAGGCAAGACCGCTTTCGCCCCTGCGTTCCTGCACTATGGCAAGTTGGTGCCACGCACTGGAATAGTCTTTGTCTTTCGCCAAAACGGCGGTGAGTATTTCCTTCGCCTCTTCGTCGAATTCTTCGTCTTCTACGGCAACAAGTGATTGCGCAAGATTAACTTTCAGCAACAATTGGTCCGGGGCAAGTGTGACCGCTTTTCTATGTGGTTTGATGGACGCTTCGGCCTTACCGCTTTCAAACAGGATTTGCCCTTTAAGTTCATGGAAATAGGGGTTTTCAGGTTCTTGCAGCAGCAGGTAGTCAATGGTTTGCAGAGCTTGCTCCAACAGTCCTTGGCGGTGATAGGCGACCGCATGGGCGTAGCGCGCCTCAATGGAGGTATCGCGAGAGGGATACTTCCGGAAAACCGCGCCGGGTGCGTCCAGAAAACCAACTAGTTTGGCTTGGGCGCGCCTCAAACGTTTGTCGAAATCCGCGCCAAGCAGCTTGTCCTTCGTTGGGCTGTCTTCTACCCGATTGCGCATGGATGCAACGCGTTGATAGCTAAGCGGGTGAGTGCGCACATAAGGGTCTTGGCGGCGCGCTGAAAGGGCTTCCTGATCTGCCAGTGTCTCCATAAATTCAACAAGGCCAATGCCTGTAACGTCAGCGCTTTCTAGAAAGCCTAACCCGGCTTGGTCTGCCGCTGATTCTTGCCCGCGGGAAAACGCCAGTATGGTGCGTTGGCCAATTGTTTGCCCGCCAGCCAATATGGCCATCCCGGCATCGCCTTCACCCGCCACCATGGCAGCCGCACCCAGAATATAGGTTAGGATCATGGCCGCGGTTGCACCGCTCATGGCATCAGGCAGGCGCGCCAAGTGACCGCCCGAAATATGGCCTGTTTCATGCGCCATAACACCTGCAAGCTGTTCCGGCGTATCGACCTTTTTCATCAAGCCGGTGTGCAAAAACATGTTTTGACCGCCAGCAACGAAGGCGTTTAGCGAATCATCCCCGACGATGTAAATGTGCACATCTTCGGGCAGAAGCCCCGCCGCCTCGAAGATCGGGTTGCCCAGATCACGCAAAAAGCTTTCGATCTCGGCGTCACGAATCAACCCCTGAGCATTGACAGACGTGGATATAAGCACAACAAGTGCACTCAGTACGGCTGAAAGAGCACGCCACGAAGGCAATGATGTGCGTTGAATGGTGAGATAGATTTGCTTAAACATGGTCAACACGAATAGGGTATTCCGTAACTTTGGTACATTCAGGTCTTTATAGCGCCGATAAGCCATAGTTGTGAGCCAAAAGGTAAAAGGCAAGGAGACAATGACAATGAGCGGCACGGTGTCAGCGAATTGGGTCAAATCTGTGGCGCGTCTGTCGATTGTGATGGGGGTGGTGGGAAGTCTTGCTGCCTGCGGCCTTAATCCCCTACGATCGCCCGATCGTCCACGGCAGATTGCCTTGGATGATCACATTGGGGCTGTTGCGGTTGATGAACCGGTGGCGGCGACCATTGCGGCAGATATTCTGCGCGATGGTGGTACAGCCGCAGATGCGGCCACCGCAGCCTATTTTGCCTTGGCTGTCACTTATCCGACAGGAGCGGGTTTGGGCGGCGGCGGCATGTGTCTGTATCGGGAACGTGCCAGCAACAGTTTTACAACCTTTGAATTTATGCCCGCACCAACCCAAAAGGGCGGATTGAGCGAAAGCCCCGTACCTGGCTCTGTCGCCGGTATGGGGGCGCTGCATGAAATGGCTGGGGCCTTGGCGTGGTCTGAAGTATTGGCGCCGGCAGAGGTTTTGGCTCGCAGCGGCTACCGGGCCAGCCGCGCGCGTGCCCGCGCAACGGCTTCCTTGCCACCGGCATTTCGTGGACGGAAAGAACTGGACAGCCTAACGAAAACGGCAGGCGGTCAGAAAATAGAAGAAGGCAGTGAGTTGGCTGACGCGAAACTGGCCGATACTTTGCTTGATATGCGATCCCGTGGCTGGGCCGATTTTTATGCCGGGCGATTGGCAAGCAAAATTGTTGATGGGGCATCGCAAGCGGGCTTGCAACTTTCGGCGGCAGATTTGCAGGGCTATCAGGCCATTGTCAGTGGCGCAGATCGGTTTAGTGCCTATGGTAGCGATATTATTATTCCAAATTCGTCTTCATCTGCCCGTCGATTGTTGCGCGCGATCATTGAGTTTCCGGAATTTCGCCGCGAGGCCCGGCAGCTGGCTCCGGCAGGTCGGGCAGATTTTGCCCGCACCATTGAAGAACGTGCGCGTAAGGAACTGGGCTTTGGCAAAATTCCTGTAGATGCGCGCACGGGTGCCGCCAGTTTGGCCATAAGTGACCGGGCCGGGAATATCGCTGTTTGTTCCTACACAACCTATGGCGCACTTGGCACTGGCAAAATGGCGGGTGACACAGGGTTTACCTTTGCTGGTCCCATCGCATCGCTGCCAGCTATTGCGGCGCGGCTGGGCTTGTTGCCGTTGCTGATTGATAATGGCGGCGTTGAAATTGGAACTACCGTTGCCGGTGGTCCCGGTGCCGTTGCCATGTTGACTGCCTTGTTCTCTGATCAGGCGGTTCAATCGGAATCTGACTTCAAAGCCGCTGTACGCCAATCTACGCATGCGCGGGGTCGGTCTCTAAATGCGGTAGCCTGTACCGGTGGTGGAGGTTCTTACGGGTTTGGGTTAGGGCTAGCGCCACGGCGCACCCGATCCGCGGATTGTGTCGCAGAAACAGCCAGCGCTGGTTTCGGTCTTGCTATCAATGTCTATCCTGACTGATTGACACACTGCCTATGACCAGTCGCAAAGACGAAATCACGTCATTCTTGGCGATGGATGTTTATGCCGAGGCGCAGCTTCTCGAATCACAAGGGCATGACATTGTGCATATGGAAGTTGGGCAGCCGGGCACCGCAGCGCCACGTGTTGTGCTCGACAAGGCAGTCAATGCGCTGAAGGACGACCGTATCGGCTATACGAATGCGCTTGGGCGAGATGATTTGCGTGCCCGCATTGCCCAACACTATCAGGATCAATACGGCGTGGACGTGGCACCCGACAGGATCGTTATTACAACCGGATCATCTGCCGGGTTTGTGATCTCATTCCTCAGCCTGTTTGAGGCAGGAGACAAGGTTCTGCTGACGCAACCGGGTTATCCGGCCTATCCAAATATTTTGCGCGCGCTCAATTTTGAACCATCCTTTCTGCCCATTGGATTTGAAACAGCTTTTCGTCCTGATGCACAACAGGTAGAAGCGAAGATTGCAGCCGAGGGGATTAAGGGCTTCTTGTTGGCAAGCCCGTCAAATCCCACTGGCACCATGGTCGTTGGGGATGATCTGGCGGCTGTGGTTGAGGCGACGCAGCGGGCAGGGGCTACTTTTCTGTCAGATGAAATTTACCATGGCTTGACTTATGGCCAACAGGCCGACACGGCATTACGGTATTCAGATGACGCGATTGTTATCAACAGCTTCTCCAAATACTACGCGATGACTGGTTGGCGTATTGGTTGGTTGGTGTTGCCGCCGCAGCTTGTGCGTATGGCTGAGCGCCTGTCGCAAAATCTTTATGTTGCCCCACCGACATTATCTCAGATGGCGGCGATGCATGCGTTTGACGCAACACCTGAGCTTGAGGAAAACCGCGCGGTGTATGCACACAATCGGCAATTGCTATTGAACGCATTGCCGGAAATCGGCTTCCCAAATATCGCGCCGTGTGACGGCTCGTTCTATATCTATATAGACGTATCTGATCGCACCGATGATAGTGCCAAATTCTGCTCAGATATGTTGCGCGAGGCGCATGTGGGTGCAACGCCCGGCGCAGATTTTGATCCGACAGGTGGGCACAAATTTATCCGACTTTCCTTTGCGGAAAGCACCGATAAGATCGAAGAGGGTATTCGCCGTCTGCGGGGCTGGTTACAAGCGCGCTAACCGTGCGTGCCTTGCACTTTCAAGCTTTCCTCATCATCCACCTCTGCCCTGACGGATCGGACCTTCGGATGCAAAATGATAAACAGGAACGCAAGCGCTGAAAGGGCGCTTGCCACCAAAAACGGATATTGCGGGTCCAACTTGTATAGCGGCATACCGATAATTGGCATTAGCACATGACCTGCTGCATGGGTAGAGCCCAATACGCCAGCCACCGACCCCTGTTCATTGGGCGAGACGGAGAGTGAAGCCGCTGCCGCCAAGCCAGGCCGCAACAAGCCGAAGCCAAGGCCCGAAAGCGTAAGCCCCATCACCAGTAGTGAATAGCTGCCGCCATAGACCAAAATAAGGAAGGCCGCGGCGCTGCAAATAGCGCCGGCGCGCATCAATGTTTGCACCGATGGATTGAAAATCTGGATGACCACAAGCTGCGAAAACAGGCCAGCCATTGCCATGGCCATAAGGCCCACGCCCACATATTGCGCGGCCTCTGCAGTAGTAAAACCCAGCGTATCCATGAAGTAAAAGGCTGGCACCTGTATTTGGATGGATTGTGCGAAGGAAAGGCCCAAGCTCATCAACACAAAAGGCAAGGCCCGCTTGTCCAGGAACCGAATTTTTTGACCGCCACCCTTGCCGCTTTTTCCAGCCCCAGCAGGTTTGGTGCGTTCCGGTAACAGAAACAGCACGGCAATGGCCCCGGCAAAGGCCATGGCGGCGACAGCAAAGAAAGGGGTGAGTATGCCGAATGTAATCAGCGCTGCGGCAATGCCAGGCCCAATAATCGTACCCACCCCGAAAGATGCCGTAATGCGTGCGACGCCGGACGAGCGTTGTTCGCGGGTCGTGCGATCTGCAATATAGGCTTGTGCTGCGGGCATGGTGCCTGACCCGAAAGTGCCGAATATCGCCCGCACCGAGATCATCAATGGGAACAAAACAGCAAGTGGTAACAAGCCTTCCATGCCGTAATAAATGACCAGACCGAAACCACCGGTGGAAATACCAAAACCACAAATACCGATCATGATCACAGGCTTGCGCCCAATGCGGTCAGAAAGATTTCCCCATACGGGGCTCATCAACATCCAGATGATGGCCGAGAGGGAAAAGATGGATGAAACCTGCACCTCGGTCATGCCAAGGTCGCGCGCGATGGGTGGCAATATAGCCGTGAACAGATTTTGCCCCATGCCGATAGCAAGCAAGGCACAGAAGAGGATGACCATGCCGCGCTTGCGCTCAAGCTCTGTCGTCGCTGAATTTTCAAAGCGCGTCATCAAGGCTTCCTTTTATGCGAAGCGTCAGATTACGCCTTCGCCATCATATATACCCCACGACCGGATGCGATCAATGTGCCATTCGCATCGGAGATACGAGTTTCAGCGGTAGAGATTTTGCCACCAATTGTCAGAACCGTTGATGTGCTGGTCATCGTGCCACCATCGGGTGTCGCCGGGGCATGGTAATCTACCCTTAGATCAACCGTGGAACGCACGCGCGTCGATTGGGTTAGAATGCTGTAAAGTCCGCCCAAATCAATCAAGGCGGCCAGCACGCCGCCATGGACTGAGCCCAAATTAGGATTGGATACCAGATCTTCGCGCCATGGACAGGTGATGGATATTTCGCCTGCCATACATTTATCGAGTTTTAATCCCAACCAGTTTTGATAGGGCGATATGGCCAAAGTGGCCTCCATCGCTGCGTGATCAAGGCCGGTTTCTTCCGGCAAGGATTTGGCCATGGGTTGTTTAAACCGGAATGGGTGCCGGGGCGTTAAAGGCAACCAGCACGTCGTCATATGTTTTGTGCTCGCCAATGTTCAATTCGCGGCGCAACTCAATCACATTGCGTTCCATCAGCTTTTCAAACTCAACTGCGGGCAACCATGCTGCCTTTTTGCCAAGTCGATAACCTTCCCACACGGCTTTGATGGACGGCAGCTTGCCGCCATCGGGCCCCCATTTACGAGCTTGAATGGCGCCCATGGCAGCAATAAAACCAATGCCGCGCGCTTTGGTTTGGGCATAGGAAAAGCCCAGCAGGCAAAGTTCGCCCAAGCCGTCACGGCCATAACCAGAGAGAACATGCCACAGGTCATGCACATCGCGCATGCGTTTGCTCATCCATTCGCCATCGACGCTTTTAGGGGCCTCGACCCGTTTTACGTCGCTGGCTTCCACCAAACCATCGGCAGTGATTTGCTCGCGCTTGGTGAATTCGTAATAGGTGCGACCCAGGGATCCCAAAGGCATCGCCGCCAAGCGATCGCTATCTTGCAATACATCCAGGATTTGCGGCTTTTCCGCCAGCAGGCTGCGGCCCGATTCGGATTTTTGCAGCTTTTTCGCGTTCATTTCGCTATCGCCGTTGCTAAGCGCCTGGATGATGACGAATACATATTCGGTGCGTTCCCCATCGGCTAGCAGGGCGCGGAAGGCGCGCATCGCTTCAATCGGCTGTAGTCTGTTTTTGGGCTCGAACTTTGAAATGTCCATTTGATTGCCTCGAAATCCTGTCTATTGTGCTTCGAATAACTTTCTACTATTAAATGACTAATTGTCACTTTTGTCAATAAACGGCGCAGGCGCACCTTGGCGCAGGCACCCGGAATAAGCTGGGGAAAATCCATGAAACTAGCCACCTTCACCCATAATGGTTCCACGCGTATCGGTCTTGTGGAGGGCGATGAGATGATCGACCTCTCAGCCGCTGCACCTGATTTGCCAACAGATATGCTAAGCTTTTTACAGGCAGGCGATGCCGCCATGGTGGGCGCACGTGCCGCCCAAGGCGCGTCAAACAGCATTCCTTTGAAGGACGTCACACTGGAAGCGCCGGTGATGAACCCTGGCAAGGTTTTGGCCATTGGCCTGAATTATATGGATCATATTGAAGAAACAGGCGCCGACGTACCCAAGCATCAAATGTGGTTTAACAAGCAGACAACCGCAGTCAATAAGCCATATGGCAGCTTTGCAATGCCCAAGGCATCTAGCGCGCTGGATTATGAAGCAGAGATGGTGTTCGTTATCGGCAAGCGTTGTCGCCACGTACCGCGGGAGCGCGCGCATGAGGTGATCGCCGGTTATTGCGTGGGCAATGATGTGTCAGTGCGCGATTGGCAATTCCACAGCCAAACCATGCAAATCGGCAAGAGCTTTGATACCCATGCGCCTTTCGGTCCATGGATCACCACATCGGACGAAGTGGGCGATCCGCATGTTCTGGACATTAAATGCGTCGTGAATGGCGAAGTGAAGCAAGACAGCAATACCAAGAACCTTGTTTTTGATTGCTTTGATCAAATTGCCTATATCAGTCAGGCATTTACGCTAGAGCCAGGCGATGTGCTATTCACAGGCACGTCAGGCGGTGTCGGCGTTGCCATGAAGCCCCCCGTCTTTTTGAAAACGGGCGACAAGGTGCGTATCGAGATGGAAAAACTTGGCGCTATTGAACATGAGGTCGTAGCCGAAAGCGGAGAGACCGTCATCGGCTAACAGTCTCTCCAGAGTTCAAATCTATATTTCGCCGCTTCCTTGATTGGGGGCGGCGTTATCATTTGCAGCATCGCTGTTTACCGCCTCGCGCGCTGCCTCATAGGCTTCTTCAACAGCATTCATAACAGAATTTGCGGCATTCCCCACCGCGTCCATCGCCTTGCCCATCATGGATTTACTAACGCTGGCAGGGCCTTCCAGAAAGGCCACCAGATCCGCGACCGTGCGATCAGGAATTTCTTCCATCGGGATATGGCCGACATTTTCATAAACGTGAAGCGTGGAATTGGGGATATCCTTATCGAATTGATACCCGTCCTTTACTGGCACAAGGGGGTCCAGTCGGCCATGCAAAATCAGCGTAGGCGTATTCATTGATTTGAGTTGATTGTTTAAATGGTATTCCCGCTTGATCTCACGAATACGGCCAATAGCTTCGCGGTTGCCTTCGCGTAAAATCAGTTCGTGGTAACGATCAATCAGCTCATCATCCACAACCGGGCTATTGGCGTAAACAGGCCCCATTGTGCTGACAATTGCCGCGCGCGGTGTGATGAATTTGAGCAACTCCCGCACCCCCGGTGTTTCCATTAACAGGAAGACCCCTGATGGTTCCCGTTCCGGATGCTCATAGCCGGATGCACCAACCAAAATGAGGCCCGTAACCTTTTCAGGGTTTTCTAGCGTGTGTACCCAAGACACAAAGCCTCCCATGGAGCTACCAGCAATGGCATAGCTTTCAACGCCCATTTTCTCCAGCACTTCTTCAACCAGCAGGGCTTGTCCGCTCATGGAGTAATCATGAGTGGGGTGAGGGCCAGTCAGGCCGTGGCCTGCAAGATCAAGCGAGATGACGCGGTAGCGATCTTTAAGCCGTTCGGCCCAGGCCCCCCATGTATGGAGTGAGGCGGAAAAGCCATGTACGAGCACGAGGGGGCGGGCCTCTGCGGGGCCTTCATCGCGCACATGCACTTTCAACCCATTGCGCAACGTTACATATTGCGACGCCTCATTCATATATTTTGGTTCCAGCTCCGTAACGGGGATATCCGGCTCATAGCCGAACACGAATATTGCAGCGATGAGTACAACAATCAGGCCCAAAAAGCCCCCAACAATGCGACCGAACATGGTGCGCCCTCCATAATTATGATCTGCGTAGTCTAAAGGTTCGCTGCGGCCTTCGCCAGTGCGTCAATTGCATTCTGTTCTGCCTCAATAACGGCATCCAGCGCCATTTTCAGGTCCGCAAAAAGCGCCAGTCGGTCTGGTTTGTTGAGCGGAAATTTTGTGCGGCTGGCCTTAATAGCCACATCTATTTGGCGGGATAGGGCCTCGATCTTCGCGACTGTTTTTGCACCCCCCGCGGCTTGGGCGTTTGCGCGTTTATCGACCAAGGCCCGCACAGCGGCCAATTCCGGCACATCGTTCGGCAAGGCGGTATTTGCCAGCTTTACCCAAGCCTTGCCTGCTTTGCGATAGGCAGATGCGGCGTCGGCCAAATCCGCGCATTTGGTAAAGGCATGTGCTTCCTCCAGAAAGTCGGCATAGAGGCCGCGCAAGGCTTTGCCATCGGTGCCCGTCAATTTCGGACGTTGATAAACGGTGATGAGGGCAGGTAGTAAATTGCGGCCATCCCCCAACACAGTAGGCCAACTTTTGGCCATCTCTTTGTCGGTCAAGGCGCGTGACCATTTCCTAAGCGCCTTGAGAGAAAAGCTGTCGGAAGAAGTCGATTGATAAGCGACGGCATCGGTAATGGCTGCTTTGATATTGCCTTTGAGGGCTGTTTTGGAAACACGCTTGCCTTTGGAAAAGCCGATCAAAGCGTTTTTGTAGCTTGGTACTTCGGCGCGCGCTGCGCTCAACATTTCTGCCGGAATGGCGAGAGGGCTTTTGCCAGTGTCACGCGCGGTGAATATGCCATCTGCCTCGTCATCTATTGTTAGATACCAAGCATAGGGACAATGTAGCCAATCGGTCAGCACGGCACTGGGAATGCCCTTGGCGAGCTGTTCGCTCAGCAACGCCTCCGCCTTTGTCGCGCTTCCAGTGTTGGTGGTGGTGACATTCAAGCCGCTACGCGTGCCAGCGTGTTCCAACCGTTCCGCTGGGTAATTCCAGCGATGCACAAAGCCCAACACCAAGGGTGCGCTGCTGTCTTTCTTGAACTCCCATAAAATATATCCTTGGCCAACACCGCCTGATAAGCCAAAGAGCATGGCTTCGCTCCATGGCTCATCTGTATGCGGTGCTGTTGTGCCAAGTTTGGTATGGGCATGACCGATGGCGGTCATCGCTCCGTTGCAATTATACGAAGTGTTTTTCGTCATCGATCATCCCCCATATTACTAGGCCTTTGTCATTGCCTCATAGGCGGGCCGGGCCGTAGCGCGCGCGAAATAGGCACCGAGATT
Organism: Alphaproteobacteria bacterium; assembly: GCA_049609145.1. Classification (GTDB taxonomy): domain Bacteria; phylum Pseudomonadota; class Alphaproteobacteria; order SPJN01; family SPJN01; genus JBMYYF01. Next base: position 108,579 of record JBMYYF010000006.1, read on the forward strand.
CGGAAATTCATCTGCACTCCAAAGCTGCGCCATTTGGGCCAGTGCGACGGAATAGATCGTCATAATATCTGCGGCAGTAAAACGATCTCCGGCGATCCAGTCCCGACCGGCCATCTCCTTGTCGATCACGGCCAGTGCTTCCTTGGCCGCAGCGGCAGACTGCACCACAAGTCCCGGAATGCGCTGATCTTCCGGCTTGATGAAGCTGTGCTGCATCACATTGCCAATGGGCACAACCAGCGTCGCTTCTGCAAAATCAAACCACTGCAAATAGGCGGTGTGATCGGCGTCACCGGCTTTGGGGCGCAGATCATTGTCGTTGGTTTCCAGCAGATAGTTCAAAATTGCACCGGATTCGAACATGGTTGAGCCATCATCCAGCACCACAGCCGGTACGCGCCCCAAGGGATGCACATTGGCTTTATACTCAGCGCCTTGAATGGCGGCGAAATCGACTTTCTTTGCCTCATAAGGCAGGCCCAATTCTTCCATGAGCCACAGCACGCGGTTCGAACGGGACATCGGCATGTGGTAAACTGTCATTGTCATTTTCGGATTTCCTCAAAATTGATTGCGATTGATGGCGGTGAGCTTATCATGCAGCCATTGCAATTCACGCATTTTCTGCATTTGGGGGACATTATGGATTTTAACATTCCAGACGAGATACAGAGCTTTTTGGATGAATGTGATGATTTCATCGAAAACACGGTAAAGCCGCTGCAAGCATCAGACGATAATGAGCGTTTCTTCGATCATCGCCGTGAGGATGCGCGTACCGATTGGGAACGCGGCGGCCTGCCGAACGCAGAGTGGGAGCAACTGCTCTATAAAACCAAGCGCTTGGCTGATGATGCAGGCATCTATCGCTATCCATTGCCCAAAGAACTTGGGGGCCGTGGTGGCACCAATTTGGGCATGGCGATAATCCGTGAGCATTTGGCTGCAAAAGGGTTGGGGCTGCACAATGATTTGCAGAACGAACATTCCATCGTCTCCAACCATGTTGGGCTGCTGTTGATGGACATCTACGGCACTGACGCGCAAAAGGCTGAGTGGATGGATGGGCTGTTGGCAGGTAACAAGGGCTTTGCCTTCGGCATTACCGAACCCAAACACGGGTCTGATGCGACCCATATGGAAACCACCGCAGTACGCGATGGCGATGACTGGATCATCAACGGTGAAAAAACGTGGAATACCGGCATCCATTCCGCGCCTTATGATCTGATTTATGCGCGCACAGATGGGGAAGCCGGAGACGGCTTGGGCATCACCGCCTTTTTGGTGCCGACCGATGCGCCGGGCTTCAAGGTGGAGGAGTTTCTGTGGACCTTCAATATGCCTACCGACCATGCGCATGTTTCGCTTACAAATGTGCGGGCGCCGCACAGTTCCATCTTTGGCGGGGAGGGGCGTGGCCTACAAGTAACGCAGCATTTCTTCAATGAAAACCGTATTCGCCAAGCCGCTTCCAGCCTTGGAGCGGCTCAATATTGCGTGAACGAAGCCGTGCGATACGCCGGTGAACGCAAGCCGTTTGGCAAGCCGCTTTCGGCCAATCAGGGTATTCAGTTTCCCTTGGTAGAATTGCAAACCCAGTGCGAGATGCTGCGTGCGTTGATCCACAAAACGGCGTGGATCATGGATACGGAAGGTGTCTTTATGGCGTCAGATAAGGTTTCCATGTGTAACTATTGGGCCAACCGCCTGTGCTGTGAAGCAGCGGACCGTGCCATGCAAGTATTTGGCGGGTTGGGCTATTCACGCCATATGCCGTTTGAACACATTTATCGCCATCACCGTCGCTACCGCATTACCGAAGGGGCGGAAGAAATCCAGATGCGGCGCGTGGGCGGTTACATGTTCGGATACATGAAACAGAAGGCACCCAAAGGCGTCGGCAATCAGTAAGTTATCATTGGGCGGCTCAAGGGCCGCCCATTTTGGCTAAAGCCGAATATCACCGGCTAGTAATTTAGCGTGAAGCGCTTCATCCAGCGGTACATAGGCACCGGCGGCACTGTCACGGAAGTAGAGCGGTTCGTTCACCTTGGCAGGATCAAAACCGTCCTTTGCCAGCTCGACCTTGCGGTGCTTGAAAGTGCCGGTAATCTCCATCTCGCCTTGCAAACGCACAAATAGGGGCCGCGCATAGCTTGCCAAATCAATCTCTGTTTGATCATACAGCTTTTGCAAGTCGAACCCTTCGCCGGTCACGATTGAGGCCATGCCCGCACGGCCATCCGCACCCGGCACCTGCACGCCATAGATATTAACTTCCTGCACCCCATTCATCACCGCCATCACTTCCGCAACTTCGCTGGTGGCCACATTTTCACCTTTCCAGCGGAAGGTATCGCCAATGCGGTCTACAAAATACCAGTAACCATCGCGATCGAATTTCAGCAGATCACCGGAACGGAAATAGGCATCGCCTTTTTTGAAGACATCACGCAGGATTTTTTTGGAGGAGGCGGCTTCATCTGAATAGCCCTCAAAACGGCCCGCAGCGCTTTTGGAATCAAAGTTGATGCGGCCAACGGCTTCGCCGGCTTCACCCGGCTTGCATTCGATGCACAGCCCATCGGGCCCGCGCACCACGTCATCAGTCTCAACATCGAATTTAACGCAGGTCATGCCCGCGGCCTTGCGCAGATAACCCGGCATACGGCCAATGGTGCCTTTCTTGCCTTCAAGGTTGGTTAGAATGACATTGCCTTCGGTTGCGCCGTAAAACTCAATAATGTGGTTGAGGTTGAAGCGCTCTTCCACCTCGTCCCAGATTTCAGGGCGCAGGCCATTGCCAATCGCCAGCTTGATTTTGTGCTGTTTTTCCTCTGGCTGAACAGGCGCGTTCAGCAAATAGCGCAGCAGCTCCCCGATATACTGAAAACTGGTAACATTGTATTCCACAGCATCCTTGAAGAACCGGCTGGCGGAAAATTTGGGGGTTAGCACCATCGCCGCACCGCTGGTTAGTACCGCGCCGGCTGCCATCGCACCACCGGCAGAATGGTACAGAGGCAGACATATATAGTGGCGGTCACCGGGTTTGAGGTCGAGGGCTCCTGCCGTTCCAGCTCCAGTTGTCAAGAATTTGAGATGGCTGAAATGTGCCGCTTTCGGCAGCCCCGTCGTGCCAGAGGTGTAGATGTAGAAATGATCGTTGTCGCCCATCGTCATGCCTGCGCGGAGGGATGCAGCAGGACGGGTGGTGGGCAGATCTGCCAAGGCATCATCCAGATTGTTCGTGCCTTGAATGTGGCCGCCTTGCACGAAGGCAGGCGCATCAAGCGTTAGCGCGTCTTTCGCGGTTTCATATTTTTCATAAAGTTCCGCGCCCAAAATGATCAGCTTGGCGTTCGAGACATTCAGGCAATGGGCCAATTGCTGCCCGCCCAAATTGGTGTTGATAAGGGCGGCTGTAACCCCGGCTTTCGCCGCGCCAAACCAGGTTGCGATAAATTCCGGCCTGTTTTCCATGTTCAGCGCCACAACATCGCCTTGGGCTAACCCTTGGGCATGCAGAAAATGTGCGATGCGGTTTGCTGCTTCCTCAAGATCGTTATAGGTCCAAACCTGATCTTGGAAGAAGATTGCTGGCTTTTCCCCATGGGCGTCCACGACCTCTTCCATCACATCTGCGGTGGTGCGGGGCAGGCCCGGTTTGAGGCCCAGCACTAATTTTGCCGGACCAGCCATACGTTTCAGATACCGGATTTCGCGCAACAGTCCCATCAGGCTTGCTCCCCCTTATGAATGAATGCCATAGAGAGGCATCCTACTGGTCATGAGGCGAAGGGCAAGTGCGCGAAATGGCGGACGAAAAGGCAAATCAGTTGATGACAGGCAATGTGCCCGACCGCCTGCAGTTCCTGTCGGAGGTGCCGCGTGCGGGGGCAGAGGCGGCGGCGTTCGCAATGGCTTGGCCCTTGCTTACCCGCTTGCCCCAAGGCGACGGGCATACGGTGATGGTGCTGCCCGGATTTACCGCGAATGATACCTCAACCTTGCCGTTGCGTAGGCTTTTGAGCAGCCTTGGCTATGATGCGCATGGCTGGGATCAAGGTACAAATATGGGCCGCGCGCCGGGCCAGCGTGAAGCCCTATTGGCCCGGTTGGATGAATTGCACGGGCGTTCTGGGCGAAAAATTTCCCTTATAGGTCAAAGCCTTGGCGGCATATTTGCACGTGAACTCGCAAGGGCGCGTCCACAGCAAACGCGGCTTGTGATCTCTCTCGGCAGTCCCTTTTCCGGCTCTGGCGTGCAAGGCTCCAACCTTTGGCCGTTTGTGGAACAGATAACCGGGCGCACTGCGCCGGAAGTTTCTCCCGCCGTGCGCCGCAGATTGGCAGAACCGCTACAAGTCCCGATGACAGCCATTTATAGCCGCGGCGATGGGGTGGTGGATTGGCGGGCGTGCCTGCAAAAACCGCTGAATAACACCTCAGAGAATATTGAGGTGCGTGGCTCACATTCCGGCATGGCGGTCAATCCATCAGTCGTGCTGGCCATTGCTGATCGCTTGGCACAGCCCGAATTTGCCTGGCGCAAGTTCCGTTTCGGTGGCGTGAAGAGACTGATTTTCCCAACACCTTCAAAGGTTTAGGAAATTTCAGGCCGCCGCCCAGCCCATGGTGCGGCGCGCTCGATCTGCCCGGCCAGCGACAGCAGCAGATCATCATCGCCGAAACGACCAGTCACCATAACCCCAATAGGCAAGCCGTTTTCGGCATGGCCCAGCGGTAGCGACATGGCGGGCTGGCCGCTCATATTGGCGTAGCCGCAATAGTTTACGAAGCTGGCAAGCGTGCTCATATAATCGCCGGGGTCTGGGTTCATCATGTCCAGATGACCCAATTCCACTGGCGGACGACCCAAAGTTGGAGTCATGAAAACATCATATTTATCAAGGAATTGTGCCATGGTTCTGCCAAGTTGATGGATGGTGCGCACAGCCTTGGGATAGGCGGTTGTGGGCAGGGTCTTGGCGTTTTCAATCATCAGCCAGGGGATCAGTTCCACATCATCTTGCGTAAGTTCACGCCCCAATTGTTCGGCGCGCAGCTCAAAAGTCATGCGGGCTGAAGTGCCAATGATCGCCATTTGCGCGGCGCCAATCTCCTCGGCGCTGACAGGGGGTTGGGCTTCCTCCACCTCGTGCCCCAGCGATAACATAAGTTCCAAACTCTCAATTATTAAGTTTTTACAGTTTTTATCAGTTTCGACCCCGTTTAGCGCTTCCGTCGAATAGGCGATTTTGAGTTTGCCCGGATCGCGCTTTGAGGCGTCCAAAAATGACCCATCGAATGCCGGGGCAAAATACGGATCGCCGGGGGAGGGACCATGGGTGGCGTCCAACAGGGCGGCGCTGTCGCGCACCGACCACGAAACAGCATGAGAGATGGAACAGCCTGCCCACCCTTCACCTTGCATCGGGCCAACCGGTGTGCGCGCCCGCGTTGGCTTGAGACCGAACAGTCCGCAACACGCGGCGGGAATGCGGATCGAGCCACCACCGTCTGACGCATTGGCCATGGGTAAGATGCCAGCCGATACAGCCGCCGAGGCACCGCCGGAGGAACCGCCCGGCGTATGATCCAAATTCCATGGATTGCGCGTGGGGCCATGCAGGCGTGGTTCGGTGGAAGGGGTCAGCCCAAGCTCGGGCGAATTGGTTTGGCCGAAAATCACAAAGCCTGCATCGCGGTAGCGCTGCACAAGGGTGGAAGTGTGATCGGCGATGTAGTCCTTGAACAGGGCCGACCCATTTGTGGTGCGCCGCCCTTCCCAATAAAGGTTCAAATCCTTCAACAGAAACGGCACGCCTTTGAAGGGGCCATCGGGCAGGCCAGCCTTAATATCGGCGCGGGCTTCATCATACCATTTGGAAACGACTGCATTGAGCTTGGGGTTGAGGTGTTCGGTGCGTGCAATCGCTTCGTCCAGCAGTTCATCCGGCGTAACCTCGCCCTTGGCGACAAGTTCCGCCAAGCCAAGCGCATCGTATTTTTCGTAGTCTTGCATAAAAGCCCCCAATTTTCGTGTGAGGGTAGGGCGCTTGACGTGGATAAAGCAAGGCCGCAGAGTTAGCGGTATATTCGGGGGATAAGTTTATGCGATTTTTGCTGCGTGCCTTTGGCGGCTTTCTGTTTATTTGCCTTGTCTTGGTTGCCGTGGGCGGTGGCTGGGCGGCGTGGCGCTGGTCACAGTCTGAAGCGAATGACAAAGCCGCCGATGATCCTGCCCATCTGGCGGCGAAACACCGTTACTTAACGGAGATCGCGCGCGACTTTGGCCCCGGCGGTTCGCAGCATATTGCCGAAAATGCGCGGCCCAATCTGGTAGTTATCCTGTTTGATGATTTGGGCTGGGGCGACATTGGGGCTTATGGCAATAAGGCTATTGCCACACCCGCAATGGATGGGTTGGCCGAAAACGGTGCGCGCTTTACGCACTATTTTTCGCCTGCGCCTTATTGCACCCCATCGCGCGCCGGGCTGCTGACCGGACGCTTGCCTGTGCGCACGAACCTAACACAAGTAACTTTTCCCGACGGCAGTTTGCTAAATGGTGTGATGCGCATTGCCGGTGCAGGACTGCGCTTGCCGCGGCATGAAATTACCTTGCCCGAAATTTTGGGGGCTGCGGGTTATCGTACCGCCATGATCGGCAAATGGCATTTGGGGGCGGGCAAGGGCGCTGAGCCGATGGACTTTGGCTTTGAACGCTATTTTGGTGTGTTGCATTCCAACGATATGGAGCCGTTGCCGCTTTATCGCGACAGGCGTGTGGTGGAAGAACACCCGATTGATCAAACGACCTTAACTGCTCGCTACACGAATGAGGCGGGCCGCGCCATCAAGGACTTTAGTGCCAGCGGCAAGCCGTTCTTTCTCTATTTCGCGCACACCTTCCCGCATATTCCACTTTATGCGCCTGCTGAAAAACGCGGACAATCCAAAGCGGGACTTTATGGCGATGTGGTGGAGGAACTTGATAGATCGGTTGCAGGTGTAATGGCTGCGCTGACACAGGCAGGCGTTGCTGACAATACAATCGTTATTATCACGTCAGACAATGGCCCGTGGTATGAGGGCGCGGCAGGCCCTGTGCGGGGCCGCAAGAATGAAACACTGGAGGGCGGGCAGCGGGTTCCCTTCATTGTGCATTGGCCTGCACGGGTTGCAGCCGGGCAAGTTGTTAACGGACTTTCCATGGGGACCGATTTGGTGCCCACGATGCTGAACTTGCTGCAATTGCCCGCACCTGATGACAGGGTGCTGGATGGCAAGGATGTAGCGGCTCATTGGTTTGATGGAGCGGCAAGCCCGCATGAAAAATTGTGGTTGAACCGGGCGTCAGAAATTCAGGCGATGCGGACACCCACCCACAAGTTGCGCGACAAGGCCCCGGTCTATGGTGGCACAACGGTTGGTCCCGCTTTGGCTTATGCGCCGCCCATGGGGCCAATGTTGTTCAACTTGGAAATTGATCCGACAGAATCCTACGATGCGTCGGACCACGAACCTGCCATGCGTGAAAAACTGGAAACGGAGTTGCGCGCTATGCAAAAACAGATAGAAGACAATCCCAAAGGGTGGAGGAACTAACCCATGAAAATGCTGCGTGGCGCATTTGTGATACTTGCCGTGGCCGTGCTGGGGGCGGGGACGCTGCTCTATGCCTTTGGGGCCAATGTGGTCGATCAATCCTTGAACCGGGTTTTGGTGCCGGGGCCATATCAGGCCAGCGATGAAGCACGTGCGTTCTATGAGGCGCATCCCAAGGTAGATCTTCATGCCGATCCCTTGTTGTGGGATCGTGATTTGACCCAGCGCTTGGGCCATGGGCAGGTAGATTTTCCCCGCCTGCACGAAGCGAATATGACATTGACCGTGATGGGCATCGTTTCCAAAACCCCGGTGGGGCAAAACTTTGATGCGAACCCGTCTGATAGTGATCAGCTTATTCCGCTGACCATTTTGAATGGCTGGCCGCGGCCTACGTGGTCTTCGATCAAGGCGCGGGCCTTGCATCAGGGGGCTAATCTTCAAGCCTATGCAGACAATAGCGGTGGTGAGATTGTGTTCGTTAAATCCAAAGCGGATTTGCGGGAGTTGCTGCGGCGGCGCACGGCGGGCGAGAAAGTGACAGGCACGCTGCTGGCGCTGGAAGGCATGCAGCCGATTGAGAATGATTTGGCTAATCTGGATGATCTGTTTGCCGCCGGTGTGCGGATGGGGGGCTTGTCTCACTTTTTTGATAATGAGGTGGCAGGCAGCGCCCATGGGGTCGACAAATACGGCTTGACCGAATTGGGCCGGGCGACGGTGGCGCGGATGGAAGAACTGGGCATCGTAATCGACATTGCGCATGCCAGCCCCAAAGCAGTGGATGATATTTTGGCGACGGCTACGCGGCCCTTTGTCGTTTCACATACAGGCGTTAAAGCGACGTGCCCGGGCAACCGCAATTTGTCAGATGATCATTTGCGTGGGATTGCGGCACATGGCTCGGTTATTGGCATCAGCTTTTTTGCCGGGGCGGTTTGCGATGCCAGTCCTAAAGGGATCGCAAAAGCGGTGGCTCATGCGGTTGCTGTGGCGGGGGAAGACCATGTCTCACTCGGCTCTGACTTTGATGGGGCAGTGGCTACACCCTTTGATGTGACGGGTATGCCAATGCTGGTAGACGCGATGCGGGCAGAAGGATTGTCAGACCCCGTGATTGCCAAGGTTTTGGGGGCAAATGCGCTGCGGGTCTTCATGGCAGTTTTGCCGGAATAGGCCCGAAACAAGGATGTTTCAGGCGCAAATCGGTCGCGCCCGACACTCTGGCCCTTGGGGCTTTAAGCCGATATAAGGCAAGAAGTGAAGAATCAGTGAGTTTCGGCGGCCAGTCGGCTCGGTTTTGGTGAGAGTTCAGATGACGAATTTCAAAGCGCAGCGTGAAAATTTGGTAGAGGGGCAAATCAGGCCCCATGGGGTTACAGATCCCCGCATTGCAGATGCCGTGCGCGCCGTGCCGCGTGAAAATTTTGTGCCAAAGGCGTTGCGCGCTGTGGCCTATATGGAAGATCCCGTGGAAATCGCGCCGGGTCGCGCGCTTATGCCAGCCATGAGCTTTGCACGCATGGTGCAGGTGGCTGATCTGGAAGGCCATGAGACGGCGCTGGATATTGGCTGCGGCTTTGGCTATTCGGCGGCGGTTTTGTCGTCCCTTGTGGATACGGTGATTGCGCTGGAAGACACCGAAGAAATGGTCGCCGCTGCAGAAGAAAAGCTGGCAGACCTTGAAATCGGCAATGTGGCGGTTGTGCACGGGGCGCTGAATGAAGGCGTAGCCAGCCAAGGCCCTTATGATGTGATCTTTTTGGAAGGCTCTGTTGAACAGGTGCCGGACACGTTGCTGGATCAATTGGTTGATGGTGGGCGGTTGATTGCGGTGGTCAATGAAGATGGCCGCGGTGAAATCCGCACCTATGTAAAGGACGCCACAGGCGCATCGGATCGTTCGAATTATGATGCGTTGGTGCCAGCCTTGCCGGGCTTTGAGAAACCTCAAGCCTTTACGCTATAGAGTATTGCGGTTGCCGGGATTGGCAGCCAACAGGGGGAAAGAAATATGCGGGTGCATAACTTTGGCCGGAAAATCGGCGCGGCTGTGATCGCGATGGGTGTGGCGGGGGCCGCGGCACCGCAAGCGCACGCCTTTACCTTGCTTGAAGCCCTGTCGCTTGCCTATGAAAGTAATCCGGCAATCCGGGCCGAACGCTATGGCAATCGCGCATCCGATGCGCAGGTATGGGAAGCCGCCGGGGGTATGTTGCCCACCGTTACCTTGCAGGCCAGCAAGGGCAAGGCGTGGTACGATGTGCAATATTCTGACAATTTTGTGGGTGGCGGCGCAGGCGGTGCCACGGGCACACCGCTTGATCCCATTTTGGGAGGTGGCGCAGGCGGCGGCTTTTCACCCACGCAGGATGGTTCGCTCGACATTACCACTTATGGCGCCACGGTAGATCAGGTGCTGTTCAGCGGTGGCCGTGCCTTCAATGCCTTCCGTCAGGTGCGGGCCTTGTCCGACCTTTCGGGCTATCAATTGCTGCAAACCGAAAGCCAAATCTTGGTGGAAGGGGTCACGGCCTTTATGGATGTGATTTCCAACGACGCCGTGGTGGCGTTGTCGGAAGCGAATGTGGATGTGCTGAACGAACATCTGTCTGCTGCCAATACCCGCTTTGAGGTGGGGGAGATTACCCGCACCGACGTGGCACAAGCCGAAGCACGCCTTGCGGGTGTTGAAAGCGGTTTGGCACAAGCGCGTGCCCAACAACGCGCCGCGCGTAAAACCTTTGTGCGGATTTTCGGTCGTGCGCCTGATGGCTTGCAAGAACCGAAAAACCTGCCGCCCTTGCCGAAGGACGAAATGGAAGCGCGCGAGATTGCCAATCGCTCGGCCCCGGCGCTGAACATGGCGCGGGCAGGGGAAGATGCGGCCTCCCGCGCGTTATGGGTGGCGCGGGGTGAATTTCTGCCCACGGTGGCCCTGCGCGGTGAATATTCCAAGCAGGAAGGCACCAGCCCCCAGCTTGATGAGCAGACCAACAAGTCCATCATGGCGGTGGCGTCTTGGCCGATTTTTGAGGGTGGCGCGAAATTTGCCCGTTCCCGCAAAGCGAGCTTTGAGCATCATAAAGCCCGGCTGAACATTTTTGCTGCCGAGCGCCAGATTGAGGAGATGGTATCCGTCACCTGGGAACAATTGCTGGCGGCGCAAGCCTCTATCCGGTCGGATCAGGCGCAGGTTTTGGCGAATGAGCTGGCCTTGAATGGTGTGCGCTCAGAAGCATCTGTCGGGTCGCGCTCCACCCTGGATGTGCTGAATGCGGAGCAGGAATTGCTGAATGCACGGGTGGCGCTGGTGCGCTCCCAACGCAATGAGGTGGTGGCGGCGTATCAGCTTTTGGCCGTGCTGGGCCTGTTTACGCCCATTCATGTCGGTTTTTCTGACGTTACTGATTGATCTTTCACCTTAGTTTAAGTTTACTGCGCCCATGAATGACGCTGCAAAAAATGAGCAGGCCAATGAGGCCCTTGACGCCATCGGCCAGATTATGGCCGATATGGACGGACAGGGGGCGGCTGAGCCTGCACATGCGCCCGATGCGGCAGCACCGCAGGACGAAGCTGCGCCGGTGCTTGATCTTACGCAGCGCGTAAACCCGGATGGCACGGTGACAGATCTTGCAACGCCCGGCGCAACACCAAAAAGCCCGGAAGGCGAAACCCGTGTAAAATCGGCCTTTGCTGCCTTGCGAGAGGCTGTGGCGGCTGAGGGTATTCAATCCATCACCAATGGCGCAAACGTGCAATCCGCAGCGATTACCGCCGAAATTGAACCAATGGTGAAAAACTGGCTTGATCAGCACCTTCCCGCCATTGTCGAGCGCGTCGTGCGCGAAGAAGTTGAACGGCTCGCCCGCCGCGGCTAAACACTCACTTTAAAAGGATGTGGAAAGCGGCTAAGGGGCGAGTGGCCTCTTCGGTCCTTCTGCCTCTTGCCGCGTATTTTTGGAATAACACCATGGCTATTGAAAAAACATTTGATCCGAATGCCGTTGAACAACGGCTTTATGACCGTTGGGAACAATCCGGCGCGTTTAAGGCAGGCGCCGGCGCGGAAGAAGGCGCAGAGACATTCTCTATCGTCATTCCGCCGCCCAATGTGACGGGATCGCTGCATATGGGCCATGCGCTCAACAACACGTTGCAGGATATATTGATCCGCTTTAACCGGATGCGCGGCAAGGATGTGCTGTGGCAGCCGGGCACTGATCATGCAGGTATTGCCACCCAAATGGTGGTGGAACGCAATTTGGCGCAACAGGGCGACGTGACCCGGCATGATATGGGGCGCGAACGTTTTCTTGAAACCGTTTGGGAATGGAAAGAAGAAAGCGGCGGCACAATCTTTCGCCAGCTTCGCCGCTTGGGGGCAAGTTGTGATTGGTCACGCGAACGCTTCACCATGGATGAGGGCTTGTCGGAAGCGGTGCTGAAAGTGTTCGTTCAGCTCTACAAGGAAGGCTTGATCTATAAGGATAAGCGCCTTGTAAACTGGGACCCGAAATTGCTGACTGCGATCTCCGACCTTGAGGTGGAGAATAAGGAGATCAACGGCCATATGTGGCACTTTCGCTATCCGCTCGCGGATGGCTCCGGCCACATCACTGTTGCGACCACGCGGCCAGAAACCATGTTGGGCGATACAGCCGTTGCTGTTCACCCGGATGATGAACGCTATAAGGCGCTGGTTGGCAAAATGGTTATGCTGCCGCTGGCCAATCGGGAAATTCCGATTGTGGCTGATAGCTATGCCGACCCTGAACAGGGCAGTGGCGCGGTGAAGATTACGCCTGCGCATGACTTTAATGACTTTGAAGTTGGCAAGCGCAACGATCTTGAGAAAATCAACATTTTGGATGTGCATGGCTGCTTGAACGAGAATGTGCCCGGCGATTATCAGGGCATGGATCGCTTTGATGCGCGCAAGAAAGTTGTGGCAGATTTGGACGCGCTGGGCCTGCTTGAAAAGATTGATGATCACACATTGATGGTACCCTATGGGGATCGTTCCGGCGTGGTGATTGAGCCTTATCTCACTGACCAATGGTATGTGGATGCGCCGACACTGGCGAAGGAAGCAACTGCGGCAGTTGAAGATGGACGCACGAAGTTTGTGCCCAAAAATTGGGACAAAACCTATTTTGAGTGGATGCGCAATATTCAGCCATGGTGTGTGTCACGCCAGCTTTGGTGGGGGCATCAAATCCCGGCTTGGTATGATGCCGATGGCGATTTCTACGTCGCTTTGTCAGAGGATGAAGCCTATGTAGAGGCGCGCGCCGCCAAGGGTGAGGGGGTAACACTTACCCGGGATGAAGATGTGTTGGACACATGGTTTTCATCGGCGCTTTGGCCGTTTTCTACCCTTGGTTGGCCGGAAGAAACGCCGGAGCTGGCGAAGTATTATCCCACCAATGTGCTGATTACGGGCTTTGACATCATCTTCTTCTGGGTAGCCCGCATGATGATGCAGGGCTTGAAGTTCCGTGGCGAAATACCGTTCCATGATGTTTATGTGCATGCGCTGGTGCGTGATGAGAACGGCCAGAAAATGTCCAAATCCAAAGGCAATGTGATTGATCCGCTGGAACTGGTGGGTGAATACGGGGCCGATGCGCTGCGCTTTACGCTCACCGCTATGGCGGCACAGGGGCGCGATGTGCGGCTTTCAAACTCTCGCATTGAAGGCTATCGCAACTTTGGCACCAAGCTGTGGAACGCGGCGCGTTTTTGCGAGATGAACGGATGTGATCCTGCGGCGGATACTGATCCTTCGGCGTTCACAGAGCCCGTCAATCGCTGGATTGCCGGTGAAGTGAAACGCACGGAACAGGCGGTGCGTGAGGCGCTGGAGGCCTATAAATTTGATGAGGCGGCAGGTGCGCTCTATCGCTTTATCTGGAATGTTTACTGTGATTGGTATTTGGAGTTCATCAAGCCCTTGTTGAACGACGGATCAGCCGCCCAACAGGCTGAATCACGGGCGGCGGCCGCATGGGCGCTGGATCAAATTTTGATCATGCTACATCCCATTATGCCGTTCATGACGGAAGAGCTATGGCAAGTGATCGGGCAACGTGTGGGCGGTCGTGATACTGATTTGATCCTTGCGCGCTGGCCTGCCTGTGATTGGGCGGAAGACGCCGCGGCAGATAAAGAGATGGATTGGGTGCTGCGCCTCATCAGTTCCATTCGCTCTGTGCGCTCTGAGATGAATGTGCCTGCGGGTGCCAAAATTCCGGTTAGCGTTCAAGGCTTGGCAGATGATGCGGCGCTGGAGGCGCACAAGGCTTTGCTTATGCGGATGGCGCGTTTGTCAGATATTGCTGTGGGTGAGGCACCGAAAGGGGCATTGCAAACAGTGGTGGATGGGGCAACCTATTTCCTCGCCGTCGGCGATGTGATGGATATTGAGGCAGAGCTGAAACGCCTTGCCAAAGAGATTGATAAGCTTTCCAAGCTGATTAAACAGGTGGAAGGCAAATTGCAGAACGAAAAATTCATGGCGAATGCTCCGGCAGATGTTGTGGACAAAGAACGTGGAAAACAAACTGAAATGACAGCCACGCGCGCCAAGTTGGAAGAAGCGCGCACAAGGCTGGCAGAAGCGGCTTAGGAGTTAGAATTATGACCGAGAACACATTTGATAAATCAAAACTGCCCAGCCGCCATGTATCGGTTGGGCCGGAACGGGCACCCCACAGGTCTTACTACTATGCCATGGGCATGACAGAAGAAGACATCGCCCAACCATTTGTCGGTGTTGTGTCGGCATGGAACGAAGCGGCGCCCTGTAATATCGCACTTATGCGCCAAGCCCAGCGCGCCAAGAAGGGCGTGACAGAGGCAGGCGGCACACCGCGGGAATTTTGCACCATCACCGTGACCGATGGCATTGCCATGGGGCATGAGGGCATGAAGTCATCGCTGGTATCGCGCGAAGTGATTGCCGACTCCGTTGAGTTGACGGTGCGTGGCCATTGCTATGATGCGTTGGTCACGATTGCAGGCTGCGACAAAAGCCTGCCGGGTATGATGATGGCGATGCTGCGGCTCAACGTGCCATCGGTCTTCATGTATGGCGGGTCGATCCTGCCGGGCAAATATCACGGCCAAGATGTGACTGTGCTGGATGTGTTTGAAGCCGTTGGCAAGCATTCTGCAGGCAATTTGCCGAACGAAGATTTGCATGAGCTTGAATGCGTGGCTTGTCCTTCAGCCGGTGCTTGTGGCGGACAGTTCACGGCCAACACCATGGCTTGTGTGTCTGAGGCGATTGGGCTGGCCCTGCCTTATTCATCCGGTGCGCCGGCACCCATGATTGAGCGCGATGACTATGCCGAGAAATCCGGCGCGGCGGTGATGGATTTGATCCGCAGCCAGCTTCGCCCACGTGATATCGTGACCCGCAAATCCTTGGAGAATGCGGCGGTTGTGGTGGCAGCCACGGGTGGTTCCACCAATGCGGGGCTGCATTTGCCTGCCATGGCGAATGAGGTGGGCATTGATTTTGATCTGATGGAAGTCGCTGAAATCTTTAAGAAGACGCCCTATATCGCCGACTTGAAACCCGGCGGTCAGTATGTGGCGAAAGATATGTTCGAGGCCGGTGGCGTGCCGATGTTGCTGAAGACCTTGCTGGATGGCGGTTTTCTGCATGGGGAGTGCATGACGGTTACAGGCAAAACGCTGGCAGAAAATCTGGAAGACGTTGAGTTCAACGAAAATCAGAAAGTGGTTTATCCCGTCACCAACCCAATCACGCCGACAGGTGGCGTTGTGGGCCTGCAAGGCAATTTGGCCCCCGAAGGCGCGATTGTGAAAGTGGCAGGCATGGAGAATTTGAAATTCACCGGCCCCGCCCGCTGTTTTGATTGCGAAGAAGACGCCTTCGCTGCTGTTGAGAACGAGCAATATAAAGAAGGCGACGTGCTCATCATTCGCTATGAAGGCCCCAAAGGCGGCCCCGGTATGCGTGAGATGCTGTCCACCACCTCTGCCCTTTATGGGCAGGGCATGGGCGATAAGGTGGCGTTGATTACCGATGGTCGCTTTAGTGGCGCAACGCGGGGTTTCTGCATCGGTCACGTTGGGCCGGAAGCAGCCGAAGGTGGCCCGATTGGCCTGTTGAAAGATGGCGACATGATCACCATCGATGCGGAAAACGGCACGATCAGCGTTGATCTGACCGATGAAGAGCTGGCCGCGCGCAAAGCCGAATGGCAACCGCGCAATAATGGCTTCGGTTCCGGCACGCTTTGGCGTTATGCCAATAATGTGGGGCCGGCGCGCAAAGGGGCGGTAACGCATCCCGGCGGCCATGGGGAACAACGCACATATGCCGACATCTAATTACCTCTGACAGAATTGCGCAGGATGGGCATTTTGGCTCATGCTGCGCAAAATGGAGGTGGCGCGCATGAAACTTTATTCCGGTCCCTTAAGCATGTTTGGGGCGAAGGCACAGATCGCCCTCGGTGAGAAGGGGGGCGAAAAAGGCATCAACTTCGAGCTGGAGATGGTGCCGTTCTCACTTAAAACCCTGTATGAGCCAAAACATGAGGTGGTGGCACGTGTGAACCCCAAGGGGCAGGTGCCTGTTCTTGTGGATGGTGATTTAGAGATTTTCGACAGCACCCAGATATTTGAATATCTGGAAGACAAATTCCCAACGCCTGCCTTATGGCCCGCCGATCCGGTGGCGCGCGCCCGCGCCCGCCAATGGGAACTCAAATCGGACGAGGTGTTCTTTTCCCATGTCATCACCTTGATGAGCCAATTTGGCGACACAGAAGCGATTGCGGCGTTGAATGCCTGTTACGAATTGCTGGAAACGCATATGGCAGAGCGCGCCTATATTGCGGGCGATTTCACCTATGCGGATATTGCATTTTATGTGGCGAGCTTTTTTGCCGGGTTTTTGGGTGCCCCGATCCCCCAAAACTGCGCAAACTTGCAAGCTTGGCGCGATCGGGTGGCAGACCGCCCGGCGGTCGTGCAGGTGATGGTGCCGATGCGGGCCTATTTGGATGAAAATGGCCTCAAATCCGCCTAACCGGGCCTTTGTCATTCGGCTCAGAATCCGCTAAGGCTGTTAGCTGAACAGCAAAGGCCCGGCCCCCGCCAATGGATCAATCGACTCTCAGCCCTATTCCGCGGATTGCGCCGCAGCAGCAAACCCATGGCTTTGTCTTTAGCGGGCAGGCGGGTGAGTTTTTCCGCATTTGGATCGTAAATATCGCGCTGTCATTTCTCACGCTCGGCATCTATTCCGCTTGGGCGAAGGTGCGGACCAAGCGCTATTTCTATGGGCATACATCTATTGCCGGTTCCAGTTTTGAATATCTGGCAGATCCGATCTCTATTCTTAAGGGGCGGATCATTGCCCTGTTGCTAATCGCAATCTACTTTGCGGTTGCCAGCGAAGGGCCGGTGACAGAAATCGCCTTGACCTTGATGGCCGGGGAGGTGAGCGATTTGCTTGTCGCGGCGCTTGTTGTGCAAGGCATATTGATAATCGTACTGCCCTATATCTTTGTGATGGGTTTGCGCTTTCGCGCCCGCGTCACCCGCTATCGCAATGTGCGGTTCGACTACAAAGACAGTTACGGTGGCGCGATGTGGCCTTTGGTGGTGTTTCCCGGTGCGGTGCTGTTCATCTTTCCACTGATCTGGC
This sequence comes from Alphaproteobacteria bacterium, assembly GCA_049609145.1. Lineage (GTDB taxonomy): Bacteria > Pseudomonadota > Alphaproteobacteria > SPJN01 > SPJN01 > JBMYYF01. The sequence goes on from JBMYYF010000006.1 coordinate 125,890, forward strand.
CATGGGCAGATGCGGTGCGCCGCAATCACATTTTGAACCGTTATCGGTTCGGCAATGCCATTTTTGGCGCGCAGGTAGAAGCAGGCGCGCTGTTCCGCATCTATATTGTTGGTTTTTTGTTGCTGGGCGCGGCCATCGTGGGGGGTGTGGTTGTCACCATTATCGGCTCATTGCAAACACCGACACTACTGCCCTTGCTTGTGGCTGGCGGGGCCGTGTTTTTGTGGGCATGGAGCCAAGCCTATATTTTGGGTCGCATTCTAAACCATATGTTTGAGACGCTTTCGGTCGGTCCGCATATTCGCTTTAAAAGCCGGCTGGACCCCATACAACTTGGTTTGATTGCGGCCACAAACTGGTTGGCGGTTATTGCCTCGCTTGGTTTGGCGTGGCCGTGGGCAAAAATCCGCATGGCGAAATATCGGGCAGAGACACTGAGCATTATCGCGCACCGTTCTGTCGATGACATCACTGGTGAGGCGCAAGAAGATCTGGCAGCCACAGGTGATGAGGTGATGGAGCTTGGCGGATTGGATATCGGGTTTTGAGCATGGAGTTGCTAGGCACATATTACCCCCATGGTTCCATGGCGGGCCAAGCTGCCCGGTTGCAGGTGGATGAAGCGGGCCTTGTTCTGCTTAATGGTATCTCAATCGGTGATTGGCGCAGCTTAAAAGTATCGGACCGGCTAAGCTCTGTTACCCGCAAAATAGAACTGCCGGATGGCGGGCTGTTCGAGACAGACAATAATAACGGCATTGATCAAATTGAGATGCGGCTGCGCGGAGAGAAGGCGGCGTTTTCGCTGATTGCGGATCGGCTGGAACAAAGTTGGCGGTTTGCTGCGTTGTCCATCGTTGCGGTAGTGGCATCGGTCTATGTGTTGGTGGCGTATGCTGTGCCTGCAGTTGCGACAGGTATTGCCTTTGCCATGCCCGATGAGGTGTTGCGCCCCATGGGCGACAGGGTGTTGGCTGGATTGGACAAGCACGTTTTTGAAGACACGGAGCTGTCGCGCAGTGAACAAGATAGAGCGCATGAGCTGTTCGCGCAGATCAACGCGGCGGCGCGCGCCCGTGGCCGCACCATGGATGGTGTAAAACTGCATTTGAGAAAAGGCCCAGAGCGCATGGGGGCCAATGCCTTTGCCTTGCCGGGTGGTCATCTGATTGTGGTGGATGCGTTGTGGGAACTGGCAGATGGGGATGATGAAGTTGCCGGTGTCATCGCCCATGAGATCGGGCACGCCGCGCGGCGACATAATTTGCAAAACCTTATTCGGGCTGGCCTTCTATCCTTCGGCTTTGTTGCTTTTTTGGGCGACCCATCCGGTGTGGCGGATATTTTGGTCGCGGCCCCGGTCGCATTTTTAAGCGCCGATTATTCGCGGGAGTTTGAGCGCGAGGCAGATAAAGAAGCCGTTGAAACACTGCATGCCATGGGGATTGATCCCAATCGCTTTGGGGACATGCTGGCGCGTTTGTCGGGGCAATGCGAGGGGCCGTGCCGGGAAGGGGGCTTGCTTGCCTCGCACCCAGCGACGGCAGACCGGATTGAAGCGGTTGCTACCCAAGCTGATCAATTGGGGTGGTAGAGATGGATAGAACATCTCGCACTGAATGGGGTGGAATTGCCCTGTTATTAATCGGCGGTTTTGCCATCGCCTATTTCTACATGCCGCATAATCACGACAGTCTGTGGTTACTGATTGGTGCAGAACGCCTGTTGAGCGGCGGTATCATGCCGACAGATGTGTATGAGTTGAACCCGCCCAGTGTATTTGCCCCATATGTATTGCCAGCATTGCTGGCAGGCAAAGACATGGGTTTGGCCTATCTATTCTATGTGGTTGAGGCGCTGGGCGTGATTTTACTGTGTTGGTGGTTGATGCTACCTGCGCTGAACAAGTGGTGGCCCACCGAGTGGACACATGTCGGGCGGTTGATTGGCAGGTGGCTCATTTTGGCGGTGTTGGTATTTGGGGCCGGCTATGGGTTTGGCCAAAGGGATCATTTGGGATTTGTGCTGATCCTGCCGTTTTTACTATGGTTGGTGACAGGCGTTGGTGAGGCACGGGCAGTTGATTGGCGCAGTTGTCTGCTGGCTTTCATGGCAGCTTGCGGGGTGGTGTTAAAAGTGCATCTGGCGCTGCCCTTGTTGGTTGTGATTGTTGCGGAGTTTTTGTTTACCAGAAACGTTAAGCTTATGGTTCAGCCAGCCCTTTGGGTGTTTACTGGGTGGGGCGCATTGCTGGCGGTTTTGGTGTTGGCCGCCTATCCCGAATGGTTTGCCATTGCGGAAGATGCCATGGCGCTTTACGGCGGTTCAAATGCTGTATTGGCAGAACATGTTGCCTATATCGGGCGTTTTGTGGGCGGCCTGTTTGTTTGGTACCTGCTGTTTCCCTCGAAGGGGAATAGTGAGTATTCGAAAGGACTGCCCTATCTGATTGCGGCCTGCTTGGGGGCGTTGTTTTCGGGCTTTGTGCAGGCAAAGGGGTGGCCCTATCATTACATTCCCTTTGTTTTGATTGTAGAAATCGTGCTGATTGTGGGCCTGACGCATCTATGGATGAAGGGGCGCAAAGGGGCTGCCATTGCCACATTGGTGATTGCAGGCTGGATGGCGCAAAGCCAACTTATTGAATATTGGCTATATAATCCATTTGTGCGGGAGGACACTCAATTAGCCCGCGTGTTGAACACGGTTGCGCCCCTGAACACGGGGGATGCACCGAAGGTGTTGGCGCTTTCAACATCGGTGGGAAGGGGCGTGGGGTCTGCTGTGCGCCCCGGCTATCAATGGGCATCGCGCAGTTCCGGGCAATGGTTGGCACCGGGCTTGATATTGTTGGAGCAGGCCGGGACGGATGAAGCCAAACTGCAAACCTATCGCGGCGAAGTGTTCGGTGATGTGGCGGAAGATATGGCGCGCATGTCGCCTGATATTATCGCGCTTGAGGTCGAGACCATTTACCCCCCGGCAAAAAACGGGGAACAGTACAAGTTCGCGGCCTATTATTTGGCTAATCCAGTGTTGTTGGAGGCGCTGGTGGGGTATGATGTTGTGCATGATGGCCCTGAGTGGGTCGTGTTCAAACGCAAGTCTAAAGGACAAGTTGCACCATGAAGATTTCTCTGGTCGTTCCTGCCTATAACGAAGAAGAAATGATCGATATTTTTCTGGGCGCGACAGAACCCATCGTGGCTGCAACCGGGCTGGATTACGAATTTGTGTTCGTAAACGATGGCAGCGCGGACAATACGTTAAGTATTTTGCGGGAACGCGCTGCCAAAAACAGGCATATTCGGATTGTTGATCTGGCGCGCAATTTCGGGAAAGAGGCAGCATTGACCGCTGGCCTGAAGGTCGCATCGGGCGATGCGGTGATCCCGATGGACTGCGATTTGCAAGACCCGCCGGAATTGATCACCGAGTTTGTGCGCCTGTGGCGCGAAGAAGGCTATGATGTTGTTTACGGTGAACGACGCCTGCGCGATACGGATGGTTTTCTCAAGCGGTCGCTCGCCCTTGGGTTTTACCGCGTATTCAACATGATTGCGGAAACGAAAATTCCCTACAATACGGGCGACTATCGGTTGATGGATCGCAAGGTTGTTGATGCGGTTTTGTCGCTGCCGGAAAATACGCGCTTTATGAAAGGGCTGTTTGCCTGGGTGGGGTATCGCCAAGCCGCGGTGTTGTATGACAGGCCAGAACGCGCCGCAGGTGACACCAAATGGGCCAGTGCCGGTTTGTGGCGCTTGGCGTTTGACGGCATTACCAGCTTCAGCACCGCGCCCTTGCGATTGTCTCTCTATGTTGGGGTCGCGATCTCGGGCCTGTCGTTTCTGTATGCGATATATATCGTGGCACACACGCTGATCACCGGGGTTGATGTGCCGGGCTATGCGTCGCTGCTTACGATCATTCTGTTCCTGGGGGGTATTCAACTGCTTTCCCTTGGCTTGATCGGCGAATATGTGGGCAGGCTTTATATGGAAGCCAAGCGCCGCCCGATATATTTGATACGGTCTGTTGAAGGCGGTGAGGCTGACGGGGCAGAGGACAACAGCCCAAATGCGTGAGCTTATTGTTCAGCTCTTTCGCTTTGGCGTAGTGGGGGTTGTTTCATCGCTGGGGCACTTGGTGCTTTATCTGTTGCAGGTAGAACTGCTGAGCGTGCAGCCGCATTATGCCAATGGCATTTGCTATCTGCTTATGTTGTCGGTGACCTATCTGGGTAATCACAGTTGGACTTTTGAGCGCGAAGGCAATCACGGCTTTCATGTGTTGCGGTTTATTCCTGTCGCCATGGGGGGCGCTGCCATTGGGTATGGCGGCACTTATGTGATTGTAGATATGCTGGCGCTACCGGCGATCTATTCTGTGCCGGTAATGTGGGTTGTGCTGCCCATTTGGAACTTTATCGCGCTCAAAACCTTCACCTTTGTTGATCACCCCGATGAGGGAACCGCAGGTAAGGGCTAACGCCCGCTATAGGTGAGCGCTACAGATGAGTGAGGGCGTGTTGCAGGCGGCGATCAAGCGCTGACAAAAATTCCTGCGTGGTCAACCAGCGTTGGCCGGGGCCAGCCAGCAGTGCCAGATCTTTCGTCATCTCACCGCCTTCAACGGCCTCAACGCAAATGCGTTCCAGCGTGTGGGCGAAGCCTGCCAAGGCGCGGTTGTTGTCCAGCTTGGCGCGATGCGCAAAACCGCGGGTCCATGCAAAGATGGAGGCGATAGGATTGGTGGAGGTGTCTTCGCCGCGCTGGTGCGCACGATAATGGCGGGTGACGGTGCCGTGGGCGGCTTCTGCCTCAACAGTTTTTCCATCGGGTGTCATTAGCACAGATGTCATCAGGCCGAGCGAGCCGAAGCCTTGTGCGACCGTATCTGATTGCACATCGCCATCATAGTTTTTACAGGCCCAAACAAAGGCGCCATTCCACTTCATGGCGCAAGCGACCATGTCGTCGATCAGGCGATGTTCGTAGGTAACACCGGCATCATCAAAACGATCCTTGAATTCGGTTTCAAATACCTCTTCGAACAGGTCTTTGAAGCGGCCATCATAGGCTTTGAGGATGGTGTTCTTGGTGGAAAGGTAGACGGGCCATTTGCGTTCCAGCCCGTAATTGAGAGAGGCGCGGGCGAAATCGCGAATGCTGTCGTCCAGATTATACATGCCCATGGCAACGCCGCTGCCGGGGAACTCGAAGATCTCTTTCTCGAATCCATCTGACCCATCAGCGGGGTCGAACTTCATGGTCAGTTTGCCTTCGCCGGGTACCAGAAAGTCTGTCGCGCGATATTGGTCGCCAAAGGCATGACGGCCAATGACAATGGGCTGGGTCCAGCCCGGCACAAGGCGGGGAATGTTGGAGCAAATGATAGGTTCGCGAAACACGGTGCCGCCCAAAATGTTACGGATGGTGCCATTGGGCGAACGCCACATTTTTTTCAGGCCGAATTCTTCAACGCGTTCTTCATCTGGTGTGATGGTGGCACATTTCACGCCAACGCCGACACGCTTGATTGCTTCAGCCGAATCAATCGTCACTTGATCTTCGGTTTGATCGCGGTACTCGATGCCCAAATCGTAATATTCAAGATCGACATCCACATATGGTAACACCAGTCGTTCCTTGATGAATTCCCAAATAATCCGGGTCATTTCATCCCCATCCAGCTCTACAACGGGATTGTCTACCTTAATGCGATCCATGGAACCCCCAACAGGTTACGGCACGCGCCGGGAGGAACAGGTGGCGCGTGGAATTGAAATTGCGTGTTGAGCGGAACATACGCGGGCTTGAAGCGAAGGTCAAAGGGGCAGTGACCCTGCGTTTAGTCGCATTTCGCCGAAAAATTGGGCGTGCCTAAACTTTATGCATCAATGCTGCCAAGTCAGGCAGAACTTCGATATGGGTAAGTGTTTCTGGCCCAATAAAGCCTCTATCGTAGATATGTTCCAGTAAAGTCACGAATGGTTGCCAATATCCTGCGTGATCCAGAAGAAACACGGGCTTTTCATGCAGGGCGAGCTGACGCCACGTTAGTATCTCTACCAATTCATCCAAAGTGCCGATGCCGCCGGGCAGCACAAGAAAAGCATCGGCTTCTTCCGCCATTAGGGCCTTACGTTCGTGCATGGAGGTAACGCGCACGAAATCTGTGATATTGCGTTCTCCTACTTCCAAAGCATCCAGAAAATCGGGAATGATGCCGGTGACGTGGCCGCCTGCTTTCATCTGTGCGCGGGCCAATATCCCCATTAGGCCGATAGAGCCGCCGCCATAGACAAGGCGAATTTGCTTTTCTGCCAACATGTTGCCCAAATTTGCCGTGAGAGTTTCAAGACTTGGATCGTTTCCCGTGCGTGAACCGCAAAAGACAGTCAAGGTTGAGATGTGGGCGCGTGGCATGGGCGGGAATATCCTTGGCAAGAAGGGCTGTTTGTCAGATGATGCAGCCTGAATTGAGAATAATTTATAACAGGATGGCTCATCAAATGTCGAAACAGAAAATGCTGAAATTGGTTGGAGCAGGATTGGTGACAGCAGGCATTGCCTTTTCGGCTATCGCGCATGAAGGCCATCAAAGGGATGGTGTTGTCGGTGTGCGCACCGCTGATATGAAAGATATGGGCGGCGCGATGAAACATCTGGGCGGTGTTGCCAAGGGGGATGAATTCTCCGCTGCTTCACCCGCGGCTGCGGCGCGCATTCACGAAGTGGCAAACGCCATGGCCGAACAGTTTCCTGAAGGCAGCGGGCCGGGAGGTGAAGGCATTGGGGAAACCCGCGCCAAGCCGGAAATCTGGTCGGACCCTGAAGGGTTTGCCGCAGAAATCGAGAAATTGAAAGCTGGCGCTGATAGTATTGTCGCTGCTGTTACGGCACAGGATCGGGCAGCCTTGGGGGCCGCCATGCAGCAAACCGGCGGCGCTTGTGGATCTTGTCATAAGGCGTATCGCGTACCTAAAAAGTAAGGCACTCACTAGAGGGGCATGGGCAAATGAAACATAAAGCACTTATCGCAGCAGCGTGGCTGTTTATGATGGGCGTTGTTTTCTTCCCGCCCACAGTCACCGCCGAAATTTATGAGAGTTTTGAAGGCGAAAACCATGCGCGCTTTATGGGCGCACAGGTGAAGGAACGCCAACGGGTCATGGGTGACATGGCGGCCTCTCTCAAAACCTTAAAGACCCATGCCTATAATCCTGAGACGTTGGATGAGAATGAAATATGGGCAGCTCAAAAAACGATTGAGCGCACCGCCGCCGAACTCTACGAGTTTTTTCCTGATGGAACGCAGCCGGGGCGCACAGGCGTTGGGCGCACACGCGCGCGCGGAAAAATCTGGCGCGATTGGGACGGATTTTTGATGCGGATAGATAATCTGACCTATGCCGCCGAAGATATGCGTAGTGCCTTGGCGGAGGGTGATCCCGCCGATATGCGTTATGCCGTTGGCCAATTAGGGAAGACTTGTGCTGCCTGCCATGCTGATTTTCGTGCGCCCAAAAATTAAAGCCGGGAAGTAGCACCATATGATTTTACGCCTGATGGTTTTGGCATGTTTGGCGGGTGCTGCCGGGTTGATCTTTCTGGCATGGCCCAGATCCCCCCTTGTTCAGGTGCCAGAAGGGTTTGATGTTTCATCCGCGATATGGGGCGAGAAGGGTGCTTGGCTTGCCACCGCAGCGGGCTGCAAGAGCTGCCATACGGTGCCGGGTGGTGCGGCTTATGCCGGGGGCCGGGCACTTGAAACCCCGTTTGGGACATTCTATTCCCCGAATTTGACACCGGATGAAACGGGCCTTGCCGGTTGGGCGGTTGAAGATTTTGTGCGCGCGGTGCGTCACGGTGTGGGCAAGGGGGGCGTGCCGCTTTATCCAACTTTCCCTTACGCCAGCTATGCGCGAATGACGGATGCGGACGCGGCGGCGCTTTATGCCTATTTCATGTCGCTTGCGCCGGTTCGCAACGAGATTGCGGCGCATAATCTGCCATTGGCCTTTAAGTGGCGTGGTGTGTTGAATGGGTGGCGGACCCTGTTTCTGGAGGCTACCGCGCTTGATCCTGAAAAGAATAGGGGCCGCTATTTAACCGAGGCACTGGGCCATTGCGGCGAATGTCACACACCGCGAACACCGCTTGGCAATCTGGACCACACCCGAAGGTTTGAGGGCACGCCCCACGGGCCGGACGGCGAGAAGGTGCCCGCCATCACCGCCGCGGCTTTGGCCGATTGGTCTGTCGATGATATTGCCGAACTGCTTAAAAGCGGCTTCAAGCCGGACTACGACAATGTGCAGGGCTCCATGGGCGAGGTAGTGGCGGAAAGTACCAGCCGCTTGGACGACGCAGACCGGCAAGCGATTGCGGCATATTTGAAACAACAATAATTGTTATTGCAAATCACTCGCAATAAGGCTATCACCCAATCTCGTTTGGCTATTACTCTCTCATGTGGATAACGACCATGAAAATAACCCTCAAAAATTTTCTGACAGCCGGGGCGCTGTCTGCCCTTTTGCTGATGCCCCTACACGGTGCAGCCCAAGCAGATGACGCGATTAGGGAAGTAAATGTTTATTCCTATCGCCAGCCCAATCTGGTCAAGCCGCTGTTTGATGCCTTCACGGCAGAAACCGGCATTGCGGTGAATATGGTGTTTGCCAAAAAAGGCATGGTAGAGCGCCTCAAAGCAGAAGGCGCGGCAAGCCCCGCAGATTTGATCTTCACGGTTGATATTGGTCGTTTGATCGGCGCGGTTGAGGCTGATGTAACGCAGCCTGTCGCCTCTGAAACATTGGCCGCGAACATTCCCGCCGCCTATCGCGATCCCGCTAATAACTGGTTTGGCTTAACGACGCGCGCACGGGTGCTGTTTGCCGCCAAAGATCGGGTTGGGGCGGATGACCTGCTTTCCTATGACGAACTGGCAGAGCCTGAATGGAAAGGGCGCATTTGCACGCGCTCTGGCGCCCATCCATATACGATTGCGCTTATCGCCTCGCTGATCACGCATTGGGGCGAAGAAAAGACAGAAGATTGGCTGCGCGGCGTGAAGAAAAATCTGGCGCGCAAACCACAAGGCAATGATCGTGGGCAGGTGAAAGCCATTAAGGAAGGGCTGTGCGATGTGTCCTTCGGCAATACCTATTATATGGGCAAAATGTTGGCCAATGAAGAACAGCGCCCTTGGGCCGATGCGGTGCGGGTTGTGTTCCCCAATCAGGCGGATCGTGGCACCCATGTAAACATTTCGGGCATGGCGCTGGCGAAACATGCACCCAACCGGGATAACGCCGTGAAGTTGATGGAATATCTGTCGAGCGATGCCGCGCAGGCGCTTTATGCCGAACAGAACTTTGAATATCCAGTTAAGCCCGGTGTGGCGTGGTCACCTGTGGTGGAAGAATGGGGGCGCTTCAAAGCGGACAAAGCCCCCTTGGCCGAGATTGCCAAGAACCGTCCTGCTGCCTTGCTGTTGGTGAACAAGGTTGGTTTCGATCACTAACAATATAGCGTCACGCCCGCGTTCGCTTGGCGGGGGTGGCAGCCAAAGAATGCTGGTTGCCGTCGCCCTTACAGCGGCGGCGCTGGTGCTTATGCCCATTGGCGGTGTGGGCTTTATGGCGTTTGGCGATGTGGGGCCGCTTTGGGCCGCCCTTTGGCAAACCGTTTTACCTGATTATGTGATCACCACGTTGGGGCTAATGGCGGCGGTGGCCTTGGGTACTTTGGTGATCGGGGTGGGGACCGGCTGGCTGGTCAGCGCGTGTCGTTTTCCCGGTCGCAATGTGTTGAGCTGGGCTTTGCTATTGCCGCTTGCCATGCCTGCTTATGTGGTGGCCTATGCCGCTACAGATGCGCTGGACTATGCGGGGCCAGTGCAAGCCTTGATCCGCAGCCTTGGCGGCTTTGCCGGGCCGCGGGATTATTGGTTTCCCGAAATTCGGTCATTTGGTGGGGCGGCCAGCATTCTCACCTTGGTGCTTTACCCATATGTGTATTTGAGCGCCCGCGCTGCCTTTATGGCTCAATCCGGCAGCTTGAGTGAGATTGCGCGGACCTTGGGGCATGGGCCATGGGCCGTGTTTTTCCGCGTGGCGCTGCCTTTGGCGCGCCCGGCGATTATCGTGGGGTTGTCGCTGGCCTTGATGGAAACGCTGAATGATTTTGGCACCGTTGATTTCTTTGCCGTGCGCACGCTGTCCGCCGGGCTTTATGATGTGTGGCTGACCTTTGAAAGCCGTGCCGGCGCAGCGCAAATTGCGCTGACGATGCTGGGGTTTGTGGCGCTGCTGCTTAGCCTTGAACGGATGGGGCGACGGGCGGAAAAACGCTATGGCAATGCGCGGAAAGAAGCGCCGCCGGTGGCGTATCACCTCAGCACAGGGAAAGCTATCGCAGCCAATGCCGCCTGCGCATTGCCGGTATTGCTGGGATTTGTGCTGCCGGTACTGGTGTTGCTTGATCTAAGCGGGCAAGCAACGGAGGGCGCGGGCGGAGCCGCCTTCCTGGCTGCGACTGCAAATACCGTGATACTGGCAGGCACCGCGGCGGCAGTGACAATTTTTTTCGGTATCGCGATCGCCTATGGCGCGCGCCTGGCACTGCGCGGCGTGGGCCGCAAGGTGATGCCGCTTGCGGCGCGTATTGCCGGGCTAGGCTATGCCCTGCCCGGCGCGGTGCTGGCGGTGGGATTGATCTGGCCGATTGGATTGATGGATCAAGGGTTCGCCGCGCTGGGCGTGGGGGCGCTGCTTTCAGGCACGATGGCGCTACTGGTTATCGCCTATGCGATTCGCTTTTTGGCGCTGGCTCATGGCACGGTTGAAGCAGGGCTGGAACAGATTACACCCCATATGGATATGGCGGCGAGTACATTGGGAGCGGGGCCGTTTGCCACCTTCTTTCGTGTACATATGCCGATGATGCGTGGTGCCCTTGCCAGTGCTGCCCTGCTGGTATTTGTTGATTGTATGAAGGAACTGCCAGCCACCTTGTTGTTACGACCCTTCAATTTCGAGACCTTGGCGTCGCTGGCTTATACCTATGCCTCGTTGGAGCAGTTGGAAGATGCTGCCCCCGCAGCCTTGATGATTGTGGCAGCCGGTATTATCCCCATCATTTTGATGAGCCGGGCCGCAACGCGGGCGATCCAGCGATAAAGGCCATTACATTATGGGTGGTGCATTATGGGTGGCGCGCTGGCGCTGGCTCGTTTAAGTTTGGGTAACGCTAAATCAGTCGGGGAAGCCTTATGGCCCGCAGTTTTTTCATTGTTGTTGTTATTGGTGCGCTATTGATTGCCGCCGGGTGGTTCTTCACGGAAGGACCGGGGATTGCCGGTTTGAAGCAAATGATGGGCGATGGCGATGATACCACGGAGGTGAGCGACGCATCGGGTGGGACAGGCGCAACTGATCTGGATGCTCCCGTTTTGGGTGCAACGCCCCCCAGTTTTGATATTGTCCGCATTTCTCCCAGCCGTTCGGCGGTGCTGGCGGGACGTTCCGTGCCGGGGGCTACGGTTGAAATTTTGGCAAATGATGAAACCATGGCGACCGCACGCGCCAATCATCGCGGTGAGTGGGCGATGACGATTGATGGCCCGCTTGAGCCCGGCACGATTGAGCTTTCGCTTAAGTCTACCAGCCCGGCTGGTGTGGTGGCGCATTCCACAGGTGTGGTTGTGGTGACTGTGCCCGAAGGGGATGGCGAAGCCTTGGCAGTGTTGATGGAGAACGGCGAATCAAGTCGTGTCTTCCAAGGTGTGGATATGAATGCCGGTGGGGCTGATGCCTCCCCGATTGCTGTAGAGGCTGTTGATTATGATGCGGATGGCAATCTTATCCTGTCTGGCCGTGCGCCTGCCGGGGCAGTGCTCAATGCCTATTTGAACAACAAGTTGATTGGCTCCGCCCGCGCAGATGAGGCGGGGCGCTGGTCGCTCAGGCCCGATATCTCTATTGATCCGGGCAGTTATACGCTGCGGGTTGATCAGGTGAATGAGCAAGGGGCTGTGTTGGCGCGGATTGAGCTGCCGATCACTCGGGCTGATCCCGCTAAACTGGTGTTCGAGAAAGGGCGCGTGGTTGTGCAACCGGGTAACTCACTTTGGTTTATCGCACGGCGCGTTTATGGCTCAGGCTTTGCGTTCACCTTGATCTATGAGGCGAATGACAGTCAGATCCGTGATCCGGATCTTATCTATCCCGGCCAGATATTCTCTGTACCGGGCGTGAACCTTGACTAGATCATGACCCGTGCCATGGCCGCCAGGGCGGCTGATGATGACAGCGAAAAGGGTGACGGTGCGGCGGACGAGGTTGCGGCGCGAAGCGATGGTGGCTGGCGTACATTGGCGGCATTGTTGCCATGGCTTTGGCCAGAGGGCCGGGTTGACCTTAAAGCACGGGTCGTAATCGCACTTTCTTTCCTTGTCGTTGCCAAAGGGTTCGCGCTGACGGCACCGTTTCTCTATAAGGGCGCGGTCGATGCCATGGGGGTGGATAGCGGCGACATTGAAGCGTTGATCGTTGTGCCCGTGGCGCTGATTGTGGCCTATGGTTTGTCACGCATTGCCACATCTTTGTTTGCGGAGGGGCGTGATGGTATATTCGCCAAGGTAGGTACCTTCGCCCAGCGCATGATTGCGGTGTCCACCTTTCGGCATTTACATAATCTTTCTTTGGCGTTTCATTTGGAGCGACGCACGGGCGGGCTGGCCCGCGCCATTGACCGGGGCATTAAGGGCATTGATTTTCTGCTGCGCTTTTCCCTGTTCAATATCGCGCCCACATTCATTGAGATAATCGCCATTTGCTTCATCTTCTGGCTGAAATTTGATTGGCGGTTTTCCGCGATTACGCTTGTGACGGTTGGCGCCTATATTTGGTTCACCTTCCGCATTACGCAATGGCGGGTGAATATTCGTCGGGTGATGAATGATCGCGATACTGATGCGAACAGTCGCGCCGTGGATAGTTTGATCAATTTTGAAACGGTCAAATATTTCGGCAATGAGGAGATGGAAACCGCCCGCTACAACCAATCTATGGAAGGGTATGAGCGCGCATCGATACGTGCGCAAACATCGCTTGCCATGTTGAATGTGGGGCAGGTGGTGGTCACATCATCAGGCTTGATCGCGCTTATGTGGATTGCCGGGCAGGGCGTTGCGGAAGGTAAATATACGCTTGGCGATTTTGTCATGGTGAATGCGTTTCTCATCCAGCTTTATCAGCCGCTGGGATTTTTGGGCACTGTTTACCGGGAAATCAAGCAGGCGCTGATTGATATGGAAATGATGTTTGCGCTGGGCCGAATTGAAAAGAAGGTAGAAGACGCGCCAAATGCGAAAGACCTGACGTTGCAAGAGGCTCCAGCGGTGCGCTTCGATGATGTTCATTTTTCCTATGGGGATGGTCGCGGTATTCTGAATGGATTGAGCTTTGAGGCGGCAGCGGGATCAACGGTTGCGATTGTTGGGCCATCCGGCGCGGGCAAATCCACTGTGTCCCGGCTTCTGTTCCGCTTTTATGATCCCGCGTCCGGTGCGATCACGGTTGGGGAAGATGATCTGCGCAATGTCAGCCAGGAAAGTTTGCGGGCCGCCTTGGGGATCGTGCCGCAAGATACGGTGCTGTTTAACGAAAGCATCTATTACAATGTGGCGTATGGCGACCCTGATGCGGATGAAGCGGCGGTAAGACGCGCGATTGAACAGGCTCAGCTTGATGGGCTTATTTCGCGCCTGCCGGATGGATTGGATACAGAGGTGGGCGAACGGGGCTTAAAGCTCTCCGGCGGTGAACGTCAGCGCATGGCGATTGCGCGCACTCTGCTGAAAGACCCCAAAATTCTGGTGCTGGATGAGGCGACATCGGCGCTGGATACGGCGACAGAACGGGAAATTCAGGCCGCGTTGGCGCGTGCCTCTGCCGGGCGTACAACCTTGATGATTGCGCACAGGCTTTCCACCGTGGTGGATGCAGATGAGATTATTGTGCTCGACCAGGGCCGGGTGCATGAACGCGGCACCCATCAAGCCTTGCTGGCTTTGAACGGTTTATATGCCGAAATGTGGCAGGCCCAGCAGTCCAGCGAGGGTGAGGGGGAAGAAAATGCCGCGCCCGAACCTGCATTGCAGTAAACGGCCTGCGGGCTTATCTTTCCACAATAGCTGAGCAGAATTTAAGGAAGTGCCGCATGTCTTTTTCCGGTTGGTCTTTGCCACCTATCCATAAAGAGGGTTATCGCTTTATTGCCATCTTTGCGGGTGTCACCCTGTTGCTGTTCATGATGTCGTCCTTTTTGGGCTGGATCGGTGTGATCCTGACGCTTTGGTGTGTGGCCTTCTTCCGCGACCCTGATCGGGTGGGGCCAACAAACCCTGATGTGGTAATTGCACCCGCCGATGGCGTGGTTTGTGCGGTTGATCAAGTGCCGCCCCCGGCAGAGCTGGAAATGGGTGATGAGCCAGTGGCCCGTGTCGGCATTTTTATGAACGTGTTTAACGTGCATGTGAACCGCTCTCCCGCCGCGGGCACTATCGGGCGTATTGCCTATCGGCCCGGCCTGTTTTTGAATGCCTCAACAGATAAATCCAGCACCGATAATGAACGCTGCGCCTATCGCCTTGATTTGGATGATGGTCGCTCGTTGGCATTCACGCAAATTGCCGGTTTGGTGGCGCGCCGCATTGTTTGGCATGTCAGCGAAGGTGATGAGATCGGTCGCGGCGAACGCTTTGGATTGATCCGGTTCGGCAGTCGTATGGATGTGTATTTCCCCAAAGGGGTCACGCCGATTGTCGAGGTTGGCCAAACCATGCTTTCGGGGGAAACCGTATTGGCCTCCCTCAACACCGCGGAACATCCGCCTATTCCGTTGCCAGACGCAAGCGATAGCGACGACGAGGGGGCATGAGCGTAGACAAGCCGCATAAGAGGCGTCAGCTCCGGGAACTGCCGGTGCGCTCCCTCGCGCCGAATATTCTAACCGTGCTGGCGCTGTGTGCCGGGCTTACCGCCGTGCGCTTTGCCTTGGGCGACAAGTTTGAATTCGCCGCCTTGGCGATCCTTGTTGCTGCTGTGCTGGATGGTTTGGACGGGCGCGTGGCGCGCTTGTTGAAGGGGGAAACGCGATTTGGCGCAGAACTTGATTCCCTAACAGATTTCGTGAATTTCGGCATTGTGCCGGGCATGATGCTCTATTTGTGGTCACTGCAAGATGCCGGTGGTTTAGGTTGGGTGGCCGTGTTGGCCTATTGCGTTTGCTGTGGGTTGCGTTTGGCGCGCTTTAATGTGGGCATGGATGACATTGAAGACAGGCCACTATGGGCCGCCAATTATTTTGTCGGCGTGCCATCACCTGCCGGGGCCTTGATCGTTATGCTGCCATTGGCGCTCTATTTCGCGGGCTTTACCTTGATCCGCGACCTGCATTTTCTTGTAGTGCCTTATACGTTTTTGGCGGCGTTCCTGTTTGTCAGCCGCATTCCCACCTATTCGTTCAAGCGCCTGCGCGTCAGGCGCGATTTGGTGTTGCCGATCTTGATATTGGTGGCGCTGCTTTCTGCCGTATTGGTGACAAATCCGTGGGAAACAATTGCCGGGATCACGTTGATCTACATGGCCAGCCTGCCATTCTCCGCGCTTTCATTTAAAAAGCGCGAAGAAGAAGAGGCGGCGAAGGCAAATCTCGAAGGCTAGTTGCTGACTTTCACAATGCGACGACCAAAGCCATCATCCCCGTTGAACAGGGCTTGAAAGCTTGAAGGGGCTTGTTCGATGCCATCTTCAATGATCTCGCTATATTTCAATTTGCCTTCCAAAATCCAGCCCGCCATTTCCATCTGGGCCTTGGCGAACTCAGCGGCGTAATCGAAAACCACCAGCCCCTCCATCCGCAAACGATGGGTGATGAATTGCAATGTGTTGCGAATGCCAACGGGTTGTGGGCGGTTATATTCACTGACCGCACCGGAGATGATGAGGCGCGCTTTCTCATTCGCATTGGCAATGGCGGCATCGAGCATTTCGCCACCAACATTATCAAGATAAATGTCTATGCCATTTGGGCAGGCGGCACGAATGGCAGCTTCCATATTGTCCGCTGTGCGATAGTTAATGACCTCATCAAAGCCAAGCTCTTTCAGATAGGCGCATTTTTCATCCGTACCGGCAATGCCAACGGCCTTTAGCCCCTTCATCTTGGCGATCTGGCCCGTAGTTGCGCCCACTGTTCCAGCGGCAGAGGAAACAAGCACAGTCTCACCTTCCTTCGGCGCACCAAGATCAAGCAGGCCGAAATAGGCGGTGAGGCCGGGAATGCCCAGCACGCCAATAGCGGCGGTGAGCGTGAGCGGCCCTTGAAACATATTCGGGTCCAGCTTGATCAGGCCCGATGGTTTGCCGACCAAATGTGATTGCCAGCCGAACGCGCCCATGACGATGTCGCCGACCGCGAAGCGGTCATTATTGGATTGGGTGACACGCCCAAGCCCGGCAGATTCGATCACTTCCCCAATGCCAAGGGCAGCCGAATAGCTGTCGCCAGAGAGGCGTGAACGCATCCCCGGATCGATGGAGATGTAAAGCGTTTCTACCTGCACCTCCTTTTCGCCCGGGGTGCCCAGCGGGCTTTCCTGAAGCTCAAAGCAATCAACCGCGGGAATGCCATCTGGGCGTTTTGCCAGAACCCATTTCTTGTGAACGCTCATCTAGTCCCCCAGTTTCACAAGGCACTTGCCGAAATTGCCGCCGTTGAACAGCGCCATAAAGGCATCAGGCGCTTTTTCAATGCCGTCGAACACGGTTTCATGCCATTTGATTTTGCCTTCGGAAATCCACTGCACCATGTCGCGCTGAAAGTCCGGCAGCATGTCGGCATGAACGGAAACCACAAAGCCTTCAATTTTGATGCTTTTGCCAATGGCCATGATAATCGCGCTGGGGCCGGGAGGCATCTCAGTGGCATTATATTGAGCGATCATGCCGCAAAGCGCGATACGTCCACGCACCTTCATGGTGATGAGGGCAGCCTCAAGCTGCACACCGCCAACATTCTCGAAGTAAACATCAATGCCGCCGGGCGCTGCTTTGGAAAGTTCTGCCACGCAGCTTTCAACCGTAGGGGTGTCTTTGTAGTTAAAGGCATGATCGACGCCGATTTCGTTTTTCAGCCAATCGATCTTTTCCTGGCTACCGGCAGAGCCGATGACGAAGCAGCCTTTAGCTTTTGCGATTTGGCAAACGATGGAGCCAACCGCGCCCGAGGCGGCAGAAACGAAAACGGTGTCGCCTTCCTTACATTCGCCCACACGCAGCAAACCGGCATAGGCAGTTAGGCCCGGCATGCCCACAACACCTAGATAGGCTTGGGCCGGGGCTAAATTGGGGTCAATTTTCTGGAACCCAAAACCGTTGGAGACGAAATATTCACGCCAGCCAACCATATGGGATACATGATCGCCCACCGCAAAATCGGGGTGGTTGGATTGTTCAATCACGCCAATTGCGTGGCCTTCAAGCGGCGCGCCGATTTGGAAGGGCGGCACATAGCTTTCCTGAACCACCATGCGACCACGCATATATGGATCAACCGACATCCAAGTGTTGCGGACCAAGATTTCACCTTCGCCCGCATCGGGCACCTCCGTGCTGGCAAGTTCAAAGTCGGTGGGCTTTGGTTCCCCGATGGGACGGGCGGCCAAGCGGATTTCGCGGCTGGTTACAGTCATAATAGTTCCCCCTAATTACAAGATGCGCCACCATAGCGCGGAATTAAGAAGTGGCAAGGTGCCTTCTTGTGGTGGGCGGCAATCAAGGCTAAACACCAGCCATGAGCAGAATATTCACATTAGCCATGGCGCAGCTAAACCCCACGGTGGGGGCAGTTGATTCCAATTTGGAGAAGGCGCGCGCTGCGATTGCAAAAGCGGGGCAGGCAGATGCTGTGCTGTTTCCCGAGCTTTTTGTCAGCGGCTATCCGCCAGAGGATTTGGTGCTGAAACCCAGCTTTGTGCGGGCTTGCCGGGCAGGGGTAGAAAAGCTGGCGAAAGAGGCCGCGAATGGCCCCGCAGTTCTTATCGGTACCCCGTGGGCTGAAGGCGGCAAGCTCTATAACGGGTTGGCCGTGCTGGATGGGGGTAAGGTGCAGCAAGTGTGCTTTAAGCATCACCTGCCCAATTACGGCGTGTTTGATGAGCAACGTGTGTTCGCCTCAGGGCCGATGCCCGGTCCCGTCATGGTGCGGGGGGTTAAGCTGGGCTTACCAATCTGCGAGGACATTTGGTTTGATGATGTCACCGAAGGCTTGGCCGAGATGGGGACAGAAATTTTGGCCGTGCCCAATGGTTCGCCCTTTGATCGCGCGAAGATTGATCATCGCTTTGGCGTGACGGTTGCACGGGTGAAGGAGACGGGCCTGCCCCTGGCATATGTCAACCAAATTGGCGGGCAGGATGAATTGGTGTTCGATGGTGCCTCCTTCGTGCTGAGCGCCGATGCTGAGTTGGTGCAGCAATCCCCGGCATGGGTGGAGGAAATTTCCCGCATTACATTCACCGAAACCGCCGATGGGTGGGTGCCGGAAGAAAGCAGCAAGGCCAGCCTGCCAGCAGGGCCGGAAGCGGTCTGGCAAGCCATGGTGCTGGGCCTGCGCGATTATGTAGAGAAAAACCGCTTTCCCGGCGTGGTGCTGGGCTTGTCTGGCGGGGTGGATAGTGCCATTAGCGCCGCCATCGCCGTTGATGCCTTAGGCGCGGACCGGGTGCATTGTGTAATGATGCCCTACCGCTATACATCGGACGAAAGCCTGAAGGATGCGCAAGATTGCGCCAAGGCGTTGGGTGTGCGCTACGATACAATCGCAATTGCCCCTGCGGTTGAGGGCTTTATGGAGATGCTGCAAAGCAGCTTCAGCGACACCGCCGCCGACACAACGGAAGAAAATGTGCAGTCCCGTGCGCGTGGCGTCACGCTCATGGCGCTCTCTAATAAGTTTGGCTCCATGGTGCTGACCACGGGCAATAAGTCGGAAGTCTCTGTTGGCTACGCGACGCTCTATGGTGATATGGCAGGCGGCTATAACGCCATTAAGGACATCTACAAAATGGAAGTGTTTGAGTTGTGTCGTTGGCGCAATGCCAACCTCCCACAAGGTGCACTTGGGCCCAAGGGAGAGGTGATCCCGGTCAATATTATCGATAAACCCCCAACCGCGGAGTTGAGGGAAGACCAGAAAGATGAAGACAGCTTGCCTCCATATGAGGAGCTGGACGATATTTTGACCTGCTTGGTGGATGAAGAAATGGCGTTTGCCGATGTCGTTGCTCGCGGCCATGAGCCTGAAACCGTGCAACGGATTGAGCACTTGCTTTACATTGCAGAATATAAACGCCGCCAAGCGGCACCCGGTGTTAAAATCGGCCACAGAAATTTTGGGCGTGATCGCCGTTATCCCATCACGAATGGATATCGCGACGCCCGCTTTAAGGACATTGTGAAATGAGTGTTTCAGTAAGATTTGCGCCCAGTCCCACGGGTCACATCCATGTTGGTAATGTGCGGATGGCGCTGTTCAATTGGCTTTATGCGCGCGCCAATGGCGGCACATTCTTGCTGCGCTTGGATGATACGGATGCAGAGCGCTCAACCGATGCGTTCGCTCAAGGCATTCGCGATGATTTGAACTGGCTGGGCCTCAATTTCGATGATGAGAAAAAGCAATCAGATCGTACCGCACGGTATGAGGAAGTTCGGGCCGATCTGGTGGCGCGGGGTTTGCTTTACCCTTGTTATGAAACGCCTGAAGAACTGTCGCTCAAACGTAAAGTCGCCATGCAGGCAGGCAAGCCGCCTGTCTATGATCGTGCGGCGTTGAATCTGTCAGATGATGAAAAAGCCGCCTTGGAGGCGGATGGCCGCCAAGCCCATTGGCGTTTCAAGCTCTCCGGCAAAACGATTGAATGGGAAGATATGGTGCAAGGCCACAAGGCGGTTGATCTCACCAGCCAGTCTGATCCCGTATTTATTCGGGCAGACGGGACGCCGACCTATATGCTGCCTTCCGTGGTGGACGATATTGATTACGGCATCACCCACGTATTGCGCGGGGAAGACCATGTGACCAACGCTGCCGTGCAGATTGAGATGGCGCGCGCCCTGGGGGCAGAAGGGCCTGCTTGGGGCCATATCTCCTTGTTGACGGGTGCCAAGGGTGAGGGGCTTTCCAAGCGTCTCGGCTCTTTGGCGGTGCGCAGTTTTCGCGAAGATGGGCTGGAACCGGGTTCAGTCACCGCCTTTTTGGGGCGCCTTGGCACCTCTGATCCGGTTGATCCCGCGATTGACCTATCTGCCTTGGTCGAGAGTTTTGATCTGGACCGTTTGGGTCGGGCACCTGCCAAATTCAGCGCCGAAGATTTGGCGCAAGTAAATGCCAAGCGCCTGCACACGACCGATCTGACGGTGGTGGCTGACCGTTTAGGCGGGATGGGTGTGTCTACTGATGTGCAATCTCTGTTCTGGGAGACAGTGCGTGACAACATCACCAAAGTGGCAGACGCCGCTGAATGGTGGAATATTGTCAGCCAAGATATTGAACCAGTGATTGAAGATGCGGACTATATAGCAGAAGCTGCGGCCTTGCTGCCGGAAGGGCCGTATGATTTGGAGACATGGGCTGTATTTACCGGTGCGGTGAAGGAAAAGACGGGACGCAAGGGCAAACAGCTCTTTATGCCGTTACGACTTGCGCTCACCGGCAAACCCCATGGACCTGACCTGAAAAAGCTGCTAGTCCTCATCGGGCCTGAGCGGGCGAAAGCGCGTTTGGAAGGCAAAATCGGTTAGGAAGCCGCTGCAAGGAAGATACAATGCAACGCATTGCGATTATTATTGGAGCCTGCATTATCTGCGCCTAGTTTGGGCCGCGGTCGATCTTCCTGTTTATCTAAATGATTGAATGACCACGGCCCTTTGCAAGCCCGCAAAGCGTCCCTCTTTATCTATGTTTATCCATGTCTGTCTGAGATTATCATGTTGCACATACACAATACCAAAACCCGCACCAAAGAGGTGTTCACGCCCATAGACCCGAAAAATGTCCGGCTCTATGTCTGCGGGCCAACGGTCTATGACTATGCCCATATCGGCAATGCCCGCCCGGCACTGGTGTTTGATGTGTTGTTTCGTTTGTTGCAGCATATTTATGGTGCAGATCACGTCACCTATGTGCGTAATATCACCGATATTGAGGACAAGATTATCGATCGCGCCGCGCGTGAGGGCGTAACGATCCGTGAATTGACGAACAAAACCGCCAAGCAATATCAAGATGATATGGCGGCCCTATTGGCTATGCCCCCCAGCATCGAGCCACGCGCGACAGAGCATGTGGATGAGATGCTGGAAATCATCGCCAAGCTGATCGCCAACGGGTTGGCGTATGAGGCCGAAGGCCATGTGCTCTATGACGTCGCCGCCAAGGCGGATTATGGCAACCTATCCAATCGTTCTGTTGAGGATATGGAGGCAGGTGCCCGGGTTGAGGTCGCGCCCTATAAAAAGAACCCGATGGATTTTGTGCTGTGGAAGCCTTCAAACGAAGATCAGCCTGGGTGGGACAGTGCCCATGGTCGGGGCCGCCCCGGTTGGCATATTGAATGCTCTGCCATGTCTGCCGCACATTTGGGGGAAACGTTCGATATTCATGGTGGCGGGCGCGATCTGATTTTTCCCCATCATGAGAATGAGTGCGCGCAATCCACTGGCGCTCACGGCAAGGCGTTTGTGAATTATTGGATGCATAATGGCTATCTGACGGTAGAGGGGGAGAAGATGTCGAAATCTCTCGGTAACTTCATCACTGCCCATGATTTGCTGGAGAAGTATGAGGGGGAGGCGATCCGTCTTGCCATGCTGTCCACCCATTACCGTCAGCCCTTGGATTGGACGGAAAAGGGTGTGACGGAGGCCAAAACCGTGCTGGATCGCTGGTATCGCATCGTCGGCGATGTGGAGGCGGGCGAGGTGCCTCAAAACGTGCTGGACGCCTTGGGGGATGATCTCAACACACCCGGCGCGATTGCGGCGCTGCATCAGGTAAAAGATCCCGCCGCACTGAAAGCTGGTGCGGCTGTTTTGGGCCTGCTGCCACTCACGGCGGATCAATGGTTCAAAGGTGATGGCGGTGACGATGCTGAGATTGATGCCTTGATCGCAGAGCGCAATCAGGCCAAGGCAGATAAGAACTATGCACGCGCGGACGAAATTCGCGATACGCTGCAAGCAGATGGCATAATATTGGAAGATGGGCCAAGCGGTACAACTTGGCGGAGAGGGTAAGGCAATGGCAAAAGAACGGCTCTATTTGTTCGACACGACGTTACGGGATGGTGCCCAAACGCTGGGCGTAGATTTCTCGGTCGAAGACAAACGTCTCATTGCCAATACGCTGGATGAACTTGGCATCGATTATGTAGAAGGCGGTTGGCCCGGCGCTAACCCGACAGACACGGCCTTTTTTGGTAATCCGCCGCAGTTAAAGGGCGCGACGTTCACCGCCTTTGGCATGACCAAGCGCTCAGGCCACTCGGCCGCAAATGATCCCGGTTTGGCTGCCTTGATCAACGCAGGCACGCCTGCCTTGTGTTTGGTCGGTAAAAGCTGGGATTTCCACGTGGATGTCGCGCTTGAGATCCCGCGCGATGAAAATCTCGATAATATCCGCGAAAGCATGAAGGCGATTGTGGGTGCTGGCCGCGAAGCCATGTTCGATGCGGAACATTTCTTTGATGGCTATAAGGCCAATCCCGATTATGCGCTGAGTTGCCTGAACGCGGCCCATGAAGGCGGCGCGCGTTGGATGGTGTTGTGCGATACCAATGGCGGCACGCTGCCCCATGAGGTGTTGGCGATTGTGCAGGAAGTGACAAAAACCATCCCCGGCGACAAGCTGGGCATTCACGCGCATAACGATACGGAAAATGCTGTTGCCAATTCACTGGCCGCCGTGTTGGGTGGCGCACGGCAAATCCAAGGCACATTGAACGGTTTGGGGGAACGCTGCGGAAATGCCAATATGGTGTCGCTGCTACCCACTTTGTTGTTGAAGCCGGATTTTGCCGATCGGTTTGAAACCGGCGTGGCCGTGGAAAAGCTGGCAGACCTTACCCGGCTGTCACGCCTGTTGGATGAAACCATCAATCGCGCGCCCAATCGCCATCAAGCTTATGTCGGTCAATCGGCCTTTGCACATAAGGGGGGTTTGCATGCCTCCGCCGTTGAAAAAGACCCGACGACCTATGAACACGTGCCGCCGGAAAGCGTTGGTAATAAGCGCACCATCCTTGTGTCCAATCAGGCGGGCAGGGCAAATATCCTGTCCCGCCTTGCCTCCATCGGGGTGGAAGTTGATGCGAAGGACAAGCGCATCAATCGCCTGCTGGAGGTGCTGAAGGAGAAGGAACATGCCGGCTATGCCTATGAAGGGGCAGATGCCAGTTTTGAGTTGCTGGCGCGCCGCGCCTTGGGCGAAGTGCCCAGCTATTTTGAGGTTGAGAAATACAAGGTAGAGGTGGAACGCCGCTATGATGCGCGTGGCACACTCAAAACCGTGTCGGAAGCAACGGTGAAAATGAAGGTG
The DNA here is from genome assembly GCA_049609145.1 of Alphaproteobacteria bacterium. Classification (GTDB taxonomy): domain Bacteria; phylum Pseudomonadota; class Alphaproteobacteria; order SPJN01; family SPJN01; genus JBMYYF01. Next base: position 149,565 of record JBMYYF010000006.1, read on the forward strand.
GATGGACAGGCGATCCATTCCGTTGCCGAAGGCATGCACGGCCCGGTGAACGCTTTGGATATCGCGCTGCGCAAAGACCTTGGCAAATATTCAGATCATATCTCAGATGTTGATCTGGTAGATTTCAAGGTGCGGATCATTCAAACCGATGGTGCTGAAGGCACGGCGTCTGTCACGCGGGTGTTGTTGGAAAGTTTGGATGGGGCAGGCCATCGTTGGTCTACCGTTGGGGTGTCGGACAATATTGTCGATGCCAGCTTTCAGGCCCTCATCGATTCCATTACCTATAAGCTCTATCGCGACAAGGCCCCCGCGTGAGCCAGTTGGGTAAAGGTTACGCCTTTACCATTGGCGCGTTTTTGATGTGGGGGGTGCTGCCGCTTATCATCAAACCGCTTAGCAGTGTGCCGGTGTTGGAGCTTATGGTTCACCGCATCTTCTGGACCTTTGTGCTGGTGGGGCTGGTGGTGCTGGCCACCGGGCGCTTGGTGCGCTCGTTCCGCTCTGTTGCCAAGCCGCGTGATTTTTGGATGATCGTTGCCTCATCCCTCATGATCGGAATTAATTGGTTGATCTTTGTTTATGCAGTTGCGACGGAGCAGGCGCTGCAAGCATCCCTTGGGTATTTCATCAACCCCTTGGTCTCCGTTTTGCTGGGGCTGTTTGTATTGAAGGAAAAGCTCACACCGCTGCAAACCGCAGCAGTGGTTGCTGCCGCCATTGGCGTGCTGATCAAGGTCAGCCTATCAGGCGGGGTACCGTGGATTGCGTTGGCGCTGGCAGGCTCCTTCGGGCTTTATGGCCTGATCCGCAAAGTGGTGGAAGCCAGCGCGCTGGAAGGGCTGTTTCTCGAAACGCTGATTTGGGTAGTGTTGATTGCGCTTGCCTTGCCCATAGCCTTTGGCCTTGGGATAGATGTAGCCCCAAAGGCTGACTTTGATGATTTTGGTTTGATGGCCGGGCTGGTGCTGCTGGGCGCATGGACAGTGTTGCCCTTGTGGTTTTTTGCGGCGGGCACACGCATCATCCCGCTCGCCCATGTGGGGCTTTGCCAATATATTGCGCCGTCCATTCAGTTTTTGATTGCGGTGTTTTTGTTTGGGGAACATTTCACCACAGTTGAGTTGGTAACCTTTGGCTGTGTATGGATAGGGCTTATGTTATTCGCGATTGATATGTTGAAGGGGCGCACAAATGCACCTGCCTGACCCGCCAGCCGTCATTTTGGTCAACCCGCAATTAGGTGAAAATATCGGCACCTGCGCCCGCGCCATGTTGAATTTTGGCCTCACCGAAATGCGTATCGTCGACCCGCGGGATGGCTGGCCTAATGAGGCGGCGATTGGCCCTTCAAGTGGCGCTGTCAGCGTTCTGGAAAACGCTAAAGTCTATGAAACGGTGGAAGAAGCCACAGCCGACCTTTCCTATGTGTTGGCCACCACGGCGCGCAGCCGGGATTTGGCCAAGCCGGTGCTAACCCCCGCTTTCGCCACGGCCAAATGCCGTGAACTGGCGGGTGAGGGGGCAAAGGCAGGTATTCTGTTTGGGCGTGAACGCTGGGGGCTTAGCAATGATGAAGTGTCCCGCGCCGATGCCATTGTGACTTATCCTGTGAACCCTGATTTTTCCTCCCTCAATATTGCCCAAGCGGTGCTGGTGTTTGGCTATGAGTGGTTTGCAGGCACACAGAGCCTGCCTACAGAGGCATTACCTGAAAGTGCAGGCGAGCTGGCAGAAAAGAAAGATCTTGTGCGCCTGTTTGAACATCTGGAGGGCGAATTGGTGGCTTCCGGCTTCCTTAATCCTGTTGAAAAACGCGAGGGCATGATCCGCAATTTGCGCGCCATGTTTACCCGCGCTGAACTGCGCGCGAATGAGGTGCAAACCCTGCGCGGCGTCATCAAATCACTGGTGCGGCTGGGGGCCCGTCGGGGGAAAGGGCAGGCAGATGAAGTATAGTGCAGAAAGCTTGCGCGAAGGCTTTGTCACCGCCAATGGCCTTAACTTCCATTATTATGCCACAGGCCCCCAAAATGGGCCGCTTGTATTGTTCGCGCATGGGTTTCCCGATCTGGCGGTGGGATGGGCGCATCAAATGCGGGAACTGGCGGCGCAGGGTTTTTTGTGTGTTGCGCCGGATCAACGGGGTTACAACCTTTCTGACAAGCCTGATGCATTATCGGCCTATTATCCCAAACATATGGTCACTGATTTGCGGGAGATCGCTGCCTCTTTCGGCGGGGAAGGCACACCCTTCACTTTGGTGGCGCACGATTGGGGCGGGGCCATCGCTTGGGCCTTTGCATTGAAATATCCAGACCTGTTGGAAAAGCTGATCATTATCAATGCCACCCATCCCGGTGCGTTCCAAAAGTGTTTGGCCAACAATCCCGATCAGGTGGAAAAAAGCCAATACATCAACCTCTATCGCACCGATGATGCGGAAGACGTGGTTAGTGCCAATAACTATGCAGGCTTGCTGCAAATGTTTGGTGAAAGCTTTGAGAACGGCACATTGACCGAAGCCGATAAGGCGGCGCTCATTACTGCGTGGTCCAAGCCCGGTGCTCTGACTGCTATGCTCAACTGGTATCGCACCATGCGGATCGAGCCGCCGGACGCTCAAAAGGGCGGCGGACAAACCGAAGGCACCTTTGATGATGAGGCGCTAAAGGTGCATGTGCCCACGCGGGTGATCTGGGGTATGGGGGATCAGGCTTTCGCCTCAGATTTGATCGACTATTTTCCGCCCTATGTTCCAGACCTTGAAATTACGCGGGTAGAAGACGGCACACATTGGGTGGTTCATGAATATCCCGAGCTGGTCGCTGCGGCCCTGAAGCGTTGGCTGGCGGAATAAGCCCGCAACATTCCGTCAACAGTTTCTGGAAATTGCTGGTCAAACCTCATCTTCAGGTTCACACTTCAAAGTGGGGCCGAGGAGAGGGACATCTTTGTTAAAGGAGGATGTCATGATGCTAAGGGTAAAGTCGTATAGATTCAGTGAAATCAGTATGTTATCCGCTGTTTTTGCGATGTTAATTGTGGTGGGCTTGCCGTCATTGGCCAATGCCACAGATGCCAATCTCAAAACCTTCAAGGTGCCGCGCCATGTGCAAGCGGGCCTGAACTATGGCGGTTACGTCTCTTTGAAAGAGCCTGCGCCTCCCGGTGGACAGATATTGGCCATTGCCTCTGATTCCGACGATATTGAGGTGCCGCGCCTGATTTTGGTGAAGGAAGGCACGCTTACGGGGCGTTTTCCGATCAGTATTAACGATATCGCGCGCTCCGGCTTTGCCAATATCGCCATTTCAGATGGTGAAGGCGCGTTGCAGGTGAAAATGCGGATCAACCCGGCACCGGCCCAATCGCGCACCATATTGCAACGACAGGTGCAAACGCGGTGGCGGGTGGCTACACGCTAGAAAAATGGCCGATTATTGCGGGGTCTAGGGCGCAGCTTTGTCGCATCCCAACGGCTTGACCCATGGCTTGAAACCCCTATATTCCGCCCATTCCGTGAAGGCACATCACCCACAGGCCGGGCGTGCTTTCCATTCTTGTTTCGGAATAGCTATAGGTCGCGGTCCGAAATGGCCTGCCGCACCTGCCAAGCCAAGAGGGACACATAATGTCCAAGCGTCTTAACGCCAAGTACAAAATTGACCGCCGGATGGGTGAAAACATCTGGGGTCGTGCCAAAAGCCCCGTAAATACCCGTGAATATGGCCCCGGCCAACATGGTCAACGTCGTAAGCAAAAGCTTTCCGATTTCGGTTTGCAATTGCGCGCCAAGCAAAAGCTTAAAGGCTATTACGGCAATATCACCGAAAAACAGTTCAAGCGTATTTACGCCGAAGCCGTGAAAACCAAGGGTGATACCTCAGAAAACCTGATCGGCCTGCTGGAGCGTCGTTTGGATGCGGTTGTGTACCGTGCCAAATTTGTGCCCACCGTTTTTGCTGCACGTCAGTTCGTGAACCATGGCCATGTGCTGGTAAACGGCAAGCGCGTCACCATTCCCAGCTATCGTTTGAAAACAACCGATGTTGTTGAAGTGCGCCAAAAATCCCGCGAGATGGGATTGGTTCTTGAGGCGATTGACAGCCCGGAACGCGAAGTGCCGGAATACATCACCGTTGATCACAAGAAGATGACAGCCTCAATCACAGCCGTTCCCAGCTTTGCTGATGTGCCTTATCCGGTACAAATGGAACCGAACCTCGTGATCGAGTTTTATTCTCGTTGATCTGAGCGTTTTCGATTTTTTCAAGAAGGCCGGGCTTTTGTCCGGCCTTTTTTGTTGGGCCGCATATGCGCCAGCAGGGCGGCAATCTCGTCTACTCGAGGCGATGATTTGCGCCACACCAAGGCGATTTCCCGGCCGATGGGACTGTGCGTCAAGGGGCGCAGGCAAAGGTCAAGTTTCTCAGCCTCCGGTGCCGCCATTTCGGGCACCAATGTTATGCCCAGCCCGTTGGCCGCCATGTGTAAAAGGGTGGTCAGGCTGGTGGCTTGAAAACGCGGATCGCGCCGCTTGGCACGGGTGTTTAAAGCGCAAAGGCCAAGCGCATGATCACGCAGGCAATGGCCATCTTCCAGCAGCAATAAATCATTGCGGTCCAAAGCGGCAGGTGGCAAAGCCTTTTTGCCCGCCAGTTCATGTGCCTTGTGGCATGTCACCAAAAAGGTTTCAGCCTGCAAGACCTCACACTCCAGTGTTTCATTTAGCGCGAAGGGCAGGGCAAGCAGCCCCATATCGGTTTGTCCGGCTTCAATTGCGGCCAATAGGGGCACGGTTTGCATCTCTTGCAAATAGATTGGCAATTCAGGATAGGCCTCACGCAGAGGTGGCAGGATGGAAGGCAACAGATATGGCCCGATGGTAGGTATCGCGCCCAATGTGAGCGGTGTCGTGAACGGATTTTGCGCAGCCTTGGCAGCGGCCACAAGCGCCTGCGTATCACGCAGGATGATTTCGGCGCGATCTGCCAGTTCGCCACCGATGGGTGTCATTTGCACTTTACGTTTGGTGCGTTCTGCGACCTTAATGCCAAGCTGGTCCTCCAGGGCGGCGATCCCGGCGCTTAGGGTTGATTGGCTGACAAAGCAAGCATCTGCCGCCTGCCCAAAATGTCCATAGGTTCGTAATGCGGTCAGAAAACGAAGATGTTGCAAGCTGATACCGAGCATATTTTTAAATCGCTATTATTGATCAATATGATTTAATATATTCGTTTTTTCTAATTAACGGCAAGCTCTATATCTTATCTGCACACACGGCAAGGGGCCGGAAGCGAATAGGAGATGCCTGACATGACACAAAAAATAGACATAGGTATTGAGGAAACCGCGCGGCAGAATATTGCGGCGGGTCTTGGCCGGGTATTGGCTGATAGCTACACGCTTTACCTCAAAACTCATAATTTCCATTGGAATGTCACGGGGCCGCAATTCAACACGCTGCATACATTGTTCGAGGCGCATTATACAGAGCTGGCCTTGGCAGTTGATGAAATTGCTGAACGTATCCGCGCGCTGGGCATAAAGGCCCCCGGTTCTTATCGGGACTACGCCAAGCTGACCGCGATTGAGGAAGCAGAAGGTGACCCCGCAGCGAATGAGATGGTGGCACAACTTACCGTCGATCACGAAACCGTTGCGCGCACCATTCGCACAGCAATGCCGCGTGCAGCCGATGCGAATGATGATGTGAGCGTGGATCTGTTGACCCAACGTCTCGCCATTCATGAGAAAACCGCATGGATGTTGCGGTCCATGCAAGAAGACTGAAAACCACTTAAGAGGAGAAGAAAGATGACTAATACAATGGAAGGGCAAAAGGTTCCCGCTGTTACATTCCATACCCGCCAAAACGATGAGTGGGTGGATGTCACCACCGACGATCTGTTCAAAGGCAAAACGGTTGTGGTGTTTGCGTTGCCCGGCGCGTTTACGCCGACATGCTCATCATCACATTTACCGCGCTATGATGCGTTGGCACCGGTGCTGAAGGAACACGGCGTAGATGATATTTTGTGCGTTTCCGTGAACGATACCTTCGTGATGAACGCTTGGGCCGACCAATTGGATATGGCCAATATCACCATGGTGCCAGATGGCTCGGGCAAATTTACCGAAGGTGTTGGTCAATTGGTCAATAAAGATGATCTGGGTTTCGGGATGCGTTCGTGGCGTTATTCCATGCTGGTGCGTGATGGTGTGATCGAAAAAATGTTCATCGAGCCGGATGAGCCGGGCGATCCCTTTGTGGTGTCGGATGCCGACACGATGTTGAACTACATCAATGCCAATGCTGAAGTGCCGCCGGCCGTGTCGATCATCACCAAGCCCGGCTGCGCACATTGTACGCGTGCAAAAAGGGCGTTGAAGGGCGCGGGCCTGGACTTTGAGGAAATTGTACTGGGCGAGGATGCAACAGCCAAGTCGCTGGCCGCCTTGTCGGGTGCCAGCACCACGCCGCAAATCTTTATGGATGGCAAGCGCATTGGCGGTGCCGATGATCTGGAAGCCTATCTGGCAGCAGAAGCCGCCTAAACGATTATACTGTGCACCGCTTTTCCTCAAATGGAATAGCGGTGCAGCTATGCTTTCTGCTAGGCTGATATTTAGGCGTCGAGAGACAAAATGGGGCAGGAGAACACCTACATGCAACGCATCAATTCAATGACAGTGGCCGGGTTGGTGGTCATGCTGTTTTCGGCCACTTTGATGATGGTAAACACCGCAAAGGCTGAACAATCCGCTGCAGACCGTGAAGCAGAGGCGTTGGGCGTTGTGTTGGATGGCTTTCTGGGTAATGCCGACCCCGCCGTGCGGCGTGAAGCGCAAGAAAATATGCGCAAACAGGTAAATGAATGGCATGGAGAAAAACGCGAACCTTCCCAGTCTGCTACCTCAGCAGCTCGCGCTGCCCCTGCGGCGCAAAGTGGCTATCAGCGCACCTATAGTGATGGAAATGCGAACGGGAAAGAAGAAGCGCGTTGTCATCACATGGTTCAAGACCGCGTCGCCTGGAACTGGAAAGGCGACCGGCAGTGGAACTCGGCCAACATCAACGACCTTTGCAACAATACGCAGTCAGCCGAAACCACGATCATCTGCTTTGAAGGGGTGATGGCCGTGCGCGATGATTGGCGTCGTGCGATCAACGCCTGCGGGCTTTAGAACACCACTAGCCTCAAGCCCCTAAGTTCAAGCAAAAATCGAAGCATAAATAAAAACGGCCAACCCCATAAGGCTGGCCGTCATTAAGATTGCTAGGTATTTGCTTTGTTATCTTGGCCCCGACAGATTTTCGCAACCTGATGTGCTGCTAACTGTTAGGCAAGGGCGGTGAGCTTTGGGCTCTCAATCCCTTTTTCCAGCAGATATGATTGCAGTTCACCCGCCTCGAACATTTCTTTGATGATGTCGCAGCCGCCCACAAATTCACCCTTTACATAAAGCTGGGGAATGGTTGGCCACTGTGAAAATTCTTTAACGCCTTCGCGAATGTCATCATCGTCCAGCACGTTCACACCGACAAACGGCACTTCAAGATAGGTCAATACTTGCACCACAAGATTGGAAAACCCGCATTGCGGAAAAACGGGCGTGCCCTTCATGAACAGCAACACGTCGTTTGCGTCGATTTGATTCTTAATGTGGGGGAGGGCCGGATTATCGCTCATGTCTTTGATCCTACTTTATTCAGGGGCAGAGGTTTGCAAGGCCAAGGCGTGAAGTTCACCACCCATGCGCCCTTGCAAGGCTGCGTAAACCATTTGGTGTTGTTGCACCCGTGTTTTGCCTTTGAAGGCCGCCGACACTACATGCGCCGCATAGTGATCACCATCACCAGCCAAATCCTCGATCCGGACAGCCGCATCGGGCAGGGCTTGCTTGATCAGCGCTTCAATATCAGCGGCTTCCATTGCCATTGCGTTAATGCCTATTCGTTTGTTTACTCATTGGCCATGTAGTTGGGCAACCAGCCTTCATGGACCGCGCCCAGCTCTGTAAGTGAGATGGACCCCATCTTGCCCACTGTCAAGGTGTCGCCGCCGGTTTGCCCCAACCGGGTAACGGTTACTTTGGCTTTGAGAGCTGCTGTAATTACTCGGTCAGCCTCGCTTTCATCGATCGCAACCAGATAACGGCCTTGATCTTCGCCAAACAGATAAGCGTGGGGGGCGTCGCATTTCTTGGGGCAATCCAGCGTGATGCCCGTTTGGCCTTTAAGTGCCATTTCACCGATGGCGACCAGCAACCCGCCGTCTGATACATCATGCACGGCTTTGGCAGTGCTGTCCAAAATCATGGCGCGTACAAAATCACCATTGGCTTTTTCCTGAGCCAGATCCACCGGGGGCGGCGCTCCTTCATCCCGCCCGGCAATAACATTCAGGTAAAGCGAAGCTCCAAGATGGCCCTTTGTTTCACCGATCGCCAGCAAAACGGCACCGGCGGGCAGGGCCATTTGGGCGCGCTTGTCCAGGTCATCGATCAAGCCCACACCACCAATTGTTGGGGTAGGTAAAATACCAACGCCGTTGGTTTCGTTGTAAAGCGATACGTTGCCGGACACGACCGGAAAATCAAGCGCCGCACAGGCTTCGCCCATGCCTTGGATGCAGCCTGCAAATTGGCCCATAATCTCAGGCTTTTCGGGGTTGCCGAAATTCAGGCAATTGGTGATGGCCAAAGGCTTTGCGCCTGCGGCAGTCAAATTGCGCCATGCTTCGGCCACCGCTTGCTTGCCGCCCTCTTTCGGGTCTGCAAAGCAATAGCGCGGGGTGACGTCCGATGTAATGGCCAAGCCGCGGTTGGAACCATGCACCCGCACCACGGCGGCATCACTGCCGGGCAGTACAACCGTGTCGCCCATAACGGTGTGGTCATATTGTTCCCAAATCCAGCGGCGAGAACACAAATGTTCGCTGCCCATCAGGATTTTAAGGGCCTCGGTCGGGTCGTCTACGCCTGCAACCTCGTTCGCGCGAATATTGGCGCGCTTGGGCGTTTCAACCCAGGGGCGCTCATATTCCGGCGCTTCTTCGCCAATCGGGTCCAGCGGCAAATCGCAGACCGTTTTGCCGCCATGGTTTAAGACCAGATGTTCAGTGTCGGTCAGTGTGCCGATCACGGCGAAATCCAGATCCCATTTTTCGAACACGGCGCGCGCTTCATCTTCACGGCCGGGCTCAAGGATCATGAGCATACGTTCCTGACTTTCCGACAGCATGATCTCATAGGCGCTCATGCGGTCTTCACGGATGGGCACCATGTCCAGATTGATTTCAATGCCCAAACCGCCTTTGGATGCCATTTCAACGGCAGAGGAGGTGAGGCCCGCCGCCCCCATATCCTGAATGGCGACAATCGCGTCTGATGCCATCAGCTCAAGGCAGGCTTCCAACAGCAACTTCTCCGTAAACGGATCGCCCACCTGCACGGTTGGGCGCTTTTCTTCACTGTCATCGTCAAATTCGGCGGACGCCATGGTCGCGCCATGAATACCGTCACGGCCTGTTTTGGAGCCAACATAAACAACCGGATTGCCAAGACCCGCAGCAGCGGAATAGAAGATTTTGTCTTGATCAGCCAAGCCAACGGTCATGGCATTGACCAGAATGTTGCCATCATAAGCGGGGTGGAAATTGGTTTCGCCGCCGACGGTTGGCACGCCGATGCAATTGCCGTAACCGCCAATGCCTTCCACCACACCGTTCACAAGGTGACGGGTTTTAGGATGGTCAGGTTGGCCAAAGCGCAGGGCGTTCATATTGGCCACCGGGCGCGCGCCCATGGTGAACACATCGCGCAAGATGCCACCCACACCAGTGGCCGCGCCTTGGTAAGGCTCGATATAGGAGGGGTGATTGTGGCTTTCCATTTTAAAGACGCATGCAAGGCCTTCCCCAATATCAATTACACCGGCATTTTCACCGGGGCCTTGAATAACTTGCGGGCCTTCCGTTGGCAGCGTCTTCAGCCACACCTTGGAAGATTTGTAGGAACAATGCTCCGACCACATGGCAGAAAAAATGCCAAGCTCGGTAATGGAAGGTTCGCGGTTCAATACCCGCAAAATGGTGGCGTATTCTTCTTCATTGATGCCGTGTTCAGCCACAAGTTCGGGCGTGATTTCAACATCCGGGTTCAAATCTTGCAAAGTCATCTCTACAGGGCCTCCACAAGAGCATCGAACATGGGCTTGCCATCCAGGCCACCCAGCATCGGGTCTGCCATCCGTTCGGGATGAGGCATCATGCCAAGCACGCGCTTGTTGGGGGAATAGATCCCCGCAATATCCCGCGCCGAGCCATTGGGGTTGTCCACATAGCGGAAAGCCACCAGCCCGTCGCCTTCAAGGCGGTTAAGCGTTTCGTCATCAGCAACATAATTGCCATCATGATGAGCCACAGGGATGGAGATTGTTTGGCCTGCCTTGTAGCCAGAGGTAAAGGGGGAGGCATTGTCTTCCACCTTTAAATCCACATCGCGGCACACAAATTTAAGCGCTGCATTGCGCATCAGCGCCCCGGGCAGCAGGCCTGCTTCGGTCAACACCTGAAAGCCGTTGCAAACCCCCAAAACGGCAACGCCTTTATTGGCGGCTTCTATAACTGCGGGCATGATTTTGGCGCGAGCCGACATGGCCCCGCAGCGCAAATAATCCCCGTAGGAAAAGCCGCCGGGCAGGGCAATCAGGTCCAGCCCTTTAGGGAGTTCAGTGTCGCCATGCCAAATCATTGGCACGGGCTTGCCTGTGGCGGCCTCTAGGGCAACCTGCATATCCCGATCACAGTTGGAACCGGGAAAAACGATGACAGCCGCTTTCATGGCCTAGCCCTCAATCTCTATGTCGTAGCTTTCGATCACCGTATTGGCGAGCAGCTTCTCGCACATCTCGGTGACGCGGGCTTTCGCCGTCGCGGCATCGGTGTCGGCCAGTTCAAGGTCGATCACCTTGCCTTGGCGTACTTGTTCAACACCGTCGAACCCGAGGCCCTCCAGGGCGTGTTCTATGGCCTTGCCTTGCGGGTCTAACACCGCGCGTTTCAACATGACATGAACGCGAGCTTTCATGGAAATTTCCTCAATCAAATAACGTTGGTCCGGCGCTATTCAGCGTCGGCGGCTTTAAGTTCTGTTACATTGCCTTCCGGCATAATGCCCAATCGACGGGCCACTTCCTGATAGGCTTCTGAAACGCCGCCCATATCGCGACGGAACCGATCTTTGTCCAGCTTGTTGCCGGTCTTGGCATCCCACAGGCGGCAGCTATCGGGGCTGATCTCGTCTGCCAAAATAATGCGCATCTGATTTTCGTTTTCCCAGAAGCGCCCAAACTCAATCTTGAAATCAACCAGCTTGATGCCGATCCCCAAAAACAGCCCGACCATGAAATCGTTTACCCGCAGGGCTTGGGAGATCATTTCATCAATCTCCATGGGGCTGGCCCAATTAAAGGCAGTGATATGATCTTCAGAAATCAGCGGATCGCCCAGCGCATCATCCTTGTAGTAAAATTCCACAATGGTGCGGGGCAGGGGCGTGCCTTCTTCAATGCCAAGGCGCTTGGAGATTGAGCCCGCCGCAATATTGCGCACCACAACCTCTACCGGAATAACCTCAACTTGATGGATCAATTGTTCGCGCATGTTAAGGCGCTTGATTAAATGGGTGGGCACACCAATCGCATTAAGCTGGGTGAAAATATATTCACTGATGCGGTTATTCAAGACCCCTTTGCCCGTCACCGTATCGCGCTTCTTTGCGTCAAAAGCGGTAACATCGTCTTTAAAGTATTGAACAAGGGTTCCAGGCTCCGGCCCTTCATAAAGAATCTTGGCCTTGCCTTCGTAAACCATCCTGCGGCGTGACATGGGCAACAGCTCCCACTGATAGCCCCGAAAATGTGGGGCGATAAGAAAAGGCCGGTGCGCGCAAACGATCCCCGGCCAACACGGCTGACTTTAGCTTATCGCCCGCTTTGGCTCAATCGCTTCCCACGACCTGATTGTCGCACAAATTGTGCTGATCTGCGCTTATTCCCCTTGAAAAATATCGCGCGCAAGCCCATGATTCTATTAGGGGTTTGGGAGGTGAAAGGATATTTTAATGACGACCTTCGACAAACGTGAAGATGAGTTCGAAAAAGCCTTTGTGCATGATGCGGAAATGCGGTTCAAAGTTGATTCGAAACGCAACCGGGCGCTTGGCCTGTGGGCCGCCGAAAAGTTGGGCCTGAACACCGCCAATGCAGATTCCTATGCCGATGAGCTGGTTTCGCTGGGCGCAAGTTCCGGTGATCGCGATGAGGTGTTCGACCGCCTGCGGGCAGATTTCGACGCCGCCGGCATTGATCTGTCGGATCATCAAATTCAGCGTGAAATGGAAGACCGTACCGCGGCTGCCCGCAAGGAATTGATGGCGCAAGGCTAGTCAGGGTTCGTCCCTGTTCATTTGCCAATCGGGTCATTTGCCAATCCGGTCGTTTGGCTCAACCGGCGTTTGGCAGGTTAGGTGGATGTCCTCAGCCGCGCCACCAATACGGTTATTGTGCCGCCTTTTTGCGGGGCCAATATGCGTTCGCCGCTGGGGGTTAATGTGATTTGCGCACCCGGCTCCAAATTGGTGCGAGTGCCTTCATGGGTAAGTGTGCCGTGGCCCGCAATCACCGTCCAGCATTCCAGCCAAGCATCTTCGTCATCACTTAGCGCCCCATCACCTAATGCAAGAGGGATAAAGCGGGTTTCATCTTCCGCAATAATATGGTGAACGCTACCGGTTTCGCCATTATCAATCAGCAAGCGGTTTTGACCCGCAGGCGTTTCAATCAGCGCGTGTTCAAAGGCTTCAATGCGGCCTTCTTCAGCCAGTGCCAGCGCAATTTCCTTGGTGCGGCCCACTTGCGCGCGATCAGCAATCAACAACGCATCAGGCGTATCTACGATCACCAGATCCTTTGTCCCAATGGCCGCGATAACGCGCTCGCCGCCTTTCACATACAGCCCTTGTGAATCGATCAAATAGGCATCGGTGCCATCGGTCACGGCATTGTCGGCTTTGTCTTTATCGGCAAGGACCCAAAGGGCATCGAACGCTCCAACATCAGACCAACCAAGATCAGCCGCCGGTACAATGGCCCCTTTGCGGGTGCATTCCATAACCGCATAGTCGATTGAAATCGCTTCGGCCTCCGCAAAGGCGGCCCGGTTCAAAGCGCGGATCGGACCGTCCAGCGCAGCTTGATCAAAAGCGGCTTTTGCGCCGGCCAAGGCGGCTGGGGCATACGCCTCCAGCTCTTCCAAATAGCAATCGGCGCGGAACAAAAACATGCCGCTGTTCCACGAATAGTCCCCACTTTTTAGATAGTCTTCCGCGCGGTCGCGGTCAGGCTTTTCAACGAAGGAATCAAGAATATAAAGGTCATCCGCCAAATCAAGCGCGCGGCCGCCTTTCACATATCCATAACCCGTATGGGGAGAGGTGGGAACAATCCCGAATGTCACCAAATAGCCAGCGCCTGCTGCGATGCGGGCTTTTGCGATCGCTTCCAGAAAAGCCGCTTGATTGGTGATGACGTGATCGGCAGGCAGCACCAGCAGCAAGGCATCACTCATGCCTCGATCTTGCGCCTCAAGTGCGGCGGCAGCAATTGCGGGGGCGGTGTTGCGGCCAATGGGTTCGGTGATCAAGGTCGGGTCGGCTACACCGGCTTGCGCCAGTTGATGCAATACAAGCGGGCCGTGTGCTTCGTTACACACCACAATCGGCGCAGCAAAGCCTGTGCGGCCACAAACACGCAAGGCGGTTTGTTGGATCATGCTGGTATCGCCCACCAGTTTTTGCATTTGCTTTGGCGCGCGCACACGTGATGACGGCCAAAGCCGGGTGCCGGAGCCGCCGGACAGCAACACAGGTAATATGGGTGTGTTTTCAACCATGCGGGTTCATAGCAAAGCCTGATGTCCGAAGCGAGGGCCGCATTCGGTATAAATATGCGGCCAAAGTGAGCAACGACACTGGCAATCTGATTTGGAAGGTGTAAAACTTAATTTGCAGCTTGGGCGGCAAAGGACGTTTTTGGAGGCGACCGGCATGAGTTTGGACGTGGTTTTTTGGGGAGTGCGCGGCTCTATCGCAACGCCCGGGCCGGATTATGTGGAATTTGGTGGCAATACAAGCTGCGTAGAAATGATCTGCCGCGGCCGTAAACTGATTTTCGATGCTGGCACCGGCATTCGTCCCATGGGCAATGCTATGACAGCCGATGGTGTTTCCAACGCAGACATTTTTCTGTCGCACACACATTGGGATCATATTAACGGCTTTCCGTTTTTTGGTCCGGCTTTTAATCCCGCCAATCATTTCACCGTACGGGCCGGGCATTTGAAGGCCCCCGAATCCATTAAGAACACCATGGCCGGGCAAATGACCCAACCGTTCTTCCCCGTGCCGCTGGATGTTATGAGCGCGACACTTGAATTTGAAGATTTCGAGGCCGGTACAACGCTTGATATGGGCGATGGCATTTTGATCCATACATTCGCGCTTAACCATCCCAATGGCGCAACGGCCTATCGGGTGGAGTTCGAGGGCGCAGCCGCCTGTTACGTGACCGATAATGAACACACGCCGGGCAAAATCGACCAAGGCTTGCAGGATTTTCTGCAAGGGGCCGATTTGCTGATCTACGATTGCATGTATGACGATGCCAGCTTTGCCCCAAAGGTGGGCTGGGGTCATTCTACCTGGCAGGAAGGGGTTCGCATCGCACAGGGAGCGGGCGTAAAGCAGTTAGCCATCTTCCACCATGATCCCGATTGTGTGGATAGTATCATGCGGGAGATTGAAAAAGCCGCCAAGGCCGAATGGGCAGGGGCATTTGTTGCCCGCGAGGGGCTGAAAATCAGCCTCTAGCAGTTGGCAGTAGCAGTTAGCAGTGCCGGCTGTTTTGACTATTTGCCGTCAAACACGTTGAATTCATGGGCAATGAACCATTCGATCATGGGCCGCCATGTGGCCTCTGCCAAATCGGGTGATCCGCCCGCGGCTTTGATGGCAGCTTGCGCTTTTGAGACAACGTCTTCCACGCGGGCTTCGTCGCGCACCTCATCGCGGTTGGGCTTAATGATGCCTGCCTGTTCAACATATTGCTGCCGTGTTGCCAAAATCGCAGCGATTTGACGATCCAGAGCGTCAATGCCATCGCGAATATCGGCCATGGTGGCGCAATCCTGGGGCGCTTTAATGGGCTTGTCAGTCATGGCTTACAGCTCCTGTTACGTAGCGTCAGTCTGCGTTTTGGTGCGCGCCAGAGCTACCGGACACGAAGTCACAGCGCTGCATGAATGGCAGGGCATGGGGGGTTGCGGCCTGTTGCATATGCCCGTAATCAGGCAGGCAGTATCTTGTTGATTGTTGCCAGGGATTATCGGCGCTTCATGTCCATTATTACGCTAAATGAAAATGGTCGACACTTTATCTTCTTTGCGCAGGGCACAGACGTCGCGTCTGCGGCTAAAACCGTTGTGCGTTCCTTGCCGCCTGCCGATCCGGCGCCACTGGCTGATGCGTTGCTGCCTGCCTTTTTGACAAATCTCTCCGATGCCCCCAAGCGTGCATTTGTAAGTGTAGAGGGCGCCAGTGCCTTTCACCTTGAACGGATGCAGGGATTTCACGCAAAGGATATCGGGGCGGGAGATGTCTTGATTGATGGCGTACTGGCGGTGCCGCATCCCTGCGTGCCGCGCGGTTTGGTGTTGGGGGGGCGTCGCAGCCCGTTGGCCCATGCCGGTGCCGCTGATCATATTGTGGTGACTGCGCGCACCGCACAGGCGGCAGAAAACTGTGCTGCCGAAATTTGCGCCGCCGTACCTGATACGCAAACTTATGAGGCGGAAGAAAGCTGGAATGCGCTGAGTTTGGGTGCGCGTCATGCAGCCGCCTTGCGGGGAGAGGGCAAGATATATGGTGCCGCCATTACGCATAAGGGCCGCGGGCGGGTGGTTGGTGCGCTCGATCCCAATCCCCTTTTCCGCTTGCGTGTATCCGATTGGCGATGAGATATTGGTTCTCGAAAAACAGGGAGCACTCAAATGAGCTTTTACGAAGAAAAAATTCTGCCATCGGTCATCAATGTCGCCTGCGGTCAAAAGCCGGTAATGCAGCAGCGGCAAAAGGTTGTGCCATCGGCGCAAGGCCGTGTGCTGGAGGTCGGTATCGGCTCGGGCCTCAATCTGGAATTCTATGATCGCAGCAAGATTGATCACCTTTGGGGGCTGGAACCGTCTGAAGGCATTCGTAAAAAGGCGCAGGCCAAGGCAGAGGAACTGGGCATGGCGGTGGAGTTTCTGGGCCTGAAGGGCGAGGAAATTCCGCTGGATGACAACAGCGTCGATACCGTGGTGATCACCTATACAATGTGCACTATCCCCGATGTAATGACAGCGCTTGGGCAAATGCGCCGCGTATTGAAACCCGGCGGGCAAATGTTGTTCAGTGAACATGGCAAAGCCCCTGATGCGGCCGTGCGTAAATGGCAAGATCGCCTAAACCCCATTTGGGGCGTGATTGGCGGCGGCTGCAATCTTAACCGCGATATTCCCGGCTTGGTTGAACAGGCAGGCTTCAAGATGACAGAGATGCAGGCGAGCTATATTCCCGGTCCCAAATTTGCCTCCTTCCATTATTGGGGACAAGCGGTCGAAGCCTAGGCATGACTGCCACCGCATTTGCTGAAAAGCATTGCGCACTATGATAGCGGCCTAAATCCCTTTCGTCTGGCGATTGATATGATCATTTCGGTGTTTCAGACCGGCTATACCCAAGGCGGCACGCAGGAGTTTGATACAATGATTGAGGCCAAACGCGTTGCTCGTGCTTATTTCTCGGGCTTATTTAACGGCTATCGAAGAAAGTAATCTGCCTGGAATCGAAAAGGCGGCCCGTTGCCAAGCCACCTTCCGTTCCACGCTTTATGGTGCCGCTATTGGGCGGCTTTCTTGCCGCCTTCGGTTGGGCCGGTTGTCGGGTCTTCGCCACCGTCACTGGCTTTGGTGCCAGCCTTGCCACCCGGCTTTGGCTTGGTCCAACCCAGAGGTGATTCACGTCCCTCGGTTGATTGGGTCTTTTTGCCCTTGGTGGGGGCTTTTTTGCCTGATGCTTTCTTGGGGTCTTTTTCCGACACACTGCCTTGGCCCCATGTCGCCGCTTTGGTGGGGTCTTTTTTGGCTTTGGTCGGATCAGGCTTTGCCATGATTTCTTCTTCTTCCATCATGGCTTTGGTGGGGGCTTTTTTGCCTGATGCTTTCTTGGGGTCTTTTTCCGACACACTGCCTTGGCCCCATGTCGCCGCTTTGGTGGGATCGGGTTTGGCTTCCTTTTGGGCAAAGGCCGCCGGGGCGGTGAGTGAAAGCGCAAGCGCCAAGCCTATTGCTTGGGCGGTAGCAGTTTTGGTGAGTGAGACTTTCATGTCCTGTCCTTCCTGTTATTCGGCCTTGAAGGGCCTAAATTGGGGGCAGATACGCGCCTGATACATCTTAACCTCTAGGTAAGCATTAGGACAGAAATGCGGCGGAAAAAATGTTCATCTATCACAAATGGGTGGAATAGGAGGCGTCTTGGCGGCTGCTTTGGGGCCAAAATCGGCGGATTTCTGCAAAATGCACGCCCGCTTTGCGCCCCGCCATGCTTGTAAGTGTTTGAAATCTTTCATATAGTGCGGCGTTGGGTGGCCTTCGGGATAGAGAAATGCGGAAAAAATCGGCTAAAATCAGTGCGTTCATGATGGCTGCTGCCATCTTTTTGGCAATGCCCTTTGCGGCTTTTGCAGAGTCTGAAAATGCAGAACGAACACCGGTCAGTGAGCGAAAGACAGAGGTGAAGCTGTTGCGCGCCGATGGTTCCTCCTCGCCACCGCCAGCCATCCAACGTACCAATAGCAGCACGCAACAGGTGATCAACCCATTTGATCCCGGCGATTTACGTGATTTTGTGAACAAAATTCGGGAACGCCGCCGCGCACCGGATGCACCTGATGGCAACCAGTGTCGTGCCGATCAGGTTGACAGTACGGATGGGTGTATTTGCCCGCTCGGTGAAGAAGAATTCAACGGGGCTTGCGTCGAAGAATGCTCCGCCGGATTTGAACGCAATGAGGATGGCGTTTGTGTGCCGGAAGAGGCGGAACCCGTTTGCGGCTTCGGTCAAGTGCAGCAGGGTAATAGCTGTGTTTGTGACGCTGATGGCGGGTTTGAAGAATTCGACGGACTTTGTGTGCCCGAATGCGGCGTTGGCCAACGCCGAAATGAGAATACGGGGGTCTGCGAGGCAGATGTACCTGACCTTGTATGTGGGGCGAATGAAGAGCCACAGGGCAATGAATGTG
The DNA here is from genome assembly GCA_049609145.1 of Alphaproteobacteria bacterium. Classification (GTDB taxonomy): domain Bacteria; phylum Pseudomonadota; class Alphaproteobacteria; order SPJN01; family SPJN01; genus JBMYYF01. The sequence continues at coordinate 167,971 of JBMYYF010000006.1, forward strand.
TGTGTGCCGCAGGGTTTGAAGACTTCAATGGTGAGTGTGTCGCCGAATGTGCTGGCGGGCAAATCCGCAATGATGACGGTATCTGCGAAGGTCTTGCACCCGCATGTGGTCCGAATGAAGAATTTAATGGCGAATTCTGCACCTGTGCGGCTGGGTTTGAAGACTTCAATGGTGGGTGTGTCGCCGAATGTGTTGGTGGGCAAGTCCGCAATGATGACGGTATCTGCGAAGTTCTTGCACCCGCTTGTGGTCCGAATGAAGAATTCAATGGCGAATTCTGCACCTGCGCCGCGGGGTTCGAGGATTTCGAAGGTGAATGCGTTGCCGCATGCCGGGCAGATCAGGTGCGTATTGGCGATACGTGTCAGTGCCCGCCAGGCGAGGTGGAGTTATTCGGGGCCTGCCAGGTGCCCGGCGCAAATCAACAAAACGCGTGTAATGATCAATTCTCACAACAATGTGCTGATTTTTGTGCAGCGGTAGGGGACATTGATGGAACCTGTTTCTGCGTCAACAACCCGCAACACCCGAACTGCAATTAGGAGGCGATGATGAATAATCTGTTCAAAGTTTTTGTCGTCGTTGCCTTGGGGCTTACGGCCAGCATGGCGAATGCCCGACAGTTCAGGGATTTTCAACCCATTGGCAATGCCGCACCTTTGCCCGCCAACGCGGTAGAGGTGGTAGAGCCGCGGCCCGTCAAGCGCTTGTTGATAGAGGCGGCAGTACGCCAAATATTTAGGGCGTGGAATGATCGTACATTCGGCGACCTGCTATCCGAAAATTATGAGGATCGGCAGCAATTGCTGCTTACCTTGCGCGCAACAGTGCCGCGTAATGCGCGGCTAAACGTGGTTGCTATTCGCAACCATGTTTTGGTCCGTCAATATTTGCAGAAGAATGAAGATGGCACCATTGATCAAGTCAGTATTGTGGAAGCCACGGTGGATTCACAACTTGTTTTCGAACACGCAAGCCAAGGCTTGGTGCGCCAGATCGGCTCGAACGAGTTTCTGCTGCAAGTGAAAGAGCCGAGGAGTTAGAGTATGTCGCGGCTGGGGCAATTATTAATTGGGGCAAGTCTGATCGGGTTGCCCATGCAAGTTTGGGCGCAAACCCAAACCGAGAATCCGTTGGACGATTGGTCTATCCAGTTTGATAACACCGCAAGGTGGGAAAGTTATCACAGCAGCGGCGATATCAGCCAAAGCCCTTATTATAATACGGGCGGGCACTTCTATGATGAAATGGCCGTCGCCGCGCAACGCAGAATTTCGTCCTACGAAACTTTGCAGGTCAATTTGGGTGGCGTTTACAACAAGTCGGACTATCGCTCCCAACACCGCAATTTCACCTTGGAACGCGGCAATGTCATTTGGGAAAAGGGCGGTGAAAAGCTTTCCGTCAAGGCCACCGGCGGCGATGTTTATGCCTATCAAAGCGAGCGCACGGTGCAAACATCCTTGCGTGGGGCACTTGTTGATTTTCAACCCGTTGTGACCGGGGACGTAAAGCACTCGGTGCAGTTTTTCTCCGGCATTCAGGCTGCCGATTACCGCACGCTGGATATGTGGGATACAGGCTTTTCCGGGGCCTCATGGTTGTTGGAGAACGAAGGCGAAAGCGGCGGCTCGCTTGCGTTTAACTGGGTGCATGGCCATGTGGATGGCAACCCCATGTTCTTCTCACCCGGCATTGATCAACAGGTAATGAGTGTGGCCGGCGAACTACCCTTTATGTGGGGCACCCATTCCATGACCGTGGAGGGCGAACTTGCCTATTTGGATGGCGACACCCAATCCGATCAGCGCATCCATGATAGCGGTCATTATGTTGCGTTGAGCGGTCAAGCCAGCGAAACCGCGCTGGAATACAAGTTTGAGTATGATCATTATGGCGAAAAATTCTCGCCATTGTCTGCATCGCTATCGCCGGATACACGCAGCTATACAGGTACGTTTTCCTATGGGCTGTCGGAAACTGCCTATATGAATGTCAGTGGTGAACAGGAAGAAAGCGCGCTTAGTTCCGGTAACATCCAAAAACGGCGCTCTATGCGTGCCAGCTTGTCAGACCAGCTAAGTTGGCACGAAGAAGGCGATGTATCGGCATCTCTCGACGGATTTGTCGGTGATTCCAGTGACAGTTTGGGCTTCACCAAATCTATGGAATATGGCGGCTCGGTATCTGGCCAGATCACATTGTCGGAAGTGGCGTCGGTTTCCGTGTCGGGTGATATTTCCGTCTCAAAGGATGAATTATTCAACGCCACTTATATTTGGCGCACGGTCAATGCCAGCTATCAACGGCAGTTCACCTTGGGTGATTTTATGGGCGGCGGCTGGAACGGCTATGTTTCGCCGGGTGTCACTTGGCAACTATCCACCGGGGTCGACAATCAGTTGACCGTGCTTACCCCGCAGTTCAGCGCATCGTTGAGCCGGGAAGGGGAAAGCATTTCGGCGTCCTATCAGGTTACGATGAACGAGCCGGGCACGGGCGGTTTTCAACCAGATACACGCACGACCACAGGGTCATTGACCTACAGCCGTACCCTGTCGGAAAACAGCCAGCTTTCGTTTGATGCCAATTGGTATCACCGCGAACCTAAGGGCATGGAATCAACCCGGGCCTATCAGGTGGGGGCAACCTACACGCTGCAAATCGGCAAGCCCGCTCAGCCTGCGCTGCAATTTGCCAATCTTGATGGTGTCGTGATCGAGGGTCTGGATGCCTTGGCCGAAACGTCCTTGCCGTTCCCAACCTCATTCCGGCTTGGTGTGCCGATGGATGCCGTGCTGGAACTGCTGCTTGAGCGCTCGGTGCCAACGCCCACTCAGAACGGGCGGCTTTATGTCTATGAGGCACCTTACCTGCCGCAGCTTCAAACACGCCAGCGTTTGGCATTGCAGGGAGACTATGGTCGCCTAAGCCGTGTCGCCATCCTGTTTGATCTGGAAGGGCGCAGTTCTTCCAAAAACCCTGATCAGGTGTTTTCAGAGGTGCGCGCCTATCTGTTTGGCAAGTTGGGTCAGCCCACGACCATTCAGGAAGATGGCAAGCTGACAGGGCCTGTAAACACCGTGCGTGACGGCGTTGCGACAGGCTCGGTGCGCCGCACCTATACATGGAGTGTGCCGCGCGGCCGTGTTGTCTTTGGTATTCCGCGTAACCCGGAACGCGCCTTGCGGGCCGAAATTTCCTTCCTGCCGGCAGATGCCTTGGTCGCCGGGCCGGATTGGGGGCTTAAGGTCTTACCGTAAGACCGGCGGGGCTTTCGGTAAACAACCAATTTTTGTGGGCGAAATATTTGCCCACAAACCAGCAGGTCAGAACGGCCAGCACAGTGCCGCCAACAATATCGGCCATGTAGTGCGCCGTTACGGCCACGCGGCTGAATGCGATTAACCCACCAAGCATGAGCAATGGCCACCGCACTTTCGGGAACAGCATGGCCAGTGCCAAAGCGGCCGCAATGGCGCTGTTGGTATGGCCGGAGGGGAAGGAGTGCCAGCTTGCGTCAAGTATCAACGGGTCGAAGCCATAGGTTTCTTCACGAAACAGCAGCTTTGGGCGCGCACGCCCAACCAATGCCTTAACAATATTCGTGGCAATGCCGCCCAAAGCCACGCAGGCGAACACAAAGCCCGCGGCTTGGGCCACCTTCAAACAGGTGGCGCGTTTCAACTCATCCAGATTGCCGAATTTGATAACAGCCCAAAGCACCAAGCCCAGCACGCCCGCAGGCACCAGCGAATATTGGCTCTCCCCCAATAAGGTCACAACGTCAAAAAAGGCGCGGAAGCCTTCATCTTGTTGTGCTTTCATGTATAGCGCTAAAGGCTTGTCGGCCCATATCATCAGTGGCGGAATGCTCAGCAAGGCCGCCGCAAGGGCGGCCCCAAGGGCACCGCGAAAGGGGTTGGCAAGGCGCCGCCCGGTCATTCGCCTGCCCTCACAAACAGGCTTAAGCTGCGTTCGTCGCCGCGGGAGTAATTCAGCCCATGAACGGTTGCAACCTCCTTGGCAGGTACGGTGAGAGCGTCTTCAAAGGCGGCGCGTTCCGAGGCGTCAACAATGGCAATCGCACATTCATTGTCTGCCAAAATGGTGGCGACATTTGCCGGGCCGGTAAGCAGTGTTTGCGTATCGGTCAGGAAAACGAAGCTGGGTTCATGAAAACCCGCAACCGCAATTTGGTATGTGGGGCAGGGGGCATGCAGCGCGGCAGCATCTGCCAAACGTGGCGCGATCCATAAGGGCGACATGGCAGGCGCCATCAGCCCAAAGCCTGCTCCCAAAATCAAAAGGCTAGCTGCCCAAAGCCGCGCGATAAGTTGCAAGGGAGGCAGCGCAAATAGGTGCCAATTTGTGTGCAGAAAAAGACCCAATCCAGATAAGATGAGCAACCCGCCAATCCATGGATAGTCGACCATATCGCCGCCCGGCAACTGCATGGCGTAGATCGGTGCGCCTATTAGGCCAATCGCCAACACGCCCCCGATAAATCCGGTAAAAGCCACCGCGGCGCGGGTGAACCAATTGCGCTTTATGCCCACCTCCATCACCAGCCAGCTTGTTGCAATGGCCAGCGCGGGGAAAAACGGCAGCACATAATGCGGCAGCTTGGTGGGCATAAGTTCAAACAGCAACCAACCGGGCAGGGCCCACACAATCAGGAACCGGATAGCAGGCGTCGCGCGCGCCTTGGCGGCTGCGGGCAAGGCGCTCAGCGCCAGCCCCGCAAAGGGAAAGAAGGCCAGCGCGAATATGCCCGCATAATAGCCGGGCGGTGCGCCATGGCTTTCCTGCCCGCTGGCCACCTTGCCTAGCATGTCTTGGCCCACGGCCTCTGCAAAAAAGCTGCCGCCGGAAACGATGGTGATGGCGATATACCAGGGCAGGGCAATCAGCAAGAAAAGCAGTATTGGGGCTAATTTGAAAAGCGGATCAATCAGGGCGAGGCGACGTTCCCATATCAAAATGCCCACCAAGGTTAGGCCCGCCACCATGGGGGTGATGGGGCCTTTAATCAAAACGCCAAGGCCCAACCCGCCCCAAAATAGATAGGCACTCAGCCGATCATTTTCTGACGGATTTATGTAAAGCCGCGCAATCCCCCATTGGGTCAGCAGCACTGTGAACAATAGGGCCGCATCGGTCTTGGCGATATGTGCCTCCAGTCCCAACCCGAACAGCGCACTCATCACCACGCCTGCGCCCACCCCAACCATCGCGCCAAATAAATGCGCGCCGATCACCGCCGTTAGCAGCACAGCAGCAACAGCAGCAACCAAGCTGGGCAAGCGATAGGCGTTGATGGGAGCCTCGTCAGGTCCACCATGGGCCTTGGCACTAAGTACTTGCAGCCAGTAAATGCCTGCGGGCTTTTTGTGGCGGGCAACATCTTGATAACGAATGTCGATATAGTCGCCGCTTTCCATCATCTGTTTGCTGGCTTGGGTAAAGCGGGCTTCGTCTCTGTCCAGCGGCGGCAGGTTTGTTTGTCCCGGCCACATCATGGCAAGCGCCATAAAGGCCAGCAGCAATATATGAAGCGGTTTGATCTTTTCCATACGCCTTACTCCGCCGGAACACTTATTGCGTTACGTCCAATCTCTGCGCCCGGTTGCGGGGTAAGCGGTATTAGACGTGAAAGCAGTAGAGAACAACAGGCAATGCCTGCGCCAATAAAAAACACGGCAGGCGGATTTACCAGCCAGACCAAACCTAATATGGCAGGCAAAACGATGGCCGCAATATGGCTGATGGTGAAACTCACACCTGCGGTCGGGGCAATATCTGCCGGATCAGCAATTTTTTGGAAATAGGTTTTGATCGCAATCGCCAGAGCAAAGAACACATGGTCCAGCACATAAAGGCCCGCCGCAATCATCGCATCATCCACCAAGGCATAGGCAGTGAAGATAAAGATCAGGCCGATATACTCAAAAGTTAAGGCGCGGCGTTCCCCAAAGCGTGCCACCAGCCCACCAATGCGTGGGGCCAGCACCATGTTGATTGCCGTATTGATCAAAAACAGCGCGCTGACTGCGGCAACATCAAAGCCGTATTTTTCCACCATCATGAAAGCGGCGAACACGATGAAGATTTGTCGCCGCGCGCCCGACAAAAAAGTCAGCGCGTAATAAAGCCAATAGCGTTTGCGCAGCACCAATTGTTTGCGTTGCGGCGGGCCGTGTTTGAAATGCGGAAAGGCAATCGCGGCGATAAGGGCGATCAACACCGTTGCCCCGCCACCAATCAGATAGATCGGTATATAGTCCAAATGCCAAACGCTATTAGCAAGGTAGATAAAGCCATACGTTACAAGGGCAGCAAACGCTCCAAATGAGATCAAGCGCCCCAGCACTATCGGTGCCTCTGATTTTTCGCTCCATTGCAGGGCCAGCGATTGCTGCACCGTTTCATAGTAGTGAAAGCCGATAGACATCAAAACAGTGGTGCAATAAAGCCCCAGCGCACTTGGAAAAAAGCCCGTCAGGGCCGTGCCTATGCCCAGCAAGGCCAAGGCAATCAAGCCAAAGGTTTGTTCCTTGAATACCAGCAGCATGAACACGGTAGTGAAGGCCAAAAAGCCGGGCACTTCGCGCAGTGATTGCAGCACACCCATTTCCGCCCCGGTAAACTGTGCGCGATCAATGGCAAAATTGTTCAGCAGGGCCTGCCATGTGGCAAAGCTCAACGGCACCCCGGCTGCCATAAGATATAGCAGCCATTGGGGGCGTTCGCGCCACGTGGTCCCATGCGATTCCATGGGGTTAGTTTTAGTGCAGTTCGGGCGAAATGTCTTCCAAAGTTCTGGAGGCTGTTTCAGGTAGAGCTATCCAGGCTACAACAATGGCGATGGGAACAGCGACCAGCGAAATGGCAGTGGCAGCCTCGAAAGTATCGAATTGGCCAATCAACCATGAATGCGCAAACAGCGCCCCAATGCCCGTACAGGTCGAGGCAATGGCCCGTACCGCAGATGCCGTAGAGCGATAAGAGGTGGGGAAGAGTTCTGCGCCGTAGGCTGCCAGCATAACTTCTGCGGCGAAGAAGAAGAACAGACCCGTTGCCCACATAAAGGGAATGATGATACCGCCGGGCCCCATGTAGAGAACGCCGATGCAACTTGGGCCAACCAGCATACCAACGATAAGCACCGTTCGCCGCCCCACACGGTCTGACAAGCGGCCAGCCACAAAGTTGCCCGCCACGCCGATCACGCCGCCAATCAAAAACAGCGCTGAGACATTGCCAGGCGAATAGTCATGAAAATCTTGCAGATATTTCGGCACAAAGCTCATCGGTGCGGTCATGGCAAAGGAAAGCGGGATGATGGTAAGGCACATGGCCGCCAGCCTGCCGGGGTAATCTGTTGCCAATGAAATGACCGGTTGCAGTTTATCACGCCACGTGGTTGGCCCTTGTGCTTCGCGTGCTGCTTTTTGGTCTGCGAAGCGGGCCGGTTCCGTTAAGGAACGACGCAGTATGGCAACCAATAGCATAGGGAATACGCCAATGAAGTAGAGCGCGCGCCAATCATAAGGCAGCACATCAACCCACACGTAAACAATGGAAGCAAGTCCATGACCTGCTGCGCCCAGAGCTGCCAAGCCCCCCATGGCCCAGCCGCGCAGGCGCGGGTCCATCACCTCGGCGATCACAACAAAGCACAGCATGTCTTCGGCATAGGCGAAGGTGCGCATGGCCGTTTGAAGTGCGATGAAGCTTTCCGCGTTCGGCGCAAAGGCAGACGCACCGGTGGAGAAGGCGGCGCCAACAATCGTCACCATAAGCAGCTTTTGGCGACCAACCCGATCGGCCATCGCGGCCAGTACAAAGGCGGCCAAAACACCAAACCGGGCAATCGCGGTAAAGGTGCCAAGCTGCGCTTCACTAATACCGAATTCGGCCTGAAAGCGCGGCGTCGCGAGCGAGAAAATGCCAAGGTCGTAATGGTTCAGGCAAATTGCCAAGCCCACCAGCCAGAACACTTTCATCTGTTCAGCCGTGGGAATATAGGGCGGGCCAAAACCGATCGTCGTGAAGAAATTACCAATACGGCGGCCACGCGGGCTCATCGCCTCATAGCGGCGCAGTTGTTCGTCTTCAGAAGGAACGCCTTCCCCCTCCGTCAACATTCGTCGACGCACAATAGCCAAATTATCTGTCATGGAACCCTGTTTAAGCTGTTTTTTATACTGACAAGATGTCAGTTAGGGCCTGTCGCGCAAAAACACAAGTGACAGATTGACCTGTTTTTCCGGGCCTGCTTCATTGCCGCATCTGACATAAGGGGGAATCAGTCATGAAAGCTATTGAAGTACAAGGCGCTTGGGGGGTTGAGAATTTAGCCATCGTGGATCAGGACAAGCCGCAGGCAGGGCCGGGCGAGGTGCTGTTGCACATCAAGGCCGCCGCGCTCAACTACCGCGATTTGATGACAGTCAAGGGCATGGGCGGCGTGACAGAGCTGCCGCTGATCCCGTTTTCTGATGGCATGGCAGAGGTCGAGGCCGTGGGCGAGGGTGTTACCCGCGTAAAAGTGGGCGACAAGGTGTGTCCGCTTTTCTTTCCCACTTGGCTTGATGGCGAGCCGAAGATCGAAGAAGTCTCCGTCGCGCTGGGCGGTACGCATCCGGGCGTCTTGCGCGAATATATGGTGTTGAGCGAAGAAGGCGTTACGCCCATCCCCAGCCATCTGTCCGATGTGGAGGCTGCAACCCTGCCTTGCGCGGGGCTGACCGCATGGCGCGCTGTGGCGGAAATCGGCAAAGTGGGGCCGGGTGATATTGTGCTGGTGCAAGGCACCGGCGGCGTCTCCATCTTCGGGCTGCAATTTGCCAAGGCATTGGGGGCGGAAGTCATCGTTACATCTTCCAGCGATGAAAAGCTTGCCCGCGCCAAGGAAATGGGCGCCGACTATCTCATCAACTATAAGACCGATGAAAACTGGTCAGCGAAGGTGATGGAGCTTACTGGCGGGCGCGGCGCAGATCTGATTGTTGAAGTCGGCGGCGGTGAAACGCTGGGCCAATCCATCGGTGCCGCTGCTTTTGCCGGGACCATTGTCATCATCGGTGTGTTGTCAGGCTATGCGCAGAATATTGTCGTGCCGGTGGTGTTCGGCAAGAACCTCACATTGAGTGGCATCAGCGTTGGCAGTCGCGCCATGTTTGAACGCATGACCGCCTGTATCGAAGAGAACAATATCACCCCGGTGGTCGACAAGATCTATCCGTTTTCAGAGGTGAAAGAAGCCCTGACCGCCATGGAAAACGGCAGCCATTTTGGCAAAATTTGTCTGGAGAATTAGCCCGGCTGTCTGGCGGCCAAACAGGGCCAAGCGGCAGCCATTTCGGCAAGATTTGCTTGGAGAACTAGCCGCTACTCGCTGGAGCTTGCCGCGGCACCGGCGGCAATGCCTGCCGCCAAAAAGGCCAAAAGGGCAATCCACAAGGCTTGGTTATTGCCGCTTGATTGGCTCATAACCTCTGCTCCGCCGGCTTCACTGTCGCGCTGCGGGGCAGGGGCGCCATCATCAAAGATCGCGCAACCGCTTGTCGCCAACATAAGCGAGGTTGCAATCGTCAGCGCCGAGGCTTTGCGGGCCAGTGATTTGGTAATGTGGGCAGAAAAAAGCGCCATGGGATAGAACCTCGTTGAACAATCTAGGCCATCCCTAGCGGGCAATGGCCTGCTGGGTCAAGGGCCGGATGATGTTGCCGCCCGTCCATCCGGTAATTGCTTTCCTATTCCCGGCTATTCTTGGCGGCCATGGGCCTAATCCGGCTTTGGCTTTCAGGCCAAATAGCATAGCATCGGGACGACTCAACCGGGTATCTGTGGGGAAACATGCTGCAACGATTGAAAGACTGGGCCGAACATCTGGCGCGCGATGTGCTGGCGCTGTCCTTGGCCATGAGCGACAAGCGCGTACCTTGGTATGCCAAGGCGGTTGCCTTTTTCGTGGTTGCCTATGCGCTTTCGCCCATAGATCTGATCCCAGATTTCATTCCGGTACTGGGCTATCTGGATGATTTGATATTACTGCCCATCGGCATTTGGGTTGTGCTCAAGCTCATTCCCGATGATTTGATGGCAGAATTGCGCGCCGAGGCCGAAGGTATGGCGCACCGCCAATTGCCAAAAAATGTGATCGGGGCGGTTATCATTGTCGCCTTTTGGGGGCTTATTCTCTATGCGCTGATGTCCTCACTCGGCATCGGCCAGCCGCCGCAGGCCCCTTTGACCTGATTGGTCCAAATAGGGGCTTAATCTTCATTTAGCCCCATAGCCAAAACCGCTTTAATCTGCCATAAGCTGCGCCCCATGCGTATCGCCCTTATTGTATCTGTGGTCTTAAACCTTGTTCTCGCCGCCAGTGTGTTCGGTGTGTGGGCTGTTGGCCCTATGGCGGTCACTCAATTGGAGGATGTAGCAGAAAGAGAACAGCGTATCTCTTTGCATGAGCTGACCCCCATTTCGCAGGGCGATATAGTGTTGGCAGGTGATGATATGTTGGCCCGCGGGCCTTGGGGTGATGTGTTTCGCCACTACACAGTCTTTTTGCGTAATCGGGCCATTGTTGGGGAAAACTGCATTCAGTTGCGTGAACGCCTGAATGCTTGGACGCAGCACAGCACCTCATCGGAAAACGAATTCGGGCGGGTCTTGATCATAAGCTGCGGTGCTAACGATCTGGCCCAAAAAATTGAAGAACGCCGCAGCGTCCACGCCCTTGCTGCCATGCTGGATTTGGCAGCAGCCAAATCACCATCAACGCGCGTTGTTGTGGTGGGGCTTGTGCCGCAACAAGGGATGGCCCAGCAAATAATCGCCAAGCGTAACAGCGCACTTAAAGCCGTTGCGGCAGCGCGCAATATCTCCTTTATCAATCTTACAAGTTCGTTGGGCGCAAGGGATGGCGGATTGCAGCCCATATTCGCCACCCCGCTGGGGCGTCTGAACGGCGAAGGCTATCGTTTGATTGCGGAACGGCTTGCGCCTTATCTAAGGCCGTGAAACACTTAACGTATGATCGACGGGCAATTTGTAGAGCAATTATCCGCAGCCGATGTTCAGGCCAATCTTGATGGACTAAGCGATCTCCTTCTCGACGCTGTTGCTGGCGGCGCTTCTGTTTATTTCATGGCAGATGTTACGCGCGCGCAGGCCTATGATTTCTGGCGTGACGTGGCGCGTAGCATCACAGAACATGATCGATTACTGCTGGTGTCGCGCAAAGCAACAACACAACAAATTGTTGGTACGGTTCAAGTAGCGCCAATTCCCGTTGATAACCAGCCCCACCGGGCGGATATTCAAAAAATGCTGGTGCTTCAGGCAGAACGCCGCCAAGGCATTGCGGAAAATTTGATGCAGGCAGCAGAAGTTGCTGCCCGGGCCGCGGGTAAGAAATTGCTTACATTGGACACCGCGAATGTCGCGGCAGAAAAGCTCTACGAAAAAATGGGCTATGTCAGGGTGGGCACCATTCCCAATTTCGCGCTCAACCCCGATGGCAGCTATACGGGCACGACCTATTACTACAAAGAGCTCTAGTCTTATCCGAATATATTTCGCCTGCAATTCTTTGCGGCCTCTTATAAAGTGGCGCGATCAATTTTGGGTATTGGGGGAAGCACGGTGACACATCTATCTTTTAACGATGGCAGCAATGCCGCGCCGCGTCTGCGGCTTGATATGAATATGGGCACATTGATGAACCTGCCTGATTGGTCGGGGGGGCCGCAAACCCTGTTTACCGATCAAAAAGATGCGATTGAGAAAACCTGCGCTGCGGGTTTTGTGGGGATGCAAAGCATGTTTGCAGAACCGGCAGTCTCAATGGGCGTACCCATATGTGGTATGGGGCGAATTGATAAGCCTGAAGATGCGGAAATCATGGCGGTGGGCCACAAGCAACAGGGCTTTCAGGCCAGCACTGTGCATGTGGGCTTGGGCATTGAAAGTGATGATGAAGTGGATGTGCTGGTAAGCGCCATTTTGGCGGCGTGCGAAAAGCATGATTATCCCATCTTTATAGAAACCCACCGCGCCACCATCACGCAGGATATTCGCCGCACCGTTGATCTCGCAGCGCGTTTTCCCGATGTGCGGTTCAATGGCGATTTCTCCCACTGGTATACCGGGCTTGAAATGACCTATGGGGGTTTTGATAAGCGGCTGGATTTCTTGCAGCCCGTGTTTGATCGTATCCGCTACATGCATGGTCGCATTGGTACCACGGGTGCTATTCAAGTCGCGGTAAATGGGGCCGATGATGATCGGGATTTTGTGCAGCATCATCGTGCATTTTTGGTGCGTGCCATGCAGGGTTTTCTCTCCAATGCTACGCCGGGGGATATTCTGATCTATGCGCCGGAGCTTTTGCCGCCTGATATCAATTATGGGCGTGCTTTTCCTGATGCCGATGGAAATCTGCGAGAAGAAGCCGACAGATTTGAACAGGCGCAGATTTTGGGGCAGATTGCACAAGCCTGCTGGCTTGAAGCAGGCGGCAGTGAATGAGCCTGCTGGCTTGAAGCAGGCGGCAGTGAATGAGCCTGCTGGCTTGAAGCAGGCGGCAGTGAATGAGCCTGC